>DASZHD010000026.1:0-72949 GCA_035938175.1 Vulcanimicrobiaceae bacterium
TGCCAACGCTCTCAAGCATTACGGCATGTACTTGGCGGACACGGGTTCCGGCGGTAACGCGCTCTACTTTTCAAACGCGCCGGACGGCTCAAACCCCTGGAATGGCTCAGATTTAGGGGCTCTCGGAAAGCTCCATCTGTCCGACTTCGACGTCGTCACGCTGCCGACAGTGCAGCGCGTCCCCGGTCACTAAAGGACAGCTGTCCCGAAGGCCATAAAGGTCCCCACTGCAACGTGGGGACCTTTCTTCTTTCTCTTCTGCTCATTGCTGCGCACGCAATCGTCACGCAGGGAACCGCGCAATATGCGGGCTGTCCCATTTTTACGCCGAACGATTACTACAACGAACGCGTCGATAACGCACGCGTCGACGCACACAGCCAACAGTACATTTTGGGAGCTCTGGACGCAGGCAACACGGGCGGCTTTTGGGCCGCAGCGCCCGCCGCGGAGTTCATAAACATTGCCGACGAACGAACGCCGCGTGTAGTCGTGCACGAAAAAGTTCCGTACCACCACTTTCACGAGCGTTTCCCGTGGGCGCCGGACTTTCGTATTTCGCCGCTGCTCGATGCGCATGCCATGGTTGTGGACGTGCACTCCTGCCGTCTGTATGAAACGTACGACACTTCCTACGACGGGCAACTTTCGGCGTACAGCGGCGCCGTTTGGGATCTGCGCAGGCCGTTCGTGCCTCTCTCGCCCGGCACTCCATCTTCGATGGCGTCCGGGCTTTCGATATTCAGCGGAATGATCAAATGGGAAGAGGTGCAGGCGGGCCACATCGATCACGCGCTCAACTGGACTCCGCCCGCCGGAACGGCCGCCGAATACGATTTCGTGCGTCCTGCAAGTTACACCGACGGACACCCATTCAACGGGCGAACCCCCTATGCGTTGCCGTACGGCGCGCATCTGCGGCTCAAGCGTTCGTTCGACATTTCGCGGTTCGGTCCGCAGGCGCGAGTCATTGCGCAGGCGATGAAGACGTACGGCATCTATCTTGCGGACACCGGATCGAAGGGCAACGGCCTCTACAACGCAGCGCCGCTTTCGGGAGAGGATCGCTGGGACGCGTCCGATTTGGCCGCGCTCGACTCGATCCATATCACGGATTTCGAAGTGCTCGCGCTGCCACAGGTACAACGCGTCCGGCGGTGACTATCTGCCGGTGACGAGTTGTGACGCGGCCTTCAGTACGTACGCTGCAGGGACGAGCAACACTTGCGAAAGCAAGAAACCGAGAATTGCCGTGAATGAAAGGTACGTCACGAGTGCCTTGACATCGTCGATGTTGCGTTCCCCGCGTACGGTTTGATCGGTGATGAACGCTGCGGTCGGGTCGACGACCACGTTAAAGGCAATCGCGCCGATGCCGTTCACCAGGCCGCTAAAGAGCAGCGCCGTTCGCGCGGCGCCCGGGTTCAAAACACTCGCATACGCTGCGGACACTATTCCTATACCGTAGACCATCGTCACGAGCGTGTTCAATACGAGCACGTCTTTCGGCACGTGTTTCACGGAAAGTTTCCACGGATTCGTGGCCACGGTGAGTTTGACGTCGCGCAAAAGAGAGAGTGCCGTTTTCGGAATGAAGACGCGGATAGCCGCCTTTGGAATATTCCGCACGCGTTCGAACGCCCGGATCGCGCGTATGTACACGACGACGAATGTCGGCAGAGCGAGCGTACCGAGTACGGCGCCGAACGTCCCCGCAAAGACGATAAACCGCAACTGCCACAAAAAGCCGTGCACGTCGCCCGTTAGTCCGGCACGGTCCGAGAGGGAGCCGAGCATCGGCGTATAGATCATTCCGGCGAAGCGGCTAGCCGTCGCGAACATGTTGTACAGCGATATGGCGGTTGCGACCCGTCCCGAGCGCGCCCCCGCGAGCCGCGCGGCGTAATTGGCAATCGTGAACCCCTGTACCACGCAGTTCAGCGCCATTGCCAGGAGCAGCTGCCACGACCAAAAAGGGTGACCGTGATGCATCACCGTGCCGTTCGTCCCTTTCTGTTGGGCCCTAGGCGCCTCAAGCGCGGCGAGGGGCGAATGTTACGCTCCTTTGAGATGATTTCGGCCCTCCAACCGGTGGACTCCAAGCGGGTGCTAGCGGCTGCCGCCATCGTTGCGCTATTGGCGGCGTCTGCAATGATGATTCGCGGCGGCTCGCCGTTCCTTATCGGCGCTCTGATTGCGTTGCTGTTGGGTCCGGCTGCGCTGTATGTCGCCGCTACCCGGCCGCTCATTTTTCCGTACGGCTTATATGTCTTGCTGATTCCATTCGATAACCTCCTTGGGGCGGGCCACTTCGGAACGCTCACAAAGTTTATCGGCGCGGTTTCAGCGTTGTTCTTGCTCGGATGGTGCATACGCCACCGCTCGTTCGTGCGGCTGCCGCCCACTGTGCTGCCCCTCTTCTTATTCCTGCTGTGGAGCGCTGCAAGCACGCTGTGGGCCCTCGATCAGGGCGAAGCGCTTGCAATGCTGCCGACGTTTGCGGGTCTGACGCTGCTGTATCTTGCCCTCGCGGTCACGCCGATCACCGAGCCGCAGTTCCGCGTTCTCTTGTACGCGGTGCTGGCCGCAGGCGTCGTTTCGGCGGGATACGGAGCGATAGCGTTCTACCGGGATCCATCTTTGAGCAGTCAATCCTTGGTCAACCGCCGGCTCGTCCTGCAGGTGGCCGATACGATCATCGATCCGAACCACTTTGCGGACGCGCTACTCTTCCCGTCGGCGATTGCGATCATGTTCGGCTTGCATGCGCGCGCGTTCTGGGTAAAGATTGCATGTGCGGGAGCACTCTGTATTATAGGAGTGGCGGTGGTTTTGAGCGGCTCACGAGGCGGATTTCTTGGGTTGGCCGTTGTCGTAGCGTATTTCTTGGTCCGGTCGCGGCAACGCGTGCAGCTAATGTGGTTCTGCGCTGCGCTGGTTGCGGCGCTCGCAACGATCCAAAGTTCCATGTGGATGCGTCTTGGTACAGTATTCGCTACCGGAGGGTCTGGCCGCGCCTCGATTTGGAGCGTAGCGTGGGAAGCATTTAAGCACCGGCCCTTCGTCGGATACGGTTTGGGCAACTTTGCCGACACCTTCGACATGTACTACATTCAAACATACCAGTCGTACTCGAATGGCTGGACAAGCCCGCCGCACAGTGTTCCGATCCGTTATGCCGTCGAAACGGGAATCGTCGGACTACTCTTGCTATCGTGGTTTTTGTGGGAGCAATTCCGACTGCTGCGACACGTGGATCGCTATAACCGTCTGTTCGACTATCGCGTCGCGTGCGAAGCGGCGCTCGCCGGATTGCTGGTCACATCGATGACGCTCGACCTATTTCACTACAAATACATGTGGTTAGTTTTTGCGATGCTCGTTCAGTTGCGTATCGTCGCGATGCGCTCGACGATCGCGGAAACTCCGCGCGAACGGCTCCAGTTAGCTCGAACGTAGTCCCGGCCCGTCGCCCCGGCGCGCCTGCATGCCTCGCGATCGGCCGCCGCTTTGCGGATTGCTTGCGCGAGTGCGTCGGGATCTTCCGCTGCCACGGACCAGCCGCCGCCCGAGCGCGACGCAAAGTCGCCGGCTTCTCCATCTCCGCTTACCAACACCGGACACCCGACGTACAGCGAGTCGAAGATTTTCGTCGGCAAACTATCGTGAATTCCGCGCTTTAGCGGAACGACGCACAAATCCGCGTCGCGCAGTACCGCCAAGGCCACCGGCCGGTCCAGCGGCCCGAGCAATGAAGTGTTTTCGAGCCCATAACGGTCGCGACGAAGCCGGATCTCTTCGAATGCCGATCCTCCGCCTGCGAGTACGAACCGCACATGCTTCAGATCCGACACCCGTTGCGCAGCATCGATGATGACATCGACCCCGGTCGCAACGCCGATGTTTCCCGCGAACGCGACGACGAAATCGTCGCCGTCACGAGAAAACGGTGCGCGCGTACTTGGTTCGACGGCATCGAATCCGTTCGGAGCGATCAGAATCTTTGCCGGATCCGCGCCGCGGTCGCGCACTTCGTTTGCTACCGTTTGCGTAACGCAAGCGACCGCGTCCGCTGCACCGTACAAGCGGCGCACCACCCGCGCCACGGTGCGCGTAAGCAGCGAGTCTTCGCGCCAGGCGCCCATCTTGACGGCAACGTCCGGGTATGAATCCCGAACGTCGACAAATAGCGGACACCGCCGCGCCTTCGCAACAGCGAGCGCGGGCAGAGCCAGCGTGACGGGCGGGCACGTCACGTAGACGCAATCTATGCGCCGGCGCACGGCAAGCGCCGAAATAGTAGCGCCCAACGATACGGACGCCCAATTGAACAAGCGATCGCGGCCGCGCAGCCGTGGGGACGCGTACGTCGGTACGCGCAAAATGTTTACGCCGTCGCGAACTTCGGCGGCGAAGCGCCACGGCCGGCAGCCCTGCGGGAACGTACCCGCGGGAAACGACGGGTGCGCGGTTATGACATGTACCTGATGACCGGCGTCTACCAGCGCTTTCGTAACCGCTTGCGTCCGGCTGCTGGCGGCGCAAGATTCAGGCGGATAGAACTGCGTAAGGACGAGAACGTTCAACCGGCGGCCCCGTGCAGCTCTGCGTAGAGTTTTTCGTGCGCGCGGGCCATTTTTGAGACGGCGTATTCGCTAGCTGCAAAACTGCGCGCGCGCTGGACCAGCATCTCGTTCAAGCGATCTCGCGTGAGTGCACGCTCCAGCGACTCGGCAACGTTTTCTGGCTTCCAGCCCGGCGTAATGAGGCCGAAGCGGCCGTCTCCCAGCATTTCGCTTGCACCGATCCACGGCGTAGTGACGACCGGAATTCCCATCAGCATGCTCTCTATTAGCGTGAGCGGCATGCCCTCGCACAACGACGTCATCAACAGAACGTCGCAGCCGGCCATCAACTGCGCAAGATCGCTCCGGTAACCCAAGAACGAAACGCGCTCGACGACCTCGAGTTCGTGCGCGAGCTTCACGAGCGGCTCATTCTCGCCGCCGCCTGCAAATATCAATCGTACCCGGCGGCGCAGAGCGGGATCCAAGGCCGCCAGTGCGCGCAGCGCCAGTTGCTGGTTCTTCGGATATCCAAGCCTGCCCACGAGCAGTACGCCGAGTTCCGAACGCGAGAGGCCCAGACGCCGGCGTCCTTCGGCGGCGTCGCCCCCGCAGAACGATCCGGATGGGAGTCCGTTCGCGATGGTAGCGATCTTGGATTGCGCGATGCTGTCGCGCTTCGAAAGAAACGTTCGCTGCGCCGGAAAAAACGTTACGACGCGCTGCATAAGATTCTGCACCGGACGGTCGGCAATTCGATCCAGCAGGCTGCGCCGCGGATCGCACGGGCGATGCTCGGTGTAGACGATATGCGGTGTACGTGCGAGCGCCGAGCCGATCACTCCCCAATATTTGCCGACGTGCGTGTGTGCGTGGACGACGTCGGGAGCAAACCCGCGGATCGCTTTGACGATGCGGTGCAGAAAGAGATAGTCCCCGCGATTCTGCCGGCCGGCTTCATAAATTTCGAACGGCAGCGACTTGCGATCGTCTTCTTCGACTTGCGACGAATAGATCGTAAGGCCGGCCGCAAGGGTGGACTCGGACTGCAGCTCCGGTAAGAGATCCATCACCACACGCTCCGCGCCGTAGCCCCGGAGCGCTGCCAGAACGTGTAGAACGCGAAGGCGTTTGGAAGGCGTCCGCTGCAGGGCTTTCATCGGTGCCTGCGCGGCTGCTACGCGGCGCGGTGGAACAAAAATTCCACCGCGGTTTGAAACAGCACGGAAATGTCGAGGAACGGTGACCAGCTTTCCACGTACTGCAAATCAAATGAGAGTTTCTCTGCGGCGTCCGAAGGGTGCAGAACGCGCTTCATGTGCACTTGCGACCATCCGGTGATTCCGGGGCGCACCAGATGGCGCTCGTCGTAGCGCGGCATCGTTTTGCGGAAGAAATCCACGAAAACGGGACGCTCGGGCCGCGGGCCTACGAGCGACATGTCGCCGCGGATGACGTTGAACAATTGTGGAAACTCGTCGATGCTGAAACGGCGCAAGATGGCGCCGACTTTCGTGCGCCGCGGATCGTCTGCGGCCGCCCAGACCGCGCCCGACTCGGCCTCCGCGTTTACGCGCATGGATCGCAGTTTGTAGATCTGAAAGATGCGGCCGCCTTTGCCGACACGGTCCTGCAAGAAGACGATCGGCCTGCCGGATTCGACATATATCGCCAAGGCCGCCAGCGCCATGAAGGGCAAGAGCACCACCAGCGCCGCCAATCCGAACGTCACGTCAAAAATTCGCTTGAAAAGCTGGGCGCGCGGCGTGCAGGCGCGAACCTGCGACGGCACGATCAGCGCTTGCTGTCCATCCGTTTGCAGACTCAACGAGAACGAGTGACAGCGGATCCGCGGCGGCGCAAATGCGAATCGAATTTGATTTCGTGCAGTTGCTTCCAGTAAATGCGGCATGATCGACGGCGGCACCATCTCGGTGAGAATCAGCGTGTCGCATCCCCAGATGCGCGCGTGCCGGAACCAGTCGATCGACTCGAGCTCGCCGTCCCGTGTAAGGTCGACGTCTTGTATCGTGTTGTCGATGTCTTCGACGGCGATGAGCAGACGGTCTTGGTCGTCCGAGAGCTCGAGCGCTTCGGCGGCGCTGGACAAACGGTCGATGCTGCCGACGATGGCGACGCGCCGGTGCGATCCGATACGGCGCTTGGTACGCACCGCGTGCAACACGGAGCGCGACGTGCCGACCAAGATTATCGACGCCGCCAGGGAGAGGGCCAGTGCGATACGCGAGGTCGAGATGCCGGGGTAAATCGTGAAGAGCAGCATCTGCGGCATCGTGCCGATCGCGAGCGCCGCCACGGTATATACGAGCTCGTCTTTAGTGGAGAGCGCGAACGTGCGCTTGTACAGACCCAAGAGTTGGAAGATAATCAGCCACATGCAGATCGAAGCGCCCTGCGCCCAGATATGCCGCATGGCCGTCTTGTGAACGTTCCAGTGGTGGAAGCCTAGCCGCGAACCAACGTACGAGGCGGTTAGGAACATCGTTACATCGCTGAGGACCAACACCGCCACCCACCAACGCGGGAACGCGGGGGGTATCCGCTTCGTCGAAAAAGCGGAGGGCGAAAGGCGTGGTGAGTCGATAACGCGGGCAGCCATCGGTGTGGAAATCATACGCAGACTGTGCTGCCGCGCAGAGAGAGGCCTAAGGCCCAACCTCCAGGCTGGAGGCATACGGAAACAAGTCCCATACCGAAGGTCCGGGGTTTGGCTGGGGCGTTGGGAGCTACGACTCGCGGGTTAGGCATCTGCGTTCTACGTAGGCGCTCGTTCGGGACACTACGATAACCCCACGATGCCGGATATTGTCCCGTACCAACCCCACTCGCTTGCCACCGGCGGGGGCGCCGTGGCGCGTGGGCCGCAGCCTCATGAGTTCGGCCGCTTCTGGTCCGCGCTCTTGCGGCATTACCGGCTCTTTCTGGGTATCGTCCTGGGCTTCGTCATTCTCGTGGGACTGCTCACGGCCATCACGCCGAAGCAATACACCGCCACTGCACGCCTAATACCGGGATCACAAGGACCCGACAACTCCGGCCAGCACGACACGGCCTTACCGATTCTGAACGCCCTGCTGCTTCAGACCAGCGACCAGACCGCCGAGACGTTCGCGGCTCTGGCACAACAGGAGAGCATCGCTGACCGCGTCGTTGCGGACCAACATCTGAACATCAGCGGGCACGCACTGCTCGGGCACGTCAGCGTGAAGCCGGTCGTCAACACGGAGATTTTGAACCTCTCGGTGACGTGGCGCTCGCGCGAAGGATCCGCGCGACTCACGAACGCGTTCGCGAATGCCTTTATCGAAAGCGAGCGCGACTTCGTGCGTTCGCAGGCAAATGCGGCTCTGGGTTTCCTTTCTACCGAGATGCCAAACGCTGAACGCGACATGCGCCGGGCAGCCTCTCAACTGGCACAATTCCAGGCGGCGAACGGATTCGTCGACTCCAGCTCGCACACGCAGGACGTCGTGAGCCATGCGAGCCAAATCGACGGCCAGATAGAGACCCTCCAGATCGACAGCCGCGAAGCCGTGGCGCTGCTCAACAACGTGCGGGGCCAGATGGGCGGCACGCAGGCGTCGATCGTCAATCAGCGCCAGGTGGCCGTCAATCCGGTCTTGTCCGACCTGCGGACGAAGCTGGCCGAGGTCGAAGTTCAGCTCGCGCAGGCGCGTCAGCAATACACCGATCAGCATCCAACGGTCATCGCGCTGACTAAACAACGCGACGACTTGCGAGCGCAGATCAACTCGCAGCCGAACTTCGTCGAAGGCGGCGACGTCTACGCGCCCAATCCGGTGTACGAATCGCTCGCCCAAGAGGCGGCACAATACGAATCGCGGATCGACGGCGATGCGGCGAAACTTTCGGAGCTGCGACGGGAACGGGCCGCGCTATCGCCGGTTTTGAAAGCACTCCCGGTCCAGGGCATGCAGCTGGCGGCCCTTCAGCAGCGCGCGACGCTCACGTCGAACGTCTACAACGCGCTGCAGCAGAAATATAACGACGCGACGATCGCGCGCACGACCGCGATCAGCGATCTCACGCTGATTCAGCCGGCGACGCCCGAATCGGCCGTTTCGTGGCCGAGCCTCAAGATCAATTTGATGGTCGCGCTCGTCGTGGGCATCCTGCTCGCGTCGCTGATCGTCTTCTTCCTCGACTACTTCCAAGGTACGGTGCGCGACGCATCGGACGTCAAGATGATGATGGGATTGCCGGTTATCGCGTCGATTCCGCAATTTACCAGCTCCAATACGCGTGCGCTGCCGTGGCTCAAGTCGATGACGGTGGAGTCGTTCCTCCACCTGTGCATCTCGCTGCGCCTGGGCAAAAAGCGGCCGCTGCGGACGCTGGCCATCACGAGCCCGTCGAAGGGCGACGGCAAGTCCACGGTTGCGTTCAATCTGGCGAAATCGATGGCGACGATCTACCCCCGCGTACTGCTGATCGACGCCGATTTCCGGCATCCGACGCTTCACGAATACGCGGCGCGCGATAACGATTTCGGTCTGCTGCAAGTGCTGCGGGGCGAGTGTTCTCTCGACACCGCCGTTCAGGGCATCGTGCCGCAACTCGACCTGCTCTCCACTGGCGGCCGCGAAATCATGCCGGTAGCGGCACTCCAAACGGAGCAGTTCGATGCCGTCGTGCGCGAAGCGGCGGGCCGCTACTCGATGGTGATCATCGACACGCCGGCGCTCGGAGCGGTTCCCGACGGCTACGCGATCTGCTCAAAGACCGACGGTACGGCGATCGTGATTGCCGCAAATGCGACGAACGAGCGCGTCGCGCAGCAAGTCATCGAACAACTGCGTTCACTCGCCATTGAAAACATCGTCGGCGTCGTTCTGAACAAGGACCGCCAACGCTTGCGCGATTACAGCGACTACTTCGCCTCGTCGGTGGAGTCGACGCCGACCCTGCCGGGAGCTACGTCATGACTTCAGTAACCGTGCTGGTGCCGGCGTTCAACGAAGGCATCGCACTGGGTGCCAACCTCGTACGGCTGGCCGACTATTTCTCGCTGTACGGCGATCGCTTCTCGTTCGAATACGTGATCGTCGACGACGGAAGCACCGACGATACGCTCGCGGTGGCGCGCACGTTCGCGCGGTTCCGTGAGAACGTCACCGTGCTGGCGCACACCCAAAATTCCGGCTTGGGCCGATCGCTTCGCACCGGCTTTTCGGTTGCGAAGGGCGAGTACGTTCTGGCGCTCGACGCGGACATGAGCTACTCGGCGGACCTGGCGATCGAGCTCCTCGAGACTATGGAAGCGCAACAAGCCGACATCGTAATGGCGTCGCCGTATATGAAAGGCGGATCGGTCGTCAACGTGCCGTTCATGCGGCGGGTATTGAGCCGCGAAGCCAACCGGTTTCTGTCGCTTGCCACGAACGGGCGTTTTGCTACGCTCACCGCAATGGTGCGCGTCTACCGCACCGCGTTCGTAAAGCAGCTGAACGCGGAGTCGCCGGGCATGGAAATCAATCCGGAGATCGTGTTTGCGGCCCTGCGCAGCGGCGGTAAAGTGGTGGAAGTGCCCGCGCGCTTGCAGTGGAGCGAAGAGCGGCGCACCAGCCCCGCGCGCACGAATGTAAAAAAGATTTTGAATCAGTCGCTCGCCGTAGCGCGTACGGGATTCGCATACCGTCCGTCGCTTTGGCTTGCGATTCCGGGATTATTTCCCGGCTTGTTACCGTTGGTAGTAGCAATTCTCCTGATGCTCCACGTGCCCGCACGGACGCTGGCACTGGGAGCGGCGGTCACTGTAACGATTCAATACACGAGTCTGGCGATATTTGCCGGACAACTCACTTCCTTCTTCGCCCATGCGGTTGTCGCTGGGCGAACTTCCCGCGTAAAGGTGGTTCAATAACATGACGGTGTCCATGGAACCGGCGAGCGTGCGCCGGCGCCTTCCCTCGGATCAGGACGGTACCGGCCGCAATCTCGGAAAGGCGGAAATCGAGGCGGTGACCGCCGCTATCCGCTCCGGGACGCTGACAAGCACGAAGGGCCAGTTCGTACAAACGCTCGAACGGAATTTTGCGAAGATGCTCGGCGTGAAATACGCATATGCGTGCGCATCGGGAACGGCGGCCATTCATTGTGCCATCGCGGCGCTGGATCCCAATCCCGGCGACGAGATCATCACGACGTCGATTACCGACATGGGGGCGCTCGCGCCGATTCTGTACCAGGGAGCGATTCCGGTTTTCGCCGACGTCGACCCGCTCACGTGCAATGTCACGGAAGAAACGATTGCGGCCCGCATAACGCCGCGCACGAAAGCGATCGTCGCTACGCATCTGTTCGGCAATCCGTGCCGCCAAGCCGAGATTCAAGCGCTGGCCGACAAACACGGCATTCCGGTAATCGAAGACTGCGCGCAGGCATTCCTCGCGACGTACAACGGGCAGTTCGTGGGCACGTTCGGAAAAATCGGCTGCTTCAGCCTGCAGCAGGGCAAACACATCACGACCGGCGAGGGCGGCCTGGTCGTGACGAACGACGACGCGCTGGCGCGCCGGATCTATCTGTTCATCAACAAAGCATGGGGTTACGGCGATCCCAATCCGGATCACACGTTTCTCGCGCTCAACTACCGGATGTCCGAGTTGTGCGGCAGCGTTGCCGTCGCGCAGCTCGACAAACTGGAGCCGGCGGTGCTTCGGCGTCGCCGGCTTGCAGCTCGTCTCACCGAAGAACTGCGCGATCTGAGCGAGATCGTGACGCCCTTCGTCCACGACGGCGCCGAACACAGTTATTGGAAGTACTGCATCCGCATCGGGAATCAACTCTCGGCCGACGCAGTCTTCGACATCGCGAAGTCCCTGAAGTCACGCGATATCGTCAGCGCACCGCGGTACATCGTCAAGCCGGCATATAAATGCGCGGTCTTCACCGAGCGCCGCACGTTCGGCAACAGCCAATGGCCGTTCACGCTGGCGCATCCGGATGCGCTGGATTACAGCGACGAACGCTTCGCGGGTACCCTGGAAGCGCTCGAGCGCGTGCTGGTGATTCCATGGAACGACCGGTTCAGTGAGGCCGACGTCCAGTACATTGCCGATGCGATACGCAATGCGGTCGAGAGTCTGGCGGGAGCTGCGCGAGCATGACGCCGTTACGTTTCGCGCTCGTCGGGGCGGGAGCCATTGCTTCCGCCTACGAGGCTGCGTTCAAGGAGATTCGCGAGGCTCAAATCGTCGCGGTGTGCGACGTTCGCCCCGGCGCCGCGCTGGAGGCGGCCGCGCGTATCGGTTGTGAAGCGTTCACGGACCCGTCGAAATTAGCCGAAACGATCCCGCTGGATGCGGCGATCATCTGCACTCCGCCGGCGACGCACGAATCGATTGCGATTGAGTTCCTTCGCAACGGCGTAAACGTGCTGTGCGAAAAGCCCCTCGCGACGACCGTTGAGAGCGCGCAGCGCATGCTCGACGCGGCGCGGCGCTACAACGTGCTGTTGACGATGGCTTCGAAGTTCCGGTACGTTCCCGACGTCCGGCTTGCGAAGTTGCTTCTGGAAATGGGCACGATCGGCGAATTGGTCGTGGTCGAAAACGCTTTCACCTCGCACGTGGACATGGCGAACCGCTGGAACAGCGATCCGCGCGTTTCCGGCGGCGGCGTGTTGATCGACAACGGCACGCACGCCGTCGACATCTTGCGGTATTTCATGGGACCGCTGCGCGACGTGCAAATCGTCGAGAGCCGGCGCATCCAGGGTCTTCCGGTCGAGGATACGGTCCACGTCTTCGTTCGTAACGATCGCGGCGTCGTCGGAACGACCGACTTGTCGTGGAGTATCGACAAAGGTCTTACGACGTATCTTCGCCTCTACGGCAGCCAAGGCACGATTCTCGTCGGCTGGAAAGAATCGAAATACAGACGCCGCGGCCAAAACGAATGGCGTGTTTTCGGCACGGGCTACGACAAAACCGCGGCATTCACCAATCAGATCGTCAACTTCTGCGGCGCCATTACGGGTAACGCCGAATTGCTGATCAGCCCGCGCGACGCGCTCGCGTCGGTCCAGGTCATCAGCGCGGCGTATGCGGCACTCGAACGCAGCCGCTGGGAGGACGTTTCCGCACCAATCGAAGGTATCGTCACGGCAGCTCCGCTGCCGCTGGAGGCTTCCTGATGGCCGTACATCCTACGGCGATCGTCGAGCCGGGTGTAACGATCGGTCGCGGCACTGCAATCTGGGACAACGTTCACATCCGGCATTCCACGCGAATCGGCGCGGAATGCATCATCGGCGAGAAAACGTACGTAGCGTACGGCGTGAATATCGGCGACCGCGTGAAGATCAATGCTTTCGTGTACATCTGCACGGCGGTGACGATCGAACGCGGCGTCATGATCTCGGCGGGAACCGTGTTTACGAACGACCGCTATCCGCGCGCGACCACGCCGGATTTCTCGCGTCTTCGCCCCTCGGAGCCCGACGAAGAGACGCTGCCCACGCTCGTGCGTGAAGGCGCAACCATCGGCGCGCAATGCACGATCGGCTGCAACCTGACGATCGGGCGTTTCGCAATGGTCGGCATGGGTTCGGTCGTGACGAAAGACGTTCCCGATTACCACCTGGTCGTCGGAAGTCCCGCGCGCACCATCGGCTACGTCTGTGCGTGCGGCCATCCGCTGCTCAAGCCGGGATCGCCGCTTCCGCAGACGCGCAGCGAATTCACCTGCAGTGCGTGCGGCAGCCGGTACGAAGTCGACGGTCAGCGCGTCGGGGAACTCGCGGGCGTGCGATGAAACGGCGGTGGGGCGTCGTGGGCGGCGGGATGCTCGGACTGACGCTCGCCCACCGCATTCGTCAAAGCGGCGACGACGTCACGGTTCTGGAAGAGAGCGCCGACTGCGGAGGGCTCGCATCTCCGTGGAAACTGGGCGATGTCACGTGGGACCGGCATTATCACGTAACGTTGTATTCCGATTTGGCGCTGCGATCGCTACTGTCGGAACTGCAGCTCGAGAGCCGCATGGATTGGGTGACGACGCGCACGGGATTCTTTACCGACGGAAGGCTTTATTCGTTTTCCGACGTGATGGATTTCGTGCGCTTTCCGCCGCTCAATCCGCTGCAGAAAGCACGCCTGGCGGCGACGATTCTACACGCGTCGCGAATTACCGACTGGCATAGTCTCGAGCGTATAACCGCACTGGAATGGCTGCGCCGCTATTCCGGCGCGCAAACAGTCGAGAAGATTTGGCATCCGCTGCTTCGGGCAAAACTTGGAGCGAATGCCGAGAAGGCGTCGGCGGCCTTCATTTGGGCGATCATCGCACGAATGTACGCGGCTCGCCGCACGGGAATGAAGCGCGAACTTTTCGGCTATGTCCCCGGCGGATATTCGACGATCCTAGCACGGTATGTCGAAGTACTGCGCGAGTCCGGCGTCGAGATCGTTACCGGCTCGCGCGTTCAAAGCGTGACGCCCGCAAGCGGCGATCGGGTTCGCGTTCTTGCATCGGACGGTTCCGAACGGGAATTCGACCGCGTCGCGGTCACCCTTGCCGCGCCGTTGGCCGCGCGGTTGTGCGGTTCGCTTACGGAGGCCGAGCGCAATACACTTACGGGCGTGGAATATCAGGGCATTATCTGCGCTTCGCTGCTGCTGGATGCGCCGCTCTCCAATTACTACGTTACGAATATTACGGATACGTGGGTGCCCTTTACCGCGGTGATCGAAATGACCGCGCTCGTGAAGCCCGAAATGTTGGGCGGACAGGCGTTGGTCTATTTGCCCAAGTACGTCGTGCCCGACGACCCGGGGTTCGACCTGAGCGACGAGGAGCTGCGCGATCAGTTTTTGGCAGCGCTGCAGCGCATGTACCCCGATTTTCCGCAGCGTTCGGTGCGCGCGTTTCGCGTATCGCGCGTACGGCACGTACTCCCAATTTCGACCCTTGGGTACTCGGATCGCCTGCCCTCAATCCGTACTTCCGTCCCGAATCTTTTTACCGTAAACAGCGCACACATCGTCAACGGTACGTTGAACGTCAACGAGACCGTAGAACTCGCCAACCGCACCGCCAGGGAATTATTAGCATCGTGAAAGCCGCACTATCCCTCGATCTCGACAACCAATGGTCGTACATGAAGACGCACGGCGATCCCGGATGGGAATCGCTGCCGTCCTATATCGATACCGTCGTGCCTCGAGCGCTCGAAATGCTGGAGATTCTGCGATTGAAAACGACGTTTTTCATCGTGGGAATGGACGCCGATCAACCGGCGAACGCGCGCAGCCTCGCCTCGATACACGCGGCAGGCCACGAGATCGGCAATCACTCCTACTATCACGAGCCGTGGCTGCACCGGCGGACCCCGCAGGAAATCGAGCGTGAAATCGCGCTCGCCGAAGACGCAATCAGTGCGGCTACGGGGCAACGGCCCCGCGGTTTTCGCGGCCCGGGCTTCGTGCGTTCGCCGGAGATCTACCGCGTTCTCGCGCGGCGCGGGTACTCGTACGATGCTTCCACGCTGCCGACGTTTATCGGGCCGCTCGCGCGGGCGTACTACTTCCGTTCTACGAAGCTCGACGCCCAGGCACGCCAGGAGCGGCAGGACCTTTTCGGCAGCTTTTCCGACGGGTTCGAGCCCAACCGCGTGCATTTGATAGAGACGCCGGACGGTACGATCGCGCAGATTCCGGTCACGACGATGCCCGGAACGCGCCTTCCTATTCACATTAGTTATCTGCTGTATTTAGCACGGGTATCGCCCGCGCTGGCGCTGACGTACTTCAGAACGGCACTCGCGCTTTGCCGGCTGACCAAGACGGAGCCCTCGATCCTTCTGCATCCGTTGGACTATTTGGACGGCAGCGACTGTCCGGCATTGAAGTTCTTTCCGGCGATGGACATGGCCGCCCGGGTGAAACTCTCCGTCGTTAGCGGCGCGCTCCGTATGCTTGGCGACGGTTTTGACGTGGGCCCCGTCTCCGAACTGGTACCTGCGGCTCAGGTTTCCGTTCCGGCTTATGCCGCCGGTGAGCAATAAGTCCTATTTTCGGTCGTCTATTAAGGGCGATTTCGCCTAGGTACAGACAAAATTGAGGCCCCCTTAAAATTGGGGAATGCCAAACGTCCCTAGTTTTTGCTATGATCATCGGGCCAACGTAAACAGTTGACCGCTGATACGTGCATCCAAAATATAAGGGAATGACCGATGTTTAATGGACATCAGCCTGTTCGAATTTTTATAGTCGAGCAGCAGTTACTATTCGGAAAGGCGGTCGCTCAGGTTGTAAGCGAGGATCGCAACATCGTGGTGGCGGGTATTGCCCGCAACCGCGAAAGCATGGACGTCAAGGATGGTCAAGTCGACGTCATCATCGTCGACGTGGACAATGACATCGACGAGATAGAAATCGGCGTCGAACACTTCCGAAACGTGTGCCCCTCAGCCAAGATCTGCGCGATTTCGATGTATTTGCAACCCGAGCTGATGCAACGCTGCCTCTCGGCCGGCGTCGACGGATACATCGTGAAGGATACGTCCCTTCAGGAATTGATCGCCGCCATCAAGACACTAGCCGAGGGAACCAGCTACGTGGACCCACGAGTCGCTGCAACGCTTCTTCGCGGGCGCACGCACAATCAAATTCCTTATAACGGCGAACTGTCGCCGCGTGAGACGGACATCATCCGCCTCATCGCGCAAGGGCTCTCAAACCGGGATATCGGGCAGCGCCTCGTGCTCTCCGAGAAGACGGTAAAGAACCACGTAAGCCGCATCTTTTCGAAGCTGCATTTCACGGCACGTTCGCAGGCCGCGGTGCACGCTATCAGAAACGGCTTGGCGTAGAGCCATAACTGCCGGGGCGACCGGCGATTCGTGGGTATCCTGTACCCCATGTCCGCCGTCGCCACGTGGGTAATCTCCGCCGCTATTGTCGGCGGGATTCTTTTGCGCCCTTGGCGCAGCGCTGAGTGGCAATGGGCGGTCGCGGGAGCGGCCGCCCTTGTCGTTACCGGTCTCCTCCCGCTGCACGCCGCTGCACTGGCTGTCTACGACGGCCTGGACGTCTATTTGTTCTTGTTCGGAATGCTGCTGCTGGCGGAGCTCGCGCGCGCTGCGGGCCTTTTCGACGCCATCGCAGCCGATGCGGCGCGGCGAGCCGCGCCTTCACGATCGCGTCTGTTTTTCTGGACGTACGCAGCCGGCGTCTGCGTTACGGCTTTTCTTTCCAACGACGGCACGATCGTTTTACTTACGCCGGCGGTGCTCGCGGCCGGCCGCGCCGCGCAGATGAACCCGCTGCCGTACGCGTTCGCTTGCGTGCTGGTTGCAAACGCAGCGAGTTTTGTCTTGCCGATCAGTAACCCGGCTAATCTCGTCGTTTTCAGGACTTTGCCCGCGCTCGCGCCATGGATCCGTGCCTTCGCCCTTCCCTCGGCGGCCGCGATTGTTGCGACTGCCCTGGTCCTCTACTTCTGCTTTTCGCGGACGCTGCGGCGGCCGTACCCGCCGCCCCGCTCGTTGCGGGCACCCCATCCGGGCGCGCAGACGGCCGCCGTTGCCATCGGCGTCGCGGTCCTTGGGATGCTTGCGGTTTCCGCCGTGGGGGCGGCGCTCGGCGTCAGCGCCTTCTTCGCGGCGTTGGCCTGCGCGGGCGCGGTCGGATTCAAACACCGCGACGTCGTTCGCGAGGCACTACGCAGCGGGCCTTGGTCGATCGTGCCGCTCGTTGCCGGATTGTTCGTGATGGTTGCGGCGCTCGATCGTTCCGGGGCGATCGCGCACGCGCGCGCGCTCGTACTTTCGGCCGCGGCCGCCGCGCCGCTAGCGGGATCGCTGCTTGCGGGAAGCGCTGCCGCGATCGCCTGCAACGTCATCAATAATCTTCCCGCCGCCGTGATCGCCCGGTATTCTCTGACCGGCGCAGCGATGACGCCGCATATTGCTCGCGCAGTGCTCATTGGAATCGATCTCGGTCCCAACTTCACACCGGCAGGATCGCTCGCATCGATCCTGTGGCTGATGATGCTGCGGCGCGAACGAATCGACGTACGCGCCGCACAGTTCATCGCGATCGGTGCAGCCGTTACCGTTCCGGCATTACTCCTCGCGCTCGTAGCGGTCATCGCCTGACCGCACGTTTCGCCTACATTTTGATGTGAACGTTGAACGTGGCTTGGAACGGCAGTTTCACGCCGATGAAGCCCGTGTTGTTGTTGTTCAGCCAGAAGTCGTAGGGGTACTTCATCTGCACCGGCACGGTTGCAATGATTGAGTTCGGGAAAAAGTTGCCGCCGGGTGCGAAGAAGTTCGAGGGCGGAGCGGAATAGACGCACACGTCTGCTTGATCCCAAGCGTATCCGCGCTGCCCGCAGTAGTCGACGATGTTCGTCAGCAGCAGATCCGCAGAAATCGTCGGGCTGATTTCGTACGACATGTTCATGCTCAGCGATACGCGCCACGGCTGCTTGAACGCGCCGAGCGTGTCGAACTGATTGCCGTTGAATGGATCGGGCAAGAAAACCGGCAGTAAACCGGCGTCCGTACACGTGACGGGATCGGCTTTCGTGGTTCCCGCCAGCGTGCCGGCGCACGTTTCAGGGCGATAACCCGGCCACGACAGCGGCGCGCCGTACGATGCTCCGGACGTGTAGTTCAGCGTGGGCGTGACCGAAAAGCGATCGTGCTTGTAATTGATCAGCATCGTAAAGACGTTGGGTGTCTCGAAGCCGTTTTCCGCAGACCACGGACCCGGTATCACGTCGTACGTCGTGTAGTCGCCGTTGCGATCCAGAAGCGGCTGGACCGGCGAATTCCAGTATGGATTCGCAACCGCTCCCGCAACACTGCACGAACCCGGTGCTCCACCGACGTAACACTGTGACGGCGCAGTACCGGACTGCAGCGCCGGCGTGCCGCTTCCGGAATATCCCGGATAAAAACACGGACTCGCCGGATTGTTCGACGGATGCCCGGCGCACTGCGCCGTGTACCCGTTGTAGTCTTGAATCGCCGCGTTCAGGTTGTCGATGATGTTGCGGTTGGTTCCGGGGAAATTCTGGTACCTGATGCGGCTGTGCGTGTAGGTATACGAAAGCTGTCCGCTCCAGCCGTCGTTATTGAAGTCACCTTTGCGCAACGCCACTTCGAGGCCGTACGACGTTTGCGATCCGACGTTCAGGCCGGATTCCAAACCGTTGACCGGATCGATGAAAAAGTTCTGCAGCTGGTCGCGCGTGCTGCGCAGATACGGCGTGAGCTTGAACGACCAGTCCGTCCCGTGCAGACGTTTTTCGAGCGAAAGATCGTAGTTGTACGACGTGTCGGGCCGGATTTCGTGCGTCGGCGTGGTGAAGTTATACGAATAGAAATGCGAGCCCAAAAAGAGCGGCAGATCTTCCTGCACGGTGTTGTACTGTACCCACGACGTGTTTTGCGGGCGAGCGTAGACGCCGAACGATCCGCGCACGACCGTTTCAGGATTCATCGAATACGTGAAGCCCAGACGCGGCTGCCAGCGCGCCGTGTCGATGTCGGGCGGGTTGCTGTTGACCAAGTTTACCGCTTGACCGGCGGGACAGCCGCCGAGGCCGTTTCCGTTCGCCAGTACCGGCGCGTTCGCGGAACCCGGAGCATAGCAATGCTCGAGGTTATAGTGATAGAACCAGAACTGCCGCGCCGGATCGTTCGCGCCCGTATCGCCCAGCAAATAGCGGAAGTTTTCGACACGCAAGCCGCCGTTGACCGTCCAGCGGTCGCTGGGGCGCCATTGGTCCGTTAACGAAAAGCCGCTGAACCGCGGATGCACTTGATTGAGATTGGCGGTGAGACCCTTATCGACGGCGACCCATTGCGCGGCGGCCAACGCGGCGGGACTCCCCGCGGGCGGAGCGGGCAACGGCGCGCCGCCGGCCGCCGCGCTGACGGCGGATCCGCCGAGGTCGTCACCGCTCGCCAGCGCCTCATAACACGCTTCGAGCAGCCCCGTCGTGGGGCTGTAGCAGTTGCTCTTCGGCGAGGTGCCGTCCATCAAGAACGCGATCGGGCGGCTCGTCCCGCCGCTGTAAAACGACGCGGAGTAGCGCTGCAGATTCGTTGCAGTGTAGACGCCGCTGACCGTCAGCAAATGCTTTGAGGAAAGTTGGTCGGTGAAGCTGGCGTTGACGCCCCACGTGTGGTTCGGAATTTCGTAATCCGCCAGTTCTGTGCCGTAAAACGGCTGCGACGCGCTATTCGGGCCGTAAATGAACCAATTCGAATACAGCGTGTAGCCGTAAACGCGGAAAAACGCGCTTGGACTGAAGGCGTGCTGAAACTGCAGTTTGCTGACGGCGACGCCGTTGTCGTTGGTATCGCGCTGGTTCAGCGGGAGCGGATTGAATTGTGCCCGGTTCTGAGGACTACTGTTGAAAAGATACGTCGTCAGATCGCTCGGGTTCAGCTTGGCCATCAGCGGACCTTTGTACAGCCACGCGTCATCCCACGTCATCGGACCGAACAGGTAGTTGTCGATGTTCAGCCCGGTGTCGTTTTGCGAGCTGAAATACTGCGCGTTGACTTCGCTGGTGAGCCACAAGAATTGGATGTCGTCGCGCAGGCCGTTGCCATGCGGAATTCCGTAGTGCAGGTTCACCACGTTGTCGCGCTGTGCGGTATAGGCGAGCCCGTATTCGAGCCCCGAGGTGAAGGCCATCGACGGATCGATCGTGGGCGGAATTCCTCCGAAACACGAATCGTCGCCGGTGAACACGGATCCATTGCAGCCCGGGACGGCATTTACCGGATAAAAGAACCAGCTGTTGCCCGCGCCGTTGTTGGAATTGTTGAAATAATTGTAACCTTGATCGGCTCCGGAGAGGCCGACGTAGTAACTGAACCGGTGCGCGGCGTCGGCTCCGCCGAATTCGAACGACGCTTTGTGATAGAACGACGGTCCGCCGAGCCCGAGATCCCAATTCATGAATCCGGGGTAGGTACCGGTCTTCACCACCTGATTGATGTAGCCGGCAATGCCCTGCGCATCCGCCGTGGCCGGCGTGCCGCCCGTGTAGACTTGTAATTCTTGCTGACCCAGACTGCTGAGCATCGTTTGCGGGGCATTGTCGTACGCGCGGTTTACGGGGATGCCGTCGAGCTCGTAACCGATTTGGTCGATGTCCCCGCCGCGGATGTGGACCGTCTGCCACCAGCCTTGTTCGCCGGCATCAAGCGCAACGCCGGGCACGGATTGAATGGCGCCGTACGCGTTGTTTAAGCTGCCGGGTCCGGAAAGGCCGGTCGCCGCACGTTGTCCGGCCGCATTTACGGAATACACGTCGCTCGTTGTTCCGGGACGAACCACGTCGCCCGCGGCGCGCGATCGAACCGTGGCGATCGTCTTGAGCGACGGATGCAACGTCACGGTGATCGTCTGGACTTGATCGGCAAAAACGCTGATTCCGGGCTGCGATGCAGAGTCGTAGCCGTTTTTCGTAAAGCTCAGCGTGTACGCGTCGGGAGCAAGCGAAAGAAATTGAAAATTACCGTTTGCATCGGTGGTGGCGGTGGCGACCTGCGAAGGCGAGTCGGCGATGACTTTCACATCGGCCAATGCCGCGTGCGTCGTCGCGTCGACCACGTGCCCGGCGATGCCTCCGGTGGTGCCGGCGAAAGAGGGAATCGCCGCGCCGGAAAGCGCCACGAAAACGGTGAGAAAAACCGCGACTTTAGCTCGCATGGCTGACCCCCCAAGCAATTCAGTTTTGATCGCATTTATATGCCAACGCGACGGCAGAATTTACGACTTTTGTCGGGAAATCGAAATCGGCCGAACGCTTCCACGACTGCTCCCGCGAACACCGTGGATTTGTTCGGCTATGACGTCAGCTTACGTAGCTTATGTTCACCGGCACGCCGGCTTTTTCGGCGCGCTCCAGGATGCTGAAAACTTCATCGAGCTCGTTTTCTATTGCGACGATGTCGCGTGCGCTCACGCCCACCGGGGCGGCGTTCTCCCACAGGATGCGGCGCGCAGTTTCAAATGCGGCGCGTATCCGTTGGGGCGTCGTTTCCAATACCGGCCAGTCATCCAGCGTTGCGGGGGGAACGATTCTCCATCCGCGACCCCACGACGGATCGTCTTCGTCAAAGAACGCGTGCGGCACCGCGGCGAGCATCTCTAACGCTTCGCGCTCGTCCCCGCGTAGCGGCAAGCCTGCTTCGGCCAGACGCAAGATATAGCGGAAAAACGACGTGTTGCCGACGGTGTAGGCTCCGGCGGGCGATGCGACGCTGATGTGCACCGGCGGATATGCGGCCTCGCCTTGCATGAATCTCATCTGCTCCGGGCCTAGTTCGAATGCGGCCGCCGATTTACCCGCGAGTTCCGCCGGGCGCCTGCGTTTATGCGATCGGGAGCGGCTAAGCGGCGAGGAAGGGGCTTTGCGCCTGCTGCAGCCGGAAATGCTTCCAAACGCGCCGGTCGAACGAGCGATTGATGATCGAGGCGTCCATCTATAACAAATGCGTGCGGTGCGGCCTCTGTTTACCTTCGTGCCCCACGTATCTGGAAACGCTGACGGAAACGTCCGGGCCTCGCGGGCGAATCAGTCTGATCAAGGCGGTCGACGAAGGCCGCCTGGACACGCTTTCCCCGGGGTTCGTGCACCAAATGTCCGAGTGCTTGGATTGCCGCGCTTGCGCGGCGGTATGTCCCAGCGGCGTTGAATACGGCGAACTCGTCGAAGGCGCGCGCGCCCGCATTGAAACGGCGGTTGCTCCTAAACGCGGCATCTTCGCACGATTGGCGCGATGGTTTGCACTGCGCGCGTTATTCGGAAATCTCGCACTGATGCGATTCATTGCGGCGCTTTTGCGCCTGTATCAGCGATCGCCGCTGCGCGCGCTGGCGCGGAAAAGCGGCGTGTTGCGAGTACTGAATTTGCAGTATTCCGAATCGCTCGCGCCGGAGATTTCGCGCTCGTTCTTCGTCGCGCGCGGCCAGCGATTTGAAGCCGGCGCCGAGCGCTACTGCGTAATGCTTCACGCCGGTTGCGTAATGCAGGTGGCTTTCGCGGACGTCGATGATGCGACCGTCCGTGTGTTGCAGCGAAATGGATGCACCGTGGTCGTCCCGCAGAGCCAAGGATGCTGCGGCGCGATTGCCGTGCATGCAGGCGATCTCGATTTCGCACGCGAGCTCGCGAAGCGGAATATCGCCGCGTTCGAAGGGTCCGGTGCCGAGTTTTACATCGTGAACGCGGCCGGCTGCGGAAGCGCGCTCAAAGAATACGGAGACCTGCTTCGCGCCGATCCGCAATGGGCCGATCGCGCGAAAGCGTTTTCCGAGCGCGTGCGCGACGTGCTCGAGTTCCTGGACGCGATCGGCATCGAACGGCCCCCGTCGGATCTGGACGTGCGCGTGACGTATCAGGATGCGTGTCACCTGGCGCACGCTCAGCGAATAACCGCCGCGCCGCGACGGCTGCTTGCGCAGATTCGCGGTGTGGAGCTGTGCGAAATGAGCGAGAGCACCGTGTGCTGCGGGAGCGCCGGTATTTACAACTTGACGCAACCCGAAATGTCTGCGCGGCTTCGCCGGCGCAAGAGCGAGCACGCGGTCGAGACGCAAGCCGACGTTCTGGCAACGGCAAATCCCGGTTGCGCGATGCAAATTGCCGCCGGGCTGCGCGAGCAGGGAAGTTCTATGCGCGTAAAACACGTCGTCGAATTGCTCGACGAGGCGTACGGGGCGTCTTAAAACGACGCGACGAGGCGATCTCCGCCGTTCAGTGCCGCGTCCAGCGATCCGTACACCGAAAGAATTCCCATCAGCCCGGTGATCGTCAGAAGGCGCTGAATCGGGCCGTCGTTGACGACCAGACGCACTTGGCCGCCGTGTTCGAGTGCACGCTTGTGCGCGCCGATCAGCGCGCCCAACCCGGTCGAGTCCAAAAATTCCAACTGCGAGAGGTCGACGACGATATCGTGCTTGCCTTCATCGGCAGCTTCTATCAGCGCCGCACGCAAAGAGGGCGACGTGGCGAGGTCCAAACTGCCGCGCAAACGATAGATGATGGCGTCGCCGCCGTGTTCGGATTTTATGTCCACGGAAAGAGCGTCGTGCGGCATGGTACTCCCCTTTATAGCGCCGTCTCGTGGCTGTTTCCAACTCGTTCGACAAGGGTCTGTTGGGAATCATTCCAACGCCAGCGCCGCTCGCCGTTCAAGTGCACGCCGCCGACCCACCGGTCCAGGGGTTGGTGATCGAGCCAATCGGCGTCACCTGCTAATACGCGGCGGCCGAGCACGGTGAGATCGTATTCCGGTTCCAGCAGCGAAAGCAGCGGAGCCGGCTGCGCGCACAGATCGTCGATGATGAAATACGCAGTTGTGTCGCCGAGAAACGATGCTTCTTCGCGAGCTTGTGCCCGGCGAAAAATGTCTTCTTTGCGCCGCGCTCCTTGCGCGCACGCTTCCAACACGTGCTTCTGCGTGCGCGACAATCCGCTCTCGCTGTCGGGATACTCTTCGCACAGACGCTGCAATGCGTCGCGCAAAAACGGCAACCCGGTGTACGTGGCCTTTGCGGCATCCGCGAGCGCGGCGGGATCCTCGGACGTGAACGCGCTCCATGCGCGCGCGGCCGCATCCGCGATTGCGGTCGTGACGAAACGCCGCTTGGGATAGAGCGCGAGCAGATCGTCGGCGTTGAGGGTGCCGAGGTACTGATCCGTTTGCAGCAACTGTACGAATCCGCTGCCCATGCCCTGTTCGCGAAGAACCCACAAGATCTGCAGCAAATGCAGTTGATCGTACAAGTCGTGTTCGAACCACAGCACGATTTCGTCGAACTCGCGCGCGCGCCGGATTATCGCATCGCGCTTTTCGAAATCGCGGTGCAGTTTAATGCCGCTGCCGAAACCGCGATGCGCGAGGTAATCGGCGCGCAGACGGCTGAGTTCTTCGAGCGGCATTCCCGCAGGGACCGGGCCCTCGTGCAGGATGTCTTTCCATGCCACGTGCGTGCCGAGTAAGCCGGCCTTCTTCCACGTGTAGATGACCGAGTCGCCGTTGGTTATGTGCAGACTATTTGCGCTCACGCCGCGTGGGGTTTCGGCGGGGGGCGAATTTTCACTGGTCGCGATCCGCTGCCGGATCGGCAGCGGCATTGAATCCGCCAATGCTCGTTGGAAACAAGCCGAGCATAAAGAAAGTCGGCCGCGAGGGCCGACTTTCTTTATGCTGGGGTGGCTGGATTCGAACCAACGCATGGCGGAGTCAAAGTCCGCTGCCTTACCGCTTGGCTACACCCCATCGGTTGCGAAACGCGTACGTACGGCGTCCGCTGCCGTGGCGGCTATGCGGCGTATTTGCCGATACTGAACGTCTCGCCTCGCCGGGCCCGCTTACTATACCCGAGCGCCCGCCGCAGCCAAATGACGAAAACCGCACAGTCGCCGGCAAAACCCAAACCGTACAGTACGAGCGTCGCGGTAAGGCTTCCCACAAGAAGGGATAAGACCAGCGGCCAGGTCAGCGCGAGAAGCCCGATTATGCTCCAGGAGAGACCGAACCGCAGCGCCTGACGCACTTGCGTGCGATACCAATGAGAAGCCGGCTCCCGCTCCGCGAAATATTCGTAGAGCGCAGCCGGCCAAAGTAGGTATCCCAATGCGGCGCGGTGTTGTTCGTCCTGCGCGCGAGTCGGTTCTGTTGCGATCGTTACCGCATGCTGGAAAGGACGCGTTTTGCGCCGAGATACCGCTCGGCCCAATACGAGTCGGAGAGGTTGCTCACCATCACGCCGTGCGAGCTGCTGGCGTGAACGAACTTGCCGTGACCCAGGTAGATGCCGACATGCGACGGACCCGGTTCATACGTTTGGAAGAACACGAGGTCGCCGGCTTTCATTCCGCCCTTCGTCCGCCGTCCAGCGTAATATTGCGCGTCGGCCGTGCGCGGAACGTTGATTCCGAGCATCGCAAAAACGTGCTGTACGAAGCCCGAGCAATCGAATCCCGACGAGGTGGTGCCGCCGAACACGTACGGCGTGCCCAGGAAGTGCAACGCGTCACGCGTGAGATTCTTGGCGATCGTGCTGGTGCGCGAAAGGATCCGGGCGGCGAATTTGCCGAGGCCGCGTGCCGGGGCTGCGGCCTTCTTAGCCGCTTGCGACTGCTGTTCGTGAAGCAGCTGCGCCGTCCACTCGGCAACGTCCGGGCTTTCCACCGGGACGCCGGGGCCGTCTTCCGTGGCGGCGGCGGTAACCGGCGCGGTTGGAGTTGTTCCACTGGTCGCGGGCGCGGCAGACGTCGTCGCCGTTACGGCCGACGTGGCGCTCGCGGGTGCCGGTGCGGCCGACGTGGCGGCCGGAGACGTCACAGCCGTCGCGGGCGCAACGGTGTCGGCGGGGTTGGCAAGCGCAAAAGCACTCGACGCGGCGACGAAAAACGCCAACACCCCAGTACCAAAAAGATAACGCAAAAACTGCTCCTCTTTCAAAGCACTTGCGGGGTTAGTTGACGGGTTCGGACGTGAAAGATCGCCCTAGGGCCGACCGGCCCATTCACCCCTACCGGCATATCCCCCGCTCCGCTCGTCGAGCGGACTCAGTGAACCTTGGCAGGCTTGGTAGCGCCCGGCTGGGTAGCCCGCGACGCTTGGCGCCCAATGTTTCGCCTCCGGGTGCGATTCCCTCCCGGGCGGCGGCCGGTTCGAAGACCGGCTATTGACGGATTATCGGCGCGCGGTATCTAAAGCCGCACTCGCCTGCCTAATAGCGTCGGCAAGCGCGCGAGCGAGCTGCTCGATGCGCTGCTGATCGTCGCCCTCGACCATAACGCGAATTAACGGCTCAGTCCCCGACGGACGTATCAGCAATCGTCCATTTCCGGTTAAGATCGTTTCCGCTTCTTGGATGGCTTTGCGGACTTGCGTATTCTGCAGTACATCTCTGAAAGACGTCTGAACGTTGACGAGCACTTGCGGATATACCGTCAACTCGCTTGCCAATTCATGCAGCGTTCGGCCTTGGCGAATCACGGTTGAAAAGAGCGATATTGCAGTCATCGGACCGTCACCGGTCGTGTTGTTCAGCAGATTGATGATGTGACCCGACTGCTCGCCCCCGAGCACGAAACCGCCCTCGCGCATTCGTTCGAGGACGTAGCGATCGCCGACCGCCGACCGCACAAGCGATATTCCGTGCGCGGCTAGCGCTTTTTCGAGGCCGATGTTGCTCATGACCGTCGCGACGACGGTATCGCCTGCAAGGACGCCGCGCGAGCGCATATCGCTTGCCAAGATCAGCATCACGTGATCGCCGCTCAGCGCCTTGCCCGTTTCATCCACGAACATTGCACGATCGGCATCGCCGTCGAACGCAACGCCGATGACGTGCGTTTTCCCCGATTCGATCAGTTCGCGCACGCGCGCCGCGAGCGGCCGCAGATTGGTCGCGCCGCAGTCGACGTTTATCCGGGAGCCGTCGTTCTCGCAATTCATCTCGTGCACGGTTGCGCCTAATTTTCTCAAGGCGTACGGTGCGTACGCGTACGCCGCACCGAACGCGGCGTCAACGACGACGGTCAATCCGCTCAGATCCGCAGCGTCCTTGTAGAGCTCCTCGTAGTAATGCTTTCCGAGGTTTTGCGCAACGCTGGCGACGCCGATTTCCGTACCCGTAGGGCGCGGTAAGTCCGGCGCGTCCAAGAGCGATTCTATCTCGTCTTCTTCTGCATCCGAGAGTTTGAAGCCGTCGGGTCCGAAGAATTTGATGCCGTTGTCCGCGATCGGATTGTGCGACGCGCTGATCATGATTCCGGCCGCTGCGCCGGTGCGCACCGTTATTGCGGCAATGGCGGGCGTCGGCACGATGCCGACCGATACGACGTCACGTCCGACGGACGTCACTCCGGCAACGATCGCGGCTTCCAACATGGTCCCCGACAAGCGCGTGTCGCGGCCGACGATCACGGGACGGTGCCGCTCGCTGCTATGCGCTAAGACCGTTGCGCCTGCACGGCCGATTGCGAATGCCAGTTCCGGCGTCAGCTCCGAGTTGGCGACGCCTCGCACGCCGTCGGTTCCGAAAAATTTTCCCATTACTTCCTTGTTCCGGCTGCCGGTAATAATTGCGCGCGAACGCGTATGAGATTGGGCACGATCTGCACGTCCGCGATCTCGTCACCGTGCGCGTTCACCGCGATCGGGCGAATCATTTGGTCGAAGTTCAGTTGCGTCCCGCCTAGGGGCAAATCCACGCGAACCGCCGCGATTTCGGAGAGTTCTCCGGAAGGGCCGTGAATCATGACGGATTGCGGCTGCACCGCAACCTTGCTGACGACCGTCGCAGGCTGACCGCTGTAATTCACCGCGATTGGATAGGATTGCTGTGCGATCCGTTCGATGGTAAGGGTCTCCGACGCGGGGCTGCGCGACTGCACGCTGATGTTGGGTGCAACCAACTGAACGGGCACGTTGTACACGCCCGCCGTATGGTTGGCCAGATCCAGAACAGCCTTGATTTCCTCCGGTTTGATCGGAGCCTCGCCGCGTTTGGGTGTAATCGTTATGACGGCGTTCTTGTCGGGATAGCGAGCGATGTATCCCGGCGCGAGATTTACGGCCGCGATCGGCACGCTCAATTGTTGATCGAAGCGCGCGGTGATGAGCGGATTCGTCGCAAAACGGAAGTACGCCCATCCGACGATTGCGAGCACCAGCGAGAGCACCTTCAATCCGAAGTTATGACGGATCGCCGAGACCACGTCTACGAATGCTCCACGTTGGCGTGTTTGCGCCCCGAGCGCGAGCGCTGCGGCGGAGTCAGACGCGTGCGCAGTTGTGTTATGAGATCTTCAGGTATGGTGCGCCGATCGCGCGGCGGGCGCGTCGACGCCAAAAGAAACCGGAAGAGGCGGGATTCTTCCTCGATCGCGCGCGACAGCTTGCCTTCACGCGCCACGCAAATCGCACCGCTTTCCTCCGAAACGACTACGACGACGGCGTCAGTCTGCTCGGAGAGTCCGAGTGCCGCGCGATGCCGGGTACCGAGGCGGCGTTCCGCGAGCGACTGCTCCGCAAGCGGCAGAAAACATCCCGCGCCCAGAATCGTCGCGTCCTTCACGATCACCGCGCCGTCGTGCAGCGGCGAGCGCGGCACGAAAACAGAAAGCAGCAACTCGGCGGAAAGCGCGGCGTCGAGCGTGGTTCCGCTCTCGAGAAACTCCTTTAGACCCGTCTGCTGCTCGATTACGATCAAGGCACCGTAGCGGTTGCTCGAGAGCGCGAATGCCGCTTTTGCGATTGTGGCCATCACTTTCTCGTCCGTGCGGTTGGAGCGTTCTTCGCCTTCGCCGAAGTGAAAAAATCCGCCGCGCCCGATTTGCTCGAGCGCGCGCCGTAACTCCGGCTGAAACACGATCGGCAACGAGACTGCTGCACCGACGACGATGAGCTGCAGAATGGTCCCGAGCAGCAGCAGATGGAAGAGATTGGCGATACCCAGGAGCGCGACGAGAACTAAAACCCCGGTGAGAATCTGCACCGCACGCGTGCCGCGAATCATCAACAGCAGGTAATAGATCAGAATGCTCGTCGCCAAAATATCGGCGATGTCGGCCGGGCCGATATATTGCAGCATGTTATTCCACATGCGCGATGCCTAGCAGCGGCTCCAGAATGCGCGACGTATCCAGCTCCGGCGCTTGCAATCCGCCGGCAGCGATGCGCGCATACGTTTGCGCCGGAAGAGGAGCGATCAGCACAGTGCGCCGCGTCCCGGAAAACCGGCGCAGTTCGACGTCGACGACGTGCAGCACGAGCGGCGTTATTTTTGGCTGGAACTCGACGAGCAGGGTATTTTCTGCGACGTCGCAGCTGTATATACCGGCCGGAGCCCCCGGTCCGCGGAGCGCGCGGGCCAGCTCGGGCAAGGCATCGGCGGGCGCGGGTTCAATTGCAAGGGCGATGATTGCGTCAGGATACGCGCGCGCGTCGGGCAACGCCCCGTCCAGTTCGGCCGGATCGACGGTTTGCGATCCCTGCGTCAAAACGTACGTGCGATTCATTCTCGGGCTGCCGGCGATTTGGACGGTCACGCCTTCGCGCCCGAGCGACGCGCGAATGCGCCGGTTCAAAGCTTCCGCCGGCGGTGCGTCGAGACGGAACGTGCGAGCCCATTCCACAGGCGATCTTCGTTAGCCGCGTGAGCCAGTCGTTCCCGGCGCTCGTCCTTTCCGTTGGTAAAAACGCTGCATGGATCGTCGTCGACGGCGAACAGCTCGCTCGCGTCGGCGATCTCAAGCGCGCATCGGGCAAGCGTGAGATGCTCGTTCCGGGCGATCGCGTCGACGTACGTTTGCTCGAAGACGGGCGCGCAAAGGTCGATCGCGTTCACGAGCGCACGTTCACGCTACAGCGCCGCACGGCCGAGGGCCGGACCAAGACGATGGCGGCCAACGTCGACAGCATGGTGACGGTAACGTCGCTCGCCGATCCTCCCCCGCGGTTGCTGACGCTGGATCAGCTGCTCGCGTTCGCCGAGCTCGAGTCTTTGGATGCGCTGGTCGTGCTGACGAAACCCGATCTCGCATCCGAGGAGTCGGCGCGAACGCTGGCCGCCGTCTACCGCGGGCTGGGCTATCATGTCCTGGTCGTCAATCCGAAGACCGGCGCGCGGATGGAACAGCTGCGCGACGAGCTGCGCAGCCGCCACGCGCTGCTCTGCGGGGTATCCGGCGTCGGGAAGAGCTCGATCTTCCGATCGTTGGGCGGCGACGCCGTCGTCGGCGACGTCTCCCGCAGAGGGATCGGCAAGCAGACGACGAGTGTGGCGCGCCTCTATCGCCTCCCCGCGGGCTTCCTTATAGACAGCCCCGGCGTCGCCGAGTTCGGTCTGGGGGCCATCACGCCGCAAGAGCTGGTCTTGGGCTTCCGTGAGATGCCCGAGGCCGCCGGGCGCTGCCGGTTCAACGACTGCACACACCTCCACGAACCCGGTTGTGCGGTCCGGGCACTGGTCGAAGCCGGCGGCATCGCCCTCAGCCGGTACGCGAGCTACCGGCGCATTTTAGGAGCCGATCCCGAGCTAGACCGCCCGGCCCCCCTGTGATACAATGCGCCTCGTGCCTAGTGCAAGGAGTGACGTTTAGTGCCCAATATCAAGGCCGCCGAAAAATGGGTGCGGCAGAGTCAAAAGCGTACGCAGCGCAATCTCGACGTAAAGACGCGTCTGAAGACCGTCTATAAGAAGGCCGCCGCATCGGCCGACGGCGATATGGCGCGCTCGGTCGAAGCGCAGTTCGACAAGGCGGCGCAAAAGGGCATCATTCATCCCAACAAGGCCGCCCGAAAGAAATCGCGTTTGGCGAAAGCCGCAAAAGCCGGCGCCACCGCCGCTCCCGCGGCAAAGAAGGCGTCCGCAAAGCGCGCCTCGCCGAAAAAGAAAGCCGCCAAGTAACGAGAAGCCGCCCGCGATGGCGGCTTCTTCATTTATCGCCGACGATCCGAAAGCGGTATTCCTCTCGCAGCTCGCGCGCGAATTGCATCGCGCGGGCGTAGCGTCGGATCAATTGGAACGCAGCATCACCGCGACGGCGGCAGTGCTCGGGCTGCAAGTCGAAATTTTTGCGCTTCCGACCAACGTAACGATCGCCATCGGCCCCCGGTACGCACAGCAGATCGTCATGCTACGGTTGGATCCCGGACGGGTGAATCTGCGCAAGCTCGCGTTCTTGAACGAACTCTTCGACGACTTGCAAAACGATCGCGTCGATCTGCCCGGAGCGATCGCGCAGCTGCGCCGGATCGACGCGCTCTGCCCGCCGCCGCCGGCCTTGCGCGAGATATTCGCGCTGGCGTCCGTCGCTATCGGCGTGGCAGTTCTTTTAGGCGGAGGCGTTAACGAACTCGTGGTCGCGGCCGTCATCGGGGCCGTGACGGGAATTCTGGCCTTCTTCACCGAGCACAACGGCGTGATGAGCCGCCTGTTCGAAGTTATCGCCGCGTTTGCCGCGACGCTCGTGGTTGCTGCGTATACACACTGGATCGCACCCGTAAATCTGTACATTTCCATCGTCGCCGGAGTCGTCGTGTTGCTGCCGGGCTATTCGCTTACGCTGGCGCTCAACGAGCTGGCAAATCAAGATCTCATTGCCGGCACGGCCCGCTTGGGGCGCGTCTTTGCCATTCTGCTTTCGTTGGGATGCGGCGCATTTTTGGGATTGGCCGTCGCCGGTAACGCTTTTGCGTCCACCGCCGACGTCCATCCGCATCCGGTCGGCGTAGTCTACTGGGCAGCGGCGATGATTCTGCTCTCGATCGGATTGTCGATCGACTTGGATGCACGCCTACGCGACTTTGCCTGGGTTTTTCTTTCGTGCATCGTTGCGCTGGGGGCGTCCTACGCGCTGCATTTCGCACCGGCACATCAGGTAGCGCCGTTCATCGCGGCGCTCGTATGCGGCTTGGCTGCGAATGGCGGCGCGCGATTCTTGCGCGTTCCTCAGCCGGTGCTGCTGGTGCCGGCACTGCACGTGCTGGTTCCGGGCTCGCTGAGTTACGAGAGCGTGCTGTGGGTCGTGTCGTCGCGCAACTACCAAGACGCAGCGACCCTCGCGGTCAATGCCGTCATCGCTGCGATCCTGATCGTCGCAGGGCTGCTGCTCTCGCAGCTCATCGTGCCTGGCGCACCGCTGCGGGTGGCGTACCGCTAGCAGGAAGCGGCTGTGCGCCCATATCTGCGCGCAACGTCGCATCGTGAAGGCGCTGTAAATAGCCGCTTAGCGCGCGCTGGCGGTTATCGACGTGCGCGACGTAGAGATACGCCGTCACCTGAACGTTCGTTTCGTTGATTGCCGTCAGCGCCACGCGGCATTTTTCACTTTGCAGTTTTCCGGCTGCTTCTTCTACCGCGCTGCATGCTGCCTCGTGCGCGATGCGTTCCAGGTCTGCCGCCGACCCTTTCCACGGCACCAGCGAAGGTACCGCGAGGACCAGATCCGACACGCCCATCGAATAATTCGTGAACGGGCTCGTGTTGACTTTGGAGTTCGGAATCACGATGACGTTGTTTTGCATGTCGCGAATCGTCGTATTGTGCCAGTGAATGTCGATCACTTCGCCTTCGGCGAAATCGAACTTCACGTAGTCGCCGACGCGAATCTGGCGTGCCGCAACGATCTGCAGACCCGCGAACAAGTTCGAAAGCGTGTCGTTCAACGCGAGCGCGACGGCCAGGCCTCCCAGGCCCAGCGTCGTGAGTACGGGCGTGATCGCAATTCCAAGCGAACTGAGAACGGTCAGGAATCCCAAGACCAGTATGACGACCTGGACGATCGTCGAATACAACGAAACGGAGAACAGACGGTGTTCGGTACGCCGGCTGAACGAGGTGATCCACGCAGCCGCCAGACGCGCCGCGATCCATGCCAGCGACAAAACGAACAGAGCGCCGGCCGCGCGATCGATGAACGACTCGGTGCGCGCGCTGATGCGCGAATGGTCGAGACTCAGATACAGACCCGCGAGCGCTCCCCACAATATGACCACGCCGCCGATAATCGACGTAATTTCCGCGAGCGCGTGCCAACCGTGCTGCCGGCTCGCGCGCCGCAACGGCTGCAGAATGATGGCGTAGGCGACGATTCCCGCAACGGTCCCTCCGGCAACCCATACCAGGGGCCACAGCTGCGCGGTGCTGGTAACGTGTATCGGCGGCACGGCAAGCGGCGGAAGCGTCGCATGCGTAACGGGGGCAGGCGAAGGCATCCCAGCGATCATACCCCGCGCCTCACGGATCCACATTTATTACCAAGCGAGTGGTACGGTGTGCGCGCGCAAGCGGAAGGATTCGTTCGCGAAGCGCGAGCCGAACGGGCAGCGTATCCGGCGTTTTTAGCGCGATCCGGAAACGCCATTCGTCATTCATGCGGGCGATCGGATAGGGTGCGGGGCCCAGCACCTCGCACGTGCCCGTCGCTTCGAGTTCGGCGGCGTAGCGCTGCGCTTGAGCGAGAGCATCCGTGCGCCTGCGCCCCGCGACTCCCAAATAGATCAAGGCACAGGCCGGCGGATAGCGCAGCGCGCGGCGTTCCTCTAATTCCGCCGCGGCGAAACCGCGATAGTCGTGGGCTGCCGCAAAACGAACCGCACGATGTGCGGGCGCGTACGTTTGTACGATGGCTTCTCCGCGGCGCGCGCGTCCGCTCCGCCCGCAAACCTGCGTGATCAAATCGAAACTGCGCTCGGCGGCGCGAAAGTCCGGCGCGTGCAATCCGATGTCCGCCGCGATGACGCCGGCCAGCGTTACCGTTGGGAAATCGAGACCTTTGGCGACCATCTGCGTCCCCACCAAAACGTCACCGGCAGTCCCGAACTCGTCGAGCAGCCGCGCGTGATCGCCGATCCGCGTCGTCGTGTCGCTGTCCATACGGACCACACGAGCATTGGGATACAGACGCGCGAGTTCTTCCGCGACGCGCTGCGTGCCCGCGCCGAAGTCGCGAATCGCGTCCATCGAGCAGTTGGGACACACGGCCGGTATCGCCCGTTGTGCGTCGCAATAATGGCAACGCAGCAGCCCTTCCGAGCGGTGAACGGTCATCGAAACGCTGCAGCGATCGCATTCAGGAACGTACCCGCACGAGCGGCATAGCAGAAAGCTCGCGCTTCCGCGGCGGTTGACGAACAACACCGTCTTTTCGCCGCGCGCCAACCGTTCGTCGAGCGCCTGAGTCAACGCCGAGCTGAAAATGCGCCGGTTCCCGCTTTCAAATTCTTTGGCCATGTCGACGACGCGAATATCCGGCAGCGGCTGGCTTGTGGCGCGATATGGGAGCTCGAGCAGTTTCACCTGCCCGTGCAGCGCGGCATCGTAGCTCTCCAAAGACGGCGTCGCGCTTCCCAACAGCAGTACGCCGCTCGCCAATTGCATTCGCCGGCGCGCAATGGCGACGGCATGATAGCGCGGTACGGAATCCTGTTTGTACGACGGCTCGTGCGCCTCGTCCACGACGATCAATCGCACGTCCGCGAGCGGAGCGAAGACCGCGCTGCGTGCGCCGACGACGACGCCGATCGTTCCGGATGCGCACGCTTGCCATGCATCGAACCGCTCGCGCTCCGAGAGCGCCGAATGCAAAACTGCTACCTGCGTTCCGAACGCTTCTTCAAAGCGCCGCGCCGTTTGCGGCGTCAGCGAAATTTCCGGCACGAGGACGATAGCGCGGCCGCCGCTTTGCAGTACGCGTTCGATCGCCTCGATGTAGACGAACGTTTTGCCGCTTCCCGTAATGCCGTGCAGCAAGAACTCTTTGAAAGCCCCGGCATCGAGGGAGCCGGCGAGCGTATCGATCGCCGTGCGTTGCTCGGACGTCGGAGAGAATTCGGGACGCCGCCGCGCCGATGCAGCGGAGAAGCGCTCGGGCACGATCTCCCGTTCCTGGATCGCGCCGCTTTTGATCGCGCGCGACAGCACCGCGTTCGAAAAGCCCGCCAGCACGGCGTCGGCACGCGGAACACCGGGCTGTTCGCGCACGAACTGCAGCAGTGCGGCGGCTTTGGGCCCCCGGATCGCGGCGTTCGCGGGGAAGAGCACTTTCACGCGGTACTCGTGCGTGCGCGGATCGACGACGCGCCGCTCGCGGCGCAGATCGCCGCTGCGCACTAATGCGTTCACCGCGCGCAGCAGTGCCGTTCGATCGCCTGCGCGCCGCGCGTCCGGATGGCGCAGCAGCCGCTCCAGCGTGAATCCCTCGCGCAGATCGTCCCATATCAATCGCACGAGGCGCCCGGGGACGGACGGATAGCGCGTACGCGACGGCTCCGCTGTAGCGATCGACAACGTATCGACGGCGCGCGGGATCGCTGCACTCAACACGACCGCGCCGAGTGCTTCACCCAGAGTGCAGACGTACTGTTCGGCGACGAACTGTGCGAGTGCCAAGCCCGTCTCATCAAACGCTCGCGGTACGCCCGCCGCCGCGAGAACGTGACGCAGCGGACGATCTGTTTCGCACGTTTTGGGCGGCGAAACCACAAACCCGATCTGCTCGCGCGCTCTGAGCGGAATGCGAACGACGTCGCCGACCCGCAGTACCAGGTCGCGTGCGTCGTACGTAAGCGGCAAGTCGAAACGCGAGGAACGGATTGCTGCCAAAACGTCGACGGCGCGTACTAGCGGAATTCGTCTCCTCCCGGCGGCTGCGTAATGCGCCGCAGCACGCGCAGCACGGAGGAGTCGCTCACCACGACGCCGTTTTCCACATCGCCGATCGCCCGCGGCAGCACGAATCGAAGCTTGCCGCCGCGCTTCTTCTTATCGGCGCCCATTGCCGCGAACACGCGCACCGGAGATTCGCGGGTTGCAACCGGAAGACGCAGCAGCGTCAGCAGTGTGAGTACGCGAAGATGATCGTCGCGCGAAAAGCGCCCGGTCGCGAGCGCGAGCAGTCCGGCGGCGCGCAAACCTATCGACACGGCGGCGCCGTGTGAAACGCGGTAGTTCGATGCCGCCTCGATGCCGTGGGCAAACGTGTGTCCGAGATTCAGCAATTCACGCGCACCGCGCTCTTCACGATCCTCGCGAACGATCATCGTTTTCACGGCAATCGAGTCCGCGACGACGGTTTCCCACGGCCAGCGCCAAAAGGGGTGCGGCGCGAGCGTTTCGAGCGACTCGAACACGTCGCCGCCCTCGATGATCGCGTGCTTGACCATCTCGCCCAGACCTTCACGCAAATGCCGGAACGGCAGCGTGCGCAGGGCGCCCGTGTACGCGAATACCGCAACGGGATCGCGGAAGGTTCCGACAAGGTTCTTTCCGGCGCGCAGATCCACGCCGGTTTTCCCGCCTATCGCAGCATCGACCATTGCCACCAAGCTGGTTGCCACGTGCGCGTACGGGACGCCGCGCATGTACAGCGAGGCACTCAAACCGAACAAATCGCTTGCCACGCCGCCGCCCACACCGACCACGAGCGTTTCGCGATCGGCGCCCGCTGCGGCCAGCGCATCCAGCACGTTCTCGACGGTCGCCAGACGCTTGCGATGCTCGCCCAGCGAAAACGGCAGCACGCACAAACGCCGGCGAGACTTGGTCAGCCGTTCTGCCATCTCACGCACGGCAGCATCGCAAACGACCGCAAAGCGATCGTCGCGCTCGCGAAGAAAGGCTGCTAGCGGTTCGCCGGCGGAGTCTGCAACGATGACGGGATACCCAAGGCCGTTCAAAGTGCGATCTTTTTCTTGTGCAGCCACTGCGCAATGTCGTCGACGATCTTGGCCGTCGGCATATCGCCCGCTTCGACCACGTAGTCGGCGTGAGCGTAGCGCGGCATGCGGGCTTCGTAGATCTCGCGGATCTTGCTCAGGCTCGGCGTCGCGCCCAAAAGGGGCCGAACGCGCCGGCTTTTTCGCAGACGGCTGAAAACTTGCTCGGGCGGCACTTTGATGAAGACGCGGTACGTGCGCTTCTTCAGCAATTTCAACGTGTCGTCGTTCATAACCGCGCCGCCGCCCAGCGCGATCACACCCGGATCGCGCTCGTCCAGCACTTGCTGGATCGTTTCGCGCTCGTAGACGCGAAACTGCTGCTCGCCCTGCGTGTAGAAAATGTCGGAGATCGGGCCGTAGCGGTTGACGATCAGATCGTCGATGTCGTAAAAGGCTACGCCGAGTTTACGGGCGAGTTTCTTTCCGATGGTCGACTTACCGGCTGCCATGAATCCCGTAAGCGCCACATGTTTACGCATGCTCGAAGAGTGCAGACGCCGCTTGCGTGCTGCGCGCCAGATTGTCGAGCGTTTCGTCCAGCGAGTCGCCGCCGTATTTTTCCAGTACGGGCGCCATCAGCGCGAGGCGCACCATCGCTTCACCGACCACCGCGGCGGCGGGTACGACGCACACGTCGCTGCGCACGATCGATGCCGGCGCGCCGGTTTTTTCGTGCAAATTTACCGACGGAAGCGCCTTCATCAGCGTCGGTATCGGCTTTACGCTGACGCGAAGCACGATCGGTTGTCCGTTGCTCATGCCGCCTTCGATGCCGCCGGCGCGATTGCTGGGCCGCACGACTTCGCCTTGCGCGAGCTCGAAGGTGTCGTGCGCGGCAGAACCCGGCCGCGATGCGACGTCGGCTCCCAGTCCCACCTCGACCGCTTTGACCGTTTGCATTCCCATCAGGGCGCCCGCCAGCACGCCGTCCAACCGCGTGTCGGGTTGACGATTGCTGCCGATGCCGGCCGGTACGCCGTCGATTCGCACGATGTATTGTCCGCCGAGCGTATCGCCGGCAGCTTTGGCGCGATCGATTTCCGCAATCATCGCTTTGGATGCGCCGGAATCCGGGCAGCGGACGTCGCTCGCCTCAATCGCGGCCTCGTCGATGTTCTCGAGATCCGGCGCTTCGACGCCGCCGATCCGCTGCACGTACGATCGCGTCGTTATTCCCAGCGCTTCCAAAAACTGCGCGCAGATCGCGCCCAAACAGACGCGCATCGTCGTCTCGCGCGCACTGGCTCTTTCCAGCACGTTGCGCAGGTCGCGGTGCCGGTACTTCAACGCACCCGCATAATCGGCGTGGCCGGGCCGGGGGTTGGTCAGCGGCTTGCCGTGACCGGTTATCGGATCCATCAGTTCGCGCACGTTTTCAAAGTCGCGGTTGCGGACGATCGCCGCGATCGGCGAACCGAGCGTGAACGAACCGCGCACGCCGGCGACGAACTCGACACGATCGCGCTCGATCTTCATGCGTCCGCCGCGGCCGTATCCGCCCTGGCGTTTGGCGAGTTCCGCGTCGATGCGGTCGACGTCGATTCGCAATTGCGCGGGAATTCCATCGAGGATGCCTACCAAAGCGGGTCCGTGTGACTCGCCGGCCGTCAAATACCGAAACACGCGTACAGGGTTGGCGCCGGGGACCGTTGCGGCCTGGTGCTAGCGCAGATCGACCGCCAGCATGGAAACCGATCCGCCGTCGACGCCTTCCACCGGAAACGTTACCGTGTCGCTCGCGCGCAACAGGCCCATGACGTAAATGAGCGGCAAATAATGATCGGGTGTGGGAACCGAGAGCAGCGCGTCCCGTCCAAGCGATTCGTAGTCCACCAGCGGCCCGAAGTCGTTTTCCAAGATGAGCTCGCGAACGCGCGCTTCGAACCGGATTGCCCAGTCAAACGCCTCGACCGGATGCCGTCCCCACGCGAACGTATGCAAATTGTGCACGACGTTGCCGCTGCCGACGATCAGCACGCCTTCGTCGCGAAGCGGAGCCAGCCGCTGCGCCAGTTCGTAGTGGTAGGACGGCGGTTTGGTCTCGTCCAGGCTCAATTGAACGATCGGCACGTCCGCGTTCGGAAATACGTGGCAGAGCACGGACCACGTGCCGTGATCGAAACCCCACTGGCCATCCGATGCCACGGTCGTGACCGGCGAAAGCAACTGCACAACCCGCTTTGCCAGCGCGGGATCGCCGGGCGCCGGATACTGAACTTCATACAGCTCCCGCGGGAAGCCGCCGAAATCGTGAATCGTGCGCGGCCGTTCACCGATGGTGACGGCGGTCTGTTCGACGTACCAGTGCGCCGAGATCGCGAGGATCGCGCGGGGGCGCGGTAATCCGCGCCCGATTGCGCTCCATTTGTGCGTGTAGGCATTCTGTTCGAGTGCGTTCATGGGATTGCCGTGCCCGAAAAAAATTGCCGGCATCGGCGCGTCGCCGTTCATCGCACAGTTGGCGTCATTGCGGTTTGATCGCCTCCACGTTGATTTCGATGCGGATTTCGTCGCCCACGGCAACGCCGCCCGTTTCCAGCGCTTGATTCCACGTGAGCCCGAAATCCTTGCGGCTGAGTTTGGCCTCGGCGCTGAAAGCGACGCGGTCGTTGCCCCACGGGTCGCGGGCGCGCCCTTCCAGCGTGCCGTTCAAAACGAGCGGACGCGTGACGCCGTGCATCGTCAGGTCGCCGTATATTTTGAACGAATCCGGCGTGCCCTCAACGCGCGTGCTGCTGTAGGCGATCGTCGAGAAACGCTCCACGTCAAAAAAGTCCGGCGACTTCAGGTGCGCGTCGCGCTGGGCTTCGCGGGTGTCGATCGACGCCGGGTCGATCTCGACGGCTACGTTTTGCGGCAAGTCACTGCCGGGCGCGAGGCCGATCGTGCCCTTCACCGCGGCAAAACGGCCGCGCACTTTGCTGATCATCAGGTGGCGCACGGAGAACTCGACGTGCGAATGACTGGGATCGATAGCGAACTGTTGGACCTCTTGGGTCGTAATTACGGTGTTCATTCTTCTCCTTATGGGGGCTTGGGTTGCCAATACGACCCAAGCGAAGTACAATAGTCACTACACCACACCAACTTACATATTACAAGAACGCACTAGAAAGTGTCCTAGTAACCAAATGGAAACTATAGCGCCGGCCCTCGAAGACCCCTATGCCGAGAACTGCCCGACCCGGGCGCTGCTCGACCGCATAGCGGACAAGTGGACGACCCTGGTCATCGGCATGCTCGATAAAAAGCAGCCCCGCCGTTTCAGCGAACTGCGCCGCGCGATCGGCGGCATTTCGCAAAAAATGCTCACGCAAACGCTGCGGGACATGGAGCGCGACGGGCTCGTTGCTCGCAACGTCTACGCCGAAATCCCGCCGCGCGTGGAATACGCGCTTACAACGCTCGGCCTCACGCTGCGAGAACCGCTCAACGCCCTCGCTGAATGGTCGCAGCGGCACATGGAAGAGGTGCGCGAAGCGCAAGCTCGCTTCGACACAACGGATCGTGTCGTGCAAAAGCGCGCCGCTTCGTAAAATCAAGCGTGCGCGCCGCCGAGACCCCCGCAGCCGACGCTGTTTATTGGTATCGGCATCGGGTAACCCAACGGCATGACAACATCGAATCGTTTGGAAGGGATGAACGTCGCCATCCTGGTCGAGGATCGCTTCGAGCAAGTGGAACTCACCGAGCCGCGCAAAGCGCTCGACCAGGCCGGCGCGAAAACGGTTGTGGTCTCACCCAAAAACGATCAAGTCCAGGGCATGAATCACGACGACATCGGCGAGAGAATCAACGTCGATCTGCCGCTCGATCGCGCGCGGCCTGAAGATTTTGACGCGCTTTTGCTCCCGGGCGGCGTCGTGAATCCGGATCGTTTGCGCATGAACAAGAAAGCGATGGACTTCGTGCGATCGTTCGTGCAAGCCGGGAAACCGATTGCCGCGATCTGTCACGGACCGTGGTCGCTGGTAGAAGTCGATGCCGTCCGCGGCCGCCGCGTGACCTCGTGGCCGTCGCTGCAAACCGACATCCGTAACGCCGGCGGCAATTGGGTCGACGAGGTGAACGTGACCGATCAAAACATCACCACGTCACGAAAACCCGACGACATTCCGAAATTCAATGAAGCGATGCTTCACCTGTTCGAGGAATCCCGCACGCGCGGCGAGCTTCGCCAAACCGCAAAAGTTTAAAGCACGCGCGAAAACCCTCCACGAGTCATAGGGGCCCGCGACGGTATCGCAGACGACCCTCCCTCAACAAATCGCGGGCCCCTTGCGGCAAGAATTCAGTCCAGTTTTGCGCGGCGAGCTATGCGAAGATCGCGTTCATCTCCGGATACTTTGCGGCCGTTTGCGAAAACGTGAACGTGCCGTGGTCGCGCATCTCATATGCCGCCGACAGAAACGCGCCCAGCGCCGCTCGCGAGAGCGCGCTACCGACGCTCACGCGTTTGACGCCGAGTTCCGCGAGATCAGTCAACGTCAACTGCACGCCCTGCAAGCCCATAATCACGTTTATGGGCCGATCCACCGACTGCACGACCGCACGGATATCGTCCTTGGTACGCAACCCGGGCGCGAACAGTACGTCGGCACCGGCCTCTTGAAACGCCTGCAGGCGCGCGATGGTATCGCCGAGATCGGGACGATCGGCGATGAAATTTTCCGCGCGCGCGGTCAGCACGAACGGAAACGGCAACGCGTGCGCGGCTTCGGCCGCCGCGCGAATGCGCTCCGCCGCGAACGCGATCTCGTATGGGGCGCCCTCGCGCCCGAGCGGCAGATCTTCAATAGAACACCCGGCCAGGCCGGCCGCCGCCGCTAACCGCACCGTTTCGGCGACGTCGCCGGGATCGTCGGCGTAGCCGTTTTCCAGATCGGCACTGAGCGGCAGATCGGTGGCCGCGGCGAGCTGCGCGGCGTGCGCGAGCATCGTGTCGCGGTCGACGGCGCCGTCCGGCTTGCCGATCGAATACGCGTATCCGGCGCTGGTCGTGGCCAGCGCCTCGAATCCGGCGTGCTGTAAGAGTTTGGCCGTTCCGATGTCCCACGGGTTCGGGATAATGAAGGCGCCGGGGCGCTCGTGCAGCGCGCGGAAGCGCTGCGCTTTTTCAGCTTGCGTTGCCATGCGTTCCACGACACGGCACCACAGCGCCGGGTTTCACGCTATTTGGTGGGAAGCGGACTGTTCGGATAGATGACGTGCGGGGTTATCAGGAAGACGACTTCGTCGCGTTCGTGGTTCTGCTGCTTACTCTGGAAAATCTTCCCGAGTATTGGAATGTCGGCAAGGCCCGGCATCCGCGTCAGCGTTTGCGAATCGACGTCACGCAGCAGGCCGCCCAGAACGATGGTCTGATTATCGCCGACGCGCAGCGTGGAATCGATCTTCCGATTGGCGATGATCGGATAGCCGCCTACGAAACCCTCGATCGCGCTGTATTCCGGATGCATCTCGGCCGTTACGCTGCCGTCGGGGCCGATCGTCGGCGTTAGCCGCAACTTGACGCCGATGTCCACGAACTGCACTTGTTGACCGCCGAGCTGCGAATCGTAGTACACGACGGGATACGTTTGGCCGATCAGCAGATCCGCTTCTTTATTGTTGATCGTCACGAGTTTGGGCGTGGCCAGAATTTGCGCGTGTCCGTGAGTGATCATCGCATTCAACGTGGCATTGATCGAAATCGAGTTCCTCGCGAACGCCCACGTCGCCGCTCCAGGCACCGGCTGCCCTTGCAGATCGACGCCGCCGAACGTAATGCCGACGTTGGAATTGTCATTCTCCGGCGTTAGATCGGCCACGCGAACCTCGAACAGCACTTGCGGAGACGGCACGTCCATGCTGCGAACAAATCCCGAGGCGGTTCGTTGCAAGTCGCTGTTTCCGCTGACGATGATCGCGTTCTGGGCGTCGTCGGCCAGATAGCTTCCGTCCGGAAGAATCCCCTTCAGCGCGGAAGCGAGTTCCGACGCTTTGTGATATTTCAAGGGATAAACGCGATCCGGATCGGCGGCACCATCAGCGGCCGGTCCGTCCAAGGCCGCAGCAAGCTGCCGGCCGCGCGCAATCGTATCGGCGTTTCCCGTTAGTACGATGCTGGCCGTGCGTTTGTCCGGCACGATCACCGTTCCGTCGGGCAGGCCCGCCGAAAGTTCTTTTGCGACTTCGTCGGGGCTTCCATGCGAAAGATTCACGACGACCGTTCGTGGAGAACGCGGATCGTTTGCGTCGCCGTAGCGGCGATTCATCGACTCGCTCGTGCCGACGATCACGATCCCGCTTTGGCGCCGCACCTGTAAGTCGTGCGCCTGGACCAGCACGGTCAACGCGTCGTCGAACGAGACGTTGCGCAGATGCAGCGTTACCCGCTCGGGCTTTATCGATGAATCGGCAACGATATTTATTCCCGATTGTGACGCAAGCAGCGCGAGGACGTCGCCCAGCTCCGCGTCGTGCACGTCGAGCGTTACGAGCGGAGCCGCCAGCGCAGAAGCCGCACAGCCCAACAACAGAGCCAAGCAAAGCGCGATCTGCCGCATTACGGCGACACCGATAGGTGAATCCGCCGGCCGTTCGAAAGACGGATGCCTTCGGAGTCGATGGAGACGATCGTCGATCCCAAAAGCGGATCGCCGGACGAAACGATTTGCGTACGGCCGTTCGTTTCGATCAGCGCTCGCGCGGAGCCGCCGGTGACGATTGCACGGACCGTCGTGCCGCCGAATGGGACGGCTATCCCCGTCGACTGCCCTTGAACGACGCGCATCCCCACGATCCCGTCCGGACTCTGCAACGGAGCAGCGGCCGCCGGGCCCGGTTCGTCGGGCGACGCGAAGGGATCGCGAACGAGGATCGCGCGCTTCGGCGGCCGTTCGGGCGGCAATTGCGGCACGTGAAATTCTTGGGTAAATCCGGACTGCTCCAACATCGCACCGGCGGAACTGCGACCCGCGATGGGGGCTAACACAAATGACGTCGCGCAAAGCATCGCGGACAGGCTCATCAACTTCCGTCGCGTTGAGTCATCGATTGGCTGCAGCAATATGTTGCTCCATAGCGGCTAGTTGTAATCTGAACAACGACGCGTGAACGGTCGCGTCAAGCGCGGGGTGTGCGCCTTGCATTCCGCCGCGCGCCGATTCTATCTCCGTATTGGTCACCCGAATCAGGATGCGGTCGTGTGAAAGGCCTTGCACGAAGGCCAGCACTGCACGGAAAGTACCTCGAACGCGAATTGTAACGTCCGTTTGCAGAAGCCAAGACGCCGCCGGCGCTTGCGCAGTCGATTGCGGAAGATCGCGTACGGGCGAGGCCATAATGGGTTGCACCGAGACTTCTTCAACCGCTACTCCGCAGTGCGCGGCCAAACGTTCGACGTTCGGCAGCCACTGCGCGGTGGTCATCGACAGCGGCAGGTCGCGCGCGACCGTTTCGAGGTCGCGTTGAGCAAGCCGTTGTACTCTCATGAGCGCCGGCCGTTCTGCAAGCGTTTGAGTGTCGATTGCTACACGGCGGTTCAGCACTTCCGTCTGCATGTCGAGGTCCCGGATCCTTTCGTGGTAGGACGACTCGACAAAATACAATCCCAGTGCGAAAACGAGTATCGCTGCGAGCCAAACGGCGCGCGCGTCGTCACCGGCGCGTATGAAGCGTCCGAGCGTCATGAGCCGGTACTCTGCAGACGTAGCGTGTATGTCGTCGAGGTATCTGCGCCAGGACGGGCGTCGCGCTGGGCGCGTACGAGCGTTGGGCTCGTGACCGTGATCCCGCGAGCGAGCGTGTGGAAAACGCCGCTGAGCGCGGACAGCGTTTTTGCCCCGCCTTCCAATACAACGTCGGAGCCATCCCACGCGATGCCGGTAAGCCATACGTGCGGCGGAATGGCATTTGCGATTTCGGTAAGCCGGCGCGCATCGGCATCGCCCGACGCCACGATGCCGCGCACTTGCCGGTCCAGTGCAACGAGCTCGCAAATCCGTTGATAATAGAGGTCGGCTCGTACGACTTGCACGTGGATGCGATCGTAGCGCCGTTGGTACTCGGATTCCATGGAAAGTGCTCCCGCGAACCGCCGGTGTTCTATCGTCCACGCGCCCGCGACGCAGATTACCGCACAAAGCAGTGCGAGTGCAGGTGCCTGCAGTCGTGACGGTATGCGCCATTCGATCAGGCGCGTCACAAAACGCGGGCGCGCGGAATGCATGTAGTCGAACGTCATTGCACCTTCCACATCGAAAGGCCGGCGGCCAACGTCCAGTCGGGCGCGTTAGAACGGATTACATCGTCGGGGTACGTATCGGTCCGCAGAATCTCGGCGACGGGCGATTCGCAAATCGCACCGGTGGCCGCTTCTATCGCAAAAGAAAGGCCCGGAAGGCGCGCCGCGTTACCGACGAGCGCGACGCGAACGACCGGGCGCGTTTTGCGCGCCAAGGCGATCGACGACGAAATTTCGGCCGCAAGTCCGTTTAACGCCTGTTCCCCGGCTCCCGCGGCGCCGAGAATGCGCTTGCGCTTTTCGGCGGTGTACTCGTCGATGGCCAATTCACGTCCGATTGACGACGTGACGTCCGCGCCGCCGCGCGCGGCATGGAGCGTCCACGGCGTTGGCCCGCCGTTTACGTGCATGACCGTGCGCCGATGACCGACGTCGACGATGACGTCGTACGCGGGAAGCGCTCGGGCGAACGCACATGCTTCGTGATCCACTGCAACGGGCTTGAGGCGCGCCGCGCGTAGCGCGTTCACACGGCTGCGCAGCGCCGATCGGCGCGCAATTCCGAGAGCCCAAACGCCGTTCTCAAGTGACGGGTGCAGACGCACGACCGCGTCGCTCGCCGAGAATTCGGTATGCCGTTCCGCCTCTAGGCGTGCAGCGCGTTCGCGTTCTACAAAACTCATTCTCGGCAGAGAAAAGGGGCGCAGCAGCGCGTCCGCGGCGCCGAGTGCTGCGACGCAGCGGCGTTCTTTGGTGCGCAATTCCGTTAACGCTTCTTCTACCAGCGTAGCGACATAGTTCGGGTTCTCGATATCGGCGGACGACGCCGCGCCCGCCGACATAATGCGGACTGCAACCGCACGAATTCGCGGACCTTGCGCCGTTGAAACCGAGTGACACACCCGAATTCGTGTGGCACCGATGTCTACGCCCAACGGCAAACTGTTCGATCTCATGCGAGCATCCGAAAGTATGCGACGCCCATCATTCCCGCTGCCAGATACGGCCCGAAGGCGACCTCCGTGCCGCGAGCCGACGGACGCGCGCAAAGCACGATAGCCGCATACATTCCACCCGCAATAAATGCCGCCCCCAGCGCCGCAAGGCCATCACACCATCCAAGTGCCGCGCCGATGCAGCACGCAATTTTAAAGTCACCCAACCCAATCCCGCGCGACGCGGTAGCGATATACAGCACTAAGACGGCGCCTCCGCTGGCGGAAGCGCCCAAGAAGACGTCGGCCCCATGGCCGAAAACGAAGCCGAACGCCAACAATGCCGCGAGCGAAGGGAGCGTTACGGCGTCGAAAATATATCCGGTCGCCGCATCGGCAGCCGCGGAAACCGTTGACGCGGATAATCCGATGAGCAGCAGCACGCATTTCCACGACGGCGCGGGCGAGCAGAGCGCCACCGTTTCTAAAACGGTTCCCACGCCGGCGATCGCCCAGAAACGCGTCTCCTGGCGAAACTGCATTCCGGCACGGTTTACGCGATTAAGGACGGCACGGCAAAACAGCGCGTTCAGCGCGGCGCTGCAAAACGCCGCAGCACACAAATGCATCATCGATTCAGTGAGGCCAGTGCCCGCCGCGCGGCCGCGTTTGCGGGAGATAGCCGCAATGCATCGTGCCACAGCCGCTTGGCGTCCCCGTCCCGCCCTTGATGCCGCGCCGCCCAGCCGGCAAACACATATTGCTGCACGCTCGCGGAGATAGCGGCAGATCGCTCGAAGTCGATTTCGGCCGCGCGGTAGCGCCGTTCGATCAGCAGGCACAGGGCCCGGTCCGCAAGGATCGTTGCATTGGAGCCGCTTTGCAGTAAGAACGAGTCGGCAATCCTAACCGCGGCGTTCAGATCGCCCGGCGAGCGCCGTTCCAGCGCTGCGAAAATAAAATGGTCGGCGGCACTTTCGGCACGCGGATCGAGACGAAGTGCGAGGCGATAGCGGTACAACGCTGCGGAGGCGCCGCCGCGATACAAATAGTCGTCGCCGCGAATGACGAGTGCTTGAGCGACGTCGCCGCGGAACAGTGCGATTGACGTACTCAAAGCCAGAGCCGCGAGTGCAAATCTGCGGATGCGCGGTATGCGGCTCATGCCAGCACCGCATAGTATGCCGCCAGCGCGAGCATGAGCGTCCCGCTTACGACCGACGACGCTTCCTGAACGCCGGAGCGGCGGATAAGCGCAGCCACCGTGCTTCCGCCTGCGCACGCCGCAAAGAGCACGATCGTGTGGCCGGCTGCGAAGCATGCCAGCAACATCGCGCCGTAAGCAATCGGCTTTGCCGCCGTGTAAGCAAGGATCGCGGCGATCGCCGGAGTGCAGCAGGGCGAAACGACCAGCGCGAAAGAGCAGCCGAGCAGAAAAATTGCGCCGTAATTGGGAGCCGGCAAGCGTACGCGAGAGGCGCACGCATGGTCGTCGCGCCAAAGCGTCGTGAAGCCGCCGGCGGCGAGCACGGCTGCGATGATGCCGTATGTTAAACCGGAAAACGCGAACGCGCGCACGAGCAAGCTTTGCACCGCCGCAAACGCCGCATATGTCACGACGAGACCGGCTGCGAACGAAACAACCATCCGAATCGCACTCTTGCCCGATGCGTTCGATACGATCGCCGATATCGCAATCAGGCGGGGTGCCGTACACGGGCCGACGCTGGCGAGCACTCCCGCGGCGAATGAGAACGCCGAAGCATAATGCGATCCGGACGATATCGACACCAACGCGCCGCCTAGAGGGTCGCGCATCAGCTTCCCGGCGCTGAGACAACCGAGAATCCTTTCTGGTTGTCATATTTGAGCGTCGTGTTCGTTGTCGCGGTGCCGTCGTTCAGCTTCAGCAGCGTAGCGGGATCGTGCGTCCCGGGACACCATATTTGATATCCGGCGACGCCGCCGTTACCGCCGGTATTCGTTGTCGTCACCGTGTACGAGCCCGTGCCGCCGGCCGGGTCCACGGGCGTCTGATCCAGGTATCCCGCCAATCCGAGGCTTTGTACGGCCTTATTGGACGCGGCCGGATACGCTTGGTTGTCGGTGTAGTATAACTCGAGCGCAGTAGCAATCATCTTGATGTTGCCCATGCATGCGGAGGTCATCGCCTGTGCGCGCGCTCGCGTGAAATTCGGTATCAGTATCGCTGCAAGAATTGCGATGATGGCAACCACGACCATCATTTCCAGCAACGTAAACCCGCGCTGATTCTTCATACATGCGCTTAAGTGCCCAATCGAGCGGTATCGTGGACCCACACCGGGCGCATCTTGTTGAGCGCGGCGCGGTGCAAGCGCGAAACGTGCCGGCGCGAGTAGCCCAGACGTTCGGCCAATTCTATTTGCGTATAGCCTTTGGCATAGACGGCAAGTACGATGATCCGTTCGATTTCGGTGAGCCTGGCCAGAGCCGCGTCGAGCAGTACGCGGTTCTCGCGGTCTTCCATGGTGTAACTGTGAAAGAACAGCTCGCCCGGATGAAGCCCGTGAAGAGACTGTGGCATCGCTTGTTCGCGGTAGCGCCGCACTTCGTCCACTTCGCTGCGCGCAACGCCGAGCCGGTGCGCGATCTGCTGCGCCGTCGGTTCGCATCCGAGCTCCGCAACGAGCTCGTCATGAGCGTGCTGATACTTCCGTTCAAGCGACCTTAGCCGCCGCGGCGCGCGCACCATGCGTTCGTGATCGCGCACGTAGTGCATCAATTCACCCACGACGAAAAGCCAGGCGTAGGCTTCGAACGGTGTTTGCAGCGCCGCATCGTACCGGTCGCCGGCTTTGATCAGCCCAATGGCCGCGACTTGTTCGAGGTCGGCGCGATCGAGGCCCGGCCTGCAGAACTTACGCGCACCCCGTTTGCAAAGATACACATATCGCGCGACCAAAGAGTTGCGGTCTTCAAAATCATTTTGTGCCAGGGCAATCATTTGATGTTTCCGATTAAGGTGTAAAGCGGCAGGAATATTGCAGACACGATGAAGCCGACGACCGTACCAAGGATGACGATCGTTACCGGCTCAACCAAGCTGCTCAACGTGGTTAGTGCGGTTTCGACGTCGACCTCGTAGTAATCCGCAATGCGCAGGAGCATGGCGTCGAGGTCGCCGGTTTCTTCACCGACGTGGACGAGTTGAAGGAATAGCGGTTCGAAAAGGTTCGACGCCGCAAGCGGCTTGGAGATCGGGCTTCCGGAGGATAGTTCTGCCGACAGCCGGCGTATGCAGTCTCTAAACGTTTGCGTGGTCATCGCGTCGACGAGAACGTCGAGAGCCGGGACGACGTGCACGCCGGAACGCAAGAGCGTACCCAGGACGCGGGCGAATCTTCCCGCCAACGTCTTTCTTGCGATGGCACCCACGGCAGGCAGCCGGAAAAGCACTGCTTCGAAGAGTTGCGAACCGCTTGGCGTACAACGCACGGCCGCTAGAACAGCAACGCCGATACTCCCCGAGAGTCCGGCCGCAATGGCGAGCGGCGAGCGCAATGCGTTGCCGGCTTCAATAAGCAGCGACGTTTGCAGCGGCAGCGGCACGTGCATCTGCTCGTACATCGAACTGAACATCGGCACGATCGACGCCAACAGAAACACCGACAGCGCAACGGCCGCGCAGGCCACGACCGCCGGATAGGCCAGCGCCGAAGCGATCCGTTTGCGCAGGGTCCGGTCGCGTTCCAATAGGCTTGCCAATCGTTCCAATACTTGATCGAGCGCGCCGCCGATTTCGCCGGCGCGGATCAATGCAACGAAAACCTTCGGGAACTCTTTCGGCCTGCGCGACATGCCGTCGCTCAGCGGAAGCCCATGCTCGATGTCGCTCAGGACGGAATTCAACGCTTCCTTCAGACGAGAATCGGCGCACTGCCGTATCGCGACGTCTATCGAACGCCTGAGCGGGACGCCCGCCCTTATCAATGCTGCCAGCGAGCGGAACAGCGCGACGGAGCTTCGGTTCGATACGGGTCCGATGTTTTCGAAAAGCAACGCGATGCTGGACGTGCCCGGCCAACGATCGATTCCCGTGACATGCAGCATACGCGCGCGCAACGAAGCGAGGGCCGACGTACGATCGGAGGCTTCCATCGTACCGCGAACGGCGTGTCCGCTGCGATCGCGCGCAGTGTACGCATAGAGCGTCACGCGGGCACCGCCCGCAGCGCCTCGGGCGCGACGTCTCCGCGCGCCACGAGTTCGGAAACGTGCGATTCCAGCGTTTGCATGCCGAATTGCCGGCCCGTGGAAATCACATTACCAATCTGATGCGTTTTTCCATCACGAATGATGTGCCGCACGGCGTCGTTTACCAGGAGCACTTCGACGGCGCAAACCCGGCCGGTCCCCTCCGCACGCGGAAGCAAACGCGTCGATACTACGCCGGCCAACGTTTGTGCCAACTGGATGCGAATTTGATCTTGAACGTCGCCGCCGAACGCTCCAACGACGCGATCGATCGTTTGGGCGGCGTCGCCGGTGTGAAGCGTCGAGAGCACCAAATGGCCTGTCTCTGCTGCCGTTAACGCTGCGTGCATGGTCGCCGCGTCTCGCAGTTCGCCGATGAGAATCACATCGGGATCGCTCCGAAGCGCGCCTAAAACCGCGCTCGAGAAAGTGGCTACGTCGCTGCCGATGCTTCGCTGATTAACGAGTGACTTTACGGGATGGTGCCGGTACTCGACCGGATCTTCGATGGTCACGATGTGTTTTGCATACCGCCGGTTCACCGCGTCGATCATGGATGCGAGTAACGTCGACTTGCCGCTTCCGGTAGGTCCGGCGATTAACACCAGTCCCTTCGATAGTGCGCACAGCGAACTCACCGCCGGCGGCAGGCCGAGGCTCTCCAACGCAGGCGTTTGCGATGCCAGGAGCCGCATCGCGAAGGCAATGCCAAGTTCGGTTTCATACCCGTGCACGCGTACGCGGCCGATTTGCGGCGCTTCGTACAATACGGTGACGTCGCCGCATCGCTCGAGTTCGGATCGGTCCGGCAAAACAGCGAGCGCGATCGCTTCGATCTCGTCTTCCGTCAACGGCGGCGCCGACATCGCCTCGAGCAATCCGTCGACACGCACGAGCGGCGGCACGCCGCAGCGAAGGTGCACGTCCGAGGCGTTTCGTCTGCGGCCGAAGTGCAGCACCTCCGCAAGGCGCACCGCGGCTAATGCGGCAGTCACCGTCCGCTGCTCACGACGAGAACGCGCCGAAGTTCCTCGAAGCTCGTTCGGCCGGCCGTCACCGCCTCCACTCCAGCTGTCAAAATCGGTTCGTAATCCTTCGCGCGCGAGAGCGCTGCGATGCCGACTCCGGTGCTGCCCTGCGCTATGGCTGCGCGGATATCGGCGTCAACGAAGAGCGACTCGAAGAGGGCTACTCTTCCGGCGTAGCCGCTTCCATTGCAATCCCTGCACCCGCGCGCACGATACGCTCCGGCACGCTGCTGGATGCCGAACTCCTGAAGGAATTCCATGCCGGCCAGAAACGGCTCTCTGCAGTTCATGCAGAGTTTACGAACTAACCGCTGTGCGATGACCGCGGTCAAGCCGGCTGCAATGGTCTGCCGGGGAACCCCCAGCTCCAGCAACCTATCGATCGCGGTCGGCGCGTCGTTGCTGTGGAGTGAAGTCAGCACGAGCTGACCGCTCAGCGCGGCAGCTCCCGCAACGCCGGCGGTTTCTTCGTCGCGCATTTCACCGATCATGATGACGTTCGGATCTTGCCGTAAGAACGCTCGGACCGTGGTTGCAAACGTGACGCCGGCGCGAGGGTTTATCTGCACCTGCGCGATGCCGGGTACCGTCACCTCGACTGGATCCTCGACGGTGCAGAGATTTTCCGTCGAGACGTCCCGTTCCGATAAGGCCGCATACAACGTGGTCGTCTTGCCGCTGCCGGTCGGACCGCAAACGATGACGAACCCGTGCGGTCCGCGCAGTATGGGCCGAAACCGCCGCAGCATCGATTGCGGCATCCCCAGTTCGTCGAGCGTCGGGATTTGAGCGGCGTGGTCGAGTAAGCGAATGACGAGCTTCTCTCCAGCAGTCGTCGGCATCGAGCTCACGCGGCCGTCGATACTGCGTCCATGCACGTTTATCACGTAACGGCCGTCCTGCGGCTGACGCTTATCTGCGATGTCCATGCCGGCAAGCAATTTTACGCGAGAAACGACGTGCGAGTGCAGTTCGGGCGGCAACGTAAGAATTTCGTTGAGAATTCCGTCGACGCGGTGACGCACGCGTCCGCCGTGCTTGGAGGGCTCGATGTGGATGTCGGAAGCGTTGGCATCGACCGAGGTCCGGTGAAGCTGTTCGAGCGTTCGCACCGCAGGCGCCTCGTCGTTGTGATTGCGCCGCACCGCGGGCAGAATTGCCGCCTCGTCCCGATAGGCGTCGAAGAGACGCGCACGGATCTCTTCGCGCGGCGCGTAGAGCGCGCGAACGTGCATGCCGGTAGCTAAGCGAATCCGGTCGATCGTATCGCGATCGTCGAGATCGGGCACGGCGATCGTGATCTGATTGCCGTCGCTTTCCAGCGAGAGCACATCGTGCCGAATCGCGAGTGCACGAGGTATACGGCGAATAGCGTCGGCTTCTAAATCGTAAGCCGAGACGTCTATAGGCATTGCAGCGCTATCCATAGCGTCCACACCCAATCCTTTTGCGCAGAGCATACGTTTTGTTCGGTGCACCGGGCCCCTGCGCGGGCCATCGTCGGCGCGGCCGATAGTCATGTTTTTATCATACGTGTCAATACTCTGCTCACACTTTCGACACACCGCATTTTTAATGTCCCGCGCCCAATAAAAATGGGCACGTAAAGCGTGAAGCCTCGTAATTTTGGGAACCAAGGCAGCATGCGTACCGTCACCATCGTCTGCCGCCTCAGTTCGCGTAACGGCCTGTCCTACTACCAACGTCTGGCCGGCGAACTGCCGGCGCGCGGTGTAAAGATTGCGGAAGTTCACATGGTCCGCCGACGGAAAGACTTGCGCGCGCGCATTCGCGGCGCGGTAAAATCCGGAGCGGAGTGCGTCGTGGTTATCGGCGGCGACGGTACGCAGACGGCCGCGGTCGGCGAACTGGCGAATACGAACACCGCGCTCGCGGTCGTTCCGGCGGGCACCGGCAACAGTTTTGCATTCAGTCTGGGCATCAAAGACGATCTCGACGCGGCAATCGAGACAATCGTCGGCGGCAGGCAGCTGCATGTCGACATCGGCTGCGTCAACGGCACGCGTTTCGCAAACTTTGCAACGGTCGGCGTCATCGCCGATGCGGCGAATCGCACGCCGAAACGCTTGAAAAAGATCGTGGGGCCGATCGCGTACGGCGTCGCAGCGGTTGGTGCGTTCTTTCGCGACAAACCCTTCGAGATGACGGTCAAGTGGAAACACAACCGCCTTAAGATCGTCACGCATCAAGCGATAGTTGCCAGCGGCCGGTACTTCGGGTGGCAGCCGCTTACGCCGCATGCGAACGTGCGCAGCGGCGAGATTGCATTTTTTGCGGCGGCCGGTGACAAGATGTCGGACGTCGTTGAAACGAATGCGGCGTTACTGCGCGGCGAACATACGCGGCTCGCGCATGCCCATTATTTCTCGGCGCCGAAGATCACGATTAGCACGAAGCCCAAGCAGCCCGTCAATATCGACGGGCATGCGCTGGGGAAAACGCCCGCCAAGTTCAGCGTGAAAAAGCGCGCGCTCTTGGTACTGGTACCGCAAGACTTTCACGATCTCACGTGACCGCGGACCTTCGGCTCTTTACAGCTGCCGCCGTCTGCTTTGCGGCATTTGCACTGCTCGGTCTGCGTGTGTCCCGCCGCCCGTTAGGACGCTTGGATTCATTTGCGGTGTACTTTCGCGGGCAAGCCACGCGATTGGCGCGCGCATTCACCATTTCGGGCCGTGCTGCCGGCGTAACGACCGCTTGCGTCATGGCGTTCGTGGTGTTTTTGCTGTTGCGCAAGCCGCTCTGGATTCCGCTTGCGATAACGGTATCGCAGGTGACGTCGCAAGGGTTGATCGAGGCGTGCAAGGCGCTCTACGTGCGGACGCGCCCCGATTACTGGCTGGTGGGTATGGATGCCGGTCATTCCTACCCCAGCGGGCATTCGTCCACCGCGATCGCGTTTGTCATGGCCTGGGCGCTCGTGGTCGCGTTCGCGGGGCTGTATCCTCCGGTTCGAGACTGTGCGATCGCGGTGTTCGCGCTCTGGGCGCTCGGTATCATGTGGTCGCGCCTTGCCCTGGGAGCGCATTATCTTACGGACGTTTTCGGCGGCATGCTGTTCGGCACGGGGTGGCTGTGCCTGATGTGCGCCTTGTTACTGCATTTTGCGGGATTCGTTCTGCGTGCGCCGCACGATATTTGGTAGTATCAAGTCGTGCGCAGGTTCAGGCGTTTGTGGATCGTTGCGGTAGGGATAGGCGCGGCAATTGCGTCGATCGGCGCATCGACGCCCGGTGCGCTGCGCTCGCCCTCGTCTTGGACGCAGTTTCGACTGCTCGATACGGCGAACGCGGTGGTGCCGGGAACGTTGACGGCCGCGTGGCGTGCGAAGACGGGTGCGCCCTTCTCTTCCAGTCCCACCATTAGCGGAACAACGCTCTACATCGGCGACAACGCGGGCACGCTCCGTGCGTTCGACGTTACGAGCGGCAAGGTGCTATGGAGCGCGCAAGTATCCAAACCGCTGATGTCTGCGCCGCTGCTCTACGGCGGCCTGGCAATCGTGGGCGAAGGCGACGAAGGCAGCCCTTCAAACGCTACGCCGAATCAACCCGTGCACGTCGGCTCCGGCGAAAGCGCGCTGCTGGCATACGATCAGCATACGGGTGCTTTGCGGTGGCGCGTTCCTCTGCCTGGAAGCGGAATGCCGACGCCCGCGATCGTGCATGGCATTCTGGTGCAGCAGAACGGGGCGGGATCGCTGTACGGAGTCGATCCGCAAACCGGGCGCGTGATCTATACGCGCGATCTGCATTCGATCGCGTCGATGTCGGCAGCGATACCGATCGGCCAAGACGCCTTCGTCTCCAGCGGTACCGCCGAGAACGCGGTATTGCTCTTGGATGCCGCAAGCGGAAACGTTTTGCAGAAGTATCTCTTCGCGCCGAACGCATCGGGATTCGGCGATTGCCCGGTGGTCTGGAACGGCAAATACGTCCTCTGCGATTACACGATACCGCCGTACGGTTCGGTGCCGCAGCAAACCGATCGCTTCGCAAACGAGCGGGCCTTCGCGGTGGATCCCCGCGCCGGCAAACGCATCTGGGACGTCTATCTCGAGCGCGGATCGCTGCCGCGGCGCAACGAAGCCGCGATTCCCTTGCTGGCGTACAACACGCTGTACTGCGGCAGCTCCGTCGCGCCGTATATGCACGCGCTCGATCCGGCCACGGGCGCGATCAAATGGCGCAGGCAGGTGCGCGGCAATGTGCTCGGCGGCATCGTGGCCGCCGGTGGTGCGGTCTACTTCGGAGATCTCTCCGGGTATCTGTGGGCGCTCGACGCCAAGACCGGAGCAGTGATCGGCGATTGGTATGCGGCCACCCCGTTCAACGTCGGCTCCCCAATCATCGCGGGACAAACGCTCGTCATCGGAAGCCGCGGAGGGACGCTGATTGCGGTCCCGCTCTACCGCATTCGCACGTCGCACAACTAGCCGCGCGCACGTACCGGCGCTTCACAATACCTTAACGCAGAGCGGCCCCCGGAAAACTAGGCGCCAAGCGCGTTACGCAGTACTCTTACGGCGAAGCGGTTTACGGCCGCGAATTCCGCATTGGCCGTATATCGAGGAAGGTACCTGATCACCGGAGGATCGCATGAATACACGCTTCACGCCTTTGCTTGCCCTTGCACTAACCGCGCTGACCGGTTGCGCCGGAACATTGGCGCCGGCCGGCCACATTGTGGGCATGGATCAACACGCGGTGCAAGCCGTTATCGTTCAGCCCGCATCGCTGAGGTTTTTGCAAAGCGGCGCCGCAAATTCGCAAACGTTTCAAGCATTCACACAGTTTGCGGGCGACATCACCGCCGTTTCCAGCAACAATAACTGCGCAACGGTCAATCCGCCCTCGGAGCCCGTCGGAACTCCGCCGACCTCGCCGGACGGCGTAAAGAGCGCCACGTTCACGGTAACGCCCGTCGGAGCCGGCAGATGCACGATTACCGTTACGGACAAAAAGGGCAATACGGCCGACGTAACGGTGCTGTTCTTCGGCGACTAGCGCCCTAGTAGTCGCTATCCGCGGGTCCGTACACCAGCTGGTTTTCGAACCACGCTGCAGTTCGCATTGCCGGAATGGGCCGGAACGGCTCGGGAACTTGGTTGAAATCGAAGCAGTCGCGTAACGCGTCGGAACGTTCGTCGGTTTGGTGCAGCGAAGGTAAATCGAAGACATTTTCTTCAAAGTGCACCACGCTGCCGAACTGATGCTCGACGTGTGAGATGTAGTGGCGCTTCGCCCACGGAGAGATCACCAGCATCGGCACGCGGAAGCCCAGACCCATGCGATCGATTTGGGGCGGTGCAACGTGATCGTACCAGCCGCCCCAGTCGTCCCACAGTAAAACGATCGCCGTCGAACGCCAGATCGGACTCTCGCCGATTGCATTGACGACCGACGCCACCCATTCGGGCCCGTACGCCCCTTTGACCACCAAATCGCGTCCGGTGAGCTCCACGGGAAACGGATGATCGGAGTCTTGCGCGTTCGGCACAACCCAAACCAAATTCGCCAGGTCGGCGCGCGCGGCGTCTTTGAGCACTTGCGTTTCCGGCGAGATTACGTTGCCCCAAAACTTCGAGTACCGGATATGCCTAATCGCATCGAACGCCGACCAAATGTTGCCCAGATCGTCGAGCCCGGGCGCGTAATAGTTCCACGTCACGCCGTTGGCCATCGCGACGTCGGCAAGCGTCGGAATATTCAGGCACGGATACATGCCCGGCGTCACCTCGTTGCCGTTCTCGTCGATCCAACTCACGCGCGCGGTTGCCGGGGAATCGCAGCCCCATGCGTATTCCGTCGTCTCCATTTCGTTGGGATTATTCGACGTCCACTCCGACTGGCCGGCGATCAAATAGAGATGCGCGGGAAACGTCGGACCCGTGTTCGATTGAAACATGCGATCCGCCAGCGTGTATTGCGAGGCCAAATCCCAGTACGGTTCCAGTTGCGAGCGCGGCACGTACGCGTACGGGAAGTCCGGGTCTTGACGCGGCAGCGTGTCGACGGTATCCCACCCGTCCATGTGACCGTCGTCGTACTCTTTCACCCACGCCTTGTGCTGATGATCCACGTCGACGGGCTCGTCCAGGTTTACAGGATGCAGTTGCACCGGGCCGTCGTGCGACATGCCGGTATCCACGGTATCGGCGCCCGGAAACCCGTGGAAAAAATTATCGAAGCTGCGGTTTTCTTGAATGATGACGACGACGTGCTTGATGTGGCTCCGAAGGTCGCGCAGGTACTCGAGTTCGGCGCGCCGGTGTACGTTTATCGGCTGAGCGTCTGCTTGTGACGCCCAAAGAGCCGCGACGCTCAATGCGAGCAAAAACCGAACTGAACGCAGAATCGCTTACCTCCTTCTGCCAGGCGCTCTTACCCAAACACCGAAGGTGCGCACCGTGGAATACGTCTACACGATGAACCGCGTCGGCAAAATCGTTCCGCCGAAGCGTCAAATACTGAAAGATATCTCGCTCAGTTTTTTCCCCGGTGCCAAGATCGGCATCCTTGGTTTGAACGGCGCGGGTAAGTCATCCCTGCTGCGGATCATGGCGGGCGCCGATACGGAGATCGAAGGCGAAGCGATTCCCGCGCCCAATCTGCGCATCGGCTATCTTCCGCAAGAACCGCAATTGGATCCGGAAAAGACGGTGCGCGAAACCGTTGAAGAGGCGTTCGGCAGCGTACTGAATGCGCGCCGGCGGTTAGAGGCGATTTACGCCGCGTACGGCGAGCCCGATGCGGATTTTGAAAAACTCGCCGAAGACCAGGCGAAACTCGAAGCAGAGCTCTTTGCGCAAGACGCCGACAACCTGGATCAGCAATTGGAAATGGCCGCGGACGCGCTGCGCTTGCCGCCGTGGGATGCAAAGATCGGCCCGCTGTCGGGCGGCGAAAAGCGCCGCGTTGCGTTGTGCCGCCTGCTGCTCTCCAAGCCCGACATGCTGCTGCTGGACGAGCCGACGAATCACCTCGACGCCGAAAGCGTCGAATGGCTGGAGCAGTTTCTGCAGCGGTTTCCCGGCACCGTCGTAGCGGTGACGCACGACCGGTATTTTCTCGATAACGCCGCCGAATGGATTCTGGAACTGGATCGCGGACGGGGCATTCCGTGGAAGGGCAACTACAGCTCGTGGCTCGATCAAAAAGAGCAGCGGCTAGCGCAGGAGGAAGCGGCCGAAAACGCGCGCCGCAAAACACTGCAGCGCGAATTGGAATGGATTCGCGCCGGCGTAAAGGGCCGGGGCACCAAGAACAAGGGCCGCATCTCGCGCTTCGAAGAGCTCTCCACGTACGAGTATCAGCGCCGGAACGAGACGCGCGAAATGTTCATTCCGCTTCCCGAACGTCTCGGGCAGCAGGTCATCGAGTTCTCGAACGTCAGCAAAGCGTACGGCGACAAACTGCTGATGGAAAACGTGAATTTCACGATTCCACCCGGCGCCATCGTCGGGATCATCGGCCCGAACGGCGCGGGAAAGACGACGCTGTTTCGCATGATCGCCGGCAAAGAGCAGCCCGACTCGGGCGAAATCCGTATCGGCAGCAGCGTGAAACTGGGCGTCGTCGATCAGAGCCGCGAAGCGCTCCACGCCGAAAAAACGGTCTTCGAAGACGTGAACGGCGGCTTGGATATCATCACCGCCGGAAAATTCGAGATGCCGACGCGGGCCTATCTGGGCCGGTTCAATTTCAAAGGCGCGGATCAGCAAAAACTCGTCGGAACGCTCTCCGGCGGCGAACGCGCGCGCCTGCATCTGGCAAAAACGCTGGTCAGCGGTGCAAACGTGCTGCTATTGGACGAGCCCTCGAACGACCTCGACGTAGAGACGCTGCGCGCGCTGGAGGACGCGTTGAGCGAATTCGCGGGCACCGTCCTCGTCGTAAGCCACGACCGCTGGTTTCTGGACCGCATCGCGACCCATATCCTGGCCTTCGAAGGCGATTCGCAAGTCTTCTTCTTCGAAGGCAATTACCACGAGTACGAAGAGCAGAAGGTAAGCCGCCTCGGCGAGGAAGCCGCAAAACCGCACCGCATCCGCTACCGGCCGCTAACCCTGCACTGAGAGCCTTGAGCGGCCGGGGCAACTGGACGATACTGTACGTATGGTTCAGCCGCCGGCCGCCAACCGGGCGGCGCCGTTCTCCGCATATCCGTGGTATGCCATAGGCATCACGGCACTTGCCGCTGCGGTGGCGACGGTGCTGCTGGTCATCTACGGCGGAGAGCGCGCTTCTGAGGCGCGCCAGACCGCGGTTATGCTGCAGGCCTCGCGGCTGCAGCAGAACGTCTCCCGCGTTGAAAACAACCTCGCCGGCGCCATTCAGGTGTCGGCCGTGGCGATGCATCTGCTTGCGCCGCTCCGCGATCCGGCCGAGATCCGCCGCGACGTGCTGCGCATCCTCGCCGGTGCCAATTCGCACATCGTCAGCGGCGTCGGCGTATTCTACGCACCGTACGCATTCAACGGCAAGCCGCTGGACGGATTCTATGCCGATCGCGGCCTGCTGCAGCGCGGCACGATTTACGTGCTCGACAAACACTTCGGTTTCAACTATCCCGCTGCGCAATGGTATCGCGACGGAATCGCCGGCCGCGGTGAATTGGAGTTTACGGGACCGTATTTCGCTCACGGTCACACGTTCGTCAGCGCGGAGCGCGCATTCTACCAGAACGGCGCCTTTGCCGGTGAAGTGCTCGTCGATTCTTTTCAAGCGACCCTCGTGCGCAATATGCGAGCCTCCATCGAATCGAACGACGTAGCATACGTCACGAACGATGCCGGGAAAATCGTCTTCAGTACGTCCGCGCTGCCGCTGCCCGGCGCGCCGTTCGAAGCCTCGCAAAGCCGCCCGATCCGCGGCGTGCCGTGGACGCTCCATTTTACGTCTGATTTCTCCGCGACGGCGGCGAAGCAGCGTCAAATCTGGCTGACGTGCGGCTTGGCAATCGCGCTTCTTTGGTGTTTGACCGCGGCGCTTATTCTGAATTTGATCCGGACGACGCGGTATAAAGCGCAGACGATCGGGCTCCGGCAGCAGAGCGCGGAACTTCAAATCGAAATCGCCGCCCGCGTTGCAGTCGAAAAGCAATTGCGCGTTACGGCGTATCACGACTCCCTGACCGGCCTGCCCAATCGCGCGAAGATTTTGGAGACGCTGCGCGGAGCGATCGCCGCGCACCCGGAGCAGGGCCGGTTTGCCGTACTCTTTATCGACCTCGACCAGTTCGCGGTGATCAACGATAGCCTGGGGCACACGACGGGCGATACGCTGCTGCAGCATATCGCGCGGCGTATTTCGCAACAGTTACCGCAGGGCGCGGTGCTGGCACGGCTGGGCGGGGACGAGTTCGTCGTCTATGCGCCGCTGAAGGCGCAGGACGTGCATCACATTGCGACGCGCATTTTGGAAACGCTTCGCCGCCCGTTCACTATCGACGGACGCCGCGTATACACCGGTGCGTCGATCGGCGTCGTGCTGGGCGGCCCACGCTACGTGAATGCGGAAGAGCTCCTGCGCGATGCCGACATCGCGATGTATCGCGCAAAAGAGGGCGGACGCGGGCGGTTCGTCGTGTTCGACGAAGACATGCACGAGCGCGCGCTGCAGCGGCTGCTGGTGGAAAGCGCACTGCGCTCCGCCATCCAGCACAGCGAATTTTCGGTGCGCTACCAGCCCATCATCTCGATTGCGACGGGCGAGGTTTGCGGAATTGAAGCACTATGCCGTTGGGATCGTCCCGAATACGGCGAGGTGGGGCCGGTTGATTTTATTCCTATCGCAGAACAAACCGGAGCGATAACCGAGATCGACTCGTTCGTTCTGGGTCAAGCGTGCCTGGACGCCCGCCGTCTGCAGCGGCGGTACAGCGGGATTCCCGTTTCCGTGAACGTTTCGGCAACGCGCCTGACGCATCCGGATCTGGTTTCGGGTATCTCGCGGGTGCTGTTTGAATCCGGACTCGACGCCGCGTCCTTGCAATTGGAAATCACGGAAACGGCGCTGATGGGCCACACCGATCAGGCGATCCGGACGCTCTCGCGGCTTCGCGATATCGGCGTGCGCGTCGTCATCGACGACTTCGGAGCCGGATACTCGTCGCTCAGCTACGTGCAGCGCTTGCCGATCTGGGGCCTGAAGATCGACCGCTCCTTCGTGCACCCGATGGCATCGGATACGCAGTCGGCGGCAATCGTGCGCGCGATCGTCGCGCTGGCGAAAACGTTGGGGCTGCACGTTACCGCCGAAGGAGTAGAAACGCTGCAGCAACTGCATCTTCTCACGGAAATGGCGGTCGACTCGGCTCAGGGATTTTATTTCTCACCTGCGGTGCCGTTCGAACAGATCGAGGACGCGATCCGCTCGCGCCGTCTTCGCATCCCGGGTTAAAGCAAAGACGCCCCGGAAGCCTCTCCGGAGCGCCTTTGCGACCGCCGAACCTACGATACTTTGTGAACCGCTGTTAACCGCGATACCGTAGGAACGCCGGAACTTCGATGTCGTCCATATTGAGCGGAGCGACGGCGTCGATCTTGGTTTCGGCAAAGTTGTAGGAACCGCGCGCGCGCGCGTATTGATGTCCCGTACCGAAGCCGGCTGCGAGCACCGTGACGCGAACTTTGCCGGTCATCGTCGGATCGATGCTTGCGCCGAAGATGATCTGTGCGTCGTTGTCCACGGCGCGGCTGATCATTTCCGCCGCTTCGTTGACCTCGTACATCGCCATGTCGGCGCCGCCCGTGATGTTGAAGATGACGCCGCGCGCGCCCTCGATCGTCGTTTCCAGCAGTGGCGACGCGATGGCCTTTTGCGCCGCGTCGGCCGCGCGGTGTTCGCCGCTGCCTTCGCCGATGCCCATCATCGCGCTGCCGGCGTCGGACATGATCGTCTTCACGTCGGCAAAATCCAAGTTGATCAAGCCAGGCTGCGTGATCAAGTCGGATATGCCCTGGATGCCCTGGCGCAGCACGTCGTCGGCATACGAGAACGCTTCGTTCAGCGGCGTGCGCTTCTCGATCACTTGCAAGATGCGCTCGTTGGGAATCGTAATCAAGGTGTCGACTTTTGCTTCGAGCTCGGTGATGCCGTTCTCGGCCACTTGCATGCGCTTGCGGCCTTCGAACGAGAACGGCTTGGTGACCACCGCGATGGTCAGCGCGCCGCTTTCGCGCGCGATTTCGGCGATCACGGGGCCGGCGCCGGTTCCGGTGCCGCCGCCCATCCCCGCGGTGATGAACACCAGATCGGCGCCTTCGATGATCATCGCGAGATCTTCGCGCGAATCTTCGGCCGCTTCACGCGCCAGCACGGGATTGGCGCCGGCTCCGAGACCGCGGGTCAAGTTCGTGCCGATCTGTACCGTGTTTTCGGTGAGCGCGTTTCGGAGCGCTTGCACGTCCGAATTCACCGCAAAAAATTCGACGCCCGATAGGCCCGCTTCTATCATGCGGTTCACCGCGTTGCATCCACCGCCACCCACGCCGATCACTTTGATCGTCGCAGCGTGCTCCGGAACGTAGCGCTTCGCTTCAGCCATGGTTAGAGACTCCTCTGTAAAGAGCGAGGGTTGGTGATGGTCGGGATTCAGTTCCACAGATCGCCCAGCCACGAGCGAACCTTTGAGAAAACCGAGGGGGTGCGCTTGACGTACGAATGATTTTCCAGACCGCCGTTCGGGCCGAACAAGACCAAGCCGATCGCGGTCGCGTATTCAGGCTGTTTGAGCGCGTCGGTTAGTCCGGCAATCGCGCTCGGGGATCCCACGCGCACGGGCAGTCCGAAGACTTCCTCTGCGATGGATTCGATGCCGATCAGATGCGCGCCGCCGCCGGTCAAGACGACTTCGCCAAGCACGAGATCGCGCGGAACGTTCTCGATGATCTTGGACTTGGTCATGCGCAGCGTCTCCACGACGCGCGGCAGAACGATCTGCCGCAGCTGTGCCGTCGTGGCTTCTTTGGTAGCGCGGCCGTCGAGCGTTTTGACGGGAAAGACTTGCTCCGGACCGTCGGCTTTGCCCGCGCCGTAAGCGCGCTTGATCTGTTCCGCTTCCGAGGCCGTAGTCTTCAAACCGAGCGAGATGTCGTTCGTCAGGATGCTGCCGCCCACGGGAATGGTGGACGTGTAAATCGCCCCGCCGCCGGAGTACACGGCGATGTCGGTGGTACCGCCGCCGATATCCAGCAGCACGACGCCGACCTGTTTTTCTTCGGAGAGCAGCGTCGCAGCCGAACTGGCGAGCGGCTCGAAAACCAAGCCCGCGGACTCGAGACCTGCGCGATGCACGCACTTGAGGACGTTCGTGATGAAGCTGGAGCCGCCGGTAATGATATGCGTGTCGACTTCCAAACGGCCGCCCGCCATACCGATCGGATCTTCGACGCCGTCTTGTCCGTCGACGGTAAAGTAGCGCGGCAGCGCGTGAATGATCTGCCGGTCGCCGGGCAGATTAATAATCTTGCTGGCGTCGACGACGCGCCGCACGTCGCCGATGCCGACCTCGCGATCTTCGCTTTGGACGGCGACGACGGCGCGGTTATTCGTGCTGCGAATATGCTCGCCGGTAATGGCCACGAAGACGTCTTGAATGTGAACGCCCGACATGCGTTCGGCTTTTTCCGTCGCCGCCTCGATCGATTTGATCGTCTCGTCGAGATCCGTCACGACGCCCTTGCGCATGCCGAGCGAGGGCGCCTCGCCGTACCCGATAATTTCGAGGCCGTTGGGGCCGTCGGCGGCGACGACCGCGCACGTCTTGGTCGTTCCGATATCGAGCCCAGCCACGGTCTCGTGTTTCATCCGCCTTGAACTGCCCCCAAAGAAAACCGGCTCCGGCTGCGTTACCGCGCCGCACAGGCACTATATATTGTGCTTTATTATCCTTAACCCTACTACTTATAGCGGGTCCTGGCAAGGATTCCGGAGTGGGTTGGGCCGGGCGCCTGCGGTCTCCTTGCGAGCAACTTGTGAGCGTCTGTGTAAAAGTGACGTTTAGCTGAGGATTATTAACGTTTACGCCTTCGCAAGCCGAAAAACACAACGATATGGTAGCAAGGCGTACGAGTTTGGAACGCGGGCTCACCTCGGCTTTTGCCTTGGTGATTCTCGTGGTGATCGCGATGATTCCGCTGGCGCTCTTCGCGATGAACGGCATCACGCAGCAAGCGCAGGCGCTGCACGATACGATCATCCGAGGCGAGCTTGCCTATGTGAAAGTGGCCTCCGATGCGGACGCGCTGCGCGCTGCAACGATCGACGCCGCTACGAATCCCGATGCGGCGAAAGCCGCGGCCGCACTCGCGAAAGCGAAGACGCTGGTCTCGCAGTATCCGAACGATTCGCGCGCGATGGGGAACCTGACCGGTTCCGACCCTGCCGTAAGGCCGCTCGTGCAGAAGTTCGTCGGCATTCACGACGACAAGTCGAATACGAACGTACAGGGCAGCGCGGACGTGTACGATTTTCAAGCACTCGCCGCCGTCGGTCAACTGCTGCAAGGCAAAAAAGGCGACGCGCTCAAGCAGATTCAGGGAAGCGCCGCTACGTCGTACGACCAGCAGAGCAAAGACGGTGAAGCGCTCCTCAACGCGCTGCGCAGCAGCTCGGACGCGCGGTTCAACGCACTCATGGGTGCGCGCACGTTCGCGCTGACCGTTTTGATTTTGGGCGCGCTCGTGGCGTGCGCGATTGCAATCGTGTCCATGGGGTGGTTCCGGCGCACCATGCGCTCGGGCTTGGAGCGTTGCCTCGAGGTGTTCGAAGAGATGGGCCGCGGAGACCTGACCGCGCGCGTCGGATTCGAAGGAAAAGACTTGCTCGGACGGCTGGGGCAAGCGGTGGATCAGCTGGGCGAACGGTTATCGATTATCATCGCGACGATTCAGCACGCCGTCATGACGGTTCAAACCGCGAGCTCGCTCACCAACGACACTGCGCGCCAAGTGGAAGCGCGCGTAAATGAAGAACTCGCCGAGCTCGGGCGTGCGGCGGAATTTTCAATGTCGGTGCGTGCGACGGCCGGAACCGTTGCCGACAATGCGGAGCAGGTTGCACGGCGGGTTACGGACATCTCCAGCGCCGTTGCGGAAATGACCGCGTCGATTCAAGAGATGGATCAAAACTTGCTCAACCTCGCGACCGTCGTCGAGCAAGCCGTCGCCAATACGCAAGAGATGTCCGCATCCATCGTGCAAGTCGCCGGCAACGCCGAGCGCGTGCGGCAAGAATCGACGAACACCGATCAGCGCGTGCGCGAAGGACGCAACGAAGTCGCCCAGCTCTCCAAAGGCATGAGCAGCATCAGCGACACCGTCGCGGACGTCGTCTCCGAAATGCAGAGCTTGGACCACGCGTCACGCCAGATCGGCGAAATCCTGGGCCTGATCGAAGAGATTGCCGATCAAACGAACCTGCTGGCGCTCAACGCTGCGATTGAAGCCGCTCGCGCCGGCGAGCACGGGCGCGGCTTCGCGGTCGTCGCCGACGAGGTTCGCAAACTGGCTGAGAATTCGGCCAGCTCCACCAAGCAAATTGGAACGCTCGTCGCGGACATCCAGCGCCGCACAACCGCGGTCCTGGAGCGCACCGCGCGCGCGAACAACCTGGTACAGAACAATGCGGCGTCCGCCCGCACGGTCACGGACATGATCGAGACGATCAGTCAGCGCGTGACCGAAATGGCGCAGCTCGTGAGCGAGATCAGCGTGGCGACGACCGAACAGGCACGTGCTTCGGAAGAACTCGCCAAGGCCAGCGAGCAGATGGGCGCGATGACGCACGAAGCGGCCGCCACGATGCGCGAACAGGCCATTACCTCCAACCAAATCCTGGAGAGCGTTTCGGAAATCGAGCAGCGCACCGGTCAGGTCGCCTCCGCCAGCCAGGAACAGCAGGTGGCCATCGAGTCGCTTGGCCAAACCATCAGCCACAGCTCGACTCTGGGCCGTGCCAATTCGGGGGCCGTCACGGAGATGGCCGGCCAAGCCGGAGAAGTGCTGGACGAGGCCTCCTCGCTGCAGTCACTGGTCGGACAATTTCAAGTTAACGGCAAGGCGGTCGCCGCTGGTAAGAAAAATGACCAAAAGGCTCTAGAAGATCCGGGGTCTCTTGCGCTATCATCTTAGGCTAGAAAATGGCACTGTGGAGACGGTGCCACCGAAACCCACCCTGCTGCGCCCATACGGAGTTAACGTGCGAAAAACACTGTCCTTGCTGGCTCTCATCGCGTCTTCTGCCGTTCCGGCGGCCGCGCTGGCGGGCAACACCGTCGATGCGTCGCTGATCCCGGACGGCACCTACACCGCCACGGTGGAAAAGATCGTCGACAACAAGCACGTGCTGGTGAAAATGAACAACGGCATGGAGACGACGTTGACGACCGATCGTTCGAACGTGGACTTCAGCACGGCAAAACCGAACGACAATATCAAACTGTCGCTCATCAAGGGTTTGGTCGCCGTCTACAAGATTCAGCACTAGCGCACGCATCGCGATAAGTGCTCGAAAGACCTCGCCTACGGCGGGGTTTTTCCGTTCCCTGCCCAGCGCTGCGGCGTGATAGGATAGCAATCGTGAGCGCGCCGCACCTGGCATTTCTGTTCGTCCTGGCTGCGGACGCCGTGGTAAAGGCGTTGGGCGCATCGCCGGGCGCACAAGTGCTGATCGTCGACCACGGCCGGATCGTGTACGACGTGCCCTACGGCGTGCGCGACGTACGGACCCGCCTGCCCGTCGACGATCGCACCGGATTCGAGATCGGCTCGATCACCAAGCAGTTTACGGCGGCAGCGGTGCTTCAGCTGAAAGAGCGGGGCAAAGTCGCGCTCTCCGATCCGCTCGGCAAATACCTCCCGCAGTATGCGGCTGCGCGCGCTATTACGCTGCAGCAACTGCTGTGGCAGGTAAGCGGAATTCCCGACTATACGTCGTCGCCGGACTTTGACGATTCAAAACCCGCATCGCTCGATGGCGTGCTGGCTGCGATCCGATCGCGCCCGCTGGACTTTGCGCCCGGATCGCAATGGGAGTACAGCAACACGAACTATTATCTGCTCGGCGAAGTCGTCGCAAGAGTTTCGGGGATGCCCTGGCAGCAATACGTGCGGACGAATATTTTCAGGCCGGCAGGCATGGAAGATTCCACGTTCAGCGAGGACGAACCGCACGTCGCGGATATGGCGACCGGCTATTCGCAAAGCGGAAACGGCAGCGGCCCAATCGTCGCGGCGGGGCCTATGAACGGTTGGGCCGGAGCTGCGGGCGATATCGTCTCTACGGCGCGCGATTTGGCCAAATGGGACGCCGCGCTGTTCGGCGGGCGCGTAATCAACGCCGGCGACGTAAAGCTGATGACTTCGGCGGGCCCGGTTCCGGCGGGCCCGTATTCGGGCTACGGCTTCGGCTGGATGACCGACGCGTACGACGGCGTACCGCGGCTCTGGCATAACGGCGGTACGAACGGGTTCCACTCGGCAAACCAGGTCTTTCTTTCCCTGCGGCAGGCCGTCATCGTGCTGTCGAACGGGAACTTCGTCGACGCCTCCGCGGTCGCGGAAGCCGCATTCGATCTTCACAACCCTGCGATCGCCGCGCGGGCAAACGTCCCGGCGCCGGGCGAAAACCCCGCGATTACCGCGCTCGCAAAACGCGCGTGGGCGGCCATAAGCAGCGGCCCGATGGATCGCACGCTTTTCAGCGATTCGTTCAACGCGTTTTTGACCGACCGGCGGCTGCAGGACGCGCGCGCTTCGTTGCCCGGCGGTCAGACCGCTTCGGACTGGATCTATCGCGGAAGGCAAGCCGGAACGCGCGGAAACGTGTATACGTATTTCGTCGACTTGGACGGCGGTCAACGGCTCGTCGTTTCAATTGCCGTGGACGCGGCCGGAAAGATCGCCGGGCTGGTCTACTCGCCGCGGTAGCGGCTCTAACCGAAGGGCCATTCCTGGCGCGCGGCGGATCGCGCTGCGAACACCATCATTCCGACCAGCAGACTCGCGCATCCGAAAACGATCGGCGCGGTGCCTGCGCTCAAGAACGCATAGCCCCAGCCGCCCAGCGCGATGATGGCGGGAAGCGGATACAACCACATTCTGAAGGGCGCACGCGTGCCGCGGGCACGAACGACGAAGAGTGCGGCGATCTGCGCGATCGACTGGGCGAGCACGAGCGTGGCTAGCAGCATATTGTACGCCAAGTCGAGCGGCAGCAAGCACGCGGGAAGCGCCAGTAGACCGACGACGAGGAGCGCGACCTTCGGAAATTTTCCGCTTCCGTCCACCTTTGCAAGGACGGCGGGAAACAATCCGTCGATCGCGGCTGCGAACGGAATGCGCGAGGAACCCAGCAAGTTGCCGAACGCGGAGGCAAATGCCGTAATCAGGACCAGGACCGTAATCACGATAGAGGCCTGCGTACCGAACGCGTGCGCGACGATAACCGACGCGACGTGCTGGCCGAGCGGCGGCACGGTGCCGTCCGGCCGCTGGACGATCGACTGCCACGGGATCGTTCCGAGCACGCCGAACTGCATCAAGATATAGAGCAGCGAAACGATCGCGATCGAAATCAGTATCGAACGCGGCAGCGCGCGTTGCGGCGTTTGCACTTCATCGCCCAGACATGCCGACTGTCCGTAGCCGATGTAATCGTAAATCGTAATGATCAGCGCCGCACCGATGCCGGCGCGCAGGCCCGACCACAGCGAATCGCCGGACTGCAGTGCGAGCGCATGCGCGGGCGAGAAATGCACGAACGACGAGGCGATCAGGCACAGTAGCGTCGCCAGTACGACGACGCCTAGGGCGACCGCCATACGCGATATCGTCGCAATTCCCCGGTACAGTACCGCGACGGTGATGATTCCGACACTCACCGCAACCGCTTTCAAACCCCACGGCGAATTCGCCAGCTGCGGGAACAGGTACGCGGCATAACTTGCCAAGCCGGTATAGCCGACGGCTTGGACGAGCGGCGCGAAAAACAGCATCTGCCACGCGAAGCAAAACGCGAAAAGCCGTCCTACGCTATTCTTGCCGAACACGTCGAGAACGAATCTATATGTGCCGCCCGAACCCGGATACAGCGACGCGAGTTCGGCCCAAACCATGCCGTCGCACAGCGCCAGAAGCGCGCCCGCGATCCATCCCAGCAGCGAGAGCGGTCCGTGCAAAAAGAACAGGATGCTGGGAATGGTCACGATCGGCCCGATGCCGACCATCGTAATGATGTTCGTCGCGGTCGCCCCCACCGCGCTCATTCCGCGAACCAGCGCGGACGATTCCGCTTGTGCCGGCGACGAGATACGCGGCTGCATCCGCGCGTCGCCGCGCGCGCCCGCGGTCCGGAAATACGAAACCAGAGAGTTCAGGCGCGCAGCTTGAGCTTTAATCGCGTTGGCGGTCGAGTCCATGTCCTGAACCTGCGTCGCGAGCGCCGACGTCGACGTGGAGACTTCTTCGGTGCGTTCGGAGTACGACTCGGACGCCTGCGCGACGGGGACGATCGCCGACGCGACGGACTGCGTGTTGGATCGCATCTGATCCGCCGCCGTCGCGTTTTCCTCCACGACTTTCGAAACGTCTTCTACGCCGCGTGCGAGCGATTCGCTGGCTTGACGCATCGTTTTCGTACGGCGTTCGACTTCACTTGCCACCGCGCTGGTAGCATCGATCGTTTCCTGCAGGACGTTCATCGCTTCACGCGCGCGCTCCGCGAGCGTTACGCCGTCTTCCATCGCTTCCGCGGAACCGCGCATCGTGCTGGATGCCTTCAGCGTCTCGCGGCGAATAGCGCCCAAAATATCGCCGATTTCGCGCGTCGACTGCGACGAGCGTTCGGCGAGCTTGCGAATCTCGTCCGCAACGACGGCAAATCCGCGCCCGTGCTCTCCGGCTCGTGCGGCTTCAATTGCGGCGTTCAGCGCGAGAAGATTCGTTTGATCGGCGATGTCATCGATCGTCGATACGATCTCGCTGACTGCGCGCGAGCGCTCCTCCAACCCGGTCATCGCGCGCACGGCTTCGTTGGAGCTCGAACGCAGTTTCGCCATTGCCTCCAGCGTGCGTGCCATGGCGTCGCCGCCGGCGGACATTTCGGTGGACGAGGTACCCGCGGCTTGCGATAGGCGTTCGCCGAGCGAAGTGAAAGCCGCAATCTGTGCGTCCAACTGCGTGACCGCGTTGGATGCACCGCCGACGGCATCGGCCTGATTTGCCGAGCCCGACGCAATCTGTTGCGCCGCGCGCGCGAGTTCTTCGAGCGCAACAGACGTGTCGCGAACGCGCATCGACTGCTCCCGAACGCTGCTGGCGACGCCGCCCATCGTTTGAGAAATCGTCTGCACGGCGATGCGTGCTTCGGACGACGCATTGGCTACTTGGACGCTGGTGCTCGCCAGACTCGTCGCTTCTTCCGCAACGCCGGAGATCAGTTCGCGCAGGCGCGTCGTGGCCGACGCGAATTCGCCGCCGATCGAGCGCAAGCCGTGCGCGAGATCGTTGTACGCGTGAGCGAGCCTTGCCGCTTCGTCCGCGCCGCTCGCATCCAGCACGCCACGGTCGGATGCAAAGGCCGCGCTCAGATCGCCTTGCGCCAGCGCGCGCAGCGCCGTCGTAAGCGCGGCAAAATCGCTGGCCATGATTTCGCCTAATGCGGCGGATACGGCGTTCAACCGGCGCGACATCTGGCCGCCGTACGCAAAGGAGAGCAGCATGAACAGGAAAACGCAAGCGCTGCCCGCGGCGACGAGTATGTAGAGCTCGTTGGTGCGTTCGGTGTGCATCGCCGACGCGATCGCGGATGCGTGAATCGTGCCGCTCGCGAGCTGCGCGGCGATCGTTTCCATTCGCGACGCTTCGAACATGGCAAGGCCGACCAATAAAACGGCCGTCGCCACGACGGCAGCGATCGAGTACAAGATGACTCGACTGAAAGCGATTCGCACGTTGCCTCCCAGGGCCCGGGCCGGGCTGACTCTGGTTAATCATCGGCACGTGCGCGCGCGTGTGTAAGGAAACACTTTCCTTACACGGAGTTAATCGTTAGCGGATTTTGGCAGCGTAGCGGACGACGGGCGTTTTGGGAGCCCGCAGGTCGACGGCCGCGATCTTCTTCCCCGCAGACCCGACTTGCGAAAGGATGGGGCCGATCAGGGGGGCCTTCTCGTTCAAGTCTTCGTCGTCGCCGAGCAGCAGTTGCACGCCGCTGCGCATCTGCACGATCAGATCGCCGAACTGGTCGTACCACAGCCGCGCCGCGGCAACGTGCGCGGCTGCCAGCGTTTCGAAATCGTCGCGTAAGCGCGCGGCGCGCGGGTCTTTCAGGAACACGCCCGGCACCGGTACCGCCTGCGTCGACGCGCTCAAGACCGGGAGGCCGTCCGAAGATTCGGATGCTTCACCGAGCACGCGTAGATCGCGGTCGACGAGCACCGCACCGCTTCCGAAATGTACGACGGCGAAGGGCGAGCGTTCGGTCACCTCGATAGTAACCGATGCCGGCAGAGTCCGTCGCACCCGAGCATCTTTCACATACGGAATTTGCGCGACGCGGATCGCCGCGGCGTGCATGTTTTGCAGCCAGACGTTTTGGCGCCGTTCGATCGCGGCGCGATTGCGGATCACCTGCGCGGATACGACGCTATTGCCCGTGACCGCAACCGTTTTCGGAAAGAAGCCGGTCCACGTTGCGGCCCAATAGCCCGCGGCTGCCGCGGCAATCGCGACGAGCAGCAAAAGAAACCAAAATGGACGCAGGCGCGCTGCGGGAGATGTTTTCGTGCGGCGGGGATTCGGCTTTTTCACGCGAGAACGAACCGCTCTATCGCTTCGGCGACTCCGTCGTTGGTCACGTCCGCAACCACCGCATCGGCAACGTCCAGAAGTTCCGGAGGCGCGGAGCCCATCGCCACGCCGAATCCTGCGGCTTTGAGCAGCGGAGCATCGTTCCACGAATCGCCGATCGCCAGCACCTCACTTATCGGAATCTGGAGCCTGTTTGCCACGATTTCGAGCGCCTTACCCTTATCTACCTTTGCGTCCATGACTTCGAGGAAGTATGGCATGCTGCGCGTCACGTACGCCCGATCGCCGAACAAGCGCTTCACGGGCGCCAAATGACTAAAGATGACGCCCGGATCCGCGATGATGACACCCTTGGTCGCGTCCCACGTGTCGAACTGCGCCCGCAGCGACGGCACGATCACTGGCTCGACGCCGCTCACGTTGGCGTAGAGCTCGGAGAACGGGTTGCGTTCTTGCGTGTAATAGCGATCGTTCGCATAGAGCTGAATGTGCAGCTTGTTTTCTTGTGCATATGCCAGCAGCTCGAGCGCTTCCGCATTGGGCAGCGGCGTATCCAGCAGCACATCATCGGTCTCGGGATCGATTACGGCCGCGCCCTGATAGCACACGACGGGCGCCGTGAAATGCAGCTGGCGTACGAACGGCAACGCCGCTTGATACATGCGGCCCGTTACGACGCAGCCCTCGATTGCGCGCGATCGCATCCGGGATATCGCGGCAAGCACGCGCGGCGTAAGGATTTTGTCGGCGCCCAGCAGCGTGCCGTCCAGGTCGAACGCTACCAGGCGCGGCTTGATCGCGGTCCTCATGCGGCGTTGCGATGCCGGGACTGGTTGGGGTACGGGCGGCCCGGACA
>DASZHD010000027.1:0-150357 GCA_035938175.1 Vulcanimicrobiaceae bacterium
CCAGCGTTTCGCACGGAGCGCGAAACGTCGGGCGCGGTTACGAGGAGAGAGCTGCCCTTCGATTCCTCAGGGTCCTTAGATTCCTCAGGATGACAAGGCGCTGTTACGGTCAGCCTGCCCTTCGATTCCTCAGGGTGCTTCGATTCCTCAGGATGACAAGGCGCATGTTGCGGTCAGCCTGCCCTTCGATTCCTCAGGGTCCTTCGATACCTCAGCATGACAAAAGGAGTCAAGAAGAGGCGATCTGCGCTCGCGACGTGCAGCGGTCGATCGGCTGCGGTACGTCGACCGAATTGGTCCCGATGTAGGCGTCGAGTTTCCAGCACCGTTCGTTAATCGAACAATAACAGAGGTGCATCGTGACGCGGTGCTTGCGCGCCGCGGTCATCACAGTCGCATTCGTACTGCTCACCGCAACGACCGTGTGTTCTTCGCCAGGACGGATCGCAACCGAAGCATCCAGGTCGGACATGCTCGTCGACGTCGAGCCGTGTTTTGTACGCGGTAGATCCTTGGCGACAGCGTTGACCAGGACGCCCCACCCGGGAGCCGGCGCGCCGTCGACGTAGAGCTGAGCAGAACGTATCAGGGCCGGTCCCGCGCCGTCGTTGACCAGTTGAATCTTCACGCTATGCGGATTGAACGTCGTAACCACGCTGAGATACGGCCAAACCGTCGCGGCAAACTGCTCTTCGACAACATGCGTCTGGTAAAGCATGGCTCCCGCAGTGACCGAACTCATCAGCAGCGCCAAAGCGGCGATCATCGTATCGAACTTCAGGACGTCTCTCATGCACGCTACTCCTGGCTTGAAAAGATTCCCACCGCCCCGGGCCCGGCGTGCGTTGCAATTACCGGGCCGGCTTCCAGCACCTCCAGCATTCGCGGCGCCGTCCCGGAAAGTTTGGCTTTGAATTGTTCCAAAATGTCGTGTGCCAGATTCGGCGCATTCGTATGCATCACCAGAAAGCGGCCCTGCGCGGGATCCGCGACGTTTTTCAACGAGAGGTCCATCATCATTTCGCGCGCCCGGTTCAGCGTGCGAACCTGCGCCTGCGCCGTCACTTCGCCGTCGCGCAGCGAGATCACGGGAACGATCTTCATCAACGTGCCGATGACGGCGCGGGCGCGGCCGATGCGGCCCGTGCGGACAACGTGCGAAAGATCCGGAATGCACGCATAGAGACGTTGCGACGCCTTTTCACGCTCGATGGCTGCCAAGATTTCTGCCACCGTTCCGCCGGCGTTGGCGATCTCACGAGCGCGCATTGCCTGCATTCCTAAACCTCCGGCCGCGCTCTCAGAATCGACGATCTCGATCTGCGCTCCGGGAAACTGCTGCGCCGCGGTCCGCGCGGCGTTAATCGTCCCCGAGAGCTTGGCGCTGATCACGATGCAGACGATGGGGTCGCCGCGTCCGACGTTCGGCTTGAACGCGTCCGCAAACATCTGCGGCGTGGGTTGCGACGTCGTCGGCAGCGTGGCTTCAGACGCAAGTTTTTCGTAAAACTGGGCGCGCGTCAGATCGATGTTGTCCCGATAGCTCTGCCCGTTCCATACGACGAATAACGGAACGACGTCGATGTCTAAGGCTTGAGCACGTCCCGGCTCGAGGTCGGACGTACTGTCCGTGACGACGGCGACCGGCAAAACGCGGCCGCCGTTACGCTTCTTGCGCCGTCAAGTGCGGCTTGACCAGCGCGGTGATCTTTCCGACCACGTCGTGTTCCACTTCCACCGCGGCCGCGCGGATTGCGTGTTTGATGGCGTTTCGCGTGGCACGGCCGTGCGTTACGATGCAATTGCCGCGCAGCCCAAGCAGCGGCGCTCCGCCGTAGGTTTCGTAATTGAAGCGCGTGCGCAGCTTGCGCAACGCCGGAAGCATCAGCACGGCACCGAATTTCGTCAGCGGACTACCGCCCAAAATAGAATCTTTGATCACGCGCTGCAAATCGGAAATTAGTCCTTCCCCCAACTTCAGCACCACGTTTCCGACGAACCCGTCGACGACGACGACGTCCGCGACGTTGTGGAATAAATCTTTGCCTTCTACGTTGCCGATGAAATTAATCGGTGCTTGACGCAGCAACTTCGCCGCGTCGAGCACTTGCGCGTTGCCCTTCGTATCCTCCTCGCCGACGGAAAGGATCGCGACGCGCGGATTGGCCATGTTCAGTGCGGACTTGGCGTACGCCGATCCCATAACGCCGAATTGTTCGAGCCACTCGGGACGGCAATCGACATTGGCGCCCGAATCCAGCAACACCATGGGGCCATTCAGCGCGGGCCACACCGTGGCAATGGCCGGACGCGCGATACCGGGAATGGTTCGCAATTTGATCAGCGCGATCGCTAAAAACGCGCCGCTGTTTCCTGCCGACACGGCGGCTTGTGCGCTTCCATCTTTTACAAAACCGACGGCCATGCCCAGCGACGTCTTGTCGGCTATCCGCAAGGCTTGCGAGGCGTGCATATCCATCGGAACCAGATCGGGCGCGTGCACCAACTCGATTTTTTCGGCTCCCGGTCCGGTTAAGAGCGGACGCACTTGCGCTTCATCGCCCACAAGCACCAAGTCGGCGTAATCTTCTTGCGCGGCGAGCAGCGTGCCGGCCACGATTTCTGCGGGCGCATGATCGCCCCCCATTGCGTCGACTGCGATGCGTACCCTAGTCATCGAGCGAAATCCAATATTCGTTGTTGCGCTGGCCGCCGTAATAATAGTCTACGTCGGCGTCCGGAAAAGCGGAGCGCAGTTCCTCGGCCACACGCTGCGCGTCCCGTTCCTTTTGCGCGCCGCCGTAGTACATGGTAATAAGGCCTCCATTGCGAGCGCCCATGTCCGCAAGCGCGTTTCGCGCTGCTTCGCTCAGCGTGGCACCGGCGTACAGCGCGCCGGCGCTCGTGGCTGCGGGCTTCCCGCGTGCGACGCTCGTTCCACCCATGCTTGCATCCTTCCCCGCAAAGAACACCTGCGCGCTGCGCGGCCGCGCCGCCGCTTCCAAAATTTCCGTTTCCGAAGCGTCCGTGCCGGGTTCGAACGAGCGCATCGCAAACAGGCCGGCGATACCCGCGACGATGTCCCCGGTCGGCACCACGCGAACCGTTCGCTCGCTTAATTTCGCGGCTTCTTGCGCCGCCAGCACCGCGTTGCGGTCGTTGACGAAAAGCCACACGCTGGAGCCCAGCGTTTTATTGATTGCGAGGACGATATCGCGCACGCTGGGGTTTGCCGTGGAAACCAGCGCGACTTCGGCACCGAGTTCTCTCACGATCTGCTCGAAGCCCGCGCCCGGTACGATGGCGACGATCGACTGCGCGGAAGCGGGACGATCCACGACCAGCACGTTGTGCTGCTGTTCCATGTTGTCGACTTTTACGCGCGCCGGATCGCCGTATTTGGCCGCAAGCGCCGTTACGGCTTCCGGATTATCCGTATGAATATGCACCTTGATTGCCGCATCGCTGCCCGCGACGATCAGCGAATCGCCGCGCGTACGCAACATTTCGCGAAGTTCCACCGGAGAGCACTGCGCGTTTTGCAGGATGAACTCCGTGCAGAACTTGTTCTCGCCGACAATCTGCGCCGGTGTAAAAACGCGCTGGCGCACGGGCCGGCGAGGGAAGGCGGTCGTGCGCACCTTCGTGTCAGGCAAAAAACAAAGCGCGCCTTCCATAAAATAGACGAAGCCCGCGCCGCCCGCGTCCACCACGCCCGCCTCTTTGAGCGCCGGCAGCTGATCGGGAGTGCGGTCCAGTGCCTCGTTGGCGGCGCGCAATACGCCGTTGGCCAGCCGATAGAAATCGCGCTCGTGCAACGCCAGATGATAGGCCGACTCCGCCGCCGCCTCTGCGACGGAAATAATGGTGCCCTCAACCGGCTTTACCAGGGCCGCTTTGGCGGCCGCCACGCCCTCGCGCATGCCGGTAGCCAGCATGAACGTGTCGATCTCCGATCGATGGCGCACGTGGTGCGCAAAGCCCCGAAGCATTTGGGAAATGATGACCCCGGAGTTGCCGCGAGCGCCCATCAAGGCGCCTTCCGCCGCCGCCGCGGCTACCTGGGCGAGGGAGCGCCCCTCCAACTTGCCGGCCTCCAAGGCGGCCTGCCGCGCGGTCAGGTACATATTGGTTCCCGTGTCGCCGTCCGGGACCGGGAAGACATTCAAATCGTTCAAGACCTGCCGGTACTTGCGTAAAAAGTAGGAGCCGGCCGTGATGAACTTGGCGTAAGCCCGGCCGTCCAGGGCGGTAACGTCCATCGGGCCCGGTTGTTCGCTTTGCGAGCCCTTGCGCCTCGCGGGGCTTCCTTGTATACTTCGAAAGTTGTCCTCGGGAGGGTTAGAAACACAATGGCAAAGCGCTGCGAGGTTTGCGGCAAAGGGCCGATGGCCGGCAACAATGTCAGCCACGCGATGAACAAAACGAAGCGCCGCTGGCTGCCGAATCTGCAGGCGGTCAAAATCAACGATCGCGGCACGGCTCGCACGGCTCGCGTGTGCACCGCTTGCCTTCGCGCAAAGCGCGTCACGCGCGCGATATAAGCCGGCTGTAATGTAGTGTAAAAAAGCGGCGCCAAAACGGCGCCGCTTTTTCATTTCCCGGCTTCTAGACCTTCTCGGTCGTCGACAGCGCGCGCTTGGCGCTCTCCGTCATCGATTTCACTCGGCCCTGAAGCGTCTCCCCGGCCTCGGTCATCGCTTTTTTGCCGTCTTGAACGATGTGCTCGACTTGCTTGAGCGCTTCCTCATAGTGCGCGCCGGCTTTTTCGTTGTTGCTTGCGATTCGAGCTTGCATTTCGCTTGCAGCGCGCTTTGCGTGATCGACCGCCGAGTTGATCTTTGTTTTCACTTCTTCGTCGCGCTGTTTTGAGGTCGCTTGCAGCGTCTCGCGAATTGCGGTCAAATGCTCTTTAATCGTTTGTGTGGTTGCCATTTTCCTAAAAACCTCTTTCGTTTTTGCTACGCCGGCTTGCTCTTGAGCGCGAACGCCGTCCAAGCGATGCCGTAGATGATGAAGTTCACACCCACTGCGAAACCGATAAACCACGAGGATGCGGTAGGCCATTGAGCCATCAGCATCACGCCCAGTGCCGTGGAAACGAGTCCGCTGAAGACGTACCAGCCGTAATTGGGAAACTGCGTCCACAGCGAAAAGATCACGCGGTAAATTCCGCTAAACATGAAGTACACGGCCAGTATCAGCGTCACCGTCAGCGCTCCGATGCCGGGATCGGCCATCAACACGAAGCCTACGACGAGCTCGAGCGCACCCATCAGTAGATACAGGATGACGTGACCGGCGCCGCGCGCCTGAAACGCCGCCGCCAGCTGAAAGATGCCGGCCGCAAAGATAATCGCTCCCAAGGCGATTACGGAAGCGATTGTGGATACGTTCTGTTCGACAATCGCAGCGGCTCCAAGGACGATGAGCGCGATTCCCATGGCGAGGATCCAGCCCCACTCCCTGCGCACCATCGTCACGGTTTGATTAAAATCGGATGCTATTTGTTGCATTAGTCAACTCCTCGGGCTCCACTATAGTCCGGCGCGCCGGCGTTAAACAGTTTTTGCTTATCCCGGGAGTGACGCTCACTGCCTGTCGAGCGCGCGCGGCGCTACAGTGTACGCATAAAGACGGCCGCCAAACAGCCGCACCAACAAAAAGGAAGCAATTTTATGAATAATTACGTTGCAATCGTCTTTGAAAACGACGAAAAAGCCTACAGCGGCCTGCACCGGCTGTGGAATCTTGACGCGGAAGGCGATATTACGGTTCGCGGCGCCGCCGTCGTCCATCGCGACCGTTTGGGACAAGTCGAAGTTGCGACAAAAGACACCGATCCCGGGCTGCGCACGATCGTCGGTATCGGAATCGGCGCACTGCTCGGCGCGATCGCGGGGCCGGTCGGCAGCGCGCTGGGCGTTGCCGGAGCTTCGGCGGTGGCGGCGGGCAGCGCAGCGGGAATCGGCGCAGCGGCGGGCGGCGTTGCGGGTTTGACTGCCGACGCGCTCAAGGCCGGCGAACACGAAGAAGCCGAGTATGAAACGGAATTCGTGCTGAATCCCGGTCAGGCCGCGGTAATCGCCGAAGTGACCGAGGACTGGACGACGCCGATCGATACGGCGATGCATCAACTCGGCGGCGTGATCTACCGCCGCCCCAAGAAAGACGTTCGTTCCGCCTCGTTCTTCGGCGACTACTCCGACTATCTGTATCCGTACGATTACACTCCGGTCTTCGCGTCGTAGACCGGCTCAGGAGGCGGCAAAGCAGCCGCCTCCTCCTGCGTGCAAAGGAATATTCTATGGCTAACGTTGCAGGCGCGGTACGCACCTGGGTTCCCGATCTCGCGCATTCGTCCGTCGGCTTTGTCGCGCGGCATATGGTGGTTACAAAAGTGCGCGGCACGTTCGATAAATTCAGCGCGAAGATCGAAATTCCGGACGGAAGCTTGATACCCAGCAGCATCGTCGCGGTGATCGAAGTGGAGTCCATCAACACGCGAGAACCGCAGCGCGATACGCATCTGCGCTCCGCCGACTTTTTCGATGCCGCCGGGCACACGATGATCCACTTCAAGAGCGAGAGCATCGAAGCCGCCGGCGATAACGATTTCGAAGTACAGGGTTTGCTGACCATTCGCAACGTCACCAAAAACGTTTCGTTCGGGGGCCATGCAGAAGCGCTCGGCAAGGATCCGTGGGGCAACAGCCGCATCGGCTTCGAAGCTTCGCTGCGAATCAATCGCGAGGACTTCGGCCTCACTTGGAATCAAACGCTGGAAACCGGCGGCGTTCTCGTGGGCAAAAACATCGACATCGAGCTGGACATCCAAGCCGTTCCGGCGCCCCAACAGTAAAATCGCAAAAGGTATATGATGAACGCAATACGCGCAACCATTATTCTTCTCGCACTCATTGCCGCCGCGTTTGTTCCGGCGGCGTCGTCGGCGCAGAGCGATGAGGAAGCACAAATGGGCGCCGACACCTTCTCGGACCTGAAATCACAAGGCGTAATCGTCAAGTCATCGCCGCTGTACGACACGTTGCGTCCGATCGCCGCGGACATTACGCGTGTGGTTCAGCCGCAGTACGGCTACCCGATCCACTTCTACATCGTGCACAGCAACGAACCCAATGCATTTGCGGCGCCGGGCGGCAACGTCTACGTGATCGATTCCCTGATGTATTTCGTGCATAACCGCGAGGAGTTGGCCGGCACGCTGTGCCATGAAACCTCGCACTTATTGCATCACGATTCGCTCAAAGAGGCCAATCACGACGAGGCAATCCGCCGCCGCGAGATTCTCGCACAGATTCTGTTAGGCCCCAGCCTCGGAACGGCGCTGGCCACGGATGCCATCGGCGATCTGGATTCGATGCACTACTCCAGAGAGGCGGAGGAGAGCGCCGACCTTACCGGCGCCGACAACTGCGCCAAAGCCGGCCTGAATCCATGGGGGCTCGTTTGGCTGTTTCAAGAGTTCGATTCCTCGAACATGAAGACGCCGCCGGAGTTTCTGTCCGACCATCCCGGTAACGCGAACCGCGTCGAAGCGCTCGAAAAGCACTTCAGCGAGAACCCTGCGCTGTTCGGGCGGTTTGATTCGGACCCCAAGCACGGTACGCGCCTGAACCTGCCCAAAAACGCGGCGGAAGAGTTCCTGAAATAGTCTCAAGAGCCATGCTATACTAATGCGTCTTCACGACCTGTGGGGTAGCATGACTGTTACCGAAGAGGCGGACCGGCACGCCAAACTCAGGGCATTCCTGATCGAGTGCCGTTCCAGGCTGAAGCCTACGGACGTCGGCTTACCACTGACGCCGCGCCGGCGAGTGGTCGGCTTGCGGCGCGAAGAAGTCGCCGAACTGGCCGGCATCTCCAGCGATTGGTATCGTTGGTTCGAAAGCGGGCGCCCGATACGAGTGTCGGCGCCGTTTCTCTCGCGCCTTTCGCACGCGCTGCGGCTCTCGAAAAGCGAACAGCGGACGCTGTACGCGCTTGCCGTTCCCGAACTTTACGAAGCCGACATTGCCGAAAAGGTGTCCATGGCGCACCTGCCGCTGGTGACGCCGGTTACCTCGGCCGAAGACATTCCGCGCGTATTGCGCCAAGTCTCGGATGCGCGCGACGCCTTCTTCGCGCACGACGCCGGTGCCGTCACGATGGTGCGCCCGCGCATCCTGAATTCGTGGCAGCGGAGCCTGCGCAGCGGGGCATCCCCCTTGCGTCAGCGCGCGTTATTGCTCGCCGAGAACGACGAGCAGTTGGCGTCCAGACGTTACGCGGCGCGGTTTTTGCTCGACGCCGCCTCGCCGACGATCGCATCGCTGCAAAGCACGCTCCGCGACTCGGGTTACGCAATCGTACTCACGGACGCGGAGGCGTGCATTCTGTATCTTTCCGGCGATCGCGAGATCTTGCGCCGGTTGTCCCGTATCGATTTCGCTCCGGGAACCGACCTGCGCGAATGTTCTGCGGGCACAAACGCCGTCGGAACGGTGCTCGTCGACGGGCGGCCGCTTCAGCTTCTGGGTGCCGAGAATTTTTCTCAGGCCGGTTCGGACCTCACGTGCACCGGCGCTCCAATTCGGCAGCCGGGTTCGCAAGAGATCGTCGGAGTGCTGGACGTAACGGCAGACTGCAAGCTGATCGTCCCGAACATGCTTTCCATCGTCACGCAAGCAGCACTCGAAATCGAAGAGCGGCTCGCTTCAACCGGCGGCGTAAAATTTTAGCCGTAGTGGCGGCGGCGATCGTCGCGTTGTCGACCGGCTCTATGGCATTACTCGACAAAGCCCTCGATCCCAACCCGTCGCTCAAAAATTACACCGCATCGGTACGGATGGAAGTGGAGGTCCACAGTTTCATCCCGGCGCGCAAAACGTTCACGGGCACCGCATTCTATACGCGCCCCGAACAACGGGTGGTATTCGACAACGCCACGGGTCCGCTAAGCCGGTTTCGCGAAATGACGACGAACTTGCCGACGAAATCGGACCTTCTGGCAAACTACCGCGTTACGACGGGTGGGGACGACGGCACGAGCACGCAATTTCTTGCCGAGCGAATTGCACCCGATGCGCGCGTACGCACGATAACGCTCAGCGTCGACGACAAATCGGGCCTGCTGACTGACGTGCTTTGGTCGTATTCGGACGGAAGCACGCTGAACATCATGCCGCACTACGAGCGCGTGCGGACGTACCAACTCCACACTCGTGACGACGTCCGGGCCAGGTTCAAGGGCTATAGCGCCGACGCTACGCTGACGCTATCGGATTTTCGCTTTTAGTGCTGCGCGCTGACGATCTGGCTGGGCGGCACCTTTAGCAACGGCTCCGGGTCCACGCCGCGCAGGCACGCCGACTCATATTCGAGCTCGGTCGTCACGCCCACCCATCCGTCCGTGTCCTCGACGACAAACCGGACAGGGATCGGCGCGGCATCCTCTTCGAACCGGAGCTCTATCCGTTCACCCTTTTCCATCGTGCCTTAAGCATACAACAAGCTGTCGTAAAGGCAAGAGCCCTTCCGTGGTTAAAGCGTCCTAGCCATGGGGAAGAACTTCACATTTGACGCGACCGTCGAAAAGGCGCCGGATAGTGAGGCCTGCGGCATCCGCGTCGACAGCAGCGACGTATTGAGCTGGTTCGGAAGCAAAGGGCGTGTACCGGTCGTCGTAACGCTCGCGGGACACCCGTATCGCAGTTCGCTTTCGCCGATGGGCGGGTGCCACATGATCCCTGTAAACGCCGAAGTTCGCAAAGCGGCCGGCGTTCGCGCGGGAGACCGCGTGCCGGTAATTCTTATTGAAGACGCGTTGCCTCGTACCGTCGACGTTCCCGACGATTTGGCGGCGGCGCTGGAGAAGAAAGGCGCTCGGCCCGCTTTCGACGCAATGAGCTCTCACGGTAGGGCGCCCGGTGGTGGTGGTACTATAGGCGCATGAATCGAACTGCGATTGCGATAGCTGCATTCCTGTTGGCCGCGTGCGGCGGTCAAAGCGCCTCCCATTCGAACTCGAGTACCGCAAACTCGTCGACCGCGCCGTCCGGCGCCGCGCCCACATCGTACAGCTCGCTCGCAAACGGCCGCGAGATTTTTCAAACCGGCAAGGATTGGGCAGGTCATCCGCTGGTTGCCGCCACGCATCCGCTTCGCTCGTCGTGTGCCGCGTGCCACGGGACGAACGGCGCGGGCGGCCAGCACATCGCCGACCATGCCGTCAGCGCGGACTTGCGTCACACCGCGCTCGTTACCGATCAAAAGCCGCCGTACAACCTTCAGTTGCTCGAACGCGCGATTTCCACCGGCGTAGACAACACGGGACAACCGCTCAACCGCGTAATGCCGCACTGGAAGATGTCGTCGGGCGATCTCCACGACGTAGCGGCGTACGTTCTCACGTTGAAATAAAAACGAGCTCGTACCGCGTTATACGGTAGCGAGCTCGTTTGTGATGATTAGCGAGTGATTACGTTCCGGGTACCGTCACCGGCACGTCTTTGATCGTTGCACCGCCGGCCGCAGCATCGGACGCCACCGAACCGGTCTGATCGTGCAGCGACGTAATGTCGTTCGGATCGAAATGGCCCGATTTCAACTTGCTTCCGATGGCGCTGAATGAGGTTGCCAGGCCGCCGACGGCACCGTTCAACTTCTGCAGAAGCGGGTCTTTACTGGTCCGCGCGATATTCTCGGCGGCATGCACGCGGTTCCACGCAAAGAGCAGTGCCGCACCGGCTTTTACGACCGCGGCGGTGCGGTGCGGCGCGCCTTCGCTAAAAGCGCCTTGCTGGTACGGCTTCCATACCCAGTGATGAAAACAGAAATACGCAACTCCGAGGTCCGTAACAAAGCGTGTCTTGTCTAGAAACGCGTTAGCCGGGCGCATAGCGCCGGCCGCCATGGCGATCGCGAGCGCGCAGACGATGAAGATATTCTTTATAGAGCGGGTCGTGGTCATTGTGCGTTGCTCCTCCTCCGGTGCGATACTACTCGGGGCGCCACTCCCCTGTTTCACCGCCCGGCCTCAAACGTGGATTCGCCCTCGCGGCGTAGAACGGGGACGGCATGTATGTTCCGGCGCACTTTTCCGTAGAAGATCGCGAACGAATCTTGGACTTCATCCGGCGAGAACCGTTTGGAATACTCGTATCGCAGGTTGAAGGACTGCCGTTCGCAACGCACGTGCCGTTCGTCCCGCTCTCGGGGGGCGAGCCGTTGGTGCTCGGTACGCACGTCGCTCGCGCCAATCCGCAGTGGCAAGGTGTCCAAGCCGGAACCGTACTCGCGATTTTTCATGGACCGCACGCGCACGTGTCCGCCGCCTGGTACGCCCAACCGCAGAAAACCGTTCCAACGTGGAATTACTCGGCCGTCCATTGTTACGGCACGGCGAGGCTTGCCGATCGTGCCACGACGCTGCAAATCCTCGAAAGACTCGTTGCGCGACACGAAGGCCCGGAAGGGTGGAGCTTCGACGCCGCCGATCCGGCCGCCATCGATCGGATGCTGCCGGCGATCGTGGGGATCGAGGTAACGGTCGAACGCGTCCAAGCGCAATTCAAGTTTAGCCAGAATCGAAGCATCGAGGACCGCCATAGCGTCATCGCGCATCTGTCAGAATCGGATTACGCGCCGGCGCGAGCACTTGCGGCAGACATGTCCGCTTTCTACGAAAGGGACGGCGACCGCCGCGACCAATGATGCGCCATGCTTTCTGCTCTGCTGCTGGCCGTTACGGCCGTGGTGCCCTTGCCGCGCACGATGGAGCCCGGCACCGGCTCTTTCACGATTCCGCACACCGTAACGATACACGCCGTATCGCCGGACGAACGTAACGTCGCAACGTTTCTGCAGAACTTTCTTCGCACGCGCGGCATCACGGCGAGTATTTCGACTGCGCAGCCGCCGGATGCGATCGTGCTCGATGCGCGCGCCGGCGATCCCGCGCTGGGAGCGGAGGGATACCGGTTGCGGGTCGAGAGCGGCGGAATATCGATAGGCGCAAACGGCGGACCCGGTCTCTACTACGGCTTGCAGACGCTGGAGCAGCTGCTGCCGCAAGGCACGACGGTTGACGCGGTCACCGTCACCGATTCACCTGCGCTGCGCTGGCGCGGCGTCATGCTGGACGTTAGCCGGCATTTCTACCCCGTACCGATCGTCGAGCGGTACATCGACGTCGCCTCGCATTACAAGCTGAATACGTTCCATTGGCATCTGACCGACGATCAAGGCTGGCGCATAAGAATCAACCGCTATCCGCGCCTGACGTCCGTCGGCAGTTGCCGCGCCGGAACCGAGATCGATCAAGATGCAACGACGATCGACACGAAGCGGTATTGCGGCTATTATACGCAGCAGCAGATTCGCGAGGTCGTGGCGTACGCGGCGAAACGCTACGTGACGATCGTTCCCGAAATCGAGATGCCCGGCCACTCCTCTGCTGCCGTCGCTGCGTATCCGCAGCTTGCGTGCACGAAGGGGCCGTTCCAGGTTCGCGAAACGTGGGGTGTCAGCACCGACATCTACTGTCCTTCCGACGCGACGTTCACGTTCTTGGAAAACGTGCTGGATGAAGTCATCGCGCTGTTTCCCGGAAAGTACGTGCACGTCGGCGGCGACGAAACGCCGAAAGACGAATGGCACGACAGCGCGATCGTGCATGCGCTGATGAAGCGCGAGCACTTAAAGACGTACGATCAGGTGCAGGGGTATTTCGATCGGCGAATCGAGACGTTTTTGAAGAGCCGCGGACGCCGGATGGTCGGGTGGGACGAGATTCTGGACGGCGGAGTAACGCGCACCGCAACGGTCATGTCGTGGCGCGGTGAAGCCGGCGGAATTCGCGCGGCTCGACGCGGCAACGACGTCATCATGTCACCGGATGGGCCGCTGTATTTCGACGCCTATCAGGGCGATCCGAACGACGAACCGGAGGCGATCGGCAACCTATCGACGCCGCAGATGGTGTACGCGTACAGTCCCGTGCCGCACGTCCTCACGCCCGCCCAAGGCGCGCATATCATCGGCGTCCAGGGCAACATTTGGACCGAGTACATCGCCACGCCGGATTACCTGTTCTACATGCTGTTGCCGCGCATGCTCGCGCTCAGCGAGATCGGCTGGACACCGGAGCCGCGGAAGAATTGGACGTCGTTTCAACAGCGCAGCGGCGCACAATACGTGTGGCTCGCAGAGCACGGCTACAATTTCCGCATTCCGAATCCCGAGTTTTCGGTCGACGCACCGCACCTGTCGTTCGCAAACGTCTCGTCGAGCATTCGCACCGTTCAGGCCTACACGGACGGTTCGGACGCGACGATCGCGATCGGCAGCGCGATCCCGGGCAGCAGCATTCACTACACACTCGACGGCAGCGCACCCTCGGCAAAGTCTCGGGTGTATTCCGCGCCGCTCGCGCTCAGCGTCGGACCGCACAAAACGGTAGACGTTCAGGCGGTGGTCGTGCTATCAAACGGCCGCGTCAGCACGCCGAGCGAACTGATCCTGCAGCAGCGCTGACGCAGGTCACACCTTCGCCAAGATATTCCTGACGAACTCGGGTTCAAAATACTGCAGTATCTGTGGGTTGCTTGAAATCAGCGACGCCACTTGCTGCTGCAATCCCTGGCCGCCGGTTTCGTGCTGCTGCAGCAAGCCCACGAGCTGCTGCGCGATATCCGTCTGACCGCTGTTGTTTGCGTTCTGCACGGCCGTCTGCAGATGCTCGCCGAGCTGCTCGCTGGGGATCGAAGACACGTGGTCTCCGGCGGCTTGCGATACCGCGCCCGGATCGATTTCGCCGGTGGTGACGCGCTGCACCAAATTTTCGACTTCGTTGAACATAAGCGAACCTCCGTACGCACATTTGCCACCGCGGTGAAAATCGAAACGGCCTAGGCGCTCGTGCGGCCGCCTGCCCGCAGCCTTGTCTGTGCAGAATCGGATCGAGCATTTGCACCGCGTCTAGAACCTGCAGCCGCCGGCGGTAAAACCGCGGGTGTATTACCGGACGAGCCGGCAGCAGTTGTAACGTGGTGCGACGTTGACTTTCGTCAACATTTACGTGCGCTGCCGAAAGAAACAGTTGCACCCGCGCTGCGGCTTTCGTTATGATTCGGCGGCGATGAACGTTTCCAAGCGTGCGAACCTCGGCGATTTTACGACCAATCCGCGCTCGCTGCTGCGCATGAGCGCATTCGCCGTTCTTTTGGGACTGGTGTCCGCGTGCGTTACAAAGGCACTCCTTTGGTTGATCGGCGTGATAACCAACGTGCTGTACTTTCATCGCTTTGCGGCGGCGCTCGTGCAACCCGATCCGCACCGAACCGGCCCATGGGCGATCCTGATCCCCGTGGCCGGCGGAATTGCGGTAGGACTGATCGCACGGTATGGAAGCGAAAAGATCCGCGGTCACGGAATTCCCGAAGCAATTCAGGCAATTCTGCAGCGCGACAGCATCGTGCAAGCACGCGTCGCATACCTCAAGCCTATCGCTTCGGCGATTACGATCGGCTCGGGCGGCCCGTTCGGCGCTGAGGGCCCAATCATCATGAGCGGGGGCGCGATCGGATCGCTCTTCGCACAATTCATTCGCTTGACGTCCATCGAGCGGCGCACGCTGCTGGTCTGCGGCGCGGCGGCCGGCATGTCCGCAACGTTTGCCGCCCCGATTGCCAGCGTGCTTATTGCGGTCGAGTTACTGCTCTTTGAATGGAAGCCGCGCAGTTTTATTCCGGTAGCCGTTGCATCGTTCGTCGCCGACCAGTTTCGCAACACGCTCATCGGTCCAAACCCGCCGTTTCTCGTCGCGCACCCGCATTCGATTCACGCGGGCGCGTTCGGCTGGGCCGCGATTGTCGGCTTGGGCGGCGGCATCGTTTCCGCGATCATGACGCGGTTGGTGTATGCGGCCGAAGACGCCTACGAACGGTTGCCGTTGCACTGGATGTGGTGGCCGGCCATCGGGGGCGTTATCGTGGGGATCGGCGGATGGTTCGTGCCGCAAGCCCTCGGCGTTGGCTACGCAACGATCGATGGAATGCTCAACGGTCAGCTGGCGATCGGCGTAATTGCCGGAATCATCACCGTGAAGATCGTCATTTGGATTGCGGCGCTGAGCTCGGGTACGTCGGGCGGCGTCCTGGCACCGCTGCTGATGATTGGCGGTGCGATGGGATCGCTGCTGGCCGTTGCGATTCCCGGACACGACTCCATGGTGTGGTCCGTAGTCGGCATGGCCGCAATCATGGGCGGAACGATGCGCGCTCCGTTCATGGCCACATTATTTGCGTTGGAGACCACGCATACATGGGGCCTGCTGCCGGCGGTGTTCATCGGATGCGTTACCGCTACGGCATTTACCGTCATATTCGTGCCGCGATCGATTTTGACGGAAAAACTCGCCCGTCGCGGCATGCACGTTGCGCGTGAGTACTCCGTTCATCCGCTGGAACTCATTCCTGTTACGGACGTGATGATAGCGCGCGATCGTCTAGTGACGTTGGATGCAAATGCGACGATCGCTCAGGTAACGCAGCGGCTCGTACACTTGGATCCGCACTTGCATTATCAAGAATACCCCATCGTCAACGCCGATGGTTCGCTGGCCGGGTTCGTTTCGTACTCCGAGATCCTTCGACGCGGCAACGTCGAGCCCGAAGAAACGCGCACTCTGGGCGCGATCGCGCACAAGCCCGCGAGTGTCCAGGCCAATGACCGGGTTAACGCCGCGCTGACGATCATGTCCACCGCGCGAAGCCAGAGCATCGCGGTGTACGACGAATCCGGTACGTGGTGCGGGGTCTTTACCTCGGCGGACCTATTGGAGGCATGGCGGCGCGGGCTAGCGGTCGAGAATCGACGCGTGCGCGTACGTTCGGTGCGGCGTTTAGGCGGCCGCGCGCCGGCCGTGCCTTAACGGACGCGGTCCGGTCTAGCGTTCGATTTCGAAAGCAAAACAGCCGTATGCGGGATGCCGCGCGTGAACGAACGCGATGTCCGCTTGCGCGTAGAACGCTGCCGCTTGCCGGAGCGCATCGGTCGCGCGCACGATGACGCTGTCTGCAATCTCGCCTGCTGCGTCGTAGGCACGAACCACCAATTCGCGCGGCCGATAGCCGGGAGGCAACGCCGTAACGTCTCGATACTGCTCGCACGCATCGGCGTGAATAAAGATCGGCCCGGTTTCGGCATACGGTCCAAAGTCTTGCGGAAACGGCCGGTACGCGAATAAAATCATCCGGCTTCCCGGCGGCGCGATCCGCAAGCAATGCCGGCACGGCGCGGTCGAATCCACGGTTCGAACGCGCAACCGGTTTCCGAAGTCATCACGCATCGTGTCGCGAACGCGTCGAGCGACGTCGCTGGAGACACCTTTGACGCGAACGAGCGTCTCGCCGATTGCAATCATGTTACAAGCATAAGGCCGGCGGGCGGGCGAGCGCTATCGCGATCTTGCGCTACAATTCGCCCGATATCCGGCCTACGGTAGCGGCTAGCCCGCGCAGGTCCCGCTGAACCGCCCGGGCTGCGGCGGGATCTTCGCCGGTTCGATCGCGATCGATCCAGACGCTCCGGATGCCGAGTTCGTGCGCCGGTGCGATGTCGTGGAAGTAACTGCAAGCGACGTGCACCCAGCGGTTTTCCGCGATGCCGCGCTCGCGGAAACGCAAGAAATGTGCGGGCGCGGGCTTATAGCTGCGCACGTCTTCGGCCGTGATAACCGCGTCGAACGAAAACGGCAGCGTGGCTTTGGTGCGTTCAAACAGATCGTTATCGCAATTCGTTAAGGCGGCGACCTTCCAGCCCGCCTGCCGGACCTCGCGCAGCGCGGGGCCGACATCTTCCCAAACCGGCTGCCGGTCCCACTCGCGCGAAAGAATGTCGTAATCGCGTTCCTCCAGCGCAAGATCGATCGATTGCGCGGCCAGCCGAAGGGTAGTACGGAGTATGCCCTTATAGGGACGGTACTCCCCGGCTTCCACTTGGTTCTCGTAACGGTGATACGCATCCGCGAGTTCGCGAGCGCGCGGACCAGCGACTTTCTGCAGAATCGACGGAAAGCCGCGCTGCCAGCTCACCAGCGTGCCGAAACAATCGAACGTCAACCAGCGGTCCGTCTCGTTCATAGCGCGGCGCTTCGGCGCGAAGCCGGAAATGCCGCTTGTCCGCAAAACTATGATGACGATGGCTGCTCATATTGGAATCGTTGCATGTTCTGCGGAGGGCGCGTCGTTGTGCTACCGCACCATTTGTGAAGAAGGTTCGGCGTTAATGGGACCGCACGCGCATCCTGAAGTGTCGATGCACACGCCGTCGTTCGCCGACTACATTGCGCCGAGCGATCGCGGCGATTGGCAGGCCGTGGGCGAATTGATGCTACAGTCGGCGGTCAAACTTAGTAATATCGGCGCCGACTTTCTGATTTGTCCGGATAACACGATTCACCAAGCCCTGCCCTTCGTGTTGCCGCGCTCCCCGCGGCCGTGGCTGCACATCGCCGAAGTCGTTGCCGATGAAGCCGTGCGTCGGGGATTCCGGCGTATCGGAATTCTTGGAACCCGTTGGCTTGTACAAAGCGACGTGTATCCGCAGAGCTTGAACGAACGCGGTATTGAATTCGCTCGGCCGTGTAGCGATGACCGCGAAGAGATACATCGTATTATCATGGACGAGCTGGTGTACGGCGTTTTCAAGCCGGAGGCGGCGGCGTACATCGCCGGTGCGATCCAACGCTTAGCGCAGGAGGGCTGCGACGCCGCCGTTCTTGGCTGCACCGAGCTACCGCTCATCATGAACGATGCAAACTCGCCGCTGCCGACGCTCGATTCCACGCGGCTTCTTGCGCGCGCTGCTTTGCGGCACGCGTTGTCATGCTGAGGTATCGCGCGTTGTCATGCTGAGGTATCGAAGCACCCTGAGGCATCGAAGGGTCGAAGGACCCTGAAGTATCGAAGGGTCGGCGATATGGCCCTTCGATTCCTCAGGGTGCTTCGATACCTCAGCATGACGTGGGCCGGCCGAGGGGCTCCCGCCCGCCGCCATCGAAGGGCCCGTGCATGTCTACAAACGCGTGTCGCGCGTGGCTGCTGGTTGCCGCGATTGCCGGCGCTTTGTTGACGATTGCGAGTTTTCTTGAGTACGGCGGTACGCCTCGCATCCTAGGAGTGTGGGGATGCACGTTCGCAGCGGGCGATGGGCCCTTCCAAGTGCGCGTTGCCTCAGTCGACTCCCGCGGCCCGGCTAAAAAAGCCGGCCTGGAGCCGGGCGATACGATCGATCTTCGCCGCTATGGCTTCATGGAACGGATTGGCATTCTGCAGCAGCCCGTAGCCGGCGTTCCGCTCCAATTATATTTGCAGCGTAACGGCAAGACCGTGCAGACGACCGTCGTTCCAGTTACCTCGCGCGAACGGAAATCGCACGCGGCGCGCGTCTTCTTCTACTCGACGCGCACGTACGACATCGGCCTGTTCCTGATGTGCATCTACGCCGCGCTGATTGCGTGGCGCCGGTGCGATCGCCGGCATGCGCGCGTTCTGTCATTGATGCTTTCGATGTTCGTCATCGGCGAAAATTCATCGCCGCAGAACATTCTGCTGCCCTGGCCCGGCGCGATGGCGGTGCTGGAGCTCGTCTCGCAGGTCGCCTACGTGCTGCCCATTCCGCTGTTTGCCCTGTTCGCGTGCAGCATCGCGCAACCACTCTCGCGAGCGCGTGCCGTCGCAGAAGTAACGACGTACGTCTTCGCCGGGGCGGCGCTGGTAATCGGTATCGGCATTGCCGTCGGTATCACGTTCCTCTGGATCGATCCCGTCGGCCTGTTTTACAAGCCGGTCTGGACGATGCCGCAAAACGCAGCCTATGTGGCGGCACTCGTTTGTGGGTTCATGGCGATCGCGGCAGCGCAGGGAGCGGAGCGTCAACTCGTTGCGTGGGCAACATGGTCGGTTACAATCCTTTTCGTGTGTCAAATCGTGGCGACCGTCGGCGAGGAAATCGCTCCGACGTACAACGCGTACGTCGCATACGTCGTAATCGGCAACACCGGCGTCTTCTTGGCGCCGATCGGACTGAGCTACGCATTGCTAAACCGCAGGCTCTTGGACATCGGATTTGCCCTTAACCGCGCAGCGGTGTTTACGGCGCTTTCGGTGATCATCGTCGGGACGTTCTTCGTCGTGGAGTGGGCGCTAAGCGAGTGGATCCGCGACGTCAGCCACCTCACCGGCGTCGTAGTCAACGTTACGTTGGCGCTAGTGCTGGGATTTTCAATTCGCGCGATTCATTCGCGAGTCGATCACCTCGTCGATCAGGTCTTCTTCCGCAAACGCTATGAAGACGAACAGGCGCTGCGCGATTTCGCTCAGGAAGCTGCTTTCATTTCCAATCCGGTCGTGCTGGTGCAACGCGCCATCGCCGAAGTTGAAGATCACGCCGGCGCGACGGGCGTCGATATCGTCCTTGCAGACGATCCGCGTCTTGACCGCGACGATGAAGCACTCGTCGCACTGCGCACTTTCCACCGGCCTGTTGAGCTTCGAAAATATCAGACCGCACTCAAAGGCGAGTATGGTTTTCCCATGAGTTCCCGGGGCGATTTGATCGGCGTTCTGGTCTGCGGATTAAAGCGTGGCGGCGAGGCGTACGCCCCCGACGAGTTCGACGCGATCGCTCAATTGGCGCGATCCGTCGGCGCGGCGCTCGACGTTTTGCACGCGAAGCAGGACGGGACGCTCTCCGCGTTGCTGGCGATGCAGCGTGAAGTTCTCGAAACGCTCAACGGCATTCGCGCGGCGTTGATGCCGCGGGAGGTTTTGTAGGAACCGGCGGTTACTTTTAGCGCGAGTAATTACGGTGAATACGGAGTCGGCGTTTCATCAGCGAGAGATGGCCTAACCGGTTGCTGCTGCTTGCATCGATTCACTCCAGGGACTCGGACCTGCTTTTGGTTCACGGAGTCCAGGCGATAAGCGTCGAGATCGTGTCCGTTCGCGTCGGCCTTCAGCGTAATCAATCCGCCATCATGAAGGCCCTCGATAAGCGCATCGGCCGTCGCACAATACACGGCTCCCTGCAACGCTGCTTGTTCGTGTTTGAACGAATCAAGCACGGTCGCCGGAATAGTGAGCCAAAGCCGGTATTTGTTCACCCACGGCGACGTCAATAAAGCAGCGATTGCGGCAATTCCAGCAATTGGATTATACAAGTAGACGTCGGAGTAGGTACCCCTCGTAGTAGGCCCCCAGTAGTTCGACACAGCCCCACTGGGGACAGTGGAACGCTCGGAGCTGCCCGCCGGCACGGGACATATCACGCGCGTGAAACTTAGTCCGACTTGTTCCGAATCGGCACCCGTATATTTGTTACTTGCTTGATCCGCGCGTGCCACCGAGAAAACAAGGAGCATGTCCTGCGACCGCACGACCGATTTCGTATTCGGGTCCGAGCAGAGTTTTTCTGGTGCAGTTGGATCAAAGGCGGATGTAAGCTTTATGGCGCTTATTTTGTACGAATTTGCGACTTCCGCAGCGCTCGTATACACATAGTCGACTATCGTGCTTTGGCTGTTAGTGGCAGCCGATGTGTCCGCGCTGACCAAATAAAGAACCGGAGGCGGCTGTACGGCCGGCGGCGCCGGCGATGCGGCGTTACACGGATACGCCCATGGGTAAACCAAGGCCGCCGCTAGGCAAAATACGTAATGAGCCCTACGCATTCTGACACCCTTTCTGAACGCTGGGTTGTACGGATTAGCCCATTCTAGATTTGCGTTCCGAATGAGTCAAGTATCGAAAGGTAGCCGACGTAAGGCCGAGGCTCGAAGCGCGACGCGCCGCGAAGAAGCCGTATTTTTGACGGGACCTTTGGCTCATGGGCGCGGCGTTCAGCATTACCCTTCGATTCCTCAGGGTGGTTCGATTCCTCACCATGACAAGAAGTGCGCTGTGCGATTCCTCATGACAATGGCTACCCCACCATCGCCAATCGCCCCATATCGAAAAGTATCCGCGAAATATCGGCCGGCTCGAGCGTAATCAAGAACTCGAGCCGCACGTGCGATGCGTCGATCGTCTTCAAAAGCACTGCGCAAAGCACCGGTCCGCGACGCGACGGCGCAAAACTCAGCGTCAATAGCCCGCCCGCCAAAGCGAAGCTCTCCGAAGGCCCGTTGCCGGTCGAAATCTTCTGCAAATACTCGCGAACTTCGAGCAGTTCCCAAACGCCGATCGAAATTTCGAACGTCGCTTCCACGGGCTGCGCGTGCGCCGTTACGCGGCACTGCATCAAGTCGAGGTTCGCAGGCTCCGCGCGTTCCGGATGTGCGTAGTCCAAAACCTCAACGTGCAGCCGAGGCTCTTTGCCGATCGCGCCGATCTCGATCTTCAGCGGACTAAACATCGCTCACGCACGCCTCTATCCGTACGTAATCCGGTTCTTGGGCGGAGCGAATTTCAACCGGGCGTTGTCCTCTGCACCCGGCTTCACGATTTCAATGTCCACGTTCGATCGCGCCGCGAATTGTATCGCACGATCGTCGTCCATCTGGTAGCCCTGCGGTTTCCATTTTTCCAATGCGGACACGGGATCGACCGTCCCGCCGCCATACGCCGTACTATTCGCAACCGCACGCGCACAAAGTACCGTCGCCAGTAGCGCGCCTGCCAGCGGCGAGCCGCCCAGTGCGACCAGCACGCCGAGCGCGCCCGCGAACGTATCTCCCGATCCATGCGCGGGGAACGTCGCATAATACGGGGCGTTGATCCGGTAGTACGCGTAGCCGTTCGTAAACAACAGCGACAGGCGCCGCTTCTCCAGATCTTTTGCAAACGACGTAATCGCCACGGCCTTCGGACCCAAGTCGTAAAGCCCGTTCAAAAAGGCGTATTCGGTCGTCTCTTCACCGCCGCCAAGCCCGAGCAGCACTTCCGCTTCGAACCGGTTGGGCGTGATGATTTGCGCTACGGGAACGAGATAATCCCGAATCGCGCGCGCCGTTTCAGACGTTACGTACAAGCCTTTTTGGTAATCACCGATCACGGGATCCAGCAGAACGACGCCTTTGTATTCCTGCAGCTGATTTGCGATGACATCCGCAAAATTGGGTCCGGGGACGTAACCGACGATCAATACGGCGGGACGGCGGCTTACCAAGAACGCGACGTCTTTGCGGAATAGCGCAGGATCCGGCGTGTAGCGCGCACGCCCCTCGAGCCCGGTATGCGCGCTAGCATGACTCGTGGGCGCGTGAATGACGCGCGCTCCCAGCGAGTTTGCAATCGCATACACGGCCTGATTGCCGATGAATCCCATTCCCACGCTATTCTGAATGGATCCCACCAGCGGATAGTTTTGTACGTCGCTATTCATGCCGTGAAGTGATCGTATCCCAGCGGTTCGAGCGGTTTTTCGAACTCGCCATTACGCAAGCGCAGACCGCTTCCCTCGGTAAAGCGCCCCACGGCAAACAACGGGCGGCCAAATCGCTTCTGAAAGCGGTTGGACAGATGGTTGAACGCTCGCGCGTCGATTGCCGCCAGCAATTCGAAATCTTCACCGCCCGCCAGTGCAAAGTCGACGGCAGCCTCGCCGCGCAAGCCGGCCAGCGCCGATGCGCTGCTCGCGACCGGAACGTTCGCCGCGGATACGGTCGCGCCGCAGCACGATGCTGCGCACATCCGCGTCAGATCCGTCGACAGCCCGTCCGAAACGTCCATCATCGCGCGCACGTAGTTGCTCGCGCCAAGCCAGCGCCCTTCTTCTATGCGCGGCTGCGGCGTGCGGTGCGCGGCGAGTGCCTCGTCGCGAAGATCGCCGGAAACCAAACCTGGGTCACCGGAGATCAACAGCCCTGCACGGCTCGCGCCCAGCCGCCCGGTGACCGCCGCGACGTCGCCCGGACGCGCTCCGCCGCGACCTTTTACGTGAGCGGGCCGTGCCTCGCCGATTGCGGTGATCGCCAACGACAGCGTCTCTCCGAGCGACGTATCACCGCCGGCAATCACACACCGGTGCCGCCCTGCAAGCGCCAGCATTCCTTCGTACAACTCTAAAATCTCTTCAAGCCCCAGCGTTTCGGGCACCGTTAGAGCGACGGTTGCAAGCACGGGCCGCGCCGACATTGCCGCGAGATCGCTCAAATTGCTGGCCATCGCGCGCCAGCCGATGTCGCGCAACGTCATGGTATCGCGACGAAAATGCCGGCCTTCGATCAGAACATCCGTCGTTATCACGCTGCGGTGCGAGCGGGACGGTTGCCATACGGCCGCGTCGTCACCGATGCGGTTGCGCAGGCGAGCGTTTCCCGGATGCGATTGGATCAAGTCCCGCAGGCGCGCAACGAGCTCGTCTTCCGAACGGGGGACGCTTTTCAGCGAGCCGGCACTCCGTCTACGGCCTCGCGCATTGCTTTCACTGCCGCAGTACTATCGCCCGAATCAAAGATTGCCGATCCCGCAACCAAAACCGACGCGCCCGCTTCCACGACGTCGCGCGCGTTCTGTAGCGTGATGCCGCCGTCGACCTCGAGCTCCGCGGAGGAGCCCGCGCTATCCAGCAGCGCGCGCATCCGCCGGATCTTTTCGATGCTGCGCGGGATGAATTTCTGGCCGCCGAATCCGGGATTCACGCTCATCACGAGCACCAGGTCGATATCGTCGATCAAATCTTCGAGCATCGCTACCGGGGTTTGCGGACAGATCGAGATACCGGCTTTCGCACCGATCGATCGGATGTGCGTCAGCAGGCGCTGCGCATGGCAGGTCGCTTCTAAATGAAACGTAATGACGTCGGCGCCGGCTTTTCGAAACGCATCAACGTAGTTCTCCGGCTCTACGATCATCAGATGGCAATCGAACGTCAACTGTGAATGTTTGCGCAAATCGGCGACGACCTTCGGTCCCCACGTCAGGTTCGGTACGAAGCGTCCGTCCATCACGTCCACATGCAGATACGACGCGCCGCCGCGTTCGACGGCCGCGATCTCGTCGACTAGACACGAAAAGTCCGCCGAAAGAATCGACGGGGCAATCTTCGTGACCGCTCGGCTCACGGCGTCACCGTCGGCTCGTCGCGCGGGTGTTTTGCGCTGGGGCCGCCGTATGCGTTGGATGGTTCTTGTCCCACTTTCGTTTCGCCCAGCAGCGTATCGTTCACGAAGAAGTAGATGGCCGACGTACCGACGGTGGTTACATTGAAATCGAACTTCTGCCCGGGCTGCGCGTAGCCGTCGTACAGATCGTAGCTTCCGGTTGCATCGCTCACCGAGAAGCGCACGTGCAGCGCCTGATTCTGCCCATTCTCCGCCGGCGGGACCGCAGCCAAGATATGCGTCTGGTGCAAGATGTAGCCGGACTCGTTCGGCCCCGCGCTCACGTCGAAGTTCACGACGTCATACGGTCCGATAACCGTTCCCGCGTCCGGTTTTTGACGCACGACTTCGCCATGCTGCGGACCGTCTTTGCCGAGCGGCGTCCATACGACTTGCCCGATTTTGATATGCTCCGCGGTCGCCAAACCGCGCGCTTCGTCGATCGTCATGCCCGTGAAGTTCGGCAACTTGATCGACGTTATGCCGCCCTTGCTCACGAGCAACGACACGTTCGTACCTTCCGTCACACTCACGCCCGGCTCGGGATTCTGCGAGATCACGTGATCCGGCGGAATATCGTCGTTGCGAACGTACTCGGTCTTCGTAACCTGCAAACGCGAATGCGAGAGATCGAGTTTCGCATCGCGTACCGACTGATAACGCACGTCGGGCATCAGGATCGTTTGCATGCCGTCGCTGATCACGAGCGAAATCTGACGGCCTGCGCGCACGCGCATCCCGGATTGCGGCTCCTGGCTCAGGATGACGCCTCTGGGATATTGCCCGCTGCTGGCGTGCCCCGCGATCGACGATTTCAGATTCATGCGCGCAATTTCGTTTACGGCGTCCGGTTGCGCCATGCCGATGAACGAGGGAACGGTTATCGTATTGGGCCCGGGCAGCAGAAACTGCTGAATCGCGTGACCGAACCACACGAGCACGCCTACGAACGTGGCAAAAACGATGGGAAAGACCCAATCGCGCGGCAGATATCGCTCGATGACGGGTCTGGAACTTTCGCCCGCCTCGCGCACTTCGCGCGGCGTGGATGCCGTTCTACGCAAGAGCTTGCAGCGCCGCCTCGCTGACTTCCAAATTCGAAAACACGCGCTGCACGTCTTCGTGTTCGTCGAGCGCTTCCAGGAAGTTGAGCGCCGCCGTCAACTCGTCGCCCTGCAGCGACACTTTCTGTTTCGCGCGCACGCCCAAATACACATCGGAGATTTTCAAACCTGCATCGCGCAGCGCGTCGCGCGCTTCGGCCAGCATGGCCGGTTCGGTGTAGATCTCGGTGGGCTCGCCGTATTCCAAATCCAGCACGCCGTTTACGAGCGCAGCCTCGGTGATCGCATCTTCACCGCGGCCTTGTGGATCGACCACGACAATGCCGACCGGATCGAACATCCAGCCCACACTGCCCGACTCGCCCATCGTGCCGCCGTTCTTGCTGAACAGAAACCGCAGTTCGCCTGCCGTGCGGTTTCGATTGTCCGTTGCCGCATCGACGACGACGGCAACCGCGTGCGGGCCATAGCCTTCGTACCGGATCTCCTCGATCTCTTTTTCGCCCGAGCCGCCGGAGCCGCGCGCGATCGCGCGCTTGATGTTGTCCTGCGGCATGTTGTTTTCGCGCGCTTTTTCGACGGCCATCTTCAAGCGATAGTTCGCTTCCGGATCGGCGCTGCCGGACTTTGCCGCGATGATGATCTCTTTGCTGAGTTTGGTGAACAGCGCCCCGCGCTGCGCGTCGACCTTACCCTTCTTCAGACGAATGTTGTGCCACTTGGAATGACCGGACATAGGGCCGCCTTTCTCCTACACCCAGTGACTTCCTAGCCACATGCGCGCGTTCCATGAATTCCACGGTACCGGCGTACCGGCGAGAATGGGATAAAACCAAATAAACGCCAGAACGACGGCTGCGCAGTACGCGCCGACGGCGACACGTGCCGCAAGCCGCGCCCACGACTCGGTGTATTGCCAGTTCCAAATGCGCTGTAGAACGATCACGTTGCACAGTACGATCAGCGGGATGTCGACGTAAAAGTGATACGCGAACGTGATGCGCGGAGAGCGCGCCCACGGAAGCCATTGAAACAGATACGCCAGCACGAGCAACGCATAGCCCTTGTTCTTCTCGCGCCAAGCCAGCAGCGCTACCAGCGGCACGCACACCAAACCGAACCACATGATCAGCGGATTCGGCAGCGAGATCACCTCTGAAACGCAGCACGCGGCGGGATTATTTGCCGCTGCGCCCACGCGCAGATCTTTCCAATAATAGGCGATCGGGCGCAGATCCAGCGGCCACTGCCACCACGCCGACTGATACGGATGCGTTGCCGTCAGCGTGTCGTGATATTCGAACATCGTATATTGGCGATAGACCAAATCGGTGACGTTCTTGATCTCGATGTGCCGGAAGAAATCCGGAATCCACGCGCAGACGTAGACGGTCATGCTCAAAAAGACGATCGCCGACACGGCGACGTCCAGCCGGAAGCCGAACGGATTTCCCCAGTGTTTGATCTTGCCGTCACGCAGGTAGCGCTGCAGCCAGACCAGGCCGACGACGACGAAGGACACGCCGTACGCCATCACGCCGTACCATTTGCTCGCAACCAGTGCGCCCAGCAGCAGCGTAAAGACGATCAGCCAAAGCGTCGCGTGGCGGCCTTCTTGCCGCTCCCCCATGTCGTCGACGACCAGTCCGGGCGAATACGTTGCACTGCCCTCCGGCGTCGCGTAGTTCACCGCGGGTTCGCGTGTGTACGTTACGGTTGCCTCGCCGTCTTTGGCGGTAAGATCGGTTTTTGTAACGCGGGTCACGAGCCCGGCGCGCGGATTCTTACGCTGCGAATCGATCTCTCCGCCGTCTGCGGTCTTCAACACGAACGCGTCGCCGGTGCGAACGGCATGGGATCCGTCCGCGTACGTAATAAACTCGCCTTCCGGCCGCATAAAGCGCGGAAGCACCCATAACCGCAGCGCGAGATACCATCCGAACGAGAAGTACAAGCCCGAAACGATAAACGACGCGACGGAATGCGGCGCCGGCGAGAGCGACGCTGCGAGCGATCCGCACACAAATCCTAGCAGCAAGCCGCCGGCGGCGCAGATGGCCGCGCGCTGCGGCGTGTGCGGTTCGTACGGGCGATCAACCGACAGCGAGGCGATCCAATACCGGTAGAACGCGTACAGCGTACCCAGCGAAAAGACGATGACGATGCCTTCCGGCGTTGCGATGCGCGACTGCACGAAGTGCATGCCGTCGGCAGTAAACATCAACGCCGCGATTGCTGCAAACACGGTAGATCGCGTCAGCCGCTTCGCAAATGCGTACAACACGACGACTGCGATCGCGCCAAATACCACATCGAGAAAGCGCCAGCCGTGGGGGTTGTCGCCGTGCGCCATGCCGCCGAACATCATCGTCGAGAGCGTGATGATCAGTTTCGTCAGCGGCGGATGCGTGTTCTCGTAGATGTACTTATTCGTAAGGTACTCTTCGGCCGCCCGGGCGAAATAGATTTCGTCGAAAATCTTTTCGTTCGGCAACCAATAGTTCACATAGGAAACGACGAACGACACGACGCCGAAGAACCCGGCCATCAGGTAATCCAGCGGCCACACCATCGCCGAGAGGCCCTCGCGCGGATTGAACCAGGTGCGCGCGCGCGCCAAGCCTTGCAGAATCGCCGCTTCCCCCGCGAAGCCCGACGTCTTGACTTCTTCCGCAGACTGCCCCAAGAACACGTAGCCCAAGAAGAAAAACGTTGCAACGTTCAAGATCGAGAGCGGATGCGTCACCATCGGCCACATATCCGCCGCGTTCACGCCCGGGGTTTGCACCGTCATCACGTGCAGATACGTCAGCGAATACCATAAGTTGACGAAGAGCGTGACCGAAAAAATCACCGCGGCCCACAGATAGCGGCGCGCGAACGGAATGCACGCCATCGTAAAGACCAGGCCGTCATAGATGTAGCGTTCGTGCATGCGCGTGGAGAGCATATAGAACGCGAGCGTCAGCAATGCCGCCGACTCGAGCAGTCCTCGCTGCGTGCGGTCGGCGACGTAGCGCACGACGATCAGCACCGTTGCCGCCGCGACCAGCAAAATGCCCCAAAAATACTGCGGCCAGGGACCGATCGTTTGCGAATCGGCTTGCCAGAACGATTTCATGCACGACCACAAATTGAACGCGTTCACGGAGTTGTAGGCGTACACGTTCTTTCCGAAGTCGTATTTCTGATACAGGAAGGCGAATGCATTGGCCGGATTGAGCGTCGGATGGAACGGTACGGTGATCAGAAACGCTAGCGCGATCGCAGCCAGCATACCGTAGCCGGTCGCCAGCACGCGGCTCTTGCGCCGCTCCTCGGGCTGCACGAACGCAAACGCCACGAAGAGCGGAATCAGCACCGCGGCCTGCGGCTTGATCAGCAGCGAGAGCGCCAGCGAAAGCCACGCCAGCACGATGTCGTTGTTGCCGTGTTCTTCCGATCGCAGCAGCAAATATATCGCCAGTAAAGAGAGCCCCGCGGAAATCGAATCGACCTGGCCCCACGCCGCTGAGATAAAAATCACCGCGGGGTTCAGAATGAACAGCGCGGCAACGATCAGGGCCACACGCTGGGATGCGAACCGGCGAACGATTGCGTATAAGAGTACGCCGTCCACCAGATCCATCAGCACCGCGGGAAGTTTGACAAGATATTTCAGAACGTCGTAATTCTGATGCGGTGAAATCAGCGTGAATAGATGGCCGACTACCCACAACACATAAAAATACGCCGGCGGATAATCCGCAAAACTGGTGGAGCTGTAGAACTGCGAGATGGGATGCTGAACCAGCGTCATGGCCCAGGCTTCGAAGGTGCTGACGTCGCTCTTGAATCCTTCGTTGCCCATGAACAGCAGGCGAATCAGGAATCCGACCCCGGCGAGAAGCCACACTGCCCAGACCGCAGGCGCAGCGGAATGCTCCTGCGCGCGGACCGTGCTTTGCATCTCCGCTTTGGTCATGCTCACGCGAACGTTCTCCCGGGCGCCCGCTACGAGGACGCCAGCTCCAGCGAACTCAACAAAAAGTCGCGAACGCCCGCCACGGGGTGGCGCTCCACGACTGCCAGATGTTCGGCAATTGCGGCTTGGGCGGCCTCTTTAGCGCCTACCTCGTCGAGCGCTTCGACCACGCTTCGGACGTCCGCCTCGTCGAGCGCCTGGCTGCCAAGGTAAGCGTCCTCGATGCGGCAGCGCGCGGGAGACGGAGGACCCGCGAGTGCCCAAACAACCGGGAACGTCCATTTCCGCCGCGCGATGTCGTTGAAGCGGATCTTTCCGGTCGTCTCCAGCGTGCCCCAGACGCCCAACACGTCGTCGCGTATCTGAAACGCCAGACCGAACGCGCGCCCCAACTCCCGGTACCGGCGCACGGCAGCCGTATCGCACGGCGCGCACAACGCACCCAATTCGGACGAAGCGCCGAATAGCGCCGCGGTCTTTGCCCCGATCATGCGGTGATATTCGGCCAAGTCGACCGACGGTGCGCGCTCGAACGCGAGGTCCATGGATTGTCCGTCACACATCGTTTCATGCGCTTCGTGCAGCGCGCGCACCATGCACAGCACGCGTTCGTCGGAATGCCGCGCGGTCGCGTTCATCAGAACGAGAAAACTGATCGCGCACAACGCATCGCCCGCGTTCAGAGCTTGCGGAATTCCGTAAACCGTCCAAAGCGTCTTTCGGCCGTGGCGCAATTCGTCGCCGTCTTCGATGTCGTCGTGAACCAGCGAATAATTGTGCAGAATCTCAACCGCCGCAGCAGGATCGAGCGCGTCGTCGAGGCGCGCGCCTTCGGCTTCCGCAACCGCCAGCAGCAGCCTGGGGCGCAGCCGCTTTCCGCGGCGCGCGGGGCCGTATTCACCGTAACCAAAGTGATAGAACAGCATGTCCGACACGTGACGCGAGCCGCGATAGTCTCGGATTAGCCCTTCAAGGTGCTGTTCGAAAGCGTCGTTATGTTCGCTCAAATCGTTCCGGTAGCGCACGGATCGCGCCCATGACCTCTTCCGTAAAGTTCGCCATTTCCTCACGCGTGGCTTTCCGGTCGAGCGGCAAGGTCATCGGCGGACCGAAGTACACCGAAATCCGGTGCAGACGTTTCGCTTGGGAGGTACCGACGATGCGGGCGGGCACCACGGGGGCGCGGGCAAGCGAGGCCAGCAGCGCCACCCCGGCCCGCGCCTGCGTGCTGCCCTCCAGATTGCGCGTGCCCTCCGGGAAGATGCCGATCGCGCCGCCGCGCCGCAAAACTTCGACCGAGCGCTTTATGCCGGCTGCCGCGGAGCCCTCGCGATCGACGGGATATGCGCCCAACGCGGAAATCAACGGGCCCAATACCGGAATATCGAAGAGCTGCTTTTTCGCCATGTATTCGATGCGCCGCGGACACGCTGTCCCCAGCGCCGGCGGATCTAAATAGGAAACGTGATTGCACGCAACGATTAGCGGACCGGTTTTCGGCACGTTTTCCGCGCCCCGTACGCGCATGCGCCACACCGTTCCCAGCACGCCCCACAGCGTGTACTTCGCCATGTCGTAGAGCGCGTTAACCATTGCGGCTCGCTTTAGTCATGCTGAGGTAGCCTAGTCATGCTGAGGTAGCCTAGTCATGCTGAGGTATCGAAGCACCCTGAGGAATCGAAGGGCGCACGATCGCAAAAATCCGCCCCACCACCTCGTCCGCCGTCAAATCGCTCGAATCGATTCGCTGTGCGTCCGCCGCCTGGCGAAGCGGCGCGACGGGCCGGCTTTCGTCTAACCGATCGCGTTCCTCGATCTCCGTTTTCAGGTCGTGCAGGTTCACGTCGATGCCCGCGTTTTCGAGTTGCGCGCGGCGTCGCGCCACGCGCGCAGCGACGGACGCAGTCAAGAATATTTTGTACGCAGCGTCCGGCAGCACGACCGTTCCGATATCGCGGCCCGCCATTACGACCGGACCCTGCGACGCAATGCGGCGCTGCTCGCGAACCATCGCGTCGCGCACGCGCGGATGCGAAGCGATCGTCGAAACGACGGCGGTGACTTCGGGCGACTCCAATTCCTTTTGCGTGAGCTCGATGGCGCCGCAATAAATCCGAAATCCGAGCGGCGAGTTGCGATCCAACTCGACGTGAATACGATGGGATTCCAGCAGCCGCACCAGCGCGTTTTCATTGTCCAGATCCGTTTGGTTGCGCAGCGCCGCGTATGCCAGCGCCCGATACATCGCGCCGGTGTCCAAATAGAGAACGTTCAACTTGTCGGCCAAGCGCCGCGCGACAGTCGTCTTTCCCGAGGCGGCGGGGCCATCTATGGCGATGTGGAGATCCCGGTGCACGCCGGGGAGGTTTTGCGCGGTCGGGACCCGGGCCTTTTACGTTCGCCCCCGATCGCGCGTCCAAAACGGAGGCGCAGCCCCTCAGCGCGGCTTTTCTCCGTCGCAAATAAAGGTTGCCGTCCGTTTCCGAGGTTAGAGGCGCTGGGCGAGAGCAAGAACCGACAACGCGAATGCTTGAGCTTCAAGAAATCGCAACGGAGACTGAAACAGTGGAAAGTAAATGTCGCATAACATATTCCTGGGCACCTAATAATCCTAGTGTCAGTACGACGATTCAAGCCTGCCGTAACGGAATGAGGCGGTCCCGGATATTATCGGTCTTCACTTTGATCGGTATTTTGGTTCTCGTCAACTGCTCGGCGCGTACATCCGACCCGGCGGGGCAGATTGTAGCAAGCACCGATCGCCCAGGATTGTATATTTTGCAGCCCGACGGCACGTCGATGGCACCCAAAGGTCAACCCATTCCCTTTCAAAGCTGGGGTCAACCCGGCGGGTTGCCGCCGCCGTTACTGTGGATTCCTGATGAAGCGCACGGCGATCACGTGCTTCGAGAACTGCGCGAACGTTTCGTCGGGAAGACCGTGCATGGTTATGGCGGCGTTGCCATGTCATGTCCGCCACAATGGACTCACCTATACGGTCCGAGCGCGCCACTTCGCGTAGCGTCGGTCTTACGTGACACCGGCCTAATTGAATCGGTCGGCACCGGAACACAGCTCGGAATCGGCGCGTACGGACCGGCTTTCTACGCGAAAGATCCAATCCGCATCGTTTTTGACGATTCGAAAGTTCCCTATAGCGGGATAAACTATCATATTGGCGGCCATCCAGGGCGCTGTCCGGCCCTGGTGCTTGCGGATTTCCAAGTCGATTTGGCTATCACGACACGCCGCGCACCGACTGGCGTTACGTCAACAAGTGAACCGCTCCACATTGGAATGAGCCGCACTTCCGTTGTTTGGAGTCGAGGCTACCCCTGGGAGATTGCAGACAGGCAAACGCTGCTCAAAGAAAACGTTTGGCATTACGGCGTTGGGCTTTCCGCCTATACCGTTTCATTTGAGAGGGGTCGGGTAGTACGGATTTCCCGGCATGTTTAAAGCGCAACCTTTTGTTCGAGTCTTCACGCAACCGCCTATAGTCATCTCGTACGCCTGAAAAATTCGGCGCAGTCGCCCGATGCTATTTTGCTTGCGGACCGATGACGATTTGCGATGCGTTGTAGTAGGGCCGGCTTCCGATGAGCTTCGCCGTTCCAGCCTGATAACAAGCGAAGATCGTGCCGCCTTTCGTGAATGTCGTCGACACCGTACAAAGGTTTCCGAAGGGATCGACTGCCATCGAACTAACGCTTGGCGTGCCTGACTCGGATGGTGGAATCCTGTACTTCGGCGTTGTACCGCCGGCGGCAACCACGCTGATCGATCCGTCGCTGTTTGCGATGTACAGATTATTCTTGGAATCGAGCATGAGGCTGCTCGGGATCTTGGTTCCATCGGAAATCGTGGTCGACGGCGTCGTACTTCCGGGCGGGTAGACCGACACGGCATTACGGGTGGACGCGTACAGATTTCCGGCGGAGTCCGCAGCGGTGACGCTCTGGAAATACGGAACGTCGACCGTGTACGCGGCTGTCGTGCTTCCCGCCGGATAGACGGCAACGTCTACGTGCTCCGTGGAACCGTTCAACGCCGGCAAAAAGACCGTGCCGTTCGAAGCAACCGTCATCGCGAGCGGATTATTTGTGACGGGGATGGACTCACTCGGCGTCGTGGAACCCGGCGCGTATATCTGTACGGCCTGCGAAATTCCCTTATCGGGCGAGACTACCAACACATAGAGATTGCCCGATCCATCAGTTGCCATGCCCGAAACGAGCTGGTTCGCCCCGGAAACCGGAATCGTACGCAGAAGCGCTCTGCCCCACGACGAGTACTCGCCCACGGCGTAGCTCAGTGTGGACGTTGTCCCCGTATACTCCAAGACAAACAGGTCGCCGGACGGATCGAGCGCGAGCAAATCCGGGCTCTGCGGTTTTATCTTCTTCCACAACGTCGGAAGCTGCGTACCTGTGTCTCCAAGAATCGGCACGGGGTTTGTGTTCGGGTCGGGGTTGTTTCCGAACGATACGTACACCGGTGCGGCGTGAATCGCTGCCGACGTGGTGAATCGCTGCATCGCTCCGAGCCCTGACGGAACGGCGCTCGTTGAAGAGTTTCCGCCGGCGCATCCCGCCAGCAGCGCGGCGATGAGAACGAGTGCGGCTCTGAGTCTCATAAACACTCCTTACGAATTGGTAGATGCTGATTTGCGGGGCATCGCAAGCGCGAGAAACGCCTCAAGAGATACGACCAGAATACGGGACGAGGGCAACTCGCCCCTCCGCTACAGTAAATGCTGAAAAATGGTGCGTCAATTACGTCAACTTAAGGTCCAGCCGCCGATCCGTGCCCCATGGGTCAATCTCGCCCGCATCGCGAACCCGGTACGGCATGCCTAAAGCGCGTACCGTTTACTTCTGCTCCGCGTGCGGATTTGAATCGCCGCGCTGGCTTGGCCGCTGCCCGCAGTGCGAAGCATGGAATTCGTTCGACGAACGTCCGATGCGCGTCGTGGCAACACGCGCGCCTGCAAGCGCCGCACGCAGCGCGGGCGGTCCCGCGCCGCTCGACGACGTCGACGACGAACGCCTGGCGCGCACGAACACGGGGCTTACGGAATTCGACACCGTGCTCGGCGGCGGCATCGTCGCCGGCAGCCTTACGCTGATCGGCGGCCCGCCCGGCGCCGGCAAATCGACGCTGCTTTTGCAGATCGCCGCCATGCTCCCCGAATCTCCCATCGTATACGTTTGCGGGGAAGAATCCGCCGCGCAGGTTAAGCTGCGTGCCGCGCGGTTGAACCTGCCGAACGTAAGCGGGCTGCTGGTGTATCCGGAGACGAATCTGCGAGAAGTCCTCGATCGCGTCGAGAAGATCGCGCCGAAAGCGCTGATCGTCGATTCGATTCAAACCGTTTGGCTCCCCGAATCCGAATCGTACGCGGGCAGCGTCACGCAAGTGCGCGACTGCACGCAAGCGCTCATGGAATTTGCGAAGCGTACGGGCTGTCCGACGTTCATCGTCGGCCACGTCACAAAAGAAGGCACGATCGCGGGACCGCGCTTGCTGGAACATTTGGTCGATACGGTTTTGTATTTCGAAGGTGAGGCGAACGGCGATTACCGGATCGTCCGCGCATACAAGAACCGCTTCGGCAGCGTCGACGAGATTTGCGTCTTCACGATGCATTCCGACGGGTTGCATGAAGTGCGCAATCCCTCCGAGCTCTTTTTGTCCGGACGCGGCGGCAAACCGAGCGGATCGTGCGTAGTTGCGAGCATCGTCGGATCGCGTCCGGTTTTGATTGAAGTGCAGGCGCTCGTCGGGGAGACGAGCTACGGCACGCCGCGCCGGCTGGCCAACAATATCGATCAAGCGCGTCTTGCGATGATCATCGCCGTACTCGAGCGTCGAGCGGGATTGCACTTGGGTGCGCACGACATCTACGCATCCGTTGCCGGCGGCCTTCGCATCAGCGAGCCGGCGGCGGATCTCGGAATCGCGCTCGCCATCGCGTCGTCGTTTCGCGACCGTCCGCTGGCACCCGATGCAGCCGCATTCGGTGAATTGGGCCTCTCCGGAGAGGTTCGCGCGGTAAACGCCTCGGGACGCCGCAGCGCCGAAGCGCGTAAACTGGGCTATCGCACCCTGTACACGCCGGAAAACGTGCAAGACATCGCACGAGCGATCGAAGCTTCGCTGGGCTAATGCTGCTGGAATGCGTTCCGAACGTCAGCGAAGGGCGAAACGCGGCGATCTTGGATCGTTGCGCCGCCGCAATCGCGCAGAGCGGAGCGCGCATCCTTCACCGCACCAGCGATCCGATTCACAATCGAAGCGTTTTCACGATCGCCGGGGAGTACGCCCAGCTGCGCGAGTCCGCTTTGGCACTCGCAGCCACAACCGTTGAAGAAATAGACCTGCGCACGCACACCGGCGTGCATCCGCGCATCGGCGCGCTTGACGTTCTGCCGTTCATTCCGCTACAGGGCGCCGGCATGGCCGACGCCGTTCGACTTGCGCGCGAAGTCGCTTCCGAGATTTGGGAACGTCTGCACGTACCGGCCTTCTTATACGGGGAGGCAGCGGCAACGCCGCTTCGGCGCAATTTGGCGGCCGTACGGCAAGGCCAGTTCGAAGGTCTGGATGCGCGGTTCGAATTGCCGGACTGGCGACCCGACTTCGGCGATATCGCTAAACATAGCTCCGCCGGAGCGATTGCGGTGGGAGCACGCGGGATTTTGATCGCGTTCAACGTGGAGCTGGCGACCGGCGATCTCGCAGTCGCTAAACGCATCGCCCGGGTGCTGCGCGAACGCGACGGAGGTTTTCGGACGCTCAAAGCGCTCGGTCTGCGACTTACCGGCGAGCTCGTACAAGTTTCGCTGAACATCACCGATTATCGCGCCACGCCGCTTTACCGCGTCGTCGAAGTCATTCGCGGCTTGGCCGCCGCCGAGGGCGTCGCGATGGTACGATCGGAGCTCATCGGGTGCCTTCCGTTTGACGCAGTCCGCGAAAGCGCGGAATACTATCTGGGCGTAAGCCGGAACGGTACCGGGTCCACCTAGGCGGTCTTCCCCTGCGTCCCGAGCGGCCGAAAGGAGACGGACCGCAGCGCCCGCTATTTGCAAGAAGTGAAATCCCTGTTCCAAAGTGCCTTCTGCGCGGCCGCGCTTCTCTTCGTTTCCGCGGCTGCTTCCGCACAAACGGCGGCGCCGGGAATCGGCGATCGCGGCGTGTACGCAACGAAGCTTTCCAACGGCCTGCAAGTGATCGTCGTGGAAGATCACGCGGCGCCCGTCGTGCACACCTCGGTGTATTACCGGTTCGGATCGCTCTACGAGACGCCCGGCAAGACAGGACTGGCTCACGCGCTCGAGCATATGATGTTTCGCGGTACGCCGGAGATGAGCGCGGGTGGATTGGACGACGTCGTCGCGCGGCTCGGCGCAGCAATGAACGGCACGACGGACTACGATTACACCAATTTCCTTTTTGACATGCCCGCGGATCGCGCGCCCATCGCGTTGCAGATCGAAGCGGACCGCATGCGCCATCTTTCTCTACACGAATCGGACTGGAACATCGAGCGCCGCGCGGTACTGAGTGAACTGGACGGCGACGAGAGTTCGCCATTCTTTAACTTGCTCTCGCGCGTTCGCGCCGCAGCATACCCCGGATTACCCGCGGGTAGAACGCCCACGGGAATCCGGTCCGACGTTGCAGACGCTACGGTCGCCGATTTACGCACGTACTACGACGAATGGTACGCCCCGAACAACGCGGCACTGGTCGTGGCGGGCGACGTCGACCACCGCACGGTCTTTGGACTCGCACAGCGGTACTTCGGATCGATAGCGGCGCGCAAGCTCCCCGCACACGTTACAGAGCATCCGAAAGCGGCAACCGGGAAAGTGGTGGAAGGCGAGTTTCCGTTTTCGTTCGAGGTGCTCGACCTGGCGTACGCAGTCCCCGGCGACACGGAGCCCGGCGAACCCGCCGTAAGCACCCTTGCATCGCTCATTCCGAACGAGCGCGGGCCATTCTTCCAATCGCTGGTCGAAACGAACGTCGCGCTTTCCATCGACGCGAACGCCGATACGCAACTGCGCGGCGGCTTGATGCACGTGTTCATCGTGCTCAATCCCGGGCATACGGGAGCAGAAGCGCAACGCATCTTCCAGTCGACGATGGACCAAGTATTGCAAAACGGCTTCGATCCCGATCTCGTCGCCGCGGCGAAACGCGAAACGCTTGCAGAGCGCATGTATTCCGCGGACTCCATCGGCGGATACGGGGATCTGGTCGGCTACACGTACGGCATCGTCGGCGAACGCGACCAAGACGAAGACAACCGTCTGGCGGCACTCACGCCGCAAACACTCCTCGACGCCGCAAAGCGCTACCTCGCCGCGCCGAACGTCGTCGGTCACCTGACGCCGAACGATCGTCCGTCGAACTCCGGATCGCAAAAAGCCAGTGCGGGTGCTGCCGACGATTTCAGCGGCCGCGTCGCGAGCGGGCCGGCCGTGATACCGGCCTCGATTCGAGCCGAACTGCGCAAGCCGACGACGGCGCGCAGCAAACTCGCGCCCGTCGAATTCACGATGCCGAACGGGCTGCGCGTCATCGTTCAAGAGAAACGCGATCGTCCGACGGTGTACATCTCCGGCGCGATTACCTCGTCCGCCGCATTCGTACCGGACGGCAAGGAAGGCATCGCGCGCCTGGCATCGGCAATGGCGAACTTCGGCAGCGAAAAGTTTGATTTCACGCAGCTGCGAAAAGCAACCGACGACATCGGCGCAAGCGTTTCGCTCGGACAAACATTCGAGGCGCACGGCCTTTCGCGCGATTTCGAAACGCTGCTGGGAATGCTGGCCGACGGCGAAGCGCATCCGACCTTTCCCGAACGCTGGCTCGATCTGCAGCGAACGCAGCTCGCAAACACGATTTCCAGCGAACAGAGCATCTCCGGCATCATGATCGACCGGGCCTATTTGCAGCGGTTGCTCTCACCCGCGGACCCGGCCCTGCGATACGCATCGGAAGACTCCGTCAATTCGATCACGCGCGCCGATTTGGTCGCGTACACGGCCCGGTATTGGCGCCCCGATCTCACGACGATTGCAATCGTCGGCGACATAACGCCGGAGCGGGCTCGCGCCGCGGTGCAATCGACGTTCGGTACGTGGGCCAACAACGGTCCCAAGCCCTCGGCGAGCGAGCCGGCGCTGCCGGCGCCGCACACGGCGCACGCCTATGTCGGAACGGCGGCAAATCAAGTGTACATGCAACTGGGGCAGCCGGCCGTTTCGCGCAACAGCCGCGATTACGATACATTTAACGTGCTTACCGAATTGCTCGGCGGAGCGGGATATTTTCAATCGCGCCTCTTCCAAGAGCTGCGAGAGAAACGCGGCCTCGTGTACGGCGTCGGCAGCCGTTTGAAAACCGACGCCGATCGCGGCGACTTCGAGATTCAGCTCAGCGCCGCTCCTGCCAACGTTCCCGCGGCTATCGATCTCGTTCGCGAACAACTCGAACGCCTGCGCACGCAACCGGTCTCGGCTTCCGAACTGGAACAGGCGAAGGTCCGCCTCGTTTCTCAAGCGCTGCTCGATGAAGCCTCGGCGGAAGGACAACTCTCGGAAGTGCAAACGCTGGCCGAAGACGGACTCGATCTCAACTATTACCGCACGCTGACGCAGCGCTACGCAGACATTACACCGGCCGACGTCCAGCGTGTTGCAAAGGAATACTTGCAGCCGGATCGATTGATCGAAGTCTTCTCCGGCCCGGCAGGCCCATGGGCAATGCACGCATTATGACCTTGTCGACGGAAAGGAAGGCCATGGCCGAGGTCGTCACGCGCAATCCCGCAACCGGCGCCGAGATCGAGCGCTTCACCTACATGCCGGACGAAGAAGTCGACGGTTATTTAGACGCGGCGCAAACCGCCTTCACACGATGGCGCCGCGAGCCGTTTGAAACGCGCGCCGCACTGCTGCGCGCCGTTGCCGGCACGATGCGCAGCCGCTCCGCGCAGTTGGCCGAAACCGCCGTGCGCGAGATGGGCAAGCCCGTGGTGCAGGCGCGCGCCGAGGTTGAAAAATGCGCGTGGACGTGCGAGTATTTCGCCGATAACGCGCAAGCGCTACTCTCCGACGCGGGGATCGAGTCAAACGCGACGCGCAGCTACGTAGCCTTCCGGCCGCTCGGACCGATCTTTGCGATCATGCCGTGGAATTTTCCGTACTGGCAAGTGTTTCGCGCCGCCGCGCCGGCGCTGATGGCGGGCAACACCATGGTGCTCAAGCACGCCGACAATACGACCCGCTGCGCGCTGGAAATCGAGCGCATCTTCACCGATGCGGGTGCGCCCGAAGGCGTCTTCAAAACCTTCGTGATGCATCACGATCGCGCGGACGAACTCATCGCGGATTCGCGCATCGCCGGCGTCACGCTCACCGGCAGCGAACGCGCGGGAGTCGCTGTGGGCGCGGCGGCCGGCAAAGCGTTGAAGAAATGCGTGCTGGAACTGGGCGGTTCCGATCCATTTATCGTGCTTCCCGATGCGGACATCGATCTCGCGGTCGAGTACGCCGTCAAAGCGCGCTTTCAGAACAACGGACAGAGCTGCATTGCTGCCAAGCGGTTTATCGTGGACGATCGCGTGTACGACCGGTTCGTTTCCCATTTTGCGCAAGCCGCGTCCGAGCAGCGCATCGGCGATCCCATGGTCGAGCAAACGCAGATCGGACCGTGCGCGCGTGAAGACTTGCGCGATACGCTGTACAAGCAGGTTACGTCCACAGTCGTCGACGGCGCGCGCATCGTCACGGGAGGCCGCCCGGTCGACGGCGCGGGCTATTATTTCGAGCCTACCGTCGTCGCCGACGTCGCGCCAGGCTCGCCCATGTTTGCGCAAGAGACGTTCGGACCGGCCGCTGCCGTGGTGCGCGCGACCGATGACGATCACGCGCTGCAACTGGCCAACGATTCTTCGTTTGGGTTGGGAGCCAACATTTGGACGCGCGACGTCGAGCACGCCGCGCGCATGGCGGCGCAGATCGAGTCGGGCATGGTGTTCGTCAACGGAATGGTTGCCAGCGATCCGCGCCTTCCGTTCGGCGGCGTGAAGCGCAGCGGGTACGGCCGCGAACTGTCGAGCTTCGGAATCCACGAATTCGTCAATATTCAGACGGTCTGGATAGGACCTGAAAAAGATGCACGGAAAAATTCAAGTCCAGCAGAATAGCCATGCCGTTTTTGCCTCTGCCGCCTCCGCCCGACATACCGCCCGGGAAAATCATCTTCGAGCGCGCGGAATCGGTATGGCACACGCAGACGCTGCCCACGTACATTGAATTCACCACGTTCATAGCGTCGGTTTCGCCCGACCCGGTACGCGTCGCGGTACGCACCTCCGACGGTAAGGCGTACGTAGAAACGATTCCGCTGCGCCCTGACGAGAAGCCCATCGCGTATCCCGGCGTACACTTGGAAGGACCCGATTATTCGCCGCTCGGTATTTGCGTCAGCATGGGCTACTGCACGGGCGTGCTGGGGTCGGATCCGTTTGGAGAGCAAGTTCCCACGCAACCGGAATCGATGAAAACGATCGCCAAAGCCCGCGTTTTTGCCAACCCGTATGAAGTGGTCAGCACGCAGTACATGGATTTCGACGGCTCGCCGGTGTACGACTTGAAGCTGGCCGCTCCACAGGATCCCGAACGGTACCGCATGCGGGAAATCGTCATCGATGCCGCAACGTATCACGTGTGGAAGATGATGTACGCCGAACCGAAGTATCCAAACCGCCTATTGACCTATGGGTTCGGGCCGGTGGAAGATATCTGGTACCTGCGGCAAGCTTGCCACTCGGTCACGACGAACCTCTCAGGACTGGCGGTACCGGCATGCACGCCCGACGTTGCGATGATGTGGGACTATGCCTTCCCGAAACAGATACCCGACTATTACTTTGATAGAAATTTATATATTCGCCAGTCACAAATCCCAAGCGTGAAGCGTTAACTGCGCGTCCCTCGGCCACTTTTTGTCCATTCGCCATCTTAGAAAGACCGGGAGTTCTGCATGCCCTTTGTGTCCGCTACGCCGCCGCCGAACATGCCCAGCGGCACGACGATATTTCAGCGCGCCGAAAATGCGTGGCACGCGCAGGCGCTGCCGAAGTACGTTGAGTTCACCACGTTCAGCGCGCAGATCTCGGACGATCCGATCCGCGTTATCATTCGAACGGCCGACGGAAAGGCGTTCGCCGAAACGATCCCGCCGTCGTCCAGGCAAAAACCGGTCAAATTTCCCGGCGTCGATTTGGAGGGCCCGGGCCATTCGCAGCTGGGCTTTTGCGTCACCGACTTGCATTGCACGGGCGTATTGGGCGCCGACCCGTTCGGCGGGGGGTTCGCCGGCGGAGGAACCTACCGGACGATCGCGGCGGTCCGCGCCTTTTCGATACCGTACGTCATCACCGATACGCAGTACCTCGATTTCGACGGCACGCCGGCATACGATCTGAAGCTGGAGCCCAAAACCGACCCGTTGCGGTTCCGCATGCGCGAGATCGTCATCGACGCATCCACGTACCACGTCTGGAAAATGATCTATGCCGAACCGGCGAACGCCAAGCGCGAGCTCGTCTACGGCTTCGGGCCCGTTGCGGACATGTGGTATCTACGTCAAACGTGCGATGCGGTGCCGGTTGAGTACACCGGTCTCGCGGTTCCCGCGTGCACGCCCGACGTTGCGATGATGTGGGACTACAGTTTCCCGGACGCGGTGCCCGATGACGATTTCGTGGCCGCGGATCAGCCCGCGAAAACGCTGGTCATCGTTGCCGACCCCGGATAGAATCAAACTACAAAGGGAGGGTCTATGGGTCGATCTGTTCTCACTGCCGCATCAGCAGCGGCAGTTTTGGTCTTCCTTGCCGCCTGCGGAAGCGGCAGCACGCCCAGCACGAGCGTTTCCGGTGAGTCCGCTGCCTCGATGTCGCAAGCCGTCGTCGAAGACGGCCACGTACTGCCCGGCACGCATCTCCTTCGCCCGCATCAGGTAATCGGCAGCGGTCTGAGCGGCCAGATCGCAAAACCCTCGGAAAACCTCGTCTATCACAACGGGCAGGTGATGCTGTTTCCCGCGATCGGTTTAGTGTATTGGGGGTTCAATCGCAAGAACGCCGATCCCGATAACGAGATCCCCTACCTGAACAGCTTTCTGCTGCACTTGCGCGACAGTTACCCGTTGAACGTCGTAACGCAGTATTACGAAATCTCCGGCGGCCACAAATACTACATACCGAATTATCCGGCGATGTCGATTGCATTTTGGTACGACGACGTCAACGCGCTGCCGTCTCCGCATCCCACCGACAAGGACGTGCAGCAAGAAGCGCTGCGCGCCGCGTCGCACTTCAACTTCCAACTTCCCGGCGCCGACAACCTGATCATCGTTGCCATTCCGCACGGTGTTCCGATGAACTACGCGGCCTGCGCGTATCACGGAAGAGTCGACGGCTTCACGTACACCAATTTGCCGTATCAACCGGATTTCGGGGCGGGCTGCGGCGCATATTCGGTGAACCCGGGTCCGATCGGCATTCTGGACGCCGTAACGGAGACTACCATTCACGAGGTGGCGGAAAGCATGACGGATCCGCTCTTCTTCGGCTGGTACGGACCGGGCGGCGAAATCGGCGACAAGTGTCAGCAGTTCGCGGCAAACGTGACAATTCACGGCGCAACGTTCCCGGTGCAGCCGCTTTGGAGTAACGAGACGAGCGACTGCCGGTATTGAGCGCATGATTCGCGCGACTTGTGGATAGGTAGATAGGACAGCATCTTATCCACGAGGAGCCGAGCACATGAAACTACTGTCTTCTTTGCTGGCGGCCGGAGCCTTGATAACGCTTGCTCTTCCGGCCGCCGCGCAGGATGAGCCGCGCGTTATCTCCGGTACGATCACGAACGTGAACGGCCACCTGGTCACGATACAGCGCGCTCAAGGGACGATCGTCGTCGACGATCAGCCGGCGCTCGATCAGCGCATGACCGGCAACGTCGCCACCGGCCGTCGAGTCGTCGCGCGCGGGCATTGGCAAAACGGAACGTTCTACGCGACCAGCTTCGCCGACGCCGACGTGTATGCCGAAGCCGGAGAATCCGGTGAAAACGACACGGACGCGTCCCGCCTGCACGGTGCCGTGCGCGGGACGATCACCGCGATCAGCGGACATCTGGTAACCGTAAAGTCCGGTGACGACACGTTCGTCATCAACGATCAGCCGGCGCTCGACCGGCGCTTGACCGGAAGCGTCACAATGGGCCGCGACGTCATCGCGTCGGGCTACTGGCAAGGCGGAACGTTTTATGCTACGACGGTGTCGGACGCAAGCGCGGCTGCGTCGAGCGATACGCCGGACTTTGGCGCGTTCCGCCACGTTCCGGACAGTCTGAGCGGAACGATTACCGCCGTTAGCGGCAACCAAGTCACGCTACAGCAAGCGACGCGCTCGCTAACCGTAAACGATCAACCTGCGCTCAACGCGAAGGCGACCGGGCCCGTAGCAGTGGGACGCCAAGTGGTTGCCGACGGATATTGGCTCCACGGCGTCTTTTATGCGACGACGTTCGCCGATGCGACGCCTTAGGCGCGAGCGTTAGCGCCGCGAAGGTCTCTCGCAAGAGTCGTGAAGCCTCTCGCTGATGCGAGAGGCTTCACGTTTCTGCCTGCGTACAGAGTTCCGGCCCGCGCTTGCTGTTGCTGCAGTCCGGCGGAATACTGTGAGTATCGCCAGACTCTCAGGACGGATGCTTTCCACTCCAATTAGACTTACCGATCCGGTACATTTGGATTCCGAACGCCAAGAATATCCCCAAGATGCAACCGATACCGTAGCCGTCGAGTATGACTAAGGGCGTCATTGGGCGCGAAAGCGCAAAAATGCCCTCCATAAACAGTACGCCAATCGCCATGCACCCCACAGCAAGCCCAACTGCTTGAAGAAATTTTCTTTTGTACGACATTTTTTTCAGTCCTACAGCTCACATCCGTGGGATCGCATATCGTTACGGACCCAATCCATCGAACCCGCAATCGCACTCGCAATTGCACAGATGAATGGGATTACGGCGCCGTCACCATTAGCTGCGCGCACCCGGCAGCAGTTTGAACGCGTGCGTGCGTGCTTCCCGCGCGGATTGCGTAGTGAACCCACAGCATGCACAGCGATTCCAGATACCGCGCCTCCTCGATCGCGCCGATGTCGATCACTTCGTTCTGCCATCCGAATGCGGTGAGAATATCGGCGACGATCTTCTTCGCCTCCGCGTCGTTTCCGGCAATAAACATCGTCGGCGGACCGCCGGGAATATCGGGGTCGACCATGTAGCCGTGTCCGACGATGTTGAACGCCTTCACGACCTTCGCGTCCGGAAGCCACCGCTGCACCGATTCACCCGCTGAATCGGAAAATCCAATCGCCAGGCTCGGGAGTTTGCCTTCTTCGAACTTCAGCGGATTGGTCGTATCGATCACGACCTTCCCGCTGAAATTTTGTGCACCGGCAAGATCGATAGCGCTCTTCGTGCCGCTGAAGGCGGTTGCGAGCACCAGCAGCTCGCCGAACTTCGCCGTTTCGTCGAATGCTGCGGCGGCAATCCCCGCTTCTTTGGCAAAATCCGCGACCTTTTCCGGATCGCGCGAACCGATCGTTACATCGTGCCCGCGTGAGGCAAACCCGCGCGCGAGCGTTTGCCCCACGTCGCCGCTTCCCAACACTCCGACCTTCATACTCTGCAATACTCCCCGATGCGTTCGATGCCGGCGCGTACTTGCTCCGGCGACGATACCCAGCTCAACCGGAGCCAGCCCTCAAAGGATGCACCGAATGCGATCCCGGGAATCGCGATAACGTCGTATTCGTCGGCGAGCTGCAAAGCCGACGGCAGCGACTCCCGCCCGTCCGGAAGACGGACGCACGCATAGAAGCTTCCGTCCGGTGCAATATACCGCAATCCGCTCTGCGCAAGATCGCGTACGACTTCGGCGCGGCGCTCACCGTACCACGCCGCGTGTTCGGCCAGCGCGCCGGGCGTTGCAAAGATACTGCGCGCAACCGCTTGCGCGAACGAGTCGGCGCACGAGGTCAGCCAGGCGTGAACTTTGACGACGTTGGCCGCGACGTCACCGGGTGCCATCGCCCATCCCAGCCGCAAACCCGTCAGCGCATTGCTCTTGCTCAAACTGTTCGTCACGACGGTGTACGGATACACCCGGCCGAAGTATCCCGCATCGTCCACGAAGGTTTGCTCGCGGTAAATTTCATCGTGCAGCACCCACACCGGGTCGCCGCCTCGCCGCAGCAGCGCGTTTGCGAGCGCCTCGACGGCATCGCGCCGGATCACGCGCGCCGTGGGATTGCACGGCGAGCAGATCACGATCAGGCGCGTCTTCGGTCCGACCGCGGCGGCGATCCGCTCGGGATCGAAGGCGAAATCGTCCTTTTCGGCCATCGCTACGCTGCGCACGCCGGCGCCTTCGAGCGCCGCCATCTTTGCGTACGACGGAAAGGCAGGTTCTACAACGAGCAATTCGTCGCGGGACGGATCCAGCAGCGTCTTCAATACCGCGTACGTCGCTTCTTGAGAACCGGTCGTTATGCACACGTTGTCGGCGCTCGTCATACCGGGATACGCATAATGCGCCGCGATCGCTTCGCGCAGATCGCGATCGCCGGCGTTCACCGTGTAGCGCAATCCGTGCTGTAATGCATGCTGCATGCCCGCTTGGAGATGAACCGCAGACGGCATGAGCGAGGGCTCTCCCAAACCGAGATCAGCCGACGTCGCCTTGCGTTTTGCCGCAACCTCGCGAATCAGCGAACCGGCAATCTGGGTTACCCGTGGATTCATGGCGCTGGCCATTCGTCACGGCAGCCGGGTTTCCGCCGCCGGCGGTACCGGCGCTCAACGCAGCGCCGCTTCCACCTCGTTCGCCGGTGCGGGCTTGCCGAACAGATAGCCTTGCGCGTACCGGCAACCGATTGCGCGCAGAAAGTCCGCTTGCGCCTGCGTCTCGACGCCTTCGGCTACGCAGTACAGCGACATTTTCTGCGCCAGCGCAACGACCGCCGCGGCGATCGCCGCGTCTTGCGGATCCGTGATAATGTCCGCAATGAAGACGCGATCGATCTTCACGCCCGCGATCGGAAGGCGTTTGAGATATCCCAGCGAGCTGTAGCCGGTGCCGAAATCATCGATGCTGACGGTTATTCCGGCATCGGCGAGCTCTTCAAGCGTGCCCATCGCTTTGTGCACGTCGTGCATTACGCCGCTCTCCGTGACCTCGATCTCCAGCAGCGAAGGTGGCAAGCCCGTTTGCTGCAACACCGTGCGCAGCCGTGCCGGTAGATTTCCCTGCTCCAAGTGTCGCGGCGAGACGTTGACCGCAATCGGCAAACGCCGGAGGCCTGCCGCGCCCCACGCTTGCGATTGGCGGCAAACGGTCTCCAGCACGTAATCGCCGATTGCAATGACCAGTCCGGTTTCCTCCGCAATCGTGATGAACCGATCCGGCTCCAAGAGCCCGTGCTCGGGGTGATTCCATCGCACGAGCGCCTCGAATAATATTATTTCGCCATCGTTCAAGTCGACGATCGGCTGATAGAATACGGTCAATTCGCCCCGGTCCAGCGCGAGCCGCAAATCGTGTTCGATCGCCAAGCGGTCCACGGCGGCGACGTGCATGGCGGGCGTAAAAAATTGAAAGTTATCGCGTCCGCGGCTCTTTGCCTGATACATTGCGGTGTCCGCGTTCGCGATGAGCTCCGCAACGCCGGCGGTGTCCTGCGGAGCCACGCTAATGCCGATGCTGACGGTAAAATGGAGTTCGCGGCCGTCGATCACGATGGGCGGCGTCACGGCGTCGCGCACTGTTTGCGCAACGTCGGCCGCCTTCTCGGCGTGTTCCACTGCCGTAACCACGACGGCAAACTCATCTCCGCCCATTCGCGCCACCGTGTCTCCGTCGCGCAAGCGGGCTTTTAGCCGGCTGCCGATCTCGCGAAGAACCCGATCGCCGGCCGCGTGCCCGAGCGTATCGTTCACGTTCTTGAAGCGGTCTACGTCTAAAAACAGCACCGCTACGCACGTTCCGTTGCGGCGGGATTGAGCCAGCGCCTGCGAGAGGCGGTCGGTAAACAGCGCGCGGTTGGGCAAATTCGTCAACGGATCGTGATGGGCCAGAAACGTCAGTTCTTCTTCGGCGCGCTTGCGTTCGGTGATGTCGAGCTGCGTGCCGACGAGTCCGGTTACGGTTCCATCCTCGGCCACAAGCGGGCTGGCCGTGCGTTGAACCCAGCGCACGGAACCGTCGGTCAGCACGATGCGATGGTCGATCGCGAACCCCAGCTTCATCTCACGCGCGCGGTTCATCGCTTCCGAAAGCGCGTCTTGGTCGTCGGGATGGACGTAATCGAACAGCACGCGTTCGGGAACCGTCAGATCCTCCGTGGGCGCTAATCCATAGAGCCGAAACAGCTCGCGCGACCACGCGATGCGGCCGGAGGCGAAATCGTATCTCCAGGAACCGAGATGCGCGATCTCCTGCGCTTGATCCAGCCGCGCCTCGTTTTCGCGCAATGCGCGCTCTGTAACGACGCGCGAGGTTATGTCGTACGCCGCGCCGACGATGCGATCGTCACCCGGCCCCGGTACGGGGCGCAGATGCACTTCCAAGAACCGGTCGTACCACGGTACTTCGAAATGCACGGTTTCGCCGCGCAGCGCGCGTTCGTAATACTCGATGCCGTCCGCCGTCCCGCGCGCGTTTACTTCCACTTCCGCAATCGATTTGCCGACGAGATCATCGGCGGGGACGCGAAACGAGCTATACATCGCGCCACGCTGAAGCGACGTAATCCGCAGCGAGCCATCGCACGTAAACAAGGTAATCGGCATGCTTTCCATCACCGCGTTAAGACGCTCGAACACCTCGACGCGATCCGTCACGTCCACGGCCATGCCGAGTATGCTGTACGTTTCGCCGACGACCGGCTGCAGATGAATCTCCAGAACGCGCCCCGCGATGTGCTCTTCAAAACGGCAGGGCTCGCCGTGCAGCGCCGCGTGATAAAACCGCAGCGTATCGCTGCGCGCTTGCAGTTCGTCCTTGATCTGCGCGATGGTTTTGCCGATGTTTTGCTGCGCCTCGAGTACGGGAGCGAGACCGCCGCCTTCGACGAAGCGGAGCACCAAATCGCGGTCGAGCGTAAAAACGTAAAGCGGTAAACGGCTCAGCGCGAGGGCGAGGCGAATCTCGCGATCTTTCGCGGGCTCCGGCGAGATGGAAACGGAGAGTAATGCTGGGTTGAGGTCGTCTGTACTCACCTGCGACGTCCCTTGGCGAACCCGGTATTACCGTGTTTCGAGCCCGCTACACGGCCACCTCGTAGTCCCGAAGTGCCGTATTCAGCGAGGTTTTTCGATCCGTCGACTCAGAGCGCGTACCGATGATCAGCGCGCACGGCACGCCGAACGCGCCGGCCGGAAATTCTTTGTTCATCGTTCCGGGAATTACGACGGCTCGCGGGGGAACGCGTCCTTTCGTCACGACCGGCTCGTTCCCGCGCACGTCGACGATCGGCGTGCTGGACGTCAGAACCACCCCGGCCCCGAGTACCGCTTCCCGTTCGACGCGCACCCCCTCGACGACAATGCACCGCGAACCGATGAACGCTCCGTCTTCGATGACGACCGGACTCGCCTGCGGCGGCTCCAAGACGCCGCCGATGCCGACGCCGCCGGACAGGTGTACGTGTTTGCCGATTTGCGCGCACGATCCGACCGTCGCCCACGTGTCGACCATCGTTCCCTCGTCGACGTACGCGCCGATATTCACGTAACCGGGCATCAAAATCGAACCGCGTCCCAAAAAGCTGCCGTAGCGCGCCACGCCGGGCGGAACGCAGCGCGCACCCAGAGCGGCGTAGTTCGTCTTGAGCGGAATCTTGTCGTAGTACGTGATGCTTTCGCCGCCCATGGGCGCGATTTGGCGAATGGCAAAATACTGCAGTATCGCCTCTTTGATCCACGCGTGCGTGATCCAATCGCCGTCGCGCGGTTCGCAAACGCGCAGGCGGCCTTCATCGAGGAGAGCGATCACCTCGTTGACGGCCGCCTCGTCGCGCGCGCGAATCCGCTTTTCGAGCTCTTCGCGATCGGCCAAAGCTACATCGCCGGCGAAGCCGACGGCTGCGCCTGCATGCCGCCCGCGCCGTTATGATGCCGCACTCCGGCGGCATGATAGCCCGAGTTCACCGCGTCGCGCAGGCACATGTATTTGCCGTGCTTCGTACGGCCGTACATCGGATCCGAAGCCACGTGATACGCGTGCGTGCGTGAATTCGCCCAAACCGGAGCTTGGCCGCCCGGACAGCTGACGGAAGCCGGAATCGGCTCCGGTGAGCCGCGTGCCATGCGCTGGCCCGCCATGGCCGGCGATGCCGCGGCTGCCGGCGAGCCGGCGGGCGATGCCGCAGCGGTCGCTCCTGCGGCCGGTGAGCCGGCGGGCGCTGCAGCCGGAGAGCTTTGCGTTGTAGTGGTGGTCGTCGTCGTGCTGCTGCTGGAATTCTTACCGCCCGAACAGGCCGCAAGCGAGACGGCGGCCACGAGCGCGAGAATCAATGAAGGCAATGTTGATCGCATAGTAACTCCTCGAGCGTACTCTGTATGGGGGACTATGCCCGTTCGCGAAGCATTATAGCCCAGCACCAACACGCCCTGGAGTTTTCAGGTTCCATCGCCGGCAGGCAACCCGCCCCTTCCGGTCTGGGTACAACCATCCTACAGCCCCCCGCGTTCCGCTTTGCGCGACCGGGGCCGTCTTGTTAAAGGGAGAGCTCGTGCCAAATACGCGCGAAGACGAACAGCGTATCAACGCCATCCGTTTTCTTTCGGTAGACGCGGTTCAAAAGGCAAACTCCGGTCATCCCGGCATGCCGCTCGGGGCCGCTGCGACGGCCTACACGCTTTGGACCAAACACCTGCGGTTCAATCCGAACGATCCCGACTGGTTCAACCGCGACCGGTTCGTCCTGAGCGCGGGTCATGCGTCGATGCTGCTCTATTCGCTGCTGTATCTCACGGGATACGGCCTGACGCTCGATGACATCAAAGCCTTCCGTCAGCTCGGCAGCAAGACGCCCGGACATCCGGAGGCGCATCACACGCCCGGTGTCGAGGTTACGACCGGTCCCCTTGGTCAGGGCTTCGCCAACGCCGTCGGTCTTGCGATCGCCGAAGCCCACCTGGCGGCGGTATACAACCGCAAAACCTCGATCGTCGATCATTATACGTACGTCATGTGCAGCGACGGCGATCTGATGGAGGGTGTTGCATCCGAGGCCGCGTCGATGGCCGGCCACTTGAAACTCGGCAAGTTGATCGCGCTGTACGACGACAACAAAGTCTCGCTCGCGGCGGCGACAAACGTCTCTTTTACGGAGAACGTCGCGGCGCGGTTTGAAGCGTACGACTGGCATACGCAATATATCGACATCGAGCACGGCAACGACGTCGAAACGATCGATCGCGCGATCTCGGCGGCAAAAACCGTTACCGACAAGCCGTCGATGATCGTCGTGCGCACGCATATCGGTTACGGTTCGCCGAAGCAGGACTCGTTCAAAGCCCACGGCGAGCCGCTCGGCCCCGACGACGTAAAAGCGACGAAAGAAAAATTGGGCTGGCCCCTGCAGCCCGACTTCTACGTTCCCGACGACGTGCTGCGGTTTTACCGCGATCTGGGGTCGCGGGGTTCTGCGTTACAGCAAGACTGGCAGAAGAGCTACGATGCGTGGGCACGCGATAACGGCGACTTGGCGGCGCAACTGCAGCGCACGTTGAAAAAAGACGTTCCGGCGAACCTGCCGTGGCCCGCCATCGGCAAAGAGAACGGCGACAATATTGCGACGCGCGAGGCGGGCGGAATGGTGATGAACGCCGTTGCCGCTGCTCTTCCCGAACTCGTGGGCGGCTCGGCCGACTTGGATCCTTCGACGAAAACGTATTTGAAGGATCAAGGCGATTTTCAGCCCGGCTCGTACGGCGGCCGCAACATTCACTACGGCGTGCGCGAGCACGCCATGGCCGGATTGAACAACGGCATCGCTCTGCACGGCGGTCTACTGCCGTTCGGCGCGACGTTCCTGAACTTCTTCGATTATATGAAGGGCTCGGTACGGCTTGCGGCCATCAACAAAATTCGCTGCTACTACGTTCTGACGCACGACTCGGTGTTTTTGGGTGAAGACGGCCCGACGCACCAGCCCATCGAGCACTTGGCGCATATGCGCGCGACGCCGAACCTGAAAACGGTTCGGCCCGCCGACTCGCTGGAAACGCTGGAAGCGTGGAAGATCATGGTCGCCGCAAAAGAGGGGCCGTGGGCGCTCGTGCTCTCGCGGCAAAAACTGCCGTATCTGGGCGACCGCCGCGCCGACGTTTCGCGCGGCGCATATATCATTACCGACAGCGCCGGAACACCGGATGTAATCTTCATCGCCACCGGCTCCGAAGTTTCGCTTGCCGTTCAGGCTGCCGCACTCGTCAAAGAGCGCGGCATGCAGGCTCGCGTCGTATCCATGCCCTGCTGGGAGCTGTTCGAAGACCAGCCGCAGGAATACCGCGACGAAATATTACCGCCCGACGTGACGGCACGCATGTCGATTGAAGCCGCCGCGACGTTCGGATGGGAGCGCTGGATCGGTACGCGTGGATTCGCGTACGGCATCGATCATTTCGGTACGTCGGCGCCGGCGGGGGCGATTGCCAAAGAATACGGCTTCACGCCCGAACACATCGCGCAGGTCGCGCTGGACCATTTTGCTACGACAATGAGGAGTGCATGAGCAACCAACTGGATCACCTTCTGCAAGCCGGCCAAAGCGTTTGGCTCGACAACTTGCGCCGCGGCATGTTCGCATCGGGCGAGCTGCAAGCGCTGATCGATAAAGGCCTGCGCGGAATGACTTCCAACCCCACGATCTTCGAAAAGGCTATCGGCGCGGGCAACGACTACGACGAGCAGCTCAAGTCGCTCGTAGGCAAGGAGCACGACGCCTCGACGCTTTTCTGGGACCTTGCGATCAAGGACATCCAAAGCGCCTGCGATGCGTTTCGCCCGCTGTACGACCGCTGCAACGGCGACGACGGCTTCGTCAGCTTGGAAGTCTCGCCGCTCCTCGCAAACGACACGCAAGGCACCATCGATATGGCGAAACATCTGTGGAAGCGCGTGGATCGCCCGAACCTCATGGTGAAGATTCCCGGAACGAACGCAGGCGTTCCCGCCATCGAAGCGTGCATCGCGGAAGGAATCAACATCAACGTCACGCTCGTTTTCGCGGTCGAATACTACGAGAAAACGGCGATGGCGTTCGTGCGCGGCCTGGAGCAGCGCGTTGCAAAGGGCTTGCCGATCGATCGCATCCGCTCGGTCAACAGCGTGTTCGTCAGCCGCATCGACACGGCCATCGACAAGCTGCTCCAAGCGCGCATCGACAAAGGCGAGAAACAACTGGAACAGCTGCTGGGCAAAGCCGGCGTCGCGAACCTGAAACTGACGTATCAGAAATTTTTGGAGATCTTCACGTCGCCGCAGTGGGGTGCGCTTGCCGAAAAAGGCGGCCATCGTCAACGGCCGCTTTGGGCATCGACGTCCACCAAAAATCCGCAGTACTACGACCTGATGTATGTCGAGCCCGTCGTCGGCAAGGACACGGTAAACACGATGCCGCCGCAAACGCTGGACGCGCTGCTGGATCACGGCAAGATTCAATCCGACACGGTGCTCGATGGGCTGGACGAAGCGCGGGCAGTCATGAAACAGCTCGCCGACAACCAAATCTCGTTCTACGACGTGACGTACCAACTGCAGGTCGACGGCGTGAAACTCTTCAGCGATTCCTGGGGAGCGCTCTTGGGGGCCATCGTCTACAAGCAAAAGCAGCTCAGCTCCGGCGGGGAACGCGTGAAGCTCGATATCGGCGCGTACCAGACCCAATACGAGTCCGCGCTCGCGCGCCTGTCGCAAAACGACTTTTTGAAGAAGCTGTGGGCCAAGGACCCGTCGGTGTGGTCCAGCGAGGCCTCACATGCCGAAATCATCAAGCACAGTTTGGGCTGGCTCGACATTCCGCAGCGGATGCTGGAAAACGTCGCCAATCTTCGCGAGTTCGCCAAAGAAGCCGCCGCAGAATTCAAGTACGTCGTAGTGCTGGGAATGGGCGGCAGTTCGCTGGCGCCGGATATCATGTGCGAGACGTTCGGACAAACGACCGGATATCCGCAGCTGCTGGTTTTGGATTCTACCGATCCGCAGCAAATCCGCGAACTCGACGAACAAATCGACGTCGAACACTCGCTGTTCATCGTCGCCAGCAAGAGCGGCACGACGACCGAACCGGATGCGTTTTACCGCTATTACTGCGATCGCGTCTCCAAGGCCGTCGGCGCGAACAAATGCGGCCGCCACTTCGTTGCCATCACCGATCCCGGAACGCAACTGGAAGAGGAAGCGAAATCGCAAAACTTCCGCGCCTGTTTCTTGAACGATCCGAACATCGGCGGACGGTACTCGGCACTGTCGTTCTTCGGCATGGTTCCCGCAGCGCTGGCCGGATACGACGTGAATCTGCTGCTCGATCGCGGCCTCGGGGCGCTTCACGCAAACGACAAAACCGTCGCGCCCGATAGCGCGCCCGGCGTGCGTTTCGGCGCTGCGATCGGCGCTCTGGCGCTCGCCGGCAGAACCAAACTCACGATCGTGACGCATCCCGCCATCGAAGCGTTCGGCGCGTGGGCCGAACAGCTAATTGCGGAATCGACCGGCAAGAACGGGCGCGGGATTCTTCCCGTGGAAGGCGAGGCGCTTGCCGAGCCCGGCGTGTACGGCGACGATCGCGTTTTCGTGTACGTCGGCGACACGCTGCCCGACGGCGATTCCAAGATCGTAGAACGTCTGCGCGCGCTCGCGGCGGCCGGACATCCGGTCATCCGCCTAGCGATGAACGACACGTACGACACGGGCGAGCAATTCTACCTGTGGGAAATTGCGACGGCGGCGGCCGGTTCGCTGCTGGAGATCGACGCGTTCGATCAGCCCAACGTGCAAGAGTCCAAAGATAACACGAAAGCGCTGCTCAAACAGTACGCCGAGACCGGGCGGTTCGACGAGCCGCAACCCGCGATATCGACGCCGGGAATGGACATCTCGTTCCTCTCCGGCAGCAAGTCGATCCAGGCATCGGACGCGCAAACCGCGCTGGCGCAACTGTTCAATCAAGTAAAGCCGGGCGATTACGTTGCGTTCTGCGCGTACATCGCCCGCAACGGCCGGCACATCGACGCGCTCAACGAGATGCGGTTGAAAGTCCGCGACGCGCGCCACGTCGCAACGACGGTCGGGTTCGGACCGCGGTTTCTGCATTCCACCGGACAAGAGCACAAAGGCGGCCCGGGCACGGGCGTTTTCGTGCAAATCACGGCGGAGAGCGACGCGGACTTGCCCGTTCCCGGCATGCACATCGGCTTCCGCACGCTGATCGCGGCACAAGCGCTGGGCGATCTGCAATCGCTCGACAAGCGCAACCGCCGCGGCGTACGCGTCAAGTTGAAAGGCGACTTGGAGCACGCACTGCGCGAACTGAATTCCGCAATCGACGACGCTTTGACGGCAAAGGCTTAACGCAATGCAAATAGGGATGGTCGGACTCGGGCGCATGGGCGCGAATATGACGACGCGCTTGCTGCAAGGCGGGCACAGCGTCGTCGTCTACGACCGCGCACCCGACGCGGTTGCGAAGTCGACAGCCGAAGGGGCGACGGGCGCCGGTTCGCTGCAGGAACTCGTTGCAAAACTCACCGGAAAACCCAAAGTCGTTTGGATCATGGTTCCCGCCGGAAAACCGACGGATCAAACCATCGACGACTTGATCGGCATTTTGGATTCGGGCGACGTGATCGTCGACGGCGGCAACACGAACTGGAGGGATGGGCTCGCCGCCTACGAGCGCTGCAAAGCCAAAGGCGTCTCGCTCGTCGATGCCGGTACGAGCGGCGGCATCTGGGGTTTGAAAGAGGGCTACTGTCTGATGGTCGGCGGCGACGCCGAAGCCGTGCACGCCGCAGAGCCCGCCTTTTTAACCCTTGCGCCCAAGGGCGGATACGCGCACGTCGGCGCGGCCGGTGCGGGCCACTTTTCAAAGATGGTGCACAACGGCATCGAGTACGCGCTTCTGCAGGCTTACGGCGAAGGCTTCGAGATACTGCGCGAGTCGCAGTTCAAATTCGATCTGCTTCAACTTGCGTCGATCTGGCGCTACGGCAGCGTGATCCGATCGTGGCTGCTCGATCTCGCCGTTCTCGCGTTTCAAGAAGATCCCGATCTCAAGGGCATTCGCGGCTGGGTCGACGATACGGGCGAAGGGCGCTGGACCGTGCAAGCGGCGATCGACGAAAACGTCCCCGCACCCGTCATCACCCTCTCATTGCTCGCGCGCTTCGCGTCGCGCCAGGACGAATCGTACAGCGCCAAGGTGATCGCGGCGCTGCGTAATCAGTTCGGCGGACATGCCGTGAAAGCCGAAACGGCCAACGCATGACCGCAACATCGACCACGGCGGGAAACGGAATGGTGCAGGTTTCGGTTAACCCGCTGCGAGCCGGAATCGAAAGTATCCGTATCAGCGAGCCCTGCACCATCGTCTTCTTCGGCGCCAGCGGCGACTTGTTCAAGCGCATGCTGATGCCGGCGATCTATAATTTGCGGCTCGACGACATTCTGCCGGCGAACTTCGGATTGATCGGATTCGCGCGCACCAGTTATACCGACGAGGAGTTCCGCAAATATTGCCGTGACTGCGTGGACGAGTTTTCGCGCTCGGGGCCCGTGAAAGAATCGCTGTGGAACGATTTGGCCGAACGCATCGGGTACATCACGGCCGATTTCAACGACACCTCGCACTTCACCGATCTCAAAAAGAAGCTGGAAGACTACGAAAAGAAGTTCGGCGCGGGGCACAACCGGCTGTACTATTTGGCAACGCCGCCTTCGGTATTTCCGAAGATCATCGGCCAGCTCAAGAGCGCGGGATTGGATCCGGGAAGCAATACGGCGGGCTGGAGCCGCATCATCGTAGAGAAGCCGTTCGGAAGCGACCTGGAATCGGCGCGCGCGCTGCAAGCCGAAGTCGAGAAAGTATTCAACGAACAGCAGGTGTACCGCATCGACCATTACCTGGGAAAAGAAACGGTCCAGGACATCATGGCGCTGCGGTTTGCGAATACGATTTTCGAGCCGATCTGGACCCGCAACTACATTCAGTCCGTGCAGATTACTGCTGCCGAGACCCTGGGCGTAGAACAGCGCGGCGGCTATTACGATAGCGCGGGCGCTTTGCGGGACATGATCCAGAACCACGTGCTGAATCTGCTCGCGCTCGTGGCCATGGAACCGCCGGCCGGCGCGGACGCCGACGCAATCCGCAACGAAAAATACAAAGTTTTCTCGGCGATCGCGCCGCCGAATCCGGAAGACGTTTTTCACATGAGCGTGCGCGGACAATACGACGCGGGTATGGTCGGCGGCGAGATGGTCCCCGCCTACCGCAACGAGCCTGACGTGCGTCCGGACTCCAACACCGAAACGTACGCGGGGCTGCGGCTCTACATCAACAACTGGCGCTGGGCCGGAGTTCCGTTCTTTCTGCGCAGCGGCAAACGTTTGGCGCGCAAGGTCTCCGAGATCGCGATTACCTTCAACACGATCCCGCACCGCCTCTTCGGAGAAAAGAGCGACACGATCGAGCAAAACGTCCTGGTGATCAAGATTCAGCCGGACGAGGGCATCTCGATGCGGTTCAACGCCAAAGTGCCGGGACAGAAAAATCATATTCGCAGCGTGACGATGGACTTCAATTACGGCACTGGCTTCGGCGTTCGCTCGGCGCCCGCATACGAACGGCTGATCGCGGACGCAATGCGCGGCGACGCGACACTTTTCACACGCTGGGACGCGGTGCAGCGCGCGTGGGAGATCGTCATGCCGATTCTGGAGGTCTGGCAGTCGATCAAAGACCGTTCGTTCCCCAACTATCCGGCGGGCAGCGACGGCCCGGAAGCGGCGAAAACCTTGAACCCGGCGTGGAGGCCGCTCTAACACGACATGGCGTCCGTAGCCGTCGATAGACTTCTGGACGAATTGGCTCGCGCACGCGCGGATGGGCCCGACGTCGCCACGACGTCGCTCAACGTCATTGCGTTCGTAGAGAACGACGAAAACCTGCTCAAACTCGTCCGCGAACGTATCAGCGCGCTTTCGCAGCGGCATTCGTCGCGCTCGATCGTCCTCGCCGCCTCGGAAGACACCGCAGAACACCAAGTGCAGGATCAGCAGGTCGAAATCGGTGCGGCATCGCTCGGCGGCGCCGAACTGCATTCGCTGGTTCACGATCTCCTGGTCCCCGACGTGCATTCCGTATTGTTATGGGGCGGCGAACACGTCGAGGACGAACGCTTCGGCCAACTCGCTCAGTTAGCCGACGTCGTCGTCGTGTTTAGTTCGGTGCGCGATTTGGGACTCGCGCCGTTGCGGGAGCTGCTGCACGAGATCCGTTCCGACGCCGGTCCGAAGATCCGCGACCTTTCCTATATGCGCCTGTTTGCCTGGCAAGATCTCACCGCGCAATTTTTCGACGATCCCGATCTGCTTTCGGAATTGGGCTCGATCGAAACGGTGGAAGTCACGTCGGGATCCGAGCCCGAAGCATACTACTACGTCGGCTGGCTCGCGAGCCGCCTGAATTGGGAAGCGTGCGGCGCGAACGAGTTCTGCAATCCGCACGGCAAAGTCATCCGCTTTACGTTCAGCCGCGGCGGCGCGCCGCACCGCGTGCAACGTATCATTCTGCGATCCGGGGATTGCGAATTCGGCATCAGCTTGGACGACCAATTCGACGACCTCGTCTGCTTGACGGTGGAAGGCAAGAAATCGCGTCCGCACCGGTGTCTGCCGCTGCACGATCTCGACATGATCTCCCTCGTCGAGCGCGCAATTTTCGAGCCTGCCGAGCGTGAGATCTTCCAGCAAACGCTCGACATGGTCGCGCGACTGCTACAGCACACTGCATGATCGATCGCACACATCCCGACGTAGCCGTTCTAGACGGTCCGCAACAAGTGGCGGAGGCGCTCGCCGACGCATTTGTGTCCGAAGCGCGCGGCGCAATCGAAGCGCGCGGATCGTTCTACGCTTCGCTGTCCGGTGGAACGACGCCCAAGGCCGCGTACGGGCTGCTGGCGCAGCCGCCTCGCCGTGATACCGTCGACTGGAATGCGGTGTACATCTTTTTCGGCGACGAACGCTGCGTGCCGCCGGACCATCCCGATTCCAACTACCGGATGGCGAAGGAAGCGTTTCTGGACAGCGTTGGGATCCCGGCCGGCAACGTGCACCGCATCCGCGGTGAAGAGGAACCATCCGAAGCGGCGCGGCGATACGCAGCGGAGGTAGCGGCAGCGCTCGGCGGTACGCCGCATTTCGATTTCATCATGCTCGGTATGGGTCCGGATGGTCATACCGCCTCACTGTTTCCCGGAACCGATCCGCTCACCGATGACGACATGCTCGTCCGCGCCGTGTACGTTGAGAAATTCTCGACGCACCGTATCACCTTCACGCCGCGAGTCATCAATAATGCGCGCCGGGTCGTTATTGCGGTTGAGGGGCTGCCCAAAGCGCCGGCACTTTACGCCGTCCTTCGGGGACCGTACGACCCAACGCTGCATCCAATTCAGATCGTCGCGCCGCCGGCGGGGCGGCTGACGTGGCTCGTCGATAAAGCGGCAGCGGCAGAACTTCCGACGAAATAAGGCGCGTGCGCCGTTCCACGTTCGCTCAGGCTGCCATCGGTGCGGGCGCTGCCGCGCTGAATCGCGTTTTTAGCGACTATCCGATTCCTCTCACGTTCAGCTCCGAGCAGTTGCATCTGCACATGTCCTACAACGACGTGGTCGCTTCAGCGTCGCCCTTGTGGTACGACGACAACGGCGCATTCTTGGCCGCCGCCCTCCTCGGGATTCGCGGCCGCCGCGGCTGGATTGGCGGCTTCGGAGTATCTCCGGAGTACCGCGGGCGCGGAATCGCGGCCGAACTGATGAACTTTGTCGCCGACACGGGGCGCGAGCACGGCCTGCAGTCGATTGCCCTGGAGGTCTTGGTCGATAACGCGCCCGCCGTGCGCACGTATACGGCCGCGGGCTTCCGAATCGAACGCAAACTCTATTCGTTCGAAGCGATCCGCGAAGATGTGCCGGCGGTACTCGGTTTCGCTTCGGTCCCACCGCAAGACTTGATCGACGAGCCGGATGCCGTGCGGCAATGCTGGCAACGCGAACGGGCGACGCTTCGCAACGGCGCGGTATCGACGGCGGTTTTGGACACGCGCGGAAACTTTGCGCTATTCCGCTTCAACGCGGATCTCGCACAAGTCCTGAAAGTACACGCGGGAAGCCCCGAAGAGCTGACGCTGGTGGCAAACGCCATCGCCGCGGGGCGTCCCTTTCAAAGCGTGATGATTTTGAACGAGCCCGAAGACAGTCCGATTACCGCTTTTGCGCGCGCCTCGAATTGGGATCAGCCGTTCGTGCAATACGAAATGGTGCTCTCGCTGTAACGTCTACACCGGCCGGTTTATCGGCGCGACGTTGTTGTATTGCGAATAGAGAATCGTGGTCGTGCCTTGCGGAATCTCATGCATCACCTTCAATGGAAGGTGATTGGCACCGACCCAGAGCTCGTCGACGACCGCGCTGCCGCGCCGCGTGGCTCGATAGTGCTGCACCGGAATTCCGCCGACGTTGGACGGGCCGAGATAGACGACCGTAAAGTCGCGCGCCGGCTCGCCGTTGAGCGGCGTGCGTGCGTTTTGCAGATATTCGCCGCTCGCGCCCTTCGCCTTCGGATCGACACCCCAGTGGCCGCTGTTTGAAGTCCACGTCGTCGAGCCGATGATGACGGCCTGAACGCCGCCTGCGAGCATGCCGCGATAGCGATCGGGCTTGATCATGTCGATCGACATACGTCGGCCGTCGCGGCGCACGATATCGAAGTGCATGGAATGAACTGCTCCAAAGCTCGCCTGCATTTGCGCGAGATCGCTTACCGGATCGGCAAGGCCTTGCGCAACACAAACGGTCGAAACGATGCCGGCGAGCAATACCGAGAAAAAGAGCCGCATGACTTTCACCCTTTCCAAATAATGCCGTGCAAAATTGATCCGCTGCAATCGCGCTTCCACAAGGGGTAAAAAGACTCCGGCCATTTCTGACCGGAGCCTTTGCTTTAGATCGACGACTGCCGCGATCGGCTCAGAGGTCGAGTGTTCCAGCGTTCGAGTTCGCGCGTGTAGAGGACTGCGCTCCGCTCCTGAAGTTTCTGTTCCATGAGCTTCGCTAGCCGGACGCGCGCGCCGGCGGGTACCTTGCTTTTCATGGTTTCAGAGCTCCTTCTCCCACAGTTGTTACATTAACGTTGTTCGATGTCAAGATGGTTCCGGTGGCACGCTGCAATTCCACGACCGCTTTATTGAGATCGGTCTGGGCCTGGAGCTCGAGTCCGCGATTGTTGGCCAGTTCGATTTCGCGCTGAAGAACCAGAAACGTGGTCGATGCGCCGGCATGGAATCGCCGGACCTCGCTTGCCAGCACTTCCTCGGAAGTCGCTCGCGCCGTGCCGGCCGCAACCAGGCGCGCCTGCGCGCTTTGGTAGGCCTGAAGCGCGTTCCGGACATCCAGCGTCACGCGCTGAATCGTCGAGGCTTCCTGAATCTGCGCGCTGCGTTCTTGTTCCTGTGCTGCGGCCAGATCCGCCCGAGCGGTCGTATTTCCGACCGGCAAGGTCACCACGAAGCCCGCCGTATACACGGGGAATTTATTGGAGAGCAGATTGCTGATCGATTGCCCCAAGCCGCCCTGCAGATATGCCGGCGTCGGCGCATTCGTATTCGGCAGCGGCGTGATGTGCTGCGCCGGCGGCGTCAATGCGTTGACTGCGGCGATGAGCTGATTGATGGCGTTGAACTGCTGGATGCTGCTCAGCAAAAACGGGCTGGAGGCCGGATTGACGGCCGTGCCCGCAAAGCCGTTGCTGGTATAGCCCAGCTGCAGATCGACCTGGGGCTTCGTCTGATTTTGCGCGTAGGCAAGGTTGACGTCGGCCGTACTGCGCAGCGTACGAATCTGCGCGATCTCCGGACGGTTCTTGAGCGCTTGCAGCACGAGGTCGGTTAGCGCGGGCTCCTGCGGCAACTGAAGCACCGGCGTCGTTGGAACGAGATTGGCATTCCAGATCGGATCGTTCGGATCCGCCAGCAACTCGGACTTGAGCTGATTTTGCAGCGCTGCGACGTTTTGCAGCGCGGCAAAGACGTTTTCTTGAAAGACGGCGATTTGATTGTTGGCCTGGACCACGTCGATCGGCGCGCTGGCACCCTGTCTCGCCAAACGCACGTTGCTGTGCTGCTGTGTGATCGTGTCCTTGAGCGCTTGCTCCTGAATGGCCACGTTACGCCAGGCCGCGACGAGATCCCAGTAGGAGTTCTCGACCTGTGAGATCGTGGTGGAAGCCGTCGTCAGCGTCTGCGCGCTCACCGAAAGCGAATTGATCTGGGCTAGCTGCAGCTGCCGCGAAGCGTTGTTGATCCCGCTGTTACGGCCGAGCGGTTGCGAAAACGACACCGAAAAAATACTGGGATAGGTGGGGTTGAACGTGTTGATTTGCGTGTTGTTATATTGCTGGCTCCCGGACGCGTTCACCGAGTACTGCTGGCCGCCGGGCAACATTCCCGAGGCGCCGACTCCGACGGATGCCGTCTTTTGAACGATCGGCGTGAAATTCGGGCCGGCAAAAAACTGATTCGTCGGCGGCTGCGTGGCGTATTGATATTGCGGCTGCACGGATAACTGAATATCGTACGCGCCCCGCGCGGCCTGGATTTGGTAGAGTGCGATGCGCCGGTTGGCTTGCGCCACCGCCAGATCGGGATTTCTGGAAAGCGCCATCCCCACCGCGTTTTCCAACGTGATGCCGACAAAGGGTGTCTGCGTAATGCCCACAAGTCCCGGAGGCCGCGGCGTAACGCTCGGGGCTGCGTAACCCGGCGCCACATTCGGCACTGCCGGCAGCTGCGGCGCGGGGGCCGGCGACGGAACTGTGGCTTGCGCCGGTCCTCCCGCTACCTGCGCCGCGAGCACGAGCGTTGCTAAAACGTTCACGTAAAACTCCTATTCCACGATAACCGGCGCGTGGGCGCGGGGCCGGCGCATCAACACGACCAGCGGAGCGAGCACGAGCGTGAGAATCGCCGTCAATCGCGACGTATCGGCGTACGAAAGCACATAGGCTTGCTGTGTCACAAGGTCGGCCAATCCTCGCAGCGCCGAAGCCGAATGCTCGCCGCCGCGCGTTTGAAGATATTGGTGGACCGCCTGCGCGTGCAGCGTCACGTCGCTTCCCACTGCGGCCTGATGATTGGTGACGCCGCGAACCAAAACCGTTACCAGCACGGCGGTAGCAATACTGCCGCCGACCTGGCGCGCCAGGTTGAAAAAGGCGGACGCCGATGCGACGTCTTTCGGGGGAACCGCGCCGAGGACGGCAATCGACAGCGGCACGAAGATCTGCGAAAGACCCAGGCCGCTGACCACGAGCGACGCCCCGAATGTCCAGAACGACGAATCCGTGGTGGTAACGCCCGCGAGCATCCAATTGGATATTCCCAACAAAACGAATCCGCTGAAAATCTGCCAGCGCGTATCGACCTTTCCGCGCATCGCCAGAATCGCCGCGACGGGGGTCAGAAACCCGATCGCCAGCGCGCGAATCAGAATCGTTTCTCCGGACAACGTTGCGGTAAAGCCGAGCGAATTTTGCACGTATTGCGGCAGAATCAGCACCGATCCGTACAAACTCACACCCAAAACGGCACCCAATAAGCTGCCCGCCGCAACCTCGCGATAGCGCAGGACGTGCAAGTCGACGACCGGGATCCGCGAACGCAGCGTCCACACGACGAACGCTACGAGCGAAGCCGCCGAGACCACGGACAGAATGCGAATGTTCGGATCCGAAAGCCAATCGTACTGTTGCCCTTGATCGAGCACGTATTGCAGCGCGCCCAAGCCGGCAGCAAGCAGCGCAAGTCCGATCCAGTCCAGCCGCTTGCTTTTATCGGGATTCGCCGGATTGCGCAGCACGAAGTACACGGCAAGCGCGGCGAGGATGCCGATTGGAATGTTGATGAAAAAGGCCCAGCGCCACGTCAGGTTGTCCGTAATGATGCCGCCCAGCAGCGGTCCGAGCGCCGGCCCGACGATCACGCCCATCGAGAAGATGCCTTGTGCTTTGCCCTGCTCTTTGAGTGGATACGTTTCGCGAAGAATGGCTTGCGAGGTCGAGATCAAGCCGCCGCCGCCCAAACCTTGAATCAAGCGCCAGAAAACGAGTTGATCGAAGCTTGCAGCAAACCCGCACATGATCGATGCGGCGGTGAACGTGAGGATCGAAGCCAGATAGTACGCGCGCCGTCCGAAACGGCCCTGAAGCCAGGGAGTGATTGGGATTACGACGACGTTTGCAATAATGTATCCCGTGACGACCCACGCGCCTTGGTCGACCGACACGCCGAAGTTTCCCTGAATGTTCGGCAGCGCTACGTTGACGATCGTCGTGTCGATGATCTCCAACATCGTCGCGGTGATTACGGCCAGCGTGACGACGGCGCGCCGCCAGCCGAATTCAATCACCGAAGCGTGGGCCGCAGGTTCCGAAGGGCGCTGCGTCGCCGGGTGACCGTGTTTGGTCACCCTTCGCGCCGTATGAACCACTGCCATTGCTACTTCACGAGGACCGACGTCTCGACGGACATACCGGGCCGCATCGGGTAGCGGTTGAAATCGGTATCCGAATCGAAGACGATCTTTACCGGAATGCGCTGCGTCACTTTTACGAAGTTGCCGGTCGAATTTTGCGACGGAACGAGCGCGTACGTGTTCTGCGATGCCGGGTTAATCGAGTCGACTTTGCCGTGGAACGTCATGCCCTTATACGCATCGACCTTAAGGTCGACGGCTTGTCCGGGGCGCATGTTGCCGACTTGCGTTTCTTTGTAGTTTGCCGTGATGTAGACTTGCGTGGGAATCACCGTCAGCAGCGTATTGCCCGCGTTCACGGTCTGTCCGACGTCGACGCTCTTCTCGCCGATCGTTCCATCGATCGGTGAATAGATGCGCGTATCGGCCAAATTCTGTTTTGCAATATCGACGGCCGCGATTTGGGTGGCAATCTGCGCCGGGGCCTGCGCCTGGCTTAGTTTGCCTTGCGCGCTCTGCACGCCGCCTTGCGCCGCTCCGACACCCGCTTGCGCCGCGCCCACTTTCTGCTGGGCCGCGTCGAGATTTGCGATCGCGACGTTCACTTGATCCTGCGCGGCGCGATATTGCGACTCCGCTTGCGCATACTGCGCCTGCGCGGAGTCGAGTTGCTCGCGAGCCACGTCGCCCGTTTTCACGAGGGCCTGCGTACGCTGCAGATTCGCCGAGGCGTCCGCCAGCGCTTGACGCGCTCCCGGCAACGCCGCTCGAGCCGCCTGTACTTGCGCTTGCGCCGCAGAGACACCGGCTACGGCGACGGGAACTTGCGCGGATGCATTCTGCACGTCCGCCTGCGCCTGCGATACCGCACCGCTGCCTTGGGTGACGCCGGCCTGCTGATTCTGCTCGGCCAATTGCAGATTGGCCTGCGCTTGCGCCAGCTTCGCGCGCTCGTCCACGTCGTTGAGGACGAGCAGCAGTTGGCCCTTCTTCACGCGTTGATCGGTGTCGACGAGAATCGTGTCGACGCGCTCGTTAATCTTGCTGGTGATCGCGACGGTATTGGCGTCGACGCGCGCATCGTCGGTCGTTTGGTGCACGCGCGCATACATGAAGTAGCGTACGCCCCAAACGATAACGAAAATTGCGACGATCGCGCCGGCGATCAGCAGAACCGGACGCATGTTACGTTTGGGCGCTTCTTCGGTGGCGTCGATGCTCGTCACGTGCCCGTTCCTTCCGTCCGGCGGCGAACCGGGTTTGGTCGCCTGTTCTTCACGCTCGCGCGTTTCCATATCTTTCTCGCTTACTTTCTTACGCCGTTGAGGAATACGTCTATTTGAAAATCCAGAATCTGTTCGGGCGAGTAGGCCAGCTCGGGGAGCTTTTTGCGGCCGATTACCTGTGCGAAGATCATCCCCATGAAAAACCGCGCCAACAGCTGCGGGTCGCCTGCAAGCTCACCCGCTTCAACGCGGCGCGCCATGTACTCGCTGAGCAGTTGGCGGACCGCTTGCGGACCGCGCCAAGCGGCCAGGCCGACGGTGCTGTCGTTTTCTTCATCGGAAAGCGACATGATGATCATGTCGCGCACTTCGTCCATTCTTTCCCGGATGGCACGGCCGATTTGCCGCAAATCGTCCTCGAGTTTACCGCTCAACTGGGGAAGAAGTTCTTGCAATTGAGCGGCTGCGCAATAATGTTCGGCGCACGCTTCGATCAGCGCGTCTTTGTTGCCGAAATGCCGGAAGAGTGTGGCTTCGTTGACACCCGCTAACTCCGCGACCTCGCGGGTCGTCGTTCCGCGCCGGCCTTTCTTGGCAAAAAGTTGCCGCGTAGCCGCGAGGATCCGGCCGCGGGTTTCTTCCGGGGAGCGCGAGACGTGGACGTCGTTGACCATCACTTTTTCGTGAATACCTCGTCGCTGACGGCGACATTCGCTTGATAGGCGCCGAAGGTCGCATCCGCGACAGCACGCACGTGCGGGATGTGAATATCCGCATGCTGTGCCGCGATGACGTTGTACTGCCCTTGATCTCTGTAGGATTGCGTCATCGCGATCGTGCCGCCGTTCGTGTAATGGAAATCCATACGCACGACCTGATACGTCGACGGATCGACGTACGCGACCGTATCGGTCAGTTGATCGCTGTGAACTTTTTTGGTCAGACGCAGCTCGAGGACCGGCCGCCCGTCGACGTTTTGAACGCCGTCGAAAGCGACGTTCGAATCGCGGCGCCACGCGCTGGGATCGCCGATGTCGCCGAAAAGTTTATTGATACCGTGCGCGTACGACGGAACGCGGTCGAACACGACCTCGTAATTGTCGGGACGCTTGAAGTATGCCGTGCCGTCGAGCGACGGGCTCAGCCAGGGAAAGCTGCGCATACGCACGTCCACGTGAACGCGCGCCTGATAGGATTGCAGCGACGGGTTGCGCGCCTCGATGCGCGACATGATCGTATCGGCGTTCAACGATTGCGCGCCGGTCCCGGGCGCTTCCGCCGATGCGGGTCCCGCTGCAAACGCGCAAACGGCAATGAAGACCGCGGCAAAACGGCGCGCTAGCATGCCGCCACCTCGAAGATCCGGTCCAACGCGGTAATTTGAAGCACGCTGCGGTGCTCAGGTCGCGTCACCGAAAGTGCCAGCGTTCCGCCCGCCTCGCGCACGCGGCGAAGCATGCGGATGAGGCCGCGAATCGCGGCATTGTCGAGGACCGGAAGTTGGTCCAGGTCGAGGATGAGCCGGCGGCCCTGCTGGGCCGAAGCGGCAAGCATCCATTCCAGGCGCTCGATTGCGCCCGCGGCAGCGTCACTGTACGAAAATCTCGTGGTTTGCATCATTTCCCTATGCAAGTACGTACTTGCACGCACATAGTACCATATACTTTCGGTGAATGCAAGTACTTACTTGCGCCACCGGCCTTGAGTCTGGCGAAGCGCCACCGTCCCCGTCGAAGCACCACCCAAATGACCCTCCCCCAAACAATCGGCCAAGCAGCCGCCGCCTTGAGCATCGAACCGCTCTCCCTCGTCATAACGGGCTTGGACGGCTCGCTGGACGTACGAATCGACACGGAACGCCCGCTCTACCCGGCCAGCATGATCAAGACGCCGCTCGCAGCCGCAGTGTGGGTTCTCATTAAAGACGGTCTCATAGGCGCGGACCAGACAGTTCGGGTGACCGGTTCGAATCTGACGGCGAACGACGACGCCTCGCCGCTGGTGCCCGGTTACAGCGCTACGGTCGCCGAGTTGATCGAGCTGATGATTGCCCGCTCCGACAACGTCGCCACCAACATGCTCTTGGACGTCGCAGGGCGCGAGCGCGCTAGCGCGATCGCTCGCGAACGGCTGAATCTGCGTCAGACCGCATTCCATCGCAAACTGTCCGGCAGTTTACCGTTGATCGAAGATCCGGAATGGGACGGCGTACATCGCAACGCGCATCCGGCCGCCGACGCCGCGCGGTTGTTCGAGTCCATCGCGCGAGACGACATCCCCGGCGCAGCCGAGCTGTACGGCGCGCTGGCGCGGCAAACGTGGAACGACAAGTTGCCGCGCGGTTTGCAGCCCGGCGACGTACTCGCGCACAAGACCGGCGACACGGACGAGGTGACGCACGACGGCGGAATATTGCAAACGCCGCAAGGGGGCGTATACGTGCTGGCCGTTTACGCGGGCATGCCCTCGACGCCTGAGAACAACGCGAAATTCGGCCCGTTCATGGCTCGCTTGCGAACATTTCTGCGTTAAGAAAAAACGGGCGCGGGTACCAGTACAGCCGTGGGCAGAGAAAAGAAGGTCGCGCAGGACGCGCGACCTTCTTTTATTGTTCGATCGACGACGCTACAGTTTAAGCATCGGCAGCAGTTTCGCCACCGCCGTTTTCGCGTGCGCGGGCGGTGCCTGATGCCGTGTACGAACGAGCCTTCCGCCGACGTAGGTTTCGCGCACGTCCGCGTCTTGCGCACGGTACACGATCTGATTGTGCAGCGGCACCCACGGATCGGCCGTGCGGATATCGAGAACGACGTAATCGGCGTACGCGCCGGCGTGCAGCGTCCCCGCGCACAAACCGAGCGCCGCCGCACCCTGCGAGGTTCCCAGCGCAAACGCGGGCACCGCGCCGAGGGCGCTGCCGTCCAAATGCGCGAGCTTCTGCAATAACGATGCCGCACGCATCTCTTCGATGATCGAAGGCCGCACGTCCGCGTCGGTCCCCAGACCCATAGGAATGCCGCGGTCCTGCAGCCCCGTGACGTCGCAGATGCCGTCTCCCAAGTACTGATTCGTCATCGGGTTGTGAATGACGCGCGCACCGGTTTGCGCCAGCATCCGTTTTTCTTCTTCGGTGATGTAAATTGCGTGGATTGCCACCGTACGGTCGTTCAATGCGCCTAAACGCTCGAGCAGCGCAATCGGCGTGACTCCAAACCGCTGCAGCGTTTCCTCTCCCTCGTATTTCGCCTCGGCTACGTGTACGTGCAGCATGCAGTCGCGATCCGTCGCAAAGTTCGCGCTCGCGCGGATCATATTTTGGGAAGCCGCGTGAAGCGAGTGCGGGGCAACGCACACGTTCGCGCGCGGGAATTCGTCCATCAGCGACGCGGTGCGTTTGCTTGCCTCGTCGATCGTTTCGCGAAACGCCGCCGGCGCATAATCGGCATCCATCCACGTGCGCGCGAAAATGAGCCGGATGCCGCAGTCCGCGGCGGCGCGAATCGCCTCGCGCGCGTGTTCGTTTCCCGCGCCGTTCAAATAAAAGAATTCAGTGACGGTTGTAATTCCGGCGGCAAGCATCTCGTCGAACGCCAAACGGAACGTCCAGTACACCTGCTCGGGCGTGAGTTGCGGAACGACTTTGTACAGCGCGTCGCTGCGCCACCGCGCGAAGGGCAGATCGTCGGCCCAGCCGCGCATCAAGATTTGGTACGCGTGGCTATGCCCGTTGACGAAACCCGGCACGACGGCGACTTCGGACGAATGCCAACGCAGCGTCGCGTCCGGATAACGCACGCGCAACGATTCCGCGGTGTCGACCGCGGCGATGCGGTCATTTTCAATGGCGAACGCGTAATCGTGCTTTTCCTCGCCACCGGCTATTGCGCGAGCGCAATGCACGATCGTCGTTATCACGCCACGAGTCTTCCGCTACGAAATACCGCTCTTGCCAAATTGCCTCCGAATTGCCACCCGAACTCCTCCGGTGACTCGATACCGAGCACGACAAAATCCGCGTTTGTCCCTACGCGGAGAGCACCGGCGTCGATGCGCAGCGATCTCGCGGCAGCGAGAGTCACGGCGTACAGCGCCTCCGCCGCCGTCAGATTAAAAATCGCGCGCCCGAAATAGGCCACGGTTTGTAAGTTGAAGCACGGCGACGTGCCAGGATTATAATCGCTGGCAAGCGCTACGTTCCCTCCGCGTTCCAGCAGAGTGCGAACCGGCGCGGGATGGGGGAGGCCGAGATAGGCGATCGTGGCCGGGCAAGCAACCGTGACGATTCCCTCGCGCACGATCGCATCCACGTCGGCATCGCGAATGTAATTACAGTGGTCGACTGCGTCGACGCCCACGCCGGCCGCCATCTCGGCCGCATGGCCGAACGCCATTTCATCGCAATGCACGCGCAGGCGAAGGCCGTGCGAGCGCGCCGCTTCCAAGTAGCGCCGGGTCTGCGCCGGCGAAAAGAATCCCGGCTCGCAGAACGCATCGGCGTAAATCGCACCGTCGGCTTTGGCAACGGGCAGACACTGGTCGATTAAGTAGTCGACATAGTCCACTTCGTTCGTAAATTCCGGCGGCAGGGCGTGCGCGCCCAAAAACGTTGCGACCAGGCGCGGCAATCCCGCTTCGTCCTTGTGCGTATCGATCAGCCGCAGAAGCTCCGTTTCGCCGGGGCGGTGCAGCGCATACCCCGTTTTCACCTCGAGCGTCGTGGTCCCGTGCGCGGCGATCGTTTCAAAGCGCGGACGCACGTGCTGCCAAAAGTGATCCGGGTGATCGAGCGCGCGGCGCGTTTGCTCGACGGTAAACAGCATTCCGAGTTGCGGTTTCTCGCCGCGCAGCCGGGCGGCAAAATCGGGTTCGCGATTGCCTGCAAAAAGCGGATGCGCGTGCGCGTCTACGAATCCCGGAACGATCACGCCGTCGAAATCGAGCTCACGCACCTCGCCGGTTATCTGTTTTTCGGTCTCCGCGCGCGTTCCGGCAAAGGCGATCTTGCCATCGCGAATCAACAGCGCGCCGTCGCGCAACGCTCCTAAATCATCGAACGTCACCCGGTGCTGGGCGACGTTCGATGCGTTGGTTACGATGGTTTTTGCTCGGACGAGCAGCTGCTCTACAGGCGCCAATCGATGCTTTTGTCGTCGGCGGTCTGCATCGCGATGTCGTATCCCGCATCGGCGTGGCGGACCACGCCCATGCCGCAATCCGTGGTGAGAACGCATTCTAAGCGCTGCCGCGCATCCTCACTCCCGTCTGCGACGACCACCATGCCGGCGTGCAAGCTGTACCCGATGCCGACGCCGCCGCCGTGATGGAACGATACCCAGTGCGCGCCCGCTGCGGTGTTCAACAACGCGTTGAGAATCGGCCAGTCGGCGATCGCGTCGCTGCCGTCTTGCATCGCTTCCGTTTCACGGTACGGCGAGGCGACACTGCCCGTATCCAGATGATCGCGGCCGATCACGATCGGCGCCTGCAGTTCGCCGTTTCGAACGAGATCGTTGAACCGCAAGCCCGCTTTTGCGCGATCGCCGAACCCCAGCCAGCAAATACGCGCCGGAAGCCCTTGATACGACACGCGATCCTTTGCGAGCGTCAGCCACCGCCGCAGATGCACGTCGTCGGGAAACAGCGCCAGCAGTTCTTCGTCGCACCGCGCAATATCGGCCGGATCGCCCGAAAGCGCGGCAAAACGGAACGGTCCACTGCCCTTGCAGAACAGCGGCCGGATGAACGCGGGGACGAATCCCGGAAAATCGAACGCGCGCGTAACGCCGGCACGCTGCGCTTGCGCGCGGATGTTGTTGCCGTAATCGAAGACGACGGCGCCCGCGTCCAGAAAATCCAGCATCGCTTGCACGTGCTTACCGACCGTTTCCAACCCGCGGCGCTCGTAGTCTTCGGGATCGGTGCGGCGCAGTAGTTCCGCTTCTTCGAGCGACATATTCATCGGCACGTAACCGTTGATCATGTCGTGCGCCGACGTTTGATCCGTTACCGCGTCCGGACGGAACCCGATGTTGTACAGCGCGGGAAATTCGTGGCCGGCGTTTGCTTCGTACCCGACGGAGAGCGCTTTTCCGGTGCGCCGCGCCTCCTCGACCAATGCGAGCGCTTCGTCACGCGAGGCCGCAACGACGTCCAGATACCGGAGCTCGCGGCGGCGCTCCAAGCGCGCGCGGTCGACGTCGATCACGAGTGCCACGCCTTCGTTCATCGTGATCGCGAGCGGCTGAGCGCCTCCCATACCGCCGATACCGGCGGTCAAACAGACGCGGCCCTTCAACGTTCCGCCGAAATTGCGGCGCGCTAGCTCCGCGAACGTCTCGTACGTTCCTTGAACGATGCCTTGCGTTCCGATGTAAATCCACGAGCCCGCCGTCATTTGCCCGTACATCGTGAGCCCTTGCGCTTCCAATTGACGAAAAACGGTCCAGTCCGCCCATTTCGGAACCAAATTGGAATTCGCGATCAACACTCGCGGCGCGCGCTCGTGCGTTTTCCAGACGGCTACGGGTTTACCGCTTTGCACGATCAGCGTTTCGTCGTTCTTCAACCGGCGCAACGTGCGCACGATCGCATCGAACGCTTCCCACGAGCGCGCGGCGCGGCCGTTTCCGCCGTACACAACGAGATCTTGCGGCCGCTCCGCAACCTCGGGATCCAGATTGTTCATCAGCATGCGCAGCGCGGCTTCCTGCGGCCACCCTTGACAACTGCGTTCGGTGCCGCGCGGAGCGCGAACGGTGCGCGGACCGCTCATGACGGTACTCATGCGTTACTCCCTATCAACGACATTCCAATTGCTTCTTGCGCCGCTTCCACGATCTCGCCGCTGCGAAGCAGTTCGCGCGCGGCGGCGATATCCGGTGCGGGAATACGATCGTCATTCCAGACGGAAATTCGCCGGCGAGCGGTTTCGTGCGCCGCCTGCGTGCCGATTCCGGAACGCAGCGGGCGGCGAATGTCCGTCGCGGTCAACGCACCAAGCAGCTCGCATGCCAGCGCGCCTTCGACGTTTTGCAGCACGCGGTCCAGGTGCACGGCCGCGGTCATGCCCATGCTGACATGATCCTCTTGTCCGGCAGAGGTCGGAATCGAATCGACGCTGTTGGGCCATGCCAACGCCTTGTTTTCCGAGACCATCGCCGCCGACGTGTATTGCACGATCATCAAGCCCGATTGAAGCCCCGAACGCCCGGTAAGGAACAGCGGCAACCCGCGTTCCTCGGCGTTCAGCAGCAAGTACAGGCGCCGTTCGCTGATGCCCGCCAATTCCGCGAGTGCGATTTTCAGTAAATCGCATGCCAGCGCGACCGGTTGCCCGTGAAAGTTTCCGCCGGTCAAAAATTCGCCGTCGTCCGGAAAAACGAGGGGATTGTCGGTAACGGAGATCGCTTCCGTCTCGATGACTTTGCGCGCGTGCGCCGCGGCGTCGCGGACCGCGCCGTGCACCACCGGGATGCAGCGGTACGAGTACGGATCCTGCACGCGCCCGCATTCGCGATGCGATTCCATGATTTGCGATCCGTGGAGCAGCGCGCGCAAATTATCCGCCACACGCCCCTGGCCCGGATGCGGACGAAGCGCGTTGATCCGGCGATCGAAAACGCGGTCCGTTCCCAGAAATGCTTCCAGTGCCATCGCGCCGATCACGTCGGCGGCTGCGATTAAGCGCTCTGCGCGTAACAAGCACAGCGCCGCGATGCCTGTCATCACCTCGGTGCCGTTTACCAGCGCCAGGCCCTCTTTCGCGCCGAGCTCGATTGGCTCGAGGCCTGCAAGCTTGAGCGCCTGCGCGCTGCTCATGCGCTCGCCCCGGAAGTACGCCTCGCCTTCGCCGATCAACGTGAGCGTCATGTGCGCGAGCGGCGCGAGGTCGCCGCTGGCTCCGACGGAACCTTGCCGCGGCACGACCGGCGTCACGCCGCGGTTCAGCAGCTCGACCAAAAGATCGAGCGTCGTTTCTTTGATGCCCGAGTGCCCGGCTGCCAGCGAACTGGCGCGCAAGACGCCGGCCGCTCGAACGAAGTCGATGGAAAGCGGCTCGCCCGTTCCGGCGGCATGGCTGCGCACGAGGTTGAGTTGCAGCTGCGCTGCATCTTTTGGATCGATTTTGACGTTTGCCAAACGCCCGAAGCCCGTCGTTACACCGTAGATGGCATCGCCCAGTCCGAACCGCTCGTCCACCAGCCGCCGCGCGGCCGCGACACGCGCGCGCGCATCCGCCGTAATGCGAACTTGCGCGCCGTCTTCGGCTATGTGCCGGATGGCTTCTAAGGAGAGCTGTTTTCCGTCAAGATCGATGGTGGGGAGGGCGGTCGTGGCCATACGCGCTTGTAGTTCCGGCCACGGGCGGCGGCGCCTTTCAAAGCTTCGACCAGTCGGCTCCGTGGCCCGCGGGGTACGGCGGCCCGCTCTCAATCACGATCTCTTGGCGATCGCGCAGCGGAATCGCGCGAGGGTTTCCGGTCCAGCGTTTTCCGTTCACCGTTACCCGTAACGTGGACCCGCGCGGTGCCCGGACACTGCTCGCCTGCGTACGGCTGAGCGTGTCGCCCCAGATATCGAAGAAATCTCCGAGCGTGAACTGACGCTGCACGGGCGCCTCGATATGAATGATGCCGTCGGCCGCATGCGTGTGCACCCAGTACAAGCAGCCTGCGCCCGGCGGGATACCGATGCTCGCCGGCACGGCGACCGCGCGGCCCCGATCGAAGAGTTGCAGGTGCGAGTGAATGTGCTCGACTGCTCCCTCCGCGGATTGGCACGGGATGCCGTTGACCGGAAGTCCCGAAAACATGCTTTGAGCGAGCAGAATGACGCCGAAAAATAAACTCACAGATCTTCCTTCGGTGGATAGTGAGGATAACGCCGAACAGCGCTGTGCATAACCGGAGTTTCTTGTGGAAACGTTGTGAATACGCCGTTCGTGCCCTTGATACGACCTTTTCACGGTGATACCATGCAAACACTTCGCTTAAAAAACGAAGCGCGACGAACGTAAAGTCGCGACCGGGCCATGTTGACGATGCAGTCGCACGTCGGCGATCCGAGTGGAACGGTCAAACCGTCGGTCGACGTCAGTAGGAATCCTTCACCGGAATCAAACAGGCGAGATCCGATGCGTGAATACGTCGGAGGCTCCGGACTCACGTCCGGAGCCTTCGTTATTTTCGCGGTGCGTTCGCAGGTTACGTGAATAAAACGTGAATAAATGCACTTTCTTGCGAATAGCCTGTGAGCGAGGTTAGCAACCGCTTGAAATCGCTTTTTGCACCTGGTACCATGCGATCACTTCGAATAAAAAAACGAAGCGCGGTTACGTTGAAGCCGCGAACGCGCATGTAGAAGGCGCAGGTGAAAATCGGCGTTCAGAGTGCAAAGTTCGAACCGGTAGTATGGGTCAGTCGGGTTCTTTCACCGGAGCCAAACAGGCACAAAAAGCTACCGCGCAAACGTCGAGACCCCGAGGATGAATAATCCCCGGGGTTTTCGTTTTCGGGGGTGCTTTTCTGCGCGAACGAGTTCGGAAGAAACCATCCGTGGTTTGCGCAGAAAAGTCAGAAATCTCTCCGGAGCACGGGAGCCCGCTCGCTCACCACATTGCAGCGGCGAGCAATAGTCAGAAATGCCTAAAGGACAAGTCACGCGAGTAGAACGACTGGCTATTAAAGCATCTACGTTTGAGGAGGGTGAAACGTGTCGATTCGGAGCTACCGGCGGTTTGCGAATCTTGTGTTTGCCGCCGTAACCTGCGCGATCGTTGCCGCATGCTCGGCTGGTCAACTGGCGCCTCGCGCAACGACCGCGTTTTCGCCGGCTTCCGCGCTGACCGCGCCGTCCATTACGACTCGTCTGTACGTCGCCGATCAATCTGCCGACAAAATCGTCGTGTACCCCGCGGGAGTGGCAAGCCCTGCGCCTATTCAGACACTTACGGACGGAGTACGAAAACCGGTCTCGATTGCAACCGACGCCGCGGGAAATCTCTACGTCTTCAACGGCGGGTACAAAACCGGTCCATTTCTTTCGAAATTTGCTCCCGGAGCATCGAAGCCATCGTCGACGATGACGCTTCCAAGTTCGCTTTCCGCGCTTGGCTGGATGGCCTTCGGCCCGGACGGAACGATCTACATCGTGGGCTTCGACTCGCAAGGCAGCCAGATTCTAGAGTATTACGCCGGCGCAACGTCACCGTCGCTCACGATCCAAGCGCCAAGTTCTTCGAACCCCTTCCGCAACACCGCGGCCGTCGACCGCAAGAATAATTTCTACACGGTGCTGGAGGGCGGCGCCAACGCGGACGGCCCGATCGTGTTCCCGCCGAAATCGACGAGCTATTCTTTCGTCAAGTATACGGCCGGGGCACTGGGCGCTATAACGTTCGATAACACCGGCGACTTACTCGTGGCGCATTTCAGCCGTAATCATGGCGAACGTGTTCTCGTGGTAGAACCGACGGGATCGCGATCGTTCGCGACGACCGTCTACCCGAGCTCCATGGCGTTCGACGGCGCCGACGACGTGCTTTACCTCGCAGACAACAACATGGTCTCGATCATGGACTACGCAACCAAGACGCAAATTGGCGAATTAACGGGGTTCCCGTACATCGTCGGGGTAGCCGTCGGCCCGAATCCGTACTAACACAGCAACGCGCGGCGCGCCTTAAGACGGACATTCTCCATCGGCAAGGCCGAGCGGATCGCCCGCGACGCCGAATTCGCCGTACATTTCCGGTCCGCGGTAAGGCCGGATGTGCGCATCGGGAGGGGGCGGGACCCTGGGAAAGCTGCGTCCGGCAAAATACAGCGTCGCACGATGAAACCGATCGTCCCAATCTTCGCCGAACGTTCGAACGCGCGCGACGATTTGATAACCGTCTTGAACGAATCTGACGTTCTGTATACGGCGAAACGTAACGAAGACGGTATTGTGCCCAGTCGTTTCCCTTCCGCACCCCTGCCTTAAGAGATCGGCCTCGCTGTGCGGATTACAGTTATACACGATATACGGGATTGGCGCGGAAAACAGCCTGGCCGCACGTTCTCCAAGAACGCGGTTGGAAACGCGTGGGCAACGTCCGTGATGAGCCGAGACGACCGCGGACACGGGCAGAGCAGCGATCAGGTCCGCGTGAGCGCACGCCGCGACTGATAGCACGGCTCCCGTTAGCAAGACGTTTCGGATTTCGGCCGAGCGCATCACAACACTGAAATACGTCATGATGAGGTATCGACCCACCCTGAGGAATCGAAGGGCACCTCTCTCCTCGTAACCATCTGAATTGAGCGCCTACACATGGATGTGCGTTGAAGCGCTCAATTCAGTAGGCCAGCGTTTCGCACGGATGCGAAACGTCGGGCGCGGTTACGAGGAGAGAGGTGCCCTTCGATTCCTCAGGGTCCTTCGATACCTCAGGATGACGGATCTATTTCGAAACCGGCAACTCGTACTTCGCCGCCACTTCGGCGATCAGCATGTGCACGCGATCGCGCGCAGCCGCCGGCGAGAGGACTTCGGCCTGCGCGCCCCAGCCCAAAACCCAGCGGCAAAGTTCGTCGACGTCGGAAACTTGATAGGTGATCTCGACCGAACCGTCTTGCAGACGCTGAACGTTGCGCTCGGCTACGACGCGCGCCGCCATCGCGGCCTTCGCAACGCGCGGAGCAAACCGCACGCGCACGCTCTGCGTGCTCTCGCTGTGCAGCACGCCGCTGATCGAACTCGACGCGAAGTCGTCGATGTTGAAACTGCCGGGCTTGGTGAACGTCTGCGCGAGGACCGTCAATTCCGAGATGCTATCGACTGCAAACGTGCGCTTGTCGCGACGATCGTGATCGAAAGCGACGCAGTAGACGCGGCCGCCGCTGACGATAAAGCCGTACGGATCCGCGATCCGTTTGGAGCGGTGCCGCTCCTTGTCTTCGTACGTGAAGCTGACGCTGCGTAGGCTGCGCTCCGCCGACGAGAGCAAGTTGAACGTGCGCTCCCCTTGCTCGTCCAAGCGAATTTCGCTGAGACGGAACGTGACGCTCGGCGCGGCTTGCATGCGCTCTTTCACCCCGCGCCCTGCCGAGCCGACCATCTTCTCCGTGACTTCGTCGACGTAGGTGCCGATCGCACCGCCCAGACTCGCGCTGATCGCGCGCAATGCCACGAGGCCGAAGAGCTCGCTGTTGCTCAGCTCCAGACGCTTGAGGCTGTAGCCGCCGGAAAAGCGATACGTGTTCGTGGCACGGTCGAAGTACCACGGAAAACCCGCGTCGGCGAGGACCGCCAAGTACCGGCGAAGGCTGCGCGTGCTGGGGCGGTGCTCGCCTTCGGAGATGCGGTCTTTCAGATGTTCGAAAGAGAAACGTCCCTCGTCGATAGCGTTCAAGAGGCGGACGAGCAGGACGATTTTGGGTTCATTCGTGCGTTCCATCGATAATGATTGTGCCACTGCCATGGCTACCCGGCCATCAAAATGGCCTCAAAATCGCTGAAAAATTTTTCAGCCCACGGCGGGCCGTGCGAGCCGGGCTCAGTGGGGCCTGCGTGAGGCCCCATCTGCCTTTCGCGGGTGTGCTCGCCCATTGTCAGCGGCCGGGTGCGGTGGAGGGTCGCGTCACCGGCCGCAGATCGAACGTACACGAGGCTTCTGAAACGGCGCTTAGAAAAGCCGGGCCGGAGTCCCAACCGTCTCCAAGGATAGCTGTGCTATCGTAACGGGCATGGAGATGTCCCCCGCGCGGATCGCGGTAGTCGATGACGAGCCGGCGATTCGCTCGTTGCTCGAGGTGGAACTGGGCGAAGCCGGCTTCGACGTCCGGTGCGCAAAAGATGGGCTCGCCGGCCTGGAGCTGGTGCGGTCGTGGGAGCCCGACATCATTCTGCTGGACATCATGATGCCGAAGGCTGACGGGATTTCGCTGCTGCCGCGGTACCGCAGCGCGACGCAGGCGCCCATCGTCATCCTCAGCGCGAAAGGCGGCACCGGCGATAAGGTGCTGGGCCTGGAACGCGGCGCCGACCAGTACATCGCCAAGCCGTTCGAGATGCCCGAGCTGGTGGCGCGTCTGCGATCGGCACTGCGCCGTCCGCGCCTGGAGGAACCGGAGCTTCTGTCGTACCGGGACTTGATGATGGATTTTCGCACGCGCGGGGTACGGCGCGGGGATACCGCGATTTCGCTGACGTCGCGTGAGTTCGATCTGCTGGCGACGTTTCTGCGCGAGCCGCGGCGCGTCTTCAGCCGCGACCAGCTCATCTCGCTGGTATGGGGCGACGACGCGACGGTAACGACCAACGCGGTGGAGACGTACATCTCCTACCTGCGCAGCAAAGTCGACGCGCCCTTTCATCCGCATCTGATTCAAACGGTCCGCGGCGCCGGATACACGCTTCGCGAACCGCCCGCATGACCTCGCTCCGATCGCGGCTGATCGCCTGGTACGTCGGCGTAGCTGCGGTAACGGTGCTGCTGATCGGGCTTCTTACCAGCATCGTTTTCGCGAAACTCGTCTCGTTCGACGTCTCGCAGACGCTGCAAAAAGCCGGCGGCCATATCATGCCGCTGATTTTGCAGTATGCGTCGTTGCCGCCGGACGAACGCCCCGACCTCCAAAGTTATCTGCAGGCGCATCTCTCGAATCTCGGCGTGCTGGTCGCGCTCGCGCCCCCCGAACCGCCGCAGTTCTTACAATTGCAGTCGCGCGCGATCGCGCCGGCGATCGGATCCCCAAAGATGTTCGGATCGCCGCTGCGTCCGCCGCTGTTCGTGCGGCTGCTTGCATTTGAAGTTCATCCCGTAAGCGTCGCGTTTCCCGGCGGCACGGCGCTGCTGTTTGCCGATCCTGCGCGGCTGCGTTCGACGATGGTCCAGCTGTGGACGATCGTGATTCTCTTTGCGGCGCTGCTCATGGCAATCGCGTGGCGCATTGCGATCGTGGTCGCGGATAACACGCTGGAACCGCTGCTTCGCACGACGCGCGCGCTGAACCGCTTCGGCGACGGAGACTTCACTCCGGAAGGGGTCAGCACGTCCGACCGAACGGAACTGGGCGAACTGGCGCGCGCCTACAACCGCGCCGTACAGCAAATCACGCGCGCATTCGACGAGCGTTCGCGGGCCGAGGCGGAGATGCGCCAATTCGTCGCCGATGCGGGCCACCAGCTGCGTACGCCGCTCACCGTAATCGTCGGCTATTTGAGCGCGATGTCCAACCGTCCGGAAACACCGCGCCGTGCCGAAGCAATCCACTCAATGCTAATTCAAAGCCGCCGCATGAAATCGCTTATCGACGATTTGATAACGCTTGCGCGGCTGGAGCACACGGTTCCGAATGCCGCGCACGCGGCCGACGTCGGCGAGGTCCTCGTGCGAATTCCGGCGTCGTTTCCGCAAACGGTGCAGCCCCGCATCCGGATCGCGCCGCCGGACGATTCGGTATGGGTGCGCGCCGACGAAGAAGATCTTCTCGATGCGGCGTCCGCACTCGTCGACAACGCGCTGAAGTACGGGCGCGAGTCGCCCGTCGACGTCGCGGTTCGCAGCGGCGACCCCTGGTGCGAGATCGTGGTAAGCGACCGCGGACCGGGGATGAATGCGAACGATCTGCGACACGCATTCGATCGTTTTTACCGCGGCAGCGCCGGGGAAGGCATCGCCGGTACCGGCTTAGGTCTGGCGATCATTCGCAAAAGCGTCGAACGCGCGGGCGGAACGATCGAATTGCACAATCGCGACGGCGGCGGACTTTGCGCGACGATTCGTCTGACGCGGGTCCCAAATCCATCCCAACAACGCGCCGTACCATTGCTGCATGCAGTACACGCTCATCGTGATTTTTCTGAACCTTCTGGCGACGCCGCTGCTGGCGCAGGAGATGCCGCCGATGGAGGGGCCGCCACCGGAAATCCGCGCGCATCTTGAGCAAGCGCGCAGTCAAACGCGGACGGCGGTAATGAATTTGCTCAGCGCCGATCACCGCGCGAAGGTGCAATCCGTCGTCGATTCGTTCAACGCCGGCAATCTTTCGATGTGCCAAGCCGCGGAGAAAATCGCCGGCGTGCTTTCGCCGGCCGAAAGCGCGCAAGTCCTCGCACAGGAACAAAAGATGCGCGAGTCGCTCGGTCCGCCGCCGCCGCCGATGCCACCGCCGGGCATGCCGCCGCAACAAATGCAGCCTGGACCGGGTGCACCGCCGCCGCATGAAATGCCGCCTCCGCATGTCGAGATGCACTTTGTGCGAATGACGGGAAAACACAGACCGGATGCCGGCGAAGTCGTCTTGATGCTGTCGGCAATTCCGTGAGGACTCCGTTTGGCTCACCTGCGTTTGGGGCGCCTCCGGGTGAACGTGCGGTTCACCCGGCCGGCGCCGGGCAGACAATACGACTCAAAGCGCGCGATTCGTATCTCGTTTGCCGCGTCGGTGTTGCTGCACGTTCTCACGCTGCCGTTTGTCGTGGCCCTCTTCGCGGCGGTTCTTCCGCCCGCGTCTTCGCACGCTAAGCCGCCGGAAGAAATCGTCTCCATCTCGAGCGCCATTCGCTTGGAAAAACGCGCGCGCCCGATTCCGCCGGCTCCGCGCCGGCAGACGAACGTCGCCGAGCGCGTGCAAACGCGCACGGCACAAGCCGCCACGCCGCAGCCTGCACCGACAGCGCAAATCGCCGCGCTTTCGCGGACGGATCTTCACGCGCGCACGTACTATGCGCCCAAACACACGCGCGAAACGCAGCATGCAACGCTGAGCGCGTCTGAGCTTGCCGATCAGCAGGCGATGTTTGCGCGAACGATCGCGCAGGCAAGAGAACAGACGGATCCCGTTGCCGCTGCGGCACGCCCCGTACAGCCGTCGTCTCGGAGATATTACGCGTTCAACATCGAGGGGGCCCAAGGCAATCTGCATAACGGCGAAGGTTATCTGATCCCCATGAAACGATGGACGGACGGTCCGTATACGTTCTACTACGTGCGCTATTGGGTGATTTATCCGGACGGAACCACCGAGCAAGGCATCGTGCCGTGGCCGATCCATTATTTGACCTCGGACGATCCGTTCGCGCGAGGAATCCGGCACATGCCGCTGCCCGGACCCGGTCCCGATTTTACGGCAAGCGCAAACGACATGCAGCCGCTGGTAAAGGACTGCTACGATCACCGCTACCCGTACTGTCTGATCCAGCACGAGTAGCGCCCGCAATTCGTACTACGGCGTACTCGATGGCGCGGGCGTGGGCGATCCCTGCTCGGGTGACGGCGGAGCCGGCTGCGCTTGCGGTTTCGGGAAGCAGCCGTCGGGAGCGCTAATCGCGGGCGTTTGCGGTAACGGCGGAGTGGCGGTTAGGCCCACGCCTAACGGATAATTCGATCCGCCGTCCGTCATCGTTTGCACGACGATGCGCGACGATCCCGGATTCACGGTAACCGGTTGGCCGATCTGATATTTTTGGGAAACGCGCGCGCAGCCGACCTGATACAGCTGCCCGTCGACCAAGAAACTGCTGCGGACGACGCCGCCCAACGGCTGCTCGTACAAATAGAGTGTTGCCGCGGCGTTGGTCGGATTGTTCACGTCAAACGTCAGCGTGCGAAGAACGCCGTAATCGCCGTAATCGCGGCCGCTGCCGTCCGCCGGCGGCGGCGTCGTCGCGCCGTACTGCGTGAACGCATCGTCACCGCCTACCGTGTACGAAAGCGTTTCCTGACCATATCCGGACAACATAAATGCGCCGGTGCGGTGATGTCCGTCGTCGGGTAAACGTGGTTGATTGACGTATTGGGCGATTTGCGCGTCAGATACGCCGGGCGGCACCGCGACGACCGCTACGTCCACCGGTCCGCCGGAGAGCACGTTAATCCCGATGCTTCCGGCTAGGCCGTCCTGCGGCGAAGCCAAAAAGTCGTCGGCGACATACGGCAATTCCCCGACGTCGGCGACGATGCCGGCGTTGTGCGGTTTGGCCGTCAAAAAATCGCGCGATACCGCATGTCCGACGCTCATGACGTCGATGTTCGGCCCCGCCGATGCATCGATGAGTTGAACCGTCGCCGGATCGTTCGGTTGTTCCGGCGTCAGTACGACGACGATGCGCCGCTGCTCGCCGCTATTTTGATGGTAATAGTACAAACGCGCGGGTGAATTGGCGGCGACCCGGTTACGGTACAGGACGCCGTTCGCGATCACTTTTTCCGGATCGTCGTCATAAAACAACAGGGGCGGATCGAACGGCGCGACGTTTACGTTTTGCACGCTGACCGTCGTCACCGTATTGACGTCGAAGTACTGATCGCCGCCCGCCGCCTGAATCGGAACCGGAACGTCTGCGCTTGCACCCGGGGCCAAGAGCTGGGGAAGCGCGAACGCGCCGAGCTGCGCGCGTACACCGGGCTGCGTCTGCACGACCTTTTGAACGGCGCGCGAGACTTGCGCTTGCAGCCATTGCGGATCGACAGCGTCCCCGGTGATTCGCAGTGTCAGGTTCGCGGGGACGCTCGCCGCATTAAACGCGACGCGCACCGGCACTTGCACGGACGCACCCGTTCCATCGGTAACCGTTACTAAAGCCCGCCCGGTTTGCTGCGTCGAGGATACGGTAACGGTGCGCGCGTTTTGATCCACGGTGAGCGTTGCGACCGGGACGTCGATCGCTGCAGACAACGCTCCGTTTGCTCCCGAAACCGACAGCGTTTGCGCTTCGCCCGGATGAAAGTTTACTGCATTCGGTGCCACGGCAAGCGCCGGGGCGGGAACGGTTGACGGAACCGCCGACGGCGATCCCTCGGGCAATGGCGATCCCGCAGGCGACAGCGAGGGTGCCGCCGAGGGCGAGGGCGCCGGCGTGACGGGCGCAGGCGAGGGCAGGGGAGTTGCTTGGAGGAGCGCCGCGAGTACCAGGGCGATGGTCATCGGGTGTGTTCGTACGCACGCACGGCCTTGCGGGCCTGCGCGGCGTTGGTATTCTTAGGATATGACCGAAGGGGCGGACGTTCAGCCTGCATCATACTTGGAGCGCTTCGTCGCGCTGTTCAACACGGGCGTGCGTACGCACGACTTTTCCCAATTTCTGGAGTACTTCTCCGACGATGCGGTTCTGGAGTACGACGGCGTTCCCGATCCGCCGCTGCTGGGCAAGCCGGCGATCGTTCAGCGTTACCGCGACGATCCGCCGGACGATCAGATACGCGTCGTCCGGTGGAAAGCGGAACGCGATCGTATCACCGCGGAGTTTCGATGGAACGATATTCCGGAAGCACGCGGCGGATGCTTCGTGATCGATCGGCGCGGCGAGAAGATCTCGCACTTGACGGTGGCTTTCGGCGGTCCGGCTACGCGGTGCTTTAAGTAGTGAGGTTCGCTCACGGGCAGAGCTTCAGCCAGCGCAATCGGAGAGCTAGCACGCGTTGTCCAGAAGAATCGCGACGAGCGCACCGCCAAGAAACAGCAGCGTTTTCTGCTGAACACACGGGACTGCATCTGCTTTGTCCTGTTTCATCCAGCCGTACAGCAGTCGTTCATATTTACCGTCCCGTGTAACCAGCGCCCGACCGTACAGCCGCATTGCCTCGTCGACCGTCATGCCTAGACGCGCGCCACGCGTCGTCGCGACGTGCGATAGATCGCCGGCCGCAAGCGGCTTTGGCGGGGGAGGCACATGCGCCTCGAGCACCATATCCCCCCATGCGCAGCATCCTTGATTGAAAAAGACAACGTGGTGCACGCTGTCGTAAACGATGTGCCCTTTCGGCGGTCCCGCCGCGCCGTACGCAAAGAACGTCCCTTCGGGCATCCGGGAGTGGATATAACTGCCCGACGGCTGCCCTTTGTAGATGAATTGATCGAGCACTTTCGTTGGAGACTCTTGTGTCGACTTTTTTGTCGTGTAGATCGGCAGTTGCCCAATCCAATGCCCGATCCACGAGTTACACGGTTTATGAAAGTAGCGCTGACATGATGCATCGTCAATATCAGGCGCTGCCGGCGGCGGAGAAGCCGCAGCAGATGCTGCGCCGTGAATGATAGCAGAGATAAGGAACAAGGCGATAAGCGCTGCGCGCATGTGACCTCCGAGCCGGCAACTGTTAGACGATGAGTTCGGCCGCATCCACATCAGGTTCCCGTCGCTGAGAGATTGAAAAAAGAGCGGCGCCCGTGCAGGCGCCGCTCGCGTCGATCTCTTTCGTGAATAGCGTTACGTTGTGAGTTGCTGCGCCTCGCGCTGCGGAGGCGGTTCCACATTTGGAACTTTGCTGAACCGCAGCTTCTCCGGATTGTCCGGGTCCACTTCGCCCAGAATGCGATCGCCGGCACCGAACGTACCGCGCAGCATCTCCTCGGCGAGCTCGTCTTCGACTTCGCGCTGAATTGCGCGGCGCAGCGGACGCGCGCCGTACTGCGGATCCCAGCCCTTCTTGGCAAGGAGCGCTTTCGCTTCTTCCGTCACTTCGAGGCTCATCTCTTGCGCCTTCACCTCGCGCATGACTTTCTCGAGCTCCAGTCCGACGATCTGCTCGATCTGCGGACGCGTGAGCTGATGGAAGACCACGATTTCGTCCAAACGGTTCACGAACTCGGGCCGGAACGTATGTTTGACCTCTTCCAGCACCTTGTTCTTCATGCGCTCGTATTGGCGGGCCTCGTCGTCTTCGTTGGCTTTTTGCGTGCGGAATCCGATGTCGGTGGTCGTTTGAATTCCCGTCGCGCCGACGTTTGACGTCATGATGATGACGGTGTTTTTGAAGTCGACTTGCCGGCCTTGCGAATCGGTCAATCGTCCGTCGTCCAATACCTGCAGCAGCAGATTGAAGACGTCCGGATGCGCTTTCTCGACTTCGTCGAGCAGCACGACCGAATACGGACGGCGGCGTACGGCTTCGGTGAGCTGTCCGCCCTCTTCATAACCGACGTATCCCGGAGGTGCGCCGACCAGACGAGAAACCGCGTACTTCTCCATGTACTCGGACATGTCGATGCGGATCATCGAGTCCGAATCGTCGAACAGAAACTCGGCGACGCTGCGCGCGACTTCGGTTTTGCCGACGCCGGTCGGGCCGAGGAACATGAACGAACCGATCGGACGGTTCGGATTCTTCAGGCCCGCGCGCGAACGGCGGATCGCCCGGACGATGACGTTGATCGCTTCTTCTTGTCCCACGACGCGCTTATGAAGCGAGTCGGCCATGTTGAGCAGTTTTTCGGTTTCGGCCTGCGCCAGGCGGCTGACCGGAATCTTGGTCCACGACGAAACGATATAGGCGACGTCTTCCTCGGTAACTTTGACGATCTTGTCACTCTGCGCGCGCTTCTCTTTCCATTCCGTTTCGAGACGCGCTTTTTCGAGGCGCACCTTTTCTTCTTTGTCGCGCAGCGATGCGGCTTTGTCGAACTCTTGCGCTTTGACGACCGCTTCTTTTTCTACGACGATCTTGCGCAGTTGCGCGTCGATCTCGCGAATCTCAGGCGGCGGAAGCGTCGCTTGCAGCCGGACGCGCGATGCGGCTTCGTCGATCAAGTCGACGGCCTTATCGGGCAAGAAGCGATCGGTGATGTACCGGTCGCCGAGCTTTGCGGCGGCCGCGAGCGCGCTGTCGGTAATCTGCACTTTGTGGTGCGCCTCGTACCGGTCGCGCAAGCCTTTCAAGATCTCGATCGTCTCTTCGACCGTGGGTTCTCCGACCATCACCGGCTGGAAGCGCCGTTCGAGTGCCGAGTCTTTCTCGATGTGTTTGCGGAATTCGTTGAGCGTCGTCGCGCCGATGCACTGCAGTTCGCCGCGTGCGAGCGCCGGTTTGATGATGTTGCTGGCGTCGATTGCGCCTTCTGCCGCGCCCGCACCGACCAGCGTGTGCAACTCGTCGATGAACAGGATGATTTCGCCGGCCGCGCCGCGGATTTCGTCCATGACGCGTTTCATGCGCTCTTCGAACTCGCCGCGATACTTGGTTCCCGCTACGAGTCCGGCAAGATCGAGCGTGATGACGCGCTTGTCGCGCAGCGGCTCGGGAATGTCGCCCTTGATCACGCGCTGCGCCAGACCTTCGGCGATGGCAGTTTTACCGACGCCCGGTTCGCCGATCAGCGCCGGATTGTTCTTGGTGCGGCGCGAGAGAATTTGGATGACGCGTTCGATCTCGTTGCTGCGGCCGATGACCGGATCGAGCTTCGCTTCGCGAGCCAGTTGCGTGAGATCGCGGCCGTACGCGTCGAGCGTCGGCGTCTTGCTCTTGCCTTTGGGCGCGGGCGGCTGACCTTCGGCTCCCAGCAGCGACGTCGTTTGCACGCGCACTTTCGCGGGATCGACGCCGAGATTGGTGAGCACTCGCGCGGCGACGCCTTCGCCCTCGCGGATCAAGCCGAGCAGCAAATGCTCCGTACCGATATAGTTGTGATTGAGCTGGCGCGCCTCTTCGAAAGCGAGTTCGATCACGCGCTTCGCGCGCGGCGTGAATACCATCTCTTGCTGAACCGTCTGACCGCCGCGGCCAACGATCGCTTCGACTTCTTGGCGTACCTTCGCCAGATTTACGCCGAGCGTCTCGAGTACTTTTGCAGCGAGGCTTTCGCCCTCGGAGATGATGCCGAGCAGAATATGCTCGGTTCCGATGTAATTGTTACCGAGCCGCTGCGCTTCTTCTTGCGCCAGAACGATGCTGCGGCGTGCTCGCTCGGTGAACGGTTCCCACATTGACATGGTCTTTTTTCTATCCCCCTGCGTTCCCGACTATACCCGTGTGAAGTCTCCTTGGGTTCTGTATCGGTAGGAAGGCTTAAACCCGAGCCTCCTTCTTAGCGTTGCGCCTGCCTTACTCAAAAACTGAACCGTAATCCAACAAACCCGGCGGTGACGGGCGCCTCGTCGGCCGTCTGCTTATATATACGCAATTCGATTGAGGTTAGTGGCGCAATCGCCTTGCCGGCAAAGAGGGTAAGCACGGTTCCGGCGCCTTGGTTGCCTGCAAGGTCGGCAATCCCCGCGCCCGCGCCCACGTAGCCGCCCCCATAGCCCCCGCCCGTCAAGCCGCGAACCTCCAGCGTGGCCGCATAGCCGCCGCCCTTTGTAAGAGCGCCCAACACCGAGCCTTGGATCACCAGAGGCAGCGCCGGGACGGACGTACCGCTGCTGAGCAGGATGCCGAGGCCGGACGACGATTGCTGCCGGCTGGTGGAAAGCCAACCCGCAGCCACTGAGCCCGCGCGCGCGGTTTGTGGCAGTGCGGCGGCAACAACGAGAGCGCCAAGAATCCCCGCCCGTATCAAACGCATGGCGTCCCCGTTCGCAAGCGGAGTCGCCGGGCCTTTTTCTGAACATCGCAAGGTTATGCCGACAATCGAACAAGTTCGCGAATCGCTCAAAAACGTCAACGATCCGGAATTGAATATTCCGATTCTGGATCTCGGCCTGGTTTACGACATTGCGGTCGAGGGCGACGCCGGCGAACACGTGACGGTCGTCATGACGCTCACGTCACCGATGTGTCCGGTCGGACCGCTGTTCAAGCAATCCGTCGAAGACAACGTGAAGAGCATCGACGGCGTGAAAACCGTCAATGTCGACATCACGTTTTCACCGCCGTGGGATCCGCGCGAAATGGCGACGGAAGACGTGAAGGTGATGCTGGGATTGTGGTGAGGGTTACCGCTCGGTAATCAACGCGTCCACGGGCGCGATCGCCAGCGCCGACGTCGCGTGCACGATCACGCGGCCGCGGGCATCGCGAATCTCCGCGGTCGTTGCGCCCAGCGACTTGCCCGCGTTCAGCACTTCGGCGCGAGCCGTCAGTTTTTCGGACGACACGCGCGCCGGCCGGAAGAACCGCATTTGCAGATCGATCGTAGTGCAGGCCGTGCCCTGCGGCAGTTGCGTCACCAGCGCGCATGTCAGCGCCGAGTCCACGAGCGTTGCGAGCACGCCGCCGTGAACGGTGCCGGCCAGGTTCAGCATAAACGGCTGCGGCACCATCGAAAATTCGATCCAGCCGTCGCCGATCGCGCCTTCCCGAATGTCGAGCACGCTGAGAATCGGCGGCAGCGGTATCGTCCCGTTACCAATCGCTTCGAGAAATTCGCGACCGCTGAGCTGTGCCCACTTGGCGGCAATGGGCATGGGGTCGTTCCATTGAACGGAGAGTGTCGGCATGTCAGCTAGAAGTACGGCGAGGCTGGCGCGGTTTCACGCAGGTGCTGTAGGATAACGTCATGATGCACGACGAGTCGCTGGTCGAGTACGGCGCCCGCCGTTGGATTATCGTCATCGGCGTGATGTCGGCAACGCTGCTGCAAGTGCTCGACGCGACGATCGTCAACGTCGCGCTGCCGACGATTCAGGGCAATCTCGGCGCGAACTTCGACGAAGGCGCTTGGGTGGTCACCGGCTACATCATCGCCGCCGTCATCGTCATTCCGCTCACGCCGTGGCTGCAGCAGACCTTCGGGCGCAAACAATATTACGTGGCGGCCATCGCCGGGTTCACGATCACGTCGGCGCTTTGCGGCCTGTCGACGTCGCTGAGCGAACTGGTCTTCTTCCGCATTTTGCAAGGGCTTTGCGGCGGCGGCCTTATTGCGACGGGCCAGGCGATTCTGCGCGACACGTTTCCGACGCGCGAACTCGGCAAGAGCCAAGCCCTCGTGTCGCTGGGCGCGATCGTCGGACCGAGCATCGGTCCGACGCTGGGCGGGATTCTAACGGACGCGCTTTCGTGGAACTGGATCTTCTACGTAAACATCGTGCCGGGGATTATCGCCGCGATCCTGGTTGCCACCACGCTGCGCAATCCCAGCTATCACCGCCGGAGCGGTTCGTTCGACGGCATCGGGCTGACGCTCATGGCGATCGGCCTCGGCTCGCTGCAGTACGTGCTGGACGAAGGCGAACGCAACGACTGGTTCGGCGACCGGCTCATCGTCGCGCTTTCGATTGCCGCGGTCGCGGGACTGACGTTTTTTGCGCTATGGGAGATTTACGGAACCAAATCACCGATCGTCGATCTGCGGATTCTAAAAAACCGTACCGTCGCGGGCGGGACCGCACTCGCGATGACGATCGGGTTCTCGCTGTTCGGCGGCGTTATACTTTCGCCGCAGTTTCAGCAACAGCTCCTGAATTTTACGGCGACGCTGAGCGGCGAATCGATTTTGCTGCGGGCGGCGGCGATCGCGCTGTTCACGCCGATAACGCTGATCGCGCTCAATCGCTTTCACGTTCCCCCGCGAGTATTGCTTGCCGTTGGATTCATTATCGTCGCAATCGCGAACGTCATGCAGGCGCTGGTAACGACGACGCAATCGACGTTCTGGACGTTCGGATGGCCGCTGGTGATCGGCGGCGCCGGCTTCGGCATGCTGTTCTTGCCGCTTTCGATTGCGGTGCTCAGCAGCGTTCGCGGCGCCGACACGCAGAAGGCGACGGCGCTGATCAGTTTATGTCAGCAGCTCGGCGGATCGATTTCTACGGCGTGTTTAGTGACGCTGCTGGACCGGCGCGGCGCGCTGCATCAATCCGATCTTGCCGGCACGATAACGCTGCGCAGCCCGGCCGTAAACGCGGCGATCGCGCATCATGCGCCGCTGCAGCAACTGTACGGCATCGTGGTACAGCAGTCCACGACGATGGCATTCGCGGACGCGTTCGTTTTTCTGGGCGCGATCACGCTCTTGCTGACACCGATGGTGCTGCTGCTACGCACGCCTTCCGCCCCGCGCGCTACGGCAACTCCTTGAACGATTGCTTCAAGCGGTATTCGCTAGCCGGATACCGCGAGCGAAGCATCGCCCATTGGTGCAATAACTCATTGCTCTCCGGATCGGCGCGATAGCGCGTTACTCCGAGATAATATTGCGCTTCCGGTGCGGCGAACGACGTCGGGAAGCGGCGCAGGACGTCGATGTAGTGCTGCTCGGCCTTGTCGAATTCGCGGCGGCGCAATCGAGCCAAACCCAAACTGACTACCAAACGCGCCATGAATTCCGGCGGCGGCAGATAGCCGTCCCATCGCACGAGCTCTTGCAATTCCGGATCGAGCACGCGCAGATCGGGCGTCCAAATGTGTTTGAAACGATCTACGGTTTCTGCGTTTGTTTCGTTTGAGTTATCGATTTGAACGGGGACGGTGAACTTTTCGATGATTTCGCCGACGGGGGGCTGAGGATACGTCACGGTATCCAGCGCTTGGCATCCCCCTCAACCGGGGTTAAAAAAATCCAACAATACCAGTTTCTGTTCTTGTTTTGCCCGCGCGGCGGCTTCCTGAAGGTTTGAAAGCCATGTAATCATGGCGGGATTATAGCACTTTGGCTGTCATCCTGAGGTATCGAAGGACCCTGAGGAATCGAAGGGCGCCTGCGCCGTCATGCTGAGGTATCGAAGCACCCTGAGGAATCGAAGGGCCGTGCGCTGTCATGCTGAGGTATCGAAGCACCCTGAGGAATCGAAGGGCCGTGCGCTGTCATGCTGAGGTATCGAAGCACCCTGAGGCATCGAAGGGCACCTCTCCCCTCGTAACCATCTGAATTGAGCGCCTAGACATGGATGTCCGGTGAAGCGCTCAATTCAGTAGGCCAGCGTTTCGCACGGAGGCGAAACGTCGGGCGCGGTGACGAGGGGAGAGGTGCCCTTCGATGCCTCAGGGTGCTTCGATGCCTTAGGATGACCGGGCGAACGCCCTTCGATTCCTCAGGGTGGTTCGATTCCTCAGGATGACTACTTGAAAAATCTGAAGTTCAGCACCGCCTGACGCGAAAAGTTTCCTACGCCGCCGAACGGCACGATCGTGCCCACTTCGATTCCGGTGCCGTTTTTGCGGCGTACGCGAACGTCGAGCGCGCCGGTAAATTCGGGACGGCCCGTTCCGAAGTACTGCCCGAAGTCGTGCGCGTACTGCAGTGACGAAACCAAATTGAATGAGTCATTCGCCTTCCACGTCAAGCCGATCGAATACGTGCGGTACGTCGACGGAAACGGCGGCGCATCGTGCGAGAACGCCGCACCCGCATTCCAAAGCACGTGCGCGCTCATCGGCAGCGATGCCCAGAAGGATGCGGTGCTGGCCAGCGTCGCGCGTCCGTAGTCGTAAAAACTCTCGCCCACGTCGAACGAACCGGAGAGTGCAGCCGCGCGAATGTGCAAGGTCGACGTATCGACGTGCAAACCGGGCGTCAAGCGCAAATCTTGTGCGACGGGCCAGTCACCCGGATGCACGTCGTGCCCCAAATCCGCCTGCAATCGAAATGACGCAATACGTCCCACCGGCCGCTGATTGCCCTGCACGAAGAGATCGTCGCTGCGCTGCCAGTTGTATTGCGAGAACGAAAGCGACGTGTAGCCGCGGGCTCCGCTCGACGTCAGCGAATACCGGAACGCGCGAACGCCGAAGAGCGTCGAGCCCGTGAACGATTGCGAGAGATCGTCGTTCAGTTTCTGATATGCGGCGAGATCGAGGCGTCCGCCATTCACGTCCATCGTTTCGCCGAGCGCGACATATCCGCGGCCGGTACGCGCATAATGCTCTTCCACTCCCGCGCCGGGACCGCCGTTATACCGGTCGTACCGCACGCGCGCGAATTCGTACGCATTCGCCGTGCTGCCCAGCAGCATCGGCCATTCCAACGCCGCCGAAGGTACCGGCGAATAACCGAAGTCTTTGGCATTGGGACTGGGAATCGCGTACGTGTACGATGCAACCGGCGTAAACTGCGCACCGGCGCGCGCCTGACCGTTCGTGAACGTGATCGATTGCGCCGGATGCAGCTCCGCCTGCTGCGCCACTACGGCGGCATCGCTGGTCGAGTATTGCGGGACGGTAGCACCCGGCGAAAACGTTCCACTTTTGGTGCCGAAATCGTAGACATAGCCGGTGCCGGATTCCGACGCGTTACCCTGCGTGACCGAAACGTCGCCCGCGGCGGTGAGACGGTTCGCGCGCAGATCGTACGCGGCGCGCGTGGCATCGATCCGCAGGCCGGCCGTGCGGAGCGTCACGCCGCCGTCGGCGATCATGACACCTCGATCGCTGTACAAGGCAATTTGCTGTGCCGTTATGACGACGGCAGGTACCGCCTGCGCGGCGTGAACCGGCTGCGGAATGCAGAAAACCAGCGCGATTGCTGCCCAAACCCTGCGCATGGAGCGGTCTCTTCTATTCGGTGGGCAGGACTTCCGTCGCTTCGATCTCGTTATGCGTTACGGTCTTTCCGTTGCGGTATTCGCCGTAATACGAACCTCGGACCGCGACGGCGGCATCGTTGCGAATCGGTTTGGGCGACTCCAGGAAGACGTGGATGCAATCCCGGCTCTGGCAAACGAAGAACGCTTGATAGAGAAACTTTCCGTCGCGCGAACGCCATTGGTTCAGTGCCTTCACGCGTCCGGCGACGCGAACGGCTTTACCGGAATAGAATTGCTCGTTGTGAATGATGCGCGGAATGGGCGCGACGTAATCGACGTAGGCCGAGCAGCCGGGCAGCGTCGGAATCAACGCGCAGAATAACGTTGCGATCATACGGGCCCCAGTTTCGCGGCAGCGCTGCGGATCAAGCGGCGCTGATCGTACAGCTGTGCATCGGCTTCTTTCAGCGCGTTCTCGACGTCATAGGCCAATGGTGCGACGCCCCAGGAAACGCTCAGTTCCACGGCCGGCCGATCGTGGAGATACAACGGTTCGGGCGGCTGCATGTGCACGATTCGCTCGCGCGCGACCTCGGTCGTTACGTCGAAAAGCAGTACGACGAACTCGTCTCCGCCCCAGCGGAACACGTAATCCGAAGCACGCACCATCTCTTGCAGGCGCTGCGCGACGTGCCGGAGCGCGCGATCGCCCGCGTAATGACCGAACGTATCGTTGATGCGTTTCAAGCCGTTCAAGTCGATGACGACGATCGCCCCGTCCAGCGTGCGATGACGCCGCAGATCCGCCACGATCGTGTGAAAGGCGTACCGGTTGTACAGTCCGGTGAGCGCATCGATCTTGGCCGCAGTCTCCAGACCTTGAAGCGCCCCGTTCAAGGCGCCGTTGCTCTCTTCAAGCTCGATGCGGATTTCCTCGAGCATCGCAACGATTTCACCCATGGCAAGCATGAACGCCAGAATGCCGCCGCCGATGATTTCGATCACCCAGTACAGCGCGTTGAGCTCTTCGCCATGCGACTCCAGCACCGCGCCGCTGACCAGCGTGCGGCCCATCAGTAAGGTCACCATCGCTGCCGCGCCCCACGCCGTCTTCACGCCCCACATGCGCGAATTGCGCGCCATCGGTCCAAGCGCGACCGTCGTCAGCGCCGTGGCGCCTACCAGCGCTACTTCGACCGAGAGCAGCGAGTCGTTGGTGCCGCCACGGAAGGCCGTGGCGATCGCGGCGGCCGACGTAAGCGCCAGGACCGTCCACGCCGGAAGCGGCATCCGGCCGGCGCGGGCAAATTCGAACGACGCCGTGGCGGTGAAAAACGCATTGGCGACGCTCATCAGCGTCGCGGCGAGATGCAGGGCTGCAGCATGCGCCGGAAATGTCCAGGCCGCTGCCTCGGCGCCGAGCGTCGCAGCAAAGAGCGCCCAGCCCCAAGACCACCGAGCCCCGCGGGCGCCGTGCGTAGCCCGGGCGACTAGAAAGAACACGCCGGCGACTATAGCCATCGCGGCGCATTCCACGGTCAACGTTATTTGAAGCAACTGGGTGCTGTTGAGCTCGATCACGGGCTATCCAGTGTATCGGACGATTAAGCCAAGCGCTGAGGCCGCGGCCCCGAGGGCGCTGCGGCTCCTCCGCAAATAAGGCGAGCGTGAAGACCCACGAAGAAAAGTACGCGGAGCTGTTGCGAAAGCGCGAATCGGCTCAGGCGCCCGCCGGCCCGGAGGCGATCGAACGTCAGCACGAGCGCGGAAAGCGGTCGGCACGCGAACGCGTCGAGGCGCTGGTCGACCCCGACTCCTTTATCGAACTCGACCAGTTTGCCGTCCACCGGACCACCGCGTTCGGCCTGGGCGAGCGGGAGTTCTTGGGCGACGGCGTGGTGACGGGGAGGGCCACCATCGAAGGGCGGCAGGTCTTCCTCTTTTCGCAAGACTTCACGGTCCTGGGCGGGTCGCTGGGGGAAGTGTTCGCCGAGAAGATTTGCAAGGTGATGGATCTCGCCGTGCGCACCGGCTGCCCGATGATCGGCATCAACGATTCGGGCGGCGCGCGCATTCAAGAAGGCGTCGTCAGTCTAGGCGGCTACGCCGAGATCTTTTGGCGCAACGTCCAGGCCAGCGGCGTGATTCCGCAGCTCAGTTTGATTGCCGGGCCCTGCGCCGGCGGAGCGGTGTACTCTCCGGCGATCACCGACTTCATCATCATGACCGAAAAGATCGCGCAGATGTTCATCACGGGCCCGGAGATCATCAAGACCGTTACCGGCGAGGACGTCACGTTCGAAGAGCTTGGCGGCGCGTCAACGCACGCCAGTAAAAGCGGCGTCGCGCACCTGCTCGCAACCGACGAAGACGACATGGTCGACGTCACCAAAACGCTGCTCAGCTATATTCCCCAAAACAATCTCGAAGATCCGCCGCGATACGCCTGCGACGACGACCCGGCACGTCTGGTAATGGAACTCGACGACATCGTTCCGGATTCGCCGAACAAGCCGTACGATATGCACGACGTGATCGTTCCGGTGTTGGACAACGGCGATTTCTTCGAAATTCAACCGCTGTACGCCCAGAACATCATCACGGGATTCGGGCGCGTTGCGGGCGGCACGGTGGGCGTGGTCGCGAATCAACCGAACGTGCTGGCCGGCGTTTTGGATATCAAGAGTTCGATCAAAGCCGCGCGCTTCGTGCGGTTCTGCGACGCCTTCAACATTCCGCTGGTCACGTTCGTGGACGTTCCCGGATTCTTGCCCGGCACGGATCAGGAGTACGGCGGCATCATCGTTCACGGCGCCAAGCTGCTCTACGCGTTCGCGGAAGCGACCGTTCCGAAAATCACGATCATTACGCGCAAAGCGTACGGCGGCGCGTACGACGTCATGTCGAGTAAACACATCCGCGCCGACATCAACGTCGCGTGGCCGACGGCGGAGATCGCCGTCATGGGCGCGGAGGGCGCGGTGAAAACGATCTTCCGCCGCGAGATCGCCGCGGCGGAGGATCGCGACGCGAAAACGCGCGAGCTCATCGACATGTACACCGAGCGCTTCGCGAATCCGTTCATAGCGGCGCAGCGCGGCTACATCGACGATATCATCGAGGCCCATCTCACGCGGCGCGTGATCGCCAAATCGCTGGAGATGCTCGCCGATAAACGCGTGGACCGGCCCAAGCGCAAGCACGGCAACATTCCGCTCTAGCCGTTAGGGAGAAGCACGATGACCACCAGAAAATCGTTCCTGGCTTCCGCGTCGCTCTTCACGCTGTCTGCCGGAATCGCTGCCGCCGCCACACCGGCGCCGGCCGCCTCGCCGGCACCCGCGAAAGATCCGTATTCGTTCGACGAAACGCGCTTTGCCGCAGTGCTCTCGCGGCCCGCCAAACATAAGCAATGCTTCGGGACGACGAAGCTGAACAACGGCGACGTGCTCGACGGCATGCAGAATACGATTAATGCGTACGTCCAGTATCTGCACGAAGCAGCGTCCGACACGCACGTGGCGGCCGTCCTTTATCACGGGGCGTCGATCGGCTTGGCATTCAACGATTCGATTTGGAACGAGTTCATAACCCCGCTGTTACCGCATGCAGGCAAGACGCTGGGTGAAGATTTTTCCCAGGTTCCGGCCGGTAAAGGCAATCCGTTCCTCCATTCGACAACGAAATCCAGCGACGACGTGTCGGTGGAGCGGCTGATCGCGCAGGGCGGCTCGTTCTTCGTCTGTCACAACGCGCTTTCGGGACTCGCGCACGCGGCCGCGGCGCTGCTGAAGCGGCCATATCGCCCCGTGTACGAACAATTGCTCGCGGGCGTCGTGCCGGGCGCACTCGTCGTTCCTGCCGGCGTGATGGCCATCAACGCCGCACAAGAGGCCGGCTTCACCTACATCAGCGCGTCATGAAGATTTTCTTGCTGATCAGCAAATACGTCAAACCACTGCACGAAGTCGACCGCGTCTTGCCCGCGCACCGCGAATTTTTGCAACGCTTTTACGACGATGGCACGTTCCTCGTTTCCGGCCCGCTGAATCCGCGTACCGGCGGTGCGATCGTCGCAGTGGGCGAGAGCCGCGAAGACATTCAAAACGTGCTCGCGGAAGATCCCTTTTTTACCGAAGGCATCTCGGAGTACGAAATCCTCGAGTTCTCGCCGACGAAGGTTAGCGAAAAGTGGGAGCGCGTGTTTTCGGGCTAGCGCGCGGCTAGAGCATGCGGCGCACGTCGTTAAAGGCTTTTTCGACGCTCCACCGCGATCCGTCCGAGATGCACGTCTCGAATGCTCTTCCGCCCAGTGCCTCTTTGATGCGTTCGCACAAATTTTGGTAGTCCGTGACTTCTTTGGATGGAAGCACGATGTCGTGACGGGCGCGGTAGGCCTCGATAAATCCGCAAATCTGCGCGGCCACGACGTGCTCGCCGCGCAGCGTCGCGAATCGCGCACATTGTTCGAAGCAGTTGGAGGCCCACCGGCCCGGCGGAAACTCGGCGTAGAGATTCATCGCTTTACGGAGCGACGCGCGCGCTTTCTCCAAGTCGCCGATCTCCATGCACGTGCTCGCCAAGTTGCAGAGGCCGATTCCGACGCTCTTGCTCCCCGCGCGTTCGCTGATCTCGATGGCTTCCTCGACCAGCACGACCGACTGCTCGCGTTCGCCCAGGTCGCGCTTGGTTTCGGAAAGATTCATCAGCGCGATGCCCAGCGAGTGCGGCGAGTCCATCGTGCGTAAAATGTCGATCGATCGCTCGTAGAGCTTTTCGGATTCGCGCAGCCGGCCGCGATCCGCGGCGATAACGCCCAAATTGATTAGCGACGAGGCGATGTGCCGCCGGTCGTTGATCGCAAGCGCATCCCGCAAGATCTGCTGCTGCAGGTCACGCGCTTCGTCGTACCGCCCTTGAAACATGTCGGCATTCGCGATGAGCTGGCGCGCATGCATGCTCTTTCGCCGCTCCCCGCATTCTTCGAAGAGCGCAGCAGATTTCGTGCCGTGGCGGCGCAATCCGTCGTGATCCGCCTGCGTGTTCGACAAAAAGCCGCAGCTGTACTCGACTTCCGCCAAAACGAGGCGGCTGAGAAGGTCTTCGTGCGCGAGCGCCTGGTCCAACCAATACCGAGCTTCGTGCACGCGCCCCGACGCGTCCCACATAAACGCCAAATGCGCCGCGAGCTCCGCACCCAAATTGGGATCCGCACCGTCTATCAACAGCGTCCGGAGCGCCGCAATGAGGTTAGGCCACTCCGCCGAAAAGCTCGCGTTGGCTTGTGCGAACCGCGCCGCGCGCGCGTCCGCATCGATGGCGGCGCCGCGTGCGGAATATTCGCGCGCGTGGAGCAGACGGCGTTCGGGCTCTTCACCGCTCTTACGCAGCTGTTCGCGCGCAAATTGGGAGGCGAGTTCGAGCATCCGGAAGCGCCCGCTTTGGGCGTCGACGATCAGCAGGGACTTGCGCGCCAACTCGTCCAGGCACGCGCGAACCGCTTCGGATGGGCAGTCGGGCCCCGCGCACACGGCGATAGCAGCCCTTTCGTCGCAGCCGGCGTAAAAAGTCCCCAGCCTTCGCAATACCGCTTGAGAACGCGGCGCGAGCAACTGGTAACTCCACTCGAGCAGATTGCTGATCGTCTGCTGGCGTTCGCGGTTGTTTCGCAAACTGACCGATAGCGCAAAGCCGGGCCGGTCTAACCGAGATAGCGTTTCATGCGCACCCAGTTCGGCAAGCCGGGGCGCGACGATTTCGATGGCGAGCGGAAGATTATCGAGTTTGTCGCAGATCGACGCGATGTCGGCTTCGGGCAGTCCGGCCGCTGCGTCACCTGCTGCGGCGCGCAAACGTTCGACCAGGAGTTGCCTGGCATCGACGCTTTGCATCGGCTCGAGCCGGTAGATCTTCTCGCCCGCGATTCCCAATGCTTCGCGGCTGGTGGCGAGGACGCGAATTCCCGAGGAGGCGTGCAGAATACGCTCCACGATTCCGGCGAGCGCGTCGACGATTTGCTCGCAATTATCCAAAACGACGAGCTGTTCGCGAGTCGTCAATTGCTCCAGCAGCGCGTCGATAGGCGGCTGATTCGGACGCAACTGCACGTCCAAATCGTGAGCCAGCCCCGAGATCGCGGCGTCCATCGTGTGCGCGTGCGAGAGATCGGCGAATCGCGCACCATCCGCTAAGCGTTCGGAAAATTCGCGCGCGGCTTCCGAGGAGGCGCGAGTTTTTCCCACGCCGCCGGGACCGAGCAGCGTGACCAAGCGGTGATTGGAGAGCGCAAACCCGATATCGAAAAGTTCGCGATCCCGTCCGACGAAGCGCGTGATATCGCTGGGAATGTTGTGGCGCCGTTCGTAGCGGCGTACGTTTGCGGGTGATTCCGACTCGTAGTCATTCGCCACGATACGGTTGCGGCCGCGTTCCTTTGCGTCCAGCAGCATTTTATCCGCGGCGTCCACGAGCGATTGCGAATCCGAAGACCATCCCGGCAGCGCGGACGCAACACCCGCGCTCATCGTCACGCGCCGCAGCTGCGTGCCTTCATGCGGAATGTTGAGCGCGAAGACGGCGTCACGAATGCGCTCCGCCACGACGATCGCGCCGGCGAGATCCGTCGACGGCAGAATCGCGCAAAACTCCTCGCCTCCGTACCGTGCCAGCAAATCCGCTTTGCGCTCGAGCGTGTCGGCGATCGCGGCCGCAATGCGACGGAGACACTCGTCGCCCGCGGGATGCCCGTACCGCGTGTTATAGAGGCCGAAGAAATCGACGTCGCAGATTACGAGCGAAAGGGGCGACGCCGTTCTTCCGGCTCGCGCCCATTCCACGACGCGGGCTTCGTCGAACGCGCGACGGTTGGCGATTCCCGTGAGCGGATCGCAGAGTGCAAGCTCGCGCAAGCTGCGGCTTTGCAATTCGGAATTCGCCGCGCGCAGATAGCCCGCAATTTGTATTCCAAGCGTTTCCAGCAACAGGCTGTGCACCGGGGAAGGCGCGACATCCACGGTTGCCGCGAGCACACCGCTCGTGCGGCCGTTCTCGTGCAGCGGTATCGCGACCAGGTGCGCGATTCCGTCCGGTAACGGCGTGACGGTTACCCGGCCGAGCGCCGCCGCGCTTCGAACGGAATCGTCGTGGAGCAGGGCACGCACCGGCGAACCGTCTTCGGCGCCCTTTGCATATTCTTCACGGAACTCGCCGCCTTCGGAAATGCCGAGCACGACTTCACGCGCGCCGAAGGTCCGGGCCAATGCAGCGGCCACGCCTTCATAAAAGGCGTAAGGAGCCGGACTTTCGGCCACCAGTCCGGCGACGTCCCGCACCAAAGCTGCGGCGGGATCCGCCTGACGATCCATATTTACGGTTTTCGGCGCCGCGGGCGAGCGACGTGACCGCTTGCCTAGGCTAGCGGCGAAGGACGAGGGGGATGTTTTTGGTATCTACGTCGTCGTGAAATTACTCGACGGGAAAAAAGCGTTGGTGACCGGCGTTGCCAACCAGTGGTCGATCGCCACGGGCATCGCCAAACAACTGCACGCGCACGGCGCGCAGGTCGCGTTCACGTATCAAGGCGACCGCGTGCAGGAACAAGTATCGAAAATTGCCGGCGAAGCGGGCGGCGGTCCCGTTATCGAATGCGACGTTTCGTCGGACGAATCGCTTCGTGCGATGGCGTCGGCGCTGGAGCCTTTCGGGAAGATCGACGTGCTCGTTCACTCGATCGCCTTCGCCGACAAGAACGATCTGCGCGGCACCGTGTTCGATACGTCGCGCGCCGGATTCGCGCTTTCGCTCGACGTTTCGGCGTTTTCGCTGATCGCGCTCGTTTCGACGCTGCGCGAGTCGTTCAACGACGGCGCGTCGATCATGGCGTTGACCTACCTCGGATCGACGGCGATCGTTCCGAATTACAATCTCATGGGCATCGCGAAGGCCGCGCTGGAGTCGTCGGTACGGTATCTCGCGTACGATTTGGGCGGCCGCGGAATCCGCGTGAACGCCATCTCCGCCGGTCCGATAAAAACTGCCAGCATGCGGCAAGTCGCGGGCGCGACCAAGATGCTCGACGTCGTTCCGCAGGTGGCGCCGTTGCGCAGAAACGTTACGGCCGAAGACGTCGGCAACGTGGCGGTCTATCTCGCGTCCGATTTGTCCGCGGCGGTCACAGCCGACGTTCATTTCGTGGACGCGGGGTATCACGCGGTCGGCATGTATCCGCCGGAATTTGAAACCAAGTGACCGATGAAGAGCTAGCCGCGCTCGCGGTTGCGGTCGCGGCGGTTACACAAGAACGTGCCGCCGCGGGACCGGAAGGGGACCGCATGCCGGCGTGGCGCCGCGCCATGCGCGAAGAATCGGTGCAGAGCGGTGTTTGAAAAGATCCTTATCGCCAATCGCGGCGAAATTGCCGTGCGCATCATCCGTACGGCAAAGGAAATGGGCATCGCCACGGTCGCCGTGTATTCGGAGATCGATCGCGACGCGCTGCACGTTGCAATGGCGGACGAGGCGTTTCTTATCGGACCCGCGGCCCCGTCGCAGAGCTATTTGAACGTTCCGAACTTGCTCGAGACGGCGCGACGTTCGGGTGCGCAGGCGATTCATCCCGGCTACGGATTCTTGGCGGAGAACGCGGCGTTCGCGCGCGAGGTTATCGGCGCGGGACTCGTCTGGATCGGACCGCACCCCGGGGCGATCGACGCAATGGGCGATAAAGTGCGCGCGCGGCAAGCGATGGTAAAAGCGGGGGTTCCCGTCGTTCCCGGCGGAACGGAGCCCATCGCGGATACGCGCGACGCGGTGGCCGCAGCCGAGCGCTACGGTTTGCCCCTCGCCCTGAAAGCTTCGGGCGGGGGCGGTGGTAAAGGGCTCAAGGTAGCGCGCACGATCGAGGAAATCGGTCCCGCGCTTGCGACGGCGCAGCGCGAAGCCGAGGCGTATTTCAAGAACGGGACGATTTACGCCGAGCGGTATTTGGACAATCCCAAGCATATCGAACTGCAGGTTCTCGCCGATAAACACGGGACCGTTTTGCACGTCGGCGAGCGCGATTGTTCGCTGCAGCGGCGTCATCAAAAACTTTGGGAAGAGGCGCCCGCAACGATTCCGGAACGCGTGCGCGCCGGTTTGCGCGATGCGGGCATACGTGCCGCGCAATCGATCGGTTACGACAGCGTCGGCACGATCGAGTGTCTGGTCGGCGGCGACGATTTTTATTTTCTCGAGATGAACACGCGCATTCAAGTAGAGCACACGGTCAGCGAGCAGATCAGCGGCCTCGATTTGATCCGCGAACAGATCCGCGTGGCCGCCGGCGAGCCGCTCGGGTTCACGCAGAAGCAGATCGATTTCCGCGGGCACGCTATCGAAGGGCGCGTGAACGCCGAAGATCCCGCGCACAACTTCCGTCCCGCGCCGGGCACCGTGACGTCGTACCGCGAGCCGGCGGGTTTGGGCGTGCGCGTCGATTCCGCAGCTTTTCCGGGATTCACGATTTCGCCGGACTACGATTCTATGATTGCCAAGCTGGTGGTTTGGGCACCGACGCGTGCGCAAGCGATTGCGCGTCTTCGCAGAGCGATCGACGAGTTCGAAATCGGCGGCGTTCCAACCACCCTGCCGCTGCTTCGCGCGCTCTGCGATCACGGTCCGGTCGACGATGCGACGTACGGTACGGCAACGCTCGAAGCATTTGCCGCGCAGCTGTATTCCGGCGGCGGCCACGCAGCGACGGGCTCGGGCGCAGCGGACGGGGCTCTCGCATCGAGCGGCGGAGCGCCGGCGGCGTCCGACACCACAGTCCGTGTCGAAATCAACGATAAGCTCTACCGCGTTCGGCTGCTCGATCTTCCCACGGGCTCCGCACCTTCATCGCCTCGTCCGGCTGCGGCGCCGCGTCGCGCGCAGAAAAAACGGGCTGTGGCGGCTGCCGGAAACGACGTCACGTCGCCGTTGCACGGCGTTGTCGTGGAAGTCAACGTGCAGGAAGGCCAAGACGTCGCGCAGGGTCAGGTCGTTGCGGTAATCGAGGCGATGAAGATGATGAACGAAATTCGCGCGCACAAATCCGGCGCCGCTTCGAAAGTTCACGTCAGGACCGGCGAGACGGTCGAGGCGCAATCACCGCTCGTCACCATCGATTAACGCGGCCAAGCGGGCCCCTGCACGAACGCGGCAGCCGCCTCAGGTTTTCAGAAATACACGCCGAAGAACCAGTGGTGTTCTTCACCGGCGTAACCGCTGTTTGTGTCGTCGCCTTTATCGGCGTTGCATTCGTTCTGCGCGGACGGATGAAGCGTTTGCATGCGGTTTACGAAACGCGCCTTCACACGCTGCTCGCCGCGGAAATCGTCCTTCTGCACGAGGGCCGCTCGCCGGACGTCGACGACATCGAACGCGAAATTCGCCAAGCCGTGCAAAATTCGGCCGTAATGAAAAAGAACGCTCAGCTGTTCCGGCTGCTCTGGCCGAGCGAATTCGACAAAGCATTTTACAGCGGCGAACGCGTCATCGCACAAGCCAGCCGCATTGTGGCCCTTGCGGGGCGAACCGGCTCGACCGGGTAGCAAACTACCGGCTCGCGGCGAATAGTCGCGCCGATGGCCAGAAGTGAAAACGCCAGCGGAATTCCGCTCCAGCCGACCTACGATGCCGTAAACGGCACTGCGCACTATCCCGGAGAGCCCGGCGCGTTTCCGTTTCTGCGCGGCATCCGCCGCGACATGTACCGCGGGCGGCTCTGGACCATGCGGCAATACGCCGGCTTTGCGACGGCTGCCGAGTCGAACGCGCGCTACCGGTACCTGCTGGATCACGGCACCACGGGCCTTTCCGTGGCGTTCGACTTGCCGACGCAACTCGGCTACGATTCCGACGCACCGCAGGCGCGCGGCGAGGTGGGAAAAGTCGGCGTCGCGATCGATAGCGTTTCGGACATGGAAACGCTGTTCGACGGCATTCCGCTCGATCGCGTCACCGTTTCCATGACGATTAATGCTCCCGCTTCGATCATTCTCTCGATGCTGCTGGCCGTCGCGCGACGCCGGGGCATTCCGTTCGAAACGTTGGGCGGCACGATCCAAAACGACGTGCTCAAAGAATACGTCGCGCGCGGAACCTACATCTATCCGCCCGAACCGTCGATGCGTCTGGTAACCGACGTGATGTCCTATTGCGCGCAGGCCGTGCCGCAATGGAACACGATCTCCATCTCCGGCTACCATATTCGCGAAGCCGGATCGACCGCGCTTGAAGAGATCGCGTTCACGCTTTCAAACGGCAAAGCGTACCTGCGCGGCGCGCGGGACGCGGGGATCGATCTCGACACGATCGCGCCGCGCATTTCGTTCTTTTGGAACGCGCACAACGATCTCTTCGAAGAAGTCGCGAAATTCCGGGCGGCGCGGTATTTGTGGGCGCACATCACGCGGGACGAATTCGGCTGCCGCGATCCGCGCTCGCACATGCTGCGGTTTCATACGCAGACTGCCGGTTCCACTCTCACCGCGCAGGAGCCCGACAACAACGTCGTGCGCGTCACACTGCAAGCGCTGGCGGCCGTGCTGGGCGGAACGCAATCGCTCCACACCAACGGCAAGGACGAAGCCCTTGCGCTGCCGACGGCAGATGCGGCGAAAGTCGCACTGCGCACGCAACAAATCATCGGTTACGAAAGCGGCGTGGCCGACGTCGTCGATCCGCTCGCCGGATCGTACTACGTCGAGAGCCTTACCAACGAGCTGATCGAACGCGCGAAGGCACTCATTGCCGAAGTCGACTCCCTCGGCGGCAGCATCGCGGCGATCGAAAGCGGATGGATGCAGTCGCGCATCGCGGATTCGGCGTACTTGGCGCAGCAGGCCATCGAAAAGGGGGAGCAGGTGGTCGTCGGCGTCAACAAGTTCGGGGACGCGCACTCGAAACATCCGAATATTCCGCTGCAGCGCGTCGACGACTCGGTAGAACGCGACCAGTGCGCGCGGCTGCACGAATACCGTAAACGGCGTGACGCGCGTCTCGTGCAGCAACGCTTGGACGACGTGCGTTCGGCGGCCGCGGGGCGAGAGAATCTGATGCCGCGGTTCGTCGACGCGGTCGACGCCGGGGCAACGCTGGGAGAAGTCTGCAACGTGTTGCGCGACGTGTTCGGCGTATATCGCGCTCCCGAGGTGTTTGCATAGTGCAGATCGATCACGTCGCGATCGTCGTCAAGGACTTGAATTCGACGCTCGATCTCTATACCAAGACGCTGGGTTTCGAACAGGTGTACCGTGAAACCATCGCGGACCAGGGCGTGGAAGCGGTCGGATTGCGAGCGGGCGGCTCGATCATCGAATTGCTGCGGCCGCTGGACGAGCAGTCGCCGATTGCGAAATACCGCGGCGACGCCGACACGAAACTGCACCACACGGCGTACCGCGTGAGCGATATCGAAAGCGAGCTTGCGCGCTTGAAAAGCGCGGGCGTACGCCTTATCGACGAGCAGCCGCGCAAAGGCGCTCACGGCAACCGCATCGCTTTTCTTCACCCGAAGAGCACGGGCGGAGTGTTGATCGAGCTTTGCCAGCCGTCCTCGTCATCCTGAGGTATCGAAGAACCCTGAGGAATCGAAGGGCACCTCTCCCCTCGTAACCATCTGAATTGAGCGCCTAGACATGGATGTGTGTTGAAGCGCTCAATTCAGTAGGCTAGCGTTTCGCACGGAGCGCGAAACGTCGGGCGCGGTTACGAGGGGAGAGGGGCCCTTCGATGCCTCAGGGTCCTTCGATACCTCAGGATGACAACGCGCTACTCATACCGCAATGCTGCCGCCGGATCGATCCGGGCCGCGCGCAAAGCGGGCAATAGTGCGGCGACCAGCGCCGACGCGACGAGCAACACCGTCACGCTTAACAACACGAGCGGATCGACGGGCTTCACCTGATACAACTGATCCACAATCGCGCGACCCGCGGCCGCAGCCAACACCAAGCCGATCGCAACGCCCGCTGCAATCAACACCGCGATTCCGCCGAGCACGTTGCGCACGACGGCAACGGCGCTGGACCCAACCGCCATGCGGATGCCGAATTCTTGAAACCGCTGTGAAACGGAATAGCTCACGACTGCGAAGATGCCGGCGATTGCCAGGCATAGCGCGATTGCCGCAAGCACAGTAAGCAACGCTGCGGACAGACGCGCACCGCTTGCCTCTTCGCCCAGGCGCTGCGCGATCGACTCGACCGGCGGCGGCTCCGCGGCCGGATCGAGTGAGGCGAAGGCGCCTTCGATCTTGCTGCGCATTGCCGCCGAGTCCGGAGCCGCGACGATTGCCGTGATCCACGGCGTTACGGCCTGATCCAGCGGAAGATAAACCGTCGGTTGCGCGACTGCAGTGGGACCATCGCGGTCGTCGCTCACTTGCCCCACGATCGTGCGCCAAACCGGGGGTCCGGGTTGATTCGGTACAGCGATTTGAATTCGCGTTCCGAGGGGATTGCTTCGGGCACGCAACAGACGCGAGAACGCACCATTCACAATCGCCACCGGAGCGGCAGAACTCGTATCGCCCGCTGCAAATATCCGCCCGCGTTCCAGTGAAATGCCCAGCGTGTCGAAGTACGCCGGCGACACGGAGGCGAGCGCCGCGATGGCGTTGCCGTTCGATGGCTGACCGGAAATCCGCAAACTCATCTGAATGCTCGCATTGCTCGTCGGATAATTCGAACCGAGTGCCACGCGCGGTCCGGCGATCGCCGTCAACGCCGAATCGAGGCGGTGCAGCAGCGCACGTTTCGCGTCGATCGTCGGGAAACGGCGGGCGGGTATCGCGTAAATATCCGTCACCAAAAGTCCCGAGGTGCGAATTCCCAAATCTGCGTGCGTCAAGCCGTAGAAACTGCGGATCGCAAGTCCTGATGACGTAACCAGTGCCAGCGCAAGCGCAAGTTCGGCGACGACGAGCACCGATTGAAACCCTTTGCCTGCCGCGCGGCTGCCCGAGCGTCCCGCGGCCTTAATTGCCCGCAGCGGCGCAGAAAACGCGAGTATCCACGCCGGCGCGGATCCCGCCACGACGGTGGCGAGCCCGACAATGGCAATTGCATACGCGACGATTGGAAGATCGATCCGGATCGAACCGAGGCGCGGTATTTGGGCGGCAGCCAGCCCCGCAAAGACGCGCAGCGCGGCGAACGCGATGGCCAGTCCGACGGCTCCGCCGAGCACCGCCAATACGCCCGACTCGGTGAGCAATTGCGAAGCGATGCGTTTGCGCGACGCACCCAGCGCCAAACGTAACGACAGCTCGTGCGTTCTGGCATTGGACTGCGTCAACAGCAAACCCGCGATGTTCGCGCACATGATTAAAAATACGCCGGCTGCGGCAGCATAAGCGGCCCAAAGGGCGGCCGGCGAGATCGCGCCGACCAGTGCATCGCGCAGCGGCCTGATCGACCAAACCCAGTCGCGATAGTAGCGCGGGTAGCGGCGGCGCAGCTGGTCCAGCACGCGCTGCATGTCGGCGCGTGCAGACTGCGGAGTGAAGCCCGCTTTTATCGATCCGATCGCCGAGAGGTCGCGCGCGCCACGGCGGCTCAGGGGGCTGTTCTGAGGGAAAAGTGTCCACACGTCGGCGTTGAAGAAACTGCCGAGCTCCGGCGCCGGGGATTCAAAACCGGGCGGCGCGACGCCGATTATTTGGTACGACGTGCCGTCGAGCAAAACGCGGCGTCCGACGACGTTCGGGTTTCCCGCAAACGTCGACCGCCACAACCGATCGGATATGACGATGGCATCCGGATTCTGCGATCGCGCGTCGCCTGACGAGAAGAAGCGGCCCGCTTGCGAACGCGTGCCCAGAACGTCGAAAAACGCGTACGTGACGTCGGAAACGTTCAGCGAGCGCGGCTTTCCGAAACCCGTCAACGTCTTGCCGTCCTCCATGAACCCGGCGACGTTCCGCAGCGCAACGCTGCGCTGTTGCAGGTCGATAACGTCCGGGAGCGACATGGCCAGAAAACCAGAGGTCGAATGCACGTCGCTCAACGCAAAGTTCAGAACGCGATCCGCATTCGGATACGGCAGCGGAGCCAGAAGAATCGCGTCGAGTACGCTGAACACGCCGACGTTCGCGCCGATGCCAAGCGCGAACGTGATGACGATCACGACCGCCATCAGCTTCGTCTTGCGCAGCCGCCGCAGGGCGTTGCCGACGTCACGCGCGAGGTTTTCGGCGCGCATGCTCAAGCCGGTTGTGATGATGTCCGCAAGCAGTCGCAGCAGAAAGGCCGCGCCGGTGCCTTCGGTGCGCCGGCGCAATTCAAAATCGTTGACGATTTGCGTGCGGTAGTTTTTCCGGAAATCACCCGGATAAGCCAGGCAAGCGGCATATAACAGGCCGTGCATTTCAAATGGCCCCGGCGGGGAGAAAATTGCAGTTCCGCGCCATGCGCACCATGTCGGCCAAGCGCGACGCTTCGGCTTGCGCCACACGCCGGCCGCGCGGCGTCAAACGGTAACAGCGGCGGCGGGGATCGTCATCGTGATCGATTTCGGCAATCCAGCCGTCCGAGAGCATTTGGCGGATGATGGGATACAGCGTGCCCGGCGTCAGACGAACGGCTCCGCCGGTCTGCGTTTCGACGGCTTTGGCTATCGCGTAACCGTGGTGTTCGCCATCCGCCAAAGCGAGGAGCACGTAAAAAACGCGCGGACTCAAGGGCAAGACGTCTCGAAAATCGGCCGGCATGGCGCTCTCCATCGATCTCGGATATATCGAATATCAATATATCGAAGATCGACGCTTTTGGCAAGCCGCCGCGCCCTTACAAAGCGGCCGCTGCGACCTTTTCTTGGACGAGCTGACCGTCCAAAAGACCGATCGTGCGTTTCGCCTGCTTCGCGAAGCGAAAATCGTGCGTTACCATGACGATCGTCGAACCGTATTCGTGCAGCTCGGCCAGCAATTCCATCACCGCTTCGCCGTTGTGCGTATCCAAATTTCCTGTCGGCTCGTCTGCGAGCAAGATCGACGGGTCGCCGGCTAAGGCGCGTGCCACAGCGACGCGCTGCTGTTCGCCTCCGGAGAGCTGCATCGGGTAGTGCTTGGCGCGGTGCGACATATGCACGCGTTCCAGCACCTCGGCAACGCGCGACTTACGCTCGCCCTTGGTCATCCCGCGGTAGACCAGCGGCAGCTCCACGTTCTCGTAGATCGAAAGATCGCCGATCAGGTTGAAGTTTTGAAAGATGAACCCGATTTCGCGGTTCCGTATCGAAGCGCGCTCGCTCGAACTGAGCTTTTCGATGGCTCTGCCGTTCAGCCGGTACTTCCCGGATGTCGGCGTGTCGAGTAAACCGAGTATCGAAAGAAGCGTCGATTTACCGCAGCCGGAGGGGCCTTCGATTGCCACGTATTCACCGCGGTCGATTTGCAGCGTGATGCCGCGCAGCGCTCGCGTTTCTACTTCTTCCGTGAAATAACTTTTGCCGAGATCTACCAGTTCGACGAGCATTGGAGCCTCCTAATGAAGTGTCAACTGCGGCTTATCGAGATAGTTGGACATATCCGAGACGATGACCACGTCGCCCGGCGCCAGACCGGACAAGACTTGCACGCGATCGGCAGAACCCTGCCCCAGGCGGACGCGTACGCGCACGGCGCGCTTTCCGCCATCCACGACCTTGAAGAGATCGAGCGACTGCGAATCCGAAGAGCCGGCGGGTCTGGCGATGGATACCGCGTTTGGTATTGCGGCGATTTCGACCGTGCCGTCGACGTTCGCATCCGGGCGCGCTCCGGGCGGCAGCGTCCCCGCAAAGGATACGTCTACGGCGACCGTTCCGTTTTGCGCAGCCGGCGCGATGTGCGATACTCGCCCCGTGATGATGCCGTTACCCGTGTCGATGCGCGTACGCATGCCGGGGATGACTGCGTGCACGTCGCCTTCCGCGACCTGCAACACCGCTTTGAGAAAATGCGTATCGGCGATGCGCGCGATCTCGGCACCCTGACTCACGACCATCCCGGGATCGACGTCGACGGATTGAACGATACCGCCGCTTGCAGCGCGCACGGTGAGTGCGTCCACTTCAGAAGCGGCCGCCTGGAGCTGAGCCGCGGCTTGATCCACCTGCGCCTGCGCCGCAGCGACCTTCGCATTGCCGTCGGCAGCGGCGACGCCCACCTGCGCGCGGCTGGTGCGCAGATCGTTGACGCTCGTCCTGGCTTTGATTTCGGCTTGCCGGTAGGCGATATCCGAAACCAACCCTTTTCCGTGCAGCGACTCCAGCGACTCCGCTTGCAGCGCATCTTGCTGCATCTGCGCCGTGGCATCCGCGTATGCGCTTTGCTGCGTGAGTTGCGCGGCCTGCGCTTGTTGTTTTGCGCTCGCGAGATCCGCTTGCGCTACTTGCAACTGCGATCGTGCCGTGGTTACGGCCGCCTCGAGCGTCGGATTTTGCATTTGCGCCAGGACACTGCCCACTTCCACGACGCTGCCGGGCTTGACGCCGATCTGGTTGATGACTCCGGCCTGCGTCGCGCTTGCAACCCGTACGCGCTCGGGGGCGAATGCCCCCTGAGCGCTTACGGCGCGCAGCAACGTTCCGCGCTGCGCGGTGTCGGTGACGAGCGTCGATGTATCGACTACGGTGGAGGTACTCCCGCCACGCGACAACGACGAAACCGCCCACACAAGCAATGCGACGAGCGCGATCGCACCCGCGATTGCGTACAGGCCTTTGGGCGCCATGCGCCTGCGTTCGCGCACCACGTCCATTGCCGGCACACGATCGCTGACGGCTTTGGGTCGCATTCGTTACGCCATCACCGGTAGAAGACGGCGGGAGCGCGCGAGATCCACGAGCTCCGCTAAGCGTGCAGCTTCGGCTTGCGCTATTCGCCGGCCCCACGGCGTCAGGCGATAGTAACGCCGTCCCATTGCGTCTTCATCGTCACGTTCAATCTCGACGATCCATCCATCGGTGCACAGCTGCTTCAGTTGGCGGTAAAGCGTTCCCGAACCAAGCCGGATCTGGCCACGCGTGGAAGTCGCCACTTCTTTGGTGATGCTGTAACCGTGGCGTTCTCCGTCCGCGAGCGCGAGCAGAATGTGAAACGCGCTTTGCGTAAGTGGGAGCAATTCGGACGCATCTCGACGGCGGTTGAGCATCGGCAATTCCTAAAGCGGTTCGAAAGCGCGATCGCAAGGGGACAGAACTATGTCCACTTGCGACATATCGTGCTTAGACTATATCGCAAGTGGACATATTGGTCAAGAACCCCGGGCTCGTCATCGTGAGGTATTGCTTGTCATCGTGAGGTATCGAACGACCCCGAGGCATCGAGGGGAATTTTTGAAACGGGCTAAGGCCCTTCGATTCCTCAGGGTCGTTCGATACCTCACGATGACGAGTGATGCTCACCATGAAACTGCTACTCATACCGCAAAGCCCGCGCCGGCGCCACGCGCGTTGCGCGAAGCGCGGGAACGAGCGCGGCAAAAACCGCGCAGGCAACGAGCAGGACGACGACGCCGGCGAACGTCGCCGGATCCAGCGGTGACGTCTCAAACAGCATCGCGCTGAGCAACTGCGTGGAAATCGCCGCCAGAACCAAGCCCAGCGCGATTCCCAGCGCGCATTGACGCAAAGCTCCCGCAACGACGTTCGAAAGCACCGCCGCATTCGTGGCGCCGATCGCTTTGCGAATTCCGAACTCGCGCGTGCGCTGTTCTACGCCGTACGCCGTCACCGCGTAAACGCCGGCGAGCGCCAGCAGCAACGCGATGAACGCGAATGCTCCGAACAGGAGTGCCGCAGCGAGCGCCTTGCCGCTGTCCTCCGCGAAGATCTCGCGATACGGCTGCAGTTTCGGCGCCGCAAATTGCGGATCCACCGCGCGGTATGCGCCGGTTAACCCGGCGAGAAGCCCGCCGTCGCGGCCGTTCGTTCGTATGACGAATCGCCCGACCGCGCGAATCTGCGTGTTCGGGAAGTATTGCGCCGGAGCGATCGGGACGCGAAAACCATTGCGCGTGTCTCCGACGACGCCGACGATCGTGCGAGTTTCCTGTTTTTGACCGCTGCTGATCCCGGGACGGTACGTGCGCCCGATCGCATCCAGCGTTCCGAAAAAGTGCTTCGCGAATGCCGCGCTGATGATGGCAACCTGCGGCGATTCGAACCGGTCACGCGAGTCGAAATCGCGTCCGCGCAGCAGCGGAATGCGCATCGTGCGGAAATAGCCGGGTCCGATCGCGTTCCCGTCAACGTCTTCCTCGCCGCGGCGTCCGGGCACTTGCGTCCCCAAACTAAAGCCCCAGTCGAACGGAACGACGGTCGTTTCGGCGACGTCGACTACGCCCGCAATCGCGCGCATTCCGCGTTCCAAACGTCCCACGCCGCGCAAAGTCGACGCGAAATCCGGATAGCGTTCCTTCGGGAAGCCGGGCACGTCCGCTACGTACAGATTCGTGCCCGCAAATCCGGGGTCCACGTGTGTAACCGCAATGAAGCTGCGCACGATCAAACCCGCCGATACTACGACCGCAATAGCGAGTGCGACCTCGGCGACGACGAGCGCCGACCGCAAACGCGTAGAAGAAGATACGGCCGAACGTCCGGTGCTGCGTAGACCGGGGACCAAATCCCGCTGCGACGAAAGCGCCGGGATCAGTCCGGTGACGAGCGTCGTCAGCAGCATGATCCCCACGACGTACGCTACGACGGCAGCATCGACGTGGACGCTTTCCCACCGCGGAAGAACCTGCGCTCCAATTGCGGAAAATGCCGCGAGCACTTGCCATCCGCCGATAATGCCGAGCACTCCGCCGGCGGCCGCCAGCAAACTCATCTCCACGCACAACTGCGTTACCAGACGCGAACGCGATGCACCCAGCGCGCTGCGGACGTTCAGTTCACCTTCGCGCGCCGCGGCGCGCACCAAAGCCAAGTTTGTAACGTTCGCGCAGGCGATAATCAGCAGTAGCGCCACCGCTGCGTACAGCATCCACAGCAGGCTTTGCACGGGCGAAACGATCACCCGCAGTGCCGGCCCGAGTTGCGCCCCGCCCCACCCGCTCAGGTGGTAACGAATATAGCGGTGAACGAGTGAACCCATGACGCGATTCACGTCGGCCTGCGCGGCTCCATTGGAAACGCCGGGTTTGACGAGCGCCCATCCGACGTAGTGCTGGTAGGCGCGTTGTACGTTCATGTTGGAACGCGGATCGAGTGCGGTCCAGTAGTCGCGCTGCACGAGCCCGGTACGCGTTACATCACGGAATTGCGGCCCCATCACGCCGACGATGTGATACGTTCCCGAGTCGAGGTGCGCTATTTGTCCGATGGCCGAAAGCGATCCGCCGAAGTACGCATGCCAGACGCGGTCCGAAACGATCAACGCGCGCGTACCCAAGTCGGCGGCAGCGAACGTGCGTCCGAGCTCCGCCTGAGCGCCCAGTACGCGAAAATATCCATCATTGACGTCGTTGCCTTCCAATCGCACGGGCTGCGCGATTCCGGTCAGCGTCGCGCTGCCGTCGCTCTCCGAAAGCCCGAATGCTTGCAGCGTCTTTGCGCCGGCGGCCAAATCCCGGCCGTCCAAATACGAGAAGTCCGATCCCGCGACGTCTTTGGCGTCCGCCGCAACGTACATGATGCGATCTGCGCGCGGATACGGAAGCGGCCGAAGAAGAACGCCTTCTAAAACGCTGGCAATTGCGACGTTCGCCGCAATCGCAAGCGCGATGGCCAGGATCGCGACGCCGGCGTACATCGGCGAGCGCGCGAGCGTGCGCGCGGCAAACGAAAAGTCGCGGCCGAGATTTTCAAAATGCATGGAAACCCCTTGATAGATTAGGTCGGTCGAGGCGGCAAGCAGATCGACGCCGCGTGTCTTGGCGTCCGCCGCAATCGAAGACGCGTACCGGCTGCGGTAATCGCGCGGGCAAAACAGCAATGCGAATCGCAGCATCGGATGCATCGTCATGCGGTTCATCCGATAGACGGAAGCAGCCGCCGAATGCGCGCCAGTTGCACGACGTTGTCCAAACGCTGTGCTTCGGCTTGTGCGATGCGCCGCCCGAGCGGCGTTAGCTCGTAATACCGTTTTCGCCCGTCGTCGTCGCCGGTTTCGCTTTCCACGATCCAGCCGTCCGTGACCATTTGCTTCAGGTAACGATAGAGCGCGCCGGGCAGAATCCGGATGGCTCCGTCGGTCGTGCGTTCGACTTCTTCCGCGATATCGGACCCGTGCCGTTCGCTGTCTGCGAGCGCGAGCAAAATGTAAAACGCCGTCGGCCCCAAGGGCAATACTGAAGAAACATCGTGACGAGGGCGTACCAAAGACCACTCTCCAATCAATATCGCACTTGCGTTATATCGCATTTATGATATATCATGAAAACGGCGCCGTCAACGGGCGCCGGCGCCTTGTTGACAAGGGGAAAAGGGCCGCGTATGCTGAGCCTACACCTAATTGTTTAGGTCACCGATCGTGGAGGTTCAGTGGCCCGGAAAAAATCGCCGACGCTCACCGAAGGCGAGCAGCGTCTCATGGAGGTGATATGGAAGCGCGGCAGCGCTACCGTCGCCGAAGTGCTCGACGCCTTACCAAAGCGCGATCGCCCTGCGTTCAACACGGTACAAACGATGATCCGCATCATGGAGCAGAAAGGGTACCTGCGCCATGAAGAATCCGGTCGCGCCTTTGTCTACTACCCCAAAGTAGCGCGCGTCGACGCCGCGCGAGCGGCCGTGAAAAACGTGCTTTCGCGATTTTTCAACAACTCCGCCGAGCTGCTCACCGTGCGCCTTCTGGAAGACGAACAGCTTTCGGACGAAGAGTTGCGCCGTTTGCGGCGTTTAATCGACGAGGCGGACTCGCGATGAATTCCGGGCACGTGTATTTGGCGCTGCTCAATTCGCTCTGGCAAAGCGCTGCGCTCGCAGGCGCGGTCGCACTGATCGTGCGCGCGTTCGGCGCACTCAGCGCCTCTGCACGATCCGCGCTGTGGTTAGCGGTGCTGCTGGCCTGTGCGGTGCTCCCCGTCGTGGACTTCCTGATACCCGCTCGAACGATTCCGGTTCCCGCCCCCGCGGCCGTTAAGTCATCCGTCGCTCGCGTGCTTCCCGCGCTCGCTGCCGGCGCGCCCCTGCGCAGGCCGCAAGCCTCCCCGCGCGATTTGGGTATGCCGGCGCGCGGCAATCCGGTGCGCATCCCCGATGCGTTTCCGGCATACGTGTGGGCGCTCGTTTCGGGTGCCTTGTTGATCCGTTTAGGCTTCGGATACGTGCGGCTGCGCGGCGCCAAATCGTCGCTGCGCCGCAGTTCTTCACTTACAACGCGGGTATCAAACGTTCTGCACGGACGCCCGGCGCTCGTTGGAATCAGCGCTACGCTGCCCGAACCTTGCGCCATCGGCTTCTTTCATCCGGCTATCGCTATTCCGGCAGGCCTGGCGGCGACGGTTTCCGACGGCGATCTCGAGCGGATTTTGCGCCATGAGTGCGCGCACATCGCCCGTTTCGACGACTGCGCGAACCTGCTGCGGCAAATCGTGAAGGCCGTATTGTTTTTCAACCCCGCCGTGCATTTTGCCGCGCACAACATGGCCGTCGAATGCGAGATCGCGTGCGACGACGCAGCCGCGCGTGCCGATCGCGAACGCGTAGCATTCGCGAAGTGTCTGTACGAGATCGCGCGGGAATCCAAGCGTAGAACGTACTCACCGGCAGCGGGCTTTTTCGGCAGCCGGCGGCAGATCGTGACGCGCGTGACGCGTCTGCTGGAACGCAACCATCGCGCCTCGACGTCGCTCGGTGTGGCCGTCAAATGTGCTGCAGCATGCGTGTTTGCCGGCGGAATCGCGCTGGGCGGGCTGCGCTTTTCGGCGCAAGCGGAATGCCCCTTTCCGGCCGTGCCATTGTACTTCACCGGTTCTACGGTAACCGTGAACGGGACGGCGCACCGTCCGCTGCTTGCGTCTAACGCGCAAGCGTGGTCGGTACACGCCGCAACTGCTTCGGTGCGCCCCGTCCTTGCAGATGCGGGCGCGCCACCGTCAATCGTCGCTTCGCGGCGCAGCATCACCACGGTACGGCCTGCGGTCGTGCAGGTCCGCGTGCACGAACACTTGCACCTGCGTTTGCGCGCGCAAATCGCCTACGAGCAACAACAAGAAGGCGACGCGGGATCGCGGCATGACGGCGATCTGATCGATGCGCTCGCATCAGCCGGATATCGTGGCCTCTCTGCCGACGATCTGATCGAGCTCGCCAATCATGGCGTAACCGCGAGCTTTATATCGCGATTGCGCACCCTGGGCTTCGCGCCGCTGCCCGTCGCTTCGCTCGTCGAGCTCGTCGATCACGGCGTGTCGCCCGATTTCATCGCAGGAATGCGCGGTGCCGGGTATTCGAACGTCGCCGTCGAGGATTTGATCCGGCTGGCGGATCACGGTGTGACGGTAGACTTCGTCAATCGCATCGTGCGTTCCGGAATTGCCGGCTCGCATCCTAGTGTTCGCGACCTCATCCGCATGGCCGACGCAGGTATTTGAGATGAAGCTTCTTACGGTTGCCGGCATTTTTTGCGCGCTCGCGCTCACCGCAACGGCGGCACGAAGTCAAACCGTCCCAACTGCGGGAGCTTGGACGATCGATGCTTCCCGAAATAGCGACTCCACCGTGAATTTCGAGATCCGCATCGATCGTCCGGGCGATCACTCCAATTGGGGAAACGATGAAGACTGGAACCGCCTGCAGGGTCTGTCCCGCAGCGCCGTATTCTCCGCAGGATCCACCGTGCATTTCGATCTGGTTCGCGACGCGGGCACGCTGCGCTGCAGCGGTTACGTTGCAAATGGCTCCGGCGGCGGAACTTTCCAATACTCACCCAACCCCCGCTTTGCGGACGAGTTGGCGAGCCGCGGCGTTTCACGGCCGAGCGCGGACGAGCAAGCGCGCATGACCTATTCCGGCGTGTCGCTCGCGCTGGTCGATACGTTGCGGCGCTATGGCTATGCTGGGCTTACTCCCGAAGATTTGATCCGGCTGACGAATCACGGCGTAACGCAGCAATACGTGTCGGCCATCGAAGCAGCCGGCTACCACCCCGGCTCGGCGGAAGAATTGATTCGCATGGTCGATCACGGCGTTACGACTCAGTATATTTCAGCGATGCGCGGACTGGGGTATCGGCCCAGTGCCGAAGAGCTCACGCGTCTAGTCGATCACGGCGTTACCGCGGATTTCACGCGCACGATGATCTCGTTCGGATATCATCCCAGCACCGATGAACTCGTCCGTTTGGCGGACCACGGCGTTACGCCGGAATTCGTCAGGCATCTACGCTCGCGCGGTTACAACGCGAGCATCGAGGAACTGATCCGTCTGCGCGATGCGGGCGTGTAAGGCCGGCCCTACTCAATTCCGCAATGCGAACGCCGAAATTCCGGCGCACGCGCAAAGCAGCGCGCCCACGAGCATCGCGGCGCGAAATCCCGCGGTGAATGAGTCGTCGACCAGGCGGGAAAGGCGCGGCCGGTCGGCGTTCGGCATTTCTGCCGGCAAGTGTCCCGAGACCATAACGGCGCGATCCCGATCGGCCACGCGGCGCGTCGTCGCGGAATACGAACCCGCCGCCATGCCGCGATCCAGATGCGCGTTGAACTGCGCCGCCAAAACGATTCCGAATACGGCGATCGCGATCAATCCCGCCGTGCGCGCGACGGCGTTATTGATGCCGGAGGCAACGCCTGCATGGGCGGTGCTCACCGCGTTCATCACCGTCGTCGTTAACGGCGCGACGAACGAAACGACGCCCAGCCCCAGCACGCATACGGCGGGAAAGAACGTCGTCCAGTAGGAGCCGCCCGTACCGATCCGCGCGTACATCAGGAACGCGATTGCGGTCGTGAATGCACCGGCCACCAACGGAATGCGCGGACCGATGCGCGCGACTAGACCTCCGGCGAACCGTGATAAAGAGAAACTCAGCAACACCATCGGCAAGAGCGCCGCGCCCGCTTCGAACGGTGTGTAGCGGTGAACGTTGATCAGAAAGAACGGAACGAAATATAAACTCCCCCCCAACGCCGCGTAGAGCAGCAGCGTGTAGATGTTCGCAATCGTAAATTTTGCCGACTGGAAAACCTTGAGCGGCATGATCGGCGATTGCGCCCGGCTCTCCGCGAAAACGAACAGGCACAGCACCGCGGCGCCGAAAAGCGCGGCGCCTATCGCCGGTAGCGACGTTCGTCCTTGCATTTCGATCAAGCCGAACACGAGCGCACCCAATCCGGTAACCGCCAAGAGCGAGCCGAGAACGTCCAGCCGCCCGTGCGCATCGGGGTCTCGAGACTCCGCGATCCGCGATCGCGCAATCAGATACACCCCGATCGCCAGCGGAATGTTGATGACGAACACGTAGCGCCACGAAAACGTCTGCGCCAGCCATCCGCCCAGCAGCGGTCCGATCGCCGTCGTAATGAACGAAAACGCTGACCACGTACCGATGGCTTTCCCTCGCGCTTGCCCGTCGTAGGCCGCGCTGATCAGCGACAAGCTTCCCGGCGTCAAAAAGGCCGCGCCGAAGCCTTGCGCGCAGCGGAAGAAGATCAGCTGCGCAATGCTTTGCGCCGACGCGCATGCCAAGGAGCCCAGCGCAAAAACGGCGACGCCGCCGATGAACACCGCGCGGCGTCCGATTTTATCGCCTAACGCGCCGCCGAGCAAAATAAACGCCGACAGAAAGAGCGAGTAGCCCTCGACCACCCATTGCATCTGCGCGGACGTCGCCTCGAATCCGCGTTGCATCGTGGGCAGCGCGACGTTCACGGCCGTTCCGTCGATCATTGCCATGCTGGACGCGATAATTGCGGCTACGAGCGTCCATGCCGGTGCGTTGGACCGCACCGTAGACGCTTGCCGCGCGACGAAAAGCGACATCGCCCGACAGGGTTTCGCCGCCGCCGTGGCGCTTACTCCAGCCAATGAACGTTCTGCGGCGGCCGGCAGCGGCCGACTTTGCGGTAAGCGCCGCTTTCGGCGCTTTGTCTTTCATCCTGCTGTTCGTCAATTACTGGATTCCGCCGGACAAGATCTTCGACGAGGTCTACTTTGCGCGCGCGGCGGAAGAATATTTGACGCGGCAGTACATCTACGAAAACACGCACCCGCCGGTCACCAAGCTGCTCATCACGCTCTCTACGATGCTGTTCGGTGGCATGCACGGCGGCGACAACGCGTGGGGCTGGCGCTTTTTGGACGTCGTTTTCGGTGCATTGGCCGTTGCGCTGTTGTATCTGCTCGCGCGGCAAATGAGCGGATCGCGGGTGTTCGGAGCGTATGCCGCAGGGCTGTTCATGTTCGACGGGATGCACTTCGTGCAGTCGCGCATCGCCACGCCCGAGAGTTTCGTCGTCTGTTTTTCCCTTGCGACGCTCTACGGCTTGTACGGTTTCTGGAACGCGCGCCTGCAAGAACCTGCGCTTCCGCCTCCTACGCTCGAGCGCCGTCTGGCCGGCGCCGGAATTGCGACCGTGCTTTCGGCGGCCATCGTCGCTTTGCGGTTTCCACACGAGATCTTGGCGGCGCAAATCATCGCCGGGCTGTATGCGCTGGCGGGATTCTACGCAGTGTACCGCATTTGGGCAGAGCCGCGCATTCTGCACGAGCGCTCGCTGCGCTGGCTGCTGGTTTGGGCGGTGTCGATTGCGCTGCTGGTGAGCAGCAAGTGGTACGGCGTTATGGCGTTCGGCGTCGCGCTAGCCGTTTTTGTTTGGGACCGGCGCAAGTTTCGCTTGGACTTCGTGGCGGCCGTCGTCGTGTTCGTTACGTGCACCGTGTATTTCGCCGCGTATACGCCGCAGTTCGTGGGATTGCGCGATTTGCCGCAGTCGGCGCCGCGCGCATACACGCTGAGCGACGTCGTGACCATGCAGTACAATGCGTACGAATATCACAAGAATCTCCGGGCAACCCATCCGTACGCATCGCAATGGTGGCAATGGCCGCTGGACCTGCGCCCGATTTTGTACTACGCGAATTACGGCGCCGCCGGTAAGACCAGTACGGCCGCGATGATCTACACGCTCCCGAACCCGTTGATCCTGTGGCTTGGTCTGCTCACCGTCCCGCTGGTAGGGTATTGGGGCGTGCGGGAACGCAACCGGACCTTCGTGCTGGTTGTTTTAACGTATGCAGCGCAGTGGCTTCCTTGGATCGGTTCGCCGCGCATCGCATTTGCGTATCATTTTTACGTCAACATTCCGTTGATTTGCATCTGCACCGCGTTCACCGCGCAGCGGCTCGCCGCTCGGGCGTCGGAATCGCCGCGCGTCCAAAACTGGGTGCGGGTGGGAATTGCGGTCTATTTCGCGTCGGTCGCCGCCGCGTTTGCGTACTTCTATCCTATCCTCGCCGCGGTTGCCATTCCGACGCAGGCTTGGCTGCAGCGGATGTGGCTCAAATCGTGGATGTAACCGGACAATGGCTAAACTGTATTTTCGCTACTCGGCAATGAATGCCGGAAAATCGACGGCGCTCTTGCAAGTCGCGCACAACTACGAAGAACACGGACGGCGCGTGCGGATTTTTACCGCGGCGATCGATCGCCGCCACGGCGTCGGATTCATCACGTCGCGCCTCGGGCCCAAACGCCAGGTCGAGACGTTCGACGGAAAGACCGATTTTTTCGCATCGCTCCAGGCCGAACGGGGCCTGGGGTGCGTGCTCGTGGACGAAGCGCAGTTTCTAACGCCGGACCAGGTGCGCCAATTGCACCGCGTTGCGCACATGCTGGATATTCCGGCGATTTGCTATGGCATACGCAGCGACTTTTTAGGTGAGCCGTTTCCCGGTTCCGCGTATCTGCTGACGTTGGCCGACAGTTTGGAAGAACTCAAAAACATCTGCGCTTGCGGTAAGAAGGCTACGATGAATCCGCGGATCGACGAGCGCGGCGCGCGGGTGCTCGTGGGCGCGCAGATCGCGATCGAAGGCGAGGTTCGTTACGAGCCGATGTGCGCGAAGTGCTTTTACGCCGCGAGCTCGACCGAGCCGGGAACGTAGACCGTATTCGGCACTTTGCCCGCCCCGGTTACGTGCAGCACGATGCACGATTCGCGTTCTAACTCGCCGGCAGCGATCGCGGCGCGAAGGCCCGCCAAGGCCACGGCGGAAGCCGGTTCCAGCGTAACACCCTCCAACCTCGCGAAAAACTCACCCGCTTCGCGCGCCGCACGGTTGTCCGCCACGCACACGTCGCCGCCGCTCTCGCATAACGCGTCGTAAAGTCCGCCGGTCACCGCATAAGGCGGCAGCTGCGTGCTGAGCACCGGCGCTGCCAGCGAACGTACTCGCGCGCGAAGCGCGTCTTCGCGATCGTCGTACCCGATGAGCGCGGGGCTCCGGCGTTTCCACGATTCATAGACCGGCGCAGACGGAGCGTTTTGAACGAGAAGCAGACTGGGCACTGCACCGGCGGCTACGCCGGCTTCGCGCAAGCGAAGCGCAGCTTCGTGCGCCGCAATCGCTCCCGCACCGCTGCCGATGGCTTGTACGAAATAGTCGGGTGTGCGATGCAATTTTTCGACCACGGCGAGCATCGTCGTGCCTATCCCGTCGCGGCGCGCGACGTTCGTCGCGCCGCCTTCGAACGCATACGCCGGATCGTGCTGTGCAAGTGATTTGGCAAATGCAATCGCGTCGTCGTACGATGCGTCGCCGGGGACGACGACGATTCGCACGCACGCTGCCAGCGGGCGCGAAAACCGCAGCTTCGGCAGCGCGTTCTGCGGAATCACGATGACCGCGCGCGTTCCCGACGCGGACGCGGCCGACGCAAGGGCTGCAGCCGTATTGCCGGCAGATGCGGTAACCAAGACGCGCTCGTTGCCCGGAAAGCGCGCAAGAACCGCGGCGCTCTCGAGATCTTTGAACGTTCCGGTCGGCATGTGAGCGCCGCGTTCGGGCCAGTAGCCGTTGAACGCGAGCCACAGATTCGGCGCGCCGAGCGCGGCGCAGAGCGCCTCACTCTGAAATACCGCCGTGCGCGGGCAGCGGTCGACGGCCGGCGTCCGCAGCGGCAGCCAGCGGCGGTAGCGCATCATCCCCGCAAACGAGGGGTCCGGTTCGAATCCGGCGGTTTCGTAAACTGTGCGTAAAAGCGCGGGTGCGTGCTCCCGCGGGCAGCGGACCAAGAGCCCATCGTCGGGGTATTCCGCGCCGCAGCCCAGGCATCGCAAGCGATACATCGTGCTACCTGCGTTCGGTTGCCGGACGACGAGAGTTTAATGAAGGCGGGAGCCCGGGATAGAAAAGGCGTGATCCGCATCGGTACCAGCGGTTGGGTCTACGGCGATTGGCGCGGCCGCTTCTATCCGAAGGGCGTGGCGCAACGGAACTGGCTGCGCTACTACGCCGAGCGGTTCGACACCGTCGAACTGAACGCGACGACATACCGTCTTCCAAAGGAAGAACAGGTGCGAACGTGGTGCCAAACCGTTCCGCAGGCCTTTGTGTATACGGTGAAATTGAGCCGCCTCATTACGCATCGCAAAACCCTCACCCCTCGGGTAGACGAATTCATCGAAAATTACATGCGCCGCGCGGCGTGTTTCGAGGCAGGCAAAGTCGCGCAGATTCTCGTGCAATTTCCGCCGTATCTGGAGCGCGACGACCGCCATCTGCAGCGTTTCTTGGAGAAGCTGCCGCCGCAATTCCGTTACGTAGTGGAGTTTCGCAACCGTTTGTGGCTCGATCCAAGAGTTGAGGCGATTCTTCGCGATCGCAACGCGGCATATTGCATCCACGACTATCCCGGATTGCGCGTCAAAGACACGATCACGTCTTCGGATTTAGCGTATGTACGCTTGCACGGTTACGAAGGGCTGTATGTCGGCTCGTATCCGGATCGTTCGCTGCGGTACTGGGCAAAACGCATTCGCCTGCTTTCCGGACAAGCGAGGGATGTGTACGTGTATTTCAACAACGACACCCGCGCCGCGGCGCCGCACGATGCGATGCGCCTGAAAACTTTCCTGCAGTAATTGTCTCGGCACTGACAGCAATGCGGTTAGTATTCGCAGCCGGGGGAAACCCACGCACATGGCGGTGGTTGCAAAATATCCTTGGTACTTCGAAACCGACACGGCGCGCGACGCGCTGGCGGGCAGACGGCTGTTGGAGCAATACTTGTCCGATCACTGCGAGGGTGACGTATTTGCGGCTTCGGTCGTCTACGGCGAATTGGTCTCGAATGTCGTCAAACACGCGCCGCCGGGCGGCGTGCGCGTCTGGCTGGAACGTCAAGGCGGACGGTATGTGTTGTGCATCAACGATTCGGGACCGGGCTTCAATCCGCGCAAAGTGCGCGATTTACCCGATGCGAACGCCGAGTCGGGGCGCGGCTTGTATCTGATCCGTCAGATGGTAAAAGGCCTATCGTTTCGCAAGCGCAAAGGCGACGGCTTTGTGGTCCGCGCAGTATTGCCGCTCGCGTGCCCGAGGCAAGGCGCGACGGAAAAAACGACTTAGCGGACAAGGCGCCGGCAACGCAGAAGAACAAGGCCCGTGAGAACGTCGCGGGCTTTTTTGTTGATCGTCTTGCTCGTACTCGTTGCGGGCGCGTCATGGTATTTTGCGACGCACCGCCGCAGCGCCGTCAGCGAACACGTCACGATCTACTACACCAAGCCCGACGGCACCACCGAGGTCGCGTGGACCGTTTCGATGCGTCCGCAGCAGGCCGGGGAAAGCGCCGCCGAACACCTGCGCAACGCGGCTCTGTATGCCGCGACGCAAGCGCTTGCCGGTCCGCCCAGCAACGTCGCCGCCATTCGATTCCCGCCGGGAACGCACGTGCTGTCCGCGGACGTTAACGAATCGACGGCAACGGTCGATCTTTCTAAGGAAGTTACGGATCAGCGTTCGGGCATTTCGGGCGAGTCCGGCGAGTTCAAGGCGCTGGTATGGACCCTGACGGCGCTGCCGGGCATCGATCGCGTGCAGGTTCGCGTTCAAGGGCAAAAGTTGGAGACGTTGCCGGGGGGGCATTTTGAAATTGACGAGCCGTTACGCCGTTCGGACTGGTAGCGTCTTCGCGCTCGCGCTGGCTGTAGCGCTTGCAGCGCCGGCCGCCCGCGCCGCCGATCGCGCCGCGTATAGTTTCGAAGGCAAGCGCATCACGTTTACGCAGATCGTCGATCAATCGGCGGGACGCGCAATTTCAATCGACGATCCCGGTCTAGAAACGCTGTTTCAAATGCTGGGCGCCACGGTTACCTATCAATCCGGTCAACGCTACGTCCTCGTCACGACCGCAGAACCCGTCGTGATCAGTTTTGCGATCGGCGATACGCGCTACGACGTCGGACCCGTCACGCAAACGGCGCCGCTCGCGCCGTTTGTTGCAAACGGACACGCGTTCGTACCGCTCGATGAATTGCTCCAAGCGCTCGAGCTGCTGCCGAAGCCGCAGGGCGGCGTTACAGTGCTGCAGCCGCAGCTCGCGTCGCTCGACGTGCAGAGCAGCGGCGGCGAAACGAAGCTGGTCGCGCACGGAGCGATTCCGCTCGACGCGCGGATCTCGGCGCAAGACACCGATCGCGTCGAAGTCTTGTTTGACGGCGTTGCGAGTGTGCTCGCGCCCTCGCGCACGATCGACAGCGGACCGGTGCGCCGGATCGACGTTCGAACCTCGGGGACGATTACGCACCCGGCGACCTACGTAACGCTGTATCTGGCACCCGGTGTTTCGCACAGCGCGATCGGAACGGACGATCAGCGCGACGTCACGATGGGATTCGACGGAGCCGCACCCGCGCAGCCGATCGCGCAAGCAGCACCGCCCGAAACCACCTCGCCGCCCGAAGCGCAACCCCAAGACAACGGACAGAATCCGCCCGCCGCCGCTCCTGCGCCGCAACTCGTGCACGTGACCGGCGTTACGGGACAGCAGCAAAACGGCGGCTTCAGCGTTCGAATTGCTATGGACGGTCCGGCGAGCTTCGATTGGCGCCGGTTGCGCCCGCCGGACAACCGGTGGTGGATCGATATTCACGGTGCGCGCCTCGCATCGCCGCCGGATCAGCCTGGCGATTCAACCGTTACGGACGTGCGCGCGCACCAAGAGAACGCCGACACCGTGCGCGTCGCGCTTTCGCTTGCAGACTTTCAAAACGTCTCGGTCGTGCCGGACGAGAGCGGGATTACGGTGACGGTCGGCGATCAACTGGCCGCCGAGAATGCGCCGCGCGCGGGTACCGGAACGACGGGGCCCAACGCGGTTGCGAATACTGCCGCGAATTCGCCGCCGGGCTGGAAATTCGGACCGCAGCCCGGCCAATCCAATTACGTCGCAGCAAATCCGCGGCTGATCGTGATCGACCCCGGTCACGGCGGCAGCGACACCGGCGCGATTCGCGGAGACTTGGTCGAAAAATCGTTGAACCTCGACATGTCCAAACGGCTGCGCGACATTCTCGTCGCGCGCGGCTGGGACGTGATCATGACGCGTGAAGACGATCGCGATGTCTATGCGGCGAACGACAGCGCGCAGGAAGAACTGCAAGCGCGGGACGATATCGCGAACAGCCGTGGCGCGCGCCTCTTGATCAGCATGCATTCGAACAGCTATATCAACGACGGGCCGCACGGCGCGACCGTGTATTTTTATAAACCCGGCGACCTTGCGCTCGCGCAGGACGTCGATCGGCGCATCGCCGCCGAACTGGGTATTTTCAACAACGGCGTGATCAAAGACAAACTCTACGTGATCCATCACGCGAATATGCCGGCGGTGCTGGTTGAGACGGCGTTTCTTTCCAATCCCGACGACCGCGCGCTGCTCGGATCTTCGGAGTGGCGTCAAAAAATGGCTCAGGCAATCGCCGACGGCATCGGCGACTATACCGGGCCGGTTCCGCCCGCGACATCCGCGAGCAATCAATAGTGCTCGGTCTTTTCGACTCCGGGCTGGGCGGCCTGACCGTCCTGCGGCGCTTGCGCGACGCCGTTCCGGCGGCGGACATGCTGTACTACGCAGATCAAGCGCACGTGCCGTACGGCGAACGCTCGGCGGACGATCTGCTGCGGCTGCTGCACCACAACCTCGGCTGGCTGGATGCCCGCGGCGTCGACGCGATCGTCATGGCCTGCAACACGTCGTGCGGCGTGGCCGACCGTTACGGCTGGCCGCCCGTTAGCGTACCGGTCTTAGATCTGATCGATTCGGCGGCGCAAGCCGTCGAACGTACCGGACTTTTGCGCGTGGGCGTCATCGCGACGACGGCCACGGTGCGATCCGGTGCATATGGGCGCCACATCGTGCGGCGAATGCCGACGGCCCGGGTCGTCGAGGTCGATGCGCCGGCCTTGGTTCCGCTGGTCGAGGCGGGAGAACTGCACGGCGATGCACCGCGGCGCGCGGTTCAGGCCGTCTGCGATCTGCTTCCGCGCGACGTCGAAGCGGTAGTCCTCGCGTGCACGCATTACCCGCTCTTGGACGAACATTTCGCCGCAGTGCTCGGAACCGGCGTGCTGCGAATCGACCCGGCGATCGTTCAAGCGGAACGTGCGGCGCAGTTGTTGAGCGAACGCGGACGCCTAACCGGCAGCGGCACGCTGGAATGCGTTACGACCGGCGATTTGGATCGCTTCCGCGAAAATTTAGGGATAATGCTTCCTGATTTGCTCGTACACGTGCGGCACGCCGATGCCGCCGAGCTCTACGATACGATCTCGAACGCTTCGGCCGTTCCGGAAACCTGAAGCAGACGGCGCACGATCGGCGGCACGTTGACGAGCCGCACGTGCGCTTTGGGATAACGATTCCGTACGCGGTTGCGGAAAGATACCAGCAGCCCGGCGGCGCCGGCGTCGATGAACGTCGTCTCGCGCAAGTCCAGATCGACATCGCCCTGCACTTCGATTGAGTCGAGCTCGGCGCGCAAATCTTCGCGCCGGAAAACATCATACTCGCCGCCGTTAAGAACGGCCACTCGAGCGCTCACGGGCATACCTTTCCAGTCCCTCCCCTTATACGATACGACGCCAAGCGAGCGAGCGCAATGCTCTTTTTGTGTAGGTTCGTTCTTGCGGCTCTTAACGTGCCGCAATGTATGCTATACTTTGTACTACAAAGTTATGGTTTGTTTACCACGTGGACGTCGTAACGTGAAACAGATAGAAGAAGAGCACGACCGAAAGTGCGCCCAGCACTGCGCCGGCAATGACTTGCATCACCGTATGTGCCTTCAGATAGACACGCGCCCAGCACACCGATGGGATCAGCGCGAGAAACGGCAGCGGCTGACGCCCGTACAGCAAGCTCAGTGCCACGAGCGGCGCCGTAATACCGAGCGCGTGCGTGCTGATCTTCCAGTAGCGGGTGATGTATTGTACGACGATCGTCGAGAGCGTGTAACCGGCGAGCGTGGCGATCAGCAGCTTGGGGGAATGCGTGAGCCACAGCACGATCGTCCCGCACAAATAGAAGACGACGAATACGACGAAGACTTTCTCGCGTTCCTCGCGGATCGACATATCCAGATCCGAGATACGATCCGTCGCGTACAGCCAAAAGATGAAGAGCATCGGCCCAATCGACGTGAACGCCGTGGACAAAAACAGCAGCCACCAGAACTGCTCCGTCGACGCTGCGCGAATGTGCGACAGAATGATGAAGAGCGCGAGCGCTGTCAGGAACGGGTTGAAGATGGTCGAGAGAATCTTGGCGAGATCGCGCCAGACGCGCCGGTTACGGATGGGCACGGGCGTGAGCGGCGCGTGATGCTCGAGCACAGTGTTGTAGTCCCGCGCGCGGGAAGGGGTTCCTGCTTGCCTGCTCGCGCGGCGCAGCGGGGGACAATTGTTAAGGTTATGTCGAAAGGCGCTTCGATATGCTGATCGACCGCATTGATTCGCCCGCCGATCTCAAGCGGCTGCCGCGTCAGGAAATCGACGCGCTGGCCCAAGAAATCCGCGATTCACTCATCGCCGTTTGCGCGTCAAACGGCGGGCATCTGGCTCCGAATCTCGGCGTCGTCGAACTTACGTTGGCCCTGCATCGCGTCCTCGATCTGCCGCGCGATCGCATCGTCTGGGACGTCAGCCATCAGTCGTACGTGCACAAGCTGCTGACCGGCCGGCGTGACCGGTTCGGCACGATTCGCAAAGGGGGCGGTCTTTCCGGCTTCGCCATGCGAAGCGAGTCGGAGTTTGACTGTTTCGGCGCCGGACACGCCAGCACGAGCGTTTCGGCCGCACTCGGCATGGCCAAGGCGCGCGACCTGGCAAAGCGCAATGAAACGATCGTCGCGGTACTCGGCGACGGCGCGCTGACGGGCGGTTTGGCGTACGAAGCGCTCAACAACGCGGGCCAGCTGCGAACGAATTTCATCGTCATCCTGAACGACAACGAGATGTCGATCGCCCCGAACGTGGGATCGATTGCGTCCTACCTTTCGGTTTTGCGCAGCAAACCGATCGCCAATTTCGCGCGGCAAACCGGCAAAACGGTGCTCGATCATCTGCCGCTCGGGAGCATGGCGAAAAAGGCTTTTGAATCGGCGGAATTGGGTGCGATGCGGTTCATCGCGCCGTCCGAAAAAGCCGCAGTCATCTTCGAAGAGTTGGGATTCCGGTATATCGGTCCGGTCGACGGCCACAACTTCGACGCGGTCGTCGATGCACTGCAGACGGCCAGGGCGATTCCGCGCGCAGTGCTGCTGCACGTGCGCACGGTAAAAGGCCGCGGCTACGAACCTGCCGAGAAGGACTCGCGCACGTTCCACGGGCTGGGTGCTTTCGATAAATCGAACGGCCAGATCATCAAGAAGCCCGACGCGCCGCAGACGTTTTCGCAAGCATTCGGAGACGCGATGATCGCGGCCGGAAACGCGAACCCGCGCGTCGTCGGCATCACCGCGGCAATGCCCGACGGAACCGGTTTGGCGAAGTTCGGAAAGGCGTTCCCCGATCGCTATTTCGACGTCGGTATCGCCGAAGCGCACGCCGTGTGTTTCGCCGCCGGCTTGGCCACCAGCGGCTACCATCCGGTCTGCGCGATCTACTCGACGTTTTTGCAGCGGGCGTACGATCAAATCGTCCACGACGTCTGCATCCAAAATCTTCCGGTCGTCTTTTGCATGGATCGCGCAGGTTTCGTCGGTGACGACGGCCCGACGCACATGGGATTGTACGATATTGCATACCTGCGCACGCTTCCGAACATGACGCTGATGGCGCCGCGCAACGAGAGCGAGCTGCTGCCGATGCTGCAGCACGCGCTGACGCTGGGGTCGCCTGCCGCAATCCGCTATCCACGCGGTTCCACCGCGGGCAAATACACCGATCCGATCGCGCCGATCGTCCAGGGCCGCGCTGAAGTTTTGCGCCGCGGGTCCGGTGCCGCGCTGTTGGCGTACGGCAACACGGTCGACGTGGCCCTGGAGGCGTACGATCTAACGAAGGACCGCGGCGTTACGCCTCCCACGGTCGTGAACATGCGGTTCGCCAAACCGCTGGACGAAGCGTTGTTGATGGAACTCGACGCGCAGCATTCGCACGTTCTCACGTTAGAAGAACATTCGCTCGCAGGCGGGTTCGGCTCGGCAGTCGTAGAGTTCGTATCCGATCACGGCTTGAACCTGACGGTCGAGCGGCTGGGCGTACCGAACAATGCCCTCGTCCAGCACGACTCCCAGCCCAAGCAGCGGGCGTTGTTCGGCTTGACCGGCGAAAACGTGGCCGCCCGGGTCGCGAGCGTTCTTGTCGCCCCGGTCCGTCCGTGATAGAATCTCACAGTTTGTCTGTCCAGTAGGAGATCCAGTTGAATTTAGTGCTGCTTGCCGCCGCGGCTCCCGCAAAAGCCGTCGCCGCGCCCGCGGCCAAGGCCGCCGCTTCCGCCGTCCCCGCCGCACCGCCGCTTCAGATGCCGGTCACGGCCGTCGCGCCGCACCAGACCGTTTTTCAGCAGCACTTCGGGTGGCTCACCCACGGCCTGGCCGGGCTCTTCCTCATCACCGCGATCCTGCTGATTGCGCTGCTGGCGGCACAAACCACCAAGCAAGAGGGCCTCTCCGGCTCGATCGGCGGAGCGGTGCAATCGGCGTACGGACGCCCCGGCGCCGAAGAGCAGCTCAAACGGATCACCGGGTTCATGGCGGTGACGTTTGTCGTCATCGGAACGATACTCTCGCTAACCGGCATCTAGCACCGGTCTAGCACGCGAATGCCGCTGCTCGAAGTCAAGAATCTCCGCACCACCTTCAGAACGGAGGACGGGCTTGTAACGGCGGTCAACGGCTTGTCGTACTCGTTGGAAGCCGGTTCGACGCTGGGAATCGTCGGCGAGTCCGGTTCGGGCAAATCCGTCAACGCGCTTTCGATCATGCGCCTCATTCAGGCGCCCGGAACCATCGATCCGTCCAGCCAAATCTTTTTCAACGGCGAAGATCTGCGCAAAAAAAGCGAAGCGGAAATGCGCAAGATCCGCGGCAACAAGATCGCGATGATCTTTCAAGATCCGATGACGTCGCTCAATCCGGTCTTGACCGTCGGCGAGCAGATTGCGGAAGCGGTCGAGCTGCATCTCGGTTACACGCGAAAAGAAGCGTACGAAAAGACGATCGAGATGTTCAAGAAAGTCCGTATTCCGCTTCCGGAAAAACGCATTCACGAATATCCGCATCAATTCTCGGGCGGTATGCGCCAGCGCGTGATGATCGCGATGGCGTTATCGTGCGATCCGCAGCTGCTGATCGCCGACGAACCGACGACGGCGCTCGACGTGACGATTCAAGCGCAGATTCTCGAATTGATGAACGAAATGCAGCGCGACACGGGCGCGGCAATCATCATGATCACGCACGATCTGGGCATCGTTGCCGAAGTCTGCAAAAACGTGCTGGTGATGTACGGCGGCAATATGGTCGAGTACGGAACGGCAGAACAGATATTCGACAGTCCCAAGATGCCGTACACGCAAGGATTGCTGTCTTCGCTGCCGCGTTTGGATTCGCGCGATCATCAGCGGTTGGAACCGATTCCCGGTCAACCGCCGAATCTGCTGCGATTGCCGCCCGGATGCGCGTTTGCCCCGCGCTGCCGCTACCGCATGCCGGTTTGCGCCGAACCGGTGCCGGTATACGATTTCGGCGCCGGGCATGTTGCACGGTGTTGGCTTTACGACGAGCGCGCCAAAGATCAGCGCCCGATCGACGTCGAGACGGTATCCCACTCATGAGTTTACGTAGTGCGGTTTGTCACCCTGAGGCATCGAAGGGCCCTGAGGCATCGAAGGGCATCCTCAGTGAGGCATCCCCGTGAGCGACGCAACGATCCGTCATGGTGAGGTAGAATCGACGGGCGTTGCAACCTCGCCAAACCGCACGCTCCTCGACGTCAAAGACCTCTACAAATACTTCCCCATCCACGCCGGCCTCTTCTCGCGTCACGTCGGCGACGTCAAAGCGGTAGACGGCGTCGATTTCAGTATCGCGCAAGGCGAAACGCTCGGCTTGGTCGGCGAATCCGGATCCGGAAAAACGACGATCGGCCGCGTGCTTTTGCGGCTGCTTCCCGCGACCAAGGGCGAAGTGTGGTTCGACGGGCGCAATATCTTGAATTACGGCCGCACGGAATTACGCCGGCTGCGCAAAGAGATGCAGATCATCTTCCAGGATCCGTTTGCATCGCTCAACCCCCGCATGACGGTCGGCGACATCGTCGGCGAACCGCTGAAGATCCATCATTTGGCTACGGGCAAAGCCGCGGAAGATCGCGTTCAGGAACTGCTGCGTTTGGTCGGCCTGCAGCCGTATCACGCGAACCGCTATCCGCACGAATTCTCCGGCGGTCAGCGCCAGCGCATCGGAATCGCACGCGCCCTGGCCGTCAATCCGAAATTTATCGTCTGCGACGAACCGGTCTCCGCGCTCGACGTCTCTATTCAGGCGCAGGTGATCAACCTGCTCGAGGATCTGCAGCAGCAGCTCGGCCTGACATACCTCTTCATCGCGCACGACCTCTCGGTCGTTCGCCATATTTCAACGCGCGTCGCCGTGATGTACGTCGGCAAGATCATGGAGCTGGCCGATCGCGACGAGCTCTACGAAAATCCGCTTCACCCCTACACGCAGTCGCTGCTCTCGGCAATTCCGATTCCCGATCCGCACGTCGAACGGCGGCGCAAGCGCATCGTGCTGACCGGCGATATCCCCTCGCCCGTGAATCCGCCGTCAGGCTGCCGCTTTCACACGCGCTGTCCGATCGCGTTCGATCGCTGCAAAGTCGAAGTTCCGCCGTTCAACGAATACCGCCCCGGACATTTTGCGGCATGTCATTGGGTTGAAGAACATGGCGGAAAAGCGCCCGACATCGCATCCGACGTGCGCATCGAAGCCGGTGCCGTGGTCGTCGAGCCGGGCTCGCAAAGCGGCGAATAACTCACTGGGCGCGAGCTCGCTTCCTTAGTTTGGATAAATGACTTAGGCCTGTTTTCGCTAAGGGTCTCCTTAGGCGGGTCCACTACACGGGACGACTCCGGAGGGAGTTGCCATGAGTAGTCGCGTTGCGATGCCCCGTTGGCTCGTTGCCACAACCGTTCTGCTGAGCGTTTCGGTCTTCATCAACTACATCGACCGCGGCAATCTAGCGACGGCCGCGCCGCTGATCAAAGACGAGTTTCATCTTTCCGCAACGCAGCTCGGCTTTCTGCTGACGGCTTTCTTCGTCACCTATGCGCCGGTGCAACTCGGCGTTGGATGGCTCGTGGACCGCTATGGGCCCGAGCGAATACTCCTTACGGGATTTGCGCTGTGGAGCGCCGCTACGGCGTTCACCGGACTTGCGCAAAGCTTCGTCGCGCTGCTCGTTCTGCGGCTGCTCCTGGGCCTTGGCGAATCGGTCGCCTTCCCGTGTTATGCGAAGATTCTCGCGCGCTGGTTTCCCGAGGACCGGCGCGGACGTGCTTCTGCGGCGATCATGGCGTGCATGGCGCTCGGCCCCGCCTTCGGCACATTTGCAGGCGGTCTGCTCATCGCCGCCTACGGCTGGCGGCCATTCTTCATCGGCTTCGGTCTCGTGACGTTCTTATGGATCGTCCCGTGGATGCGGTACGCGCACCGGCATCTCTCGCACGCTCGCGAACCGGACTACACCGCGGACGGACCCACATACGGCGAGATCGTACGCTCGCGCCCGTTGTGGGGCGCTACAGCCGGACAGTTTTGCAACAATTATGTTTGGTATTTCGTACTCTCATGGATCCCGTACTATCTGGTTCACGTTCGTAACCGGTCGATCGCTGAGATGGCGACGATTGCCGGCATCGCGTACATTACCATGGCCGTTGCAACGTTTATCTTCGGTGCGGTGGGAGATCGCTGGATCGCCGCAGGGGGTCACCCGACTCTCGTACGCAAGACGTTTCTGTGCGCGGGCTCCGTCCTCGCGGCCGTGGGAATTTGCGGATGCGTTACGTCGAGCACGGAATATTCGATAGCGTTTCTCATTTTCGCCGGCTTTTCGTCCGGCATGGTCTCGCCGAACATTCTGGCCGTTCCTCAGACGTTAGCCGGGCCGGCTGCCGCCGGACGATGGGTCGGCGTTCAAAACGCGTTTGCGAACTTTGCCGGCATCATCGCCCCGGCGTTGACCGGATTTATCGTCGACAAAACCGGGTCGTTTACGATACCGTTTTTCATCGCGGCTGCGCTCTCGCTCCTCGCCGCGTTCAGCTGGCTCGTACTGGTCGGCCCCATCAAACAGGTTTCGTGGCGGCGAGCACCGGCCAAAGAGATCTTGGTTCCAAGTCACGTGTGACGGCGTTTACAGGTAGATCGTTTTAACCAAGTACCGCGAGCGGTTCGTCACGGTTATGGCGTTTTTCGCCGTCCCGCACGTAACGAAAACCGCGTGACCCGGCGGTCCGGTTTGCCACGACGTTGGATCGGCGCATACCGGCAGCCCGCTGCAATAGAATGGAAAATCTTTCACCAGAGTCCCGGTTCCGCGCGAGCAAATTCCGCCGCCGGCCAGATGCATCGCCCAAACGGTGTTCGCAGGTGTGCCGGTGTGCGCGGGCAGCGGTTTGGTGAGTGAGATGCGCGTACCGCTCGTGACGTCCTTGGGTGTAGGGCACGCAACCTCGCGGGCGTCGACCTTAAAACACGGATCGTAAATCTCGTTTTGCGCCATACAGCGGTAGGCGTCCGCGCGCGCCGACGCAATCGATTCGGTCCAGCACTCGCCTTTGATGCGCACGTGTTTCCGCATAAGACCGGGGCTGAACGCGACGGCCGTGGTCTTTGCGGCCGGAATGGCCGAGGTCGCCGGCGCGGTCTGCAGGAGCAGAAGCACCGCGAAAATCACTCCGAAAACGTTCATTGGACGCCCTTCGGAGCGGCGCGATCGAGAGCCTATGCACGTGGAAAATCAAGCAACCGTAAGGTTTTCGCTAAGATAACTAGGCAGGCGTTTCCTATCGCGAAACCCCGCTTCGGTCGATACCTTTACTACGAATGCTCGAACTCTTGACGTGGTTTGCCGGCAAGCCGGAAAACCGCCGGCGTTACCCGCGCCGTAGCGGCGGTTTTCGCGTTTGGATTGCAACCGATTCGGGGTGGACGGGCGCCAGCGGCGTAGACATTTCCGCGAGCGGAATGGGACTGATCGCTCCGTCGAAATTTACGCGCGACGAAATCAACCTGCGCATTCAAATCGAGGACCGGCCGATACTCGCGCGCGCCAAACAAGTGTGGTGTATTCCGGGCACGCTGCAAGGACGGCCCGTCTACCGCTACGGCATTCAATACACCGGCATCGCCGCCGACGATTGGGATGCGCTCGTGCGCTTCTGCAACAGCGAGGCGGTGAACCTCGAAAACAAGGCGCAAAAAGAACTCGAGATGGTGCGCATGCAGGCCGACGACGTTGCGCGCCTGATCCCCACGCGGCTGCAGGAGCGATTGTTGACGATGCTGGTGCAAGCGCGCCGGCTCGCTCCGTTGGAGAAAGAAAAGATTCCGCTCGTTGCGTACGCGTACGGCGGCATCACGAAACGCGGCTTGCGCCAACTCCATCGCTTGCAAATCCATTCGCGCGTCGTCGACGAACTGAGCGGCGAGACCACGTCCTACGATACACGTTTCCTTTTCGATGATTCGGGTAACGACATCGAAATGGAAACACGGTGAACCCAAGCACCATTATTGTCGCCGGAAGGCAACTCGAAGCCCAGTACCTCACCGGCGAACCCGGGTATCCGGCCCTCGTGCTGTTACACGAAGGGCTTGGCTCCATTGCGCTTTGGAAAAACGTTCCGCAAGAATTGGTCCGCCGCACCGGATGCCCGGTGCTCGCGTATTCGCGCTACGGCAATGGATTCTCCGATATACTCCAAGAGCCGCGCCGTCCGTCGTACATGCACGACGAAGCGCTCGCGTCGCTGCCGGCAGTTCTCGAAGCGTTCGGCGTAGACGACGTTCTTTTGATCGGCCACAGCGATGGCGCCTCCATCGCACTCATCTCCGCGGGCAAAATCGGCGCGCGTTTACGCGGAATCGTGGCGGAGGCTCCGCATGTGTTCGTGGAGCAGCTCTCGGTAGAAAGTATCGCTCGAGCGAAGTTTGCCTTCGAAGCGGGAAATTTGCGCGAGCGCATGGCCCCGTATCATCAAGACGTCGATCGCACGTTCTACGGCTGGAACGACATCTGGCTGGATGCGGCATTTCGCGACTGGGACATCCGAGATCTGCTCGCGGCGATCGACGTACCGATGCTGTTGATTCAGGGCAGCGACGACGAATACGGGACGCCCGCGCAGTTGGATGCAATTCGCAACGGTGCGCGCAATGCGCGCGTCGACACGCTGCTGCTGGCGCAGTGCGGTCACGCACCGCACCGCGATCGTCCGCAGATGACGCTCGACGCCGTCGCGGCGTTCGTCAAAAGCGTTTTGTAAGAATTACGCGGACGGCTGCCGGTTCGATCGTCAGCAGGTTCGTCGGGATGTCGCCCAGCGTGCCGTTCGTGTCGATGATCCCGCGGTAGGGCGTGCCGCCGCCGAACACCTGAAATTTCCCCGCCGCCGCGTTGAACACGTTCGTGGCGGCCACGGTCAGATCCAAACCGCCGGCGAGTTCTTTGCCGATAGAAACGTCGGTCAGCACGAACGGCCCCTGATTCAGCGGATTGTTGGGCCCGCGGAATGCGTTCGCCGCACCCGCGTGCCACGGCCCGCCGGTGTACTCCAGTTCGAGCGAGGCTTGTTGCTGCGGAATGTTTTCGAATTGCCGGCCGTTGACCAGCGTCGAACCCGACGTCGGATTCGCGACCGTCACGGCCGGCATGTTCAGCGGATAGGCTACGTTTAATCCGTACATTGCCGACAGGAACAGCTTCGGCGTCAAGCGCTGCGCGTAACGGATCTCGGCGCCTTCGTAGACCGCATTCCCGACATTGATCGGATACGAGGTGTACGTCGTCGCGCATCCCGGATTTTGCGTATTCGCCGGATAGAAATTTTCAATGGGATCGCGTAAATTGGTCCGGTACAGCGAGACGTCGAAGGTAGCCTGCGTTCGCAGCGTATGCGAAACGCCGATTTCGTACTCCGTCGCATGCTCGGGACGCTCGTTCGGATTTCCCTGGCCGGCTTGCACGCAGTTGTTGTCGGGTGGCGGCAGCTGATCCAGCGGAAAAACGTACCGTTCGATCAGCAACGGTGCGCGAAAACCGGTGCCGGCCGAAAACCGCACGGACGTGGACGGATCCGGCTCGTAAATCGCACCGATGCGGCCGTCCAGATTCGAGCCGAACGTGCTGTACCGCGATTCGAACGCGCCCGCGCTCAGATGCAGCTTCGGAGACGGCTTGATGCCGGCGCGGACGAAATACGAAGCGATGCTTTGGCTGAGCTGCGGCACTGCGCCCAGCGCGACGAAGCTCTCTTGGCGTAACAACCCGCCGAACGAAAAATCCGATTGCTCGAACGTGCGCTGCCAGGTGAGCGACTCCGTGCCGCGCTTGTCTTGATGTGAAAGATCGTAAAACGGATTGCCGACGCCTCCGCCCGCCAGGTCGACGTTGTTATCGGCGATCGACGCTGACGCGATCAGTTCGCCGGCGCCGAGCGGCGAATGTTCGTGGAATTGATATGCACGGATGCTCTGCGAGAACGTCTGCGGTCCCGGACCGGAAATCGTGCCGCCGGCGACGTTCTGGTAACCGGCAATCGCCGCGCTCTGATCGCGCGCATCGCTCATGCTGAAAACGCGCAAACCGATGCCAGAGTTTTGCGAAAACGCGTAGTCGAGATTTCCGAGTGCGGCGCGCTGCGAATCCCAAGACCCCAAATGTTGCGGTTCGCACGGACCGCTGCCGGAGATGGGACAAACGTCATCGGTTTCGTCGACGTACCCTTGCGCTTGGCGGTCGTCCACGGCAAACGCGTAGCCGAGTTTTTTAGCCGATCCGGTAGCGTTATACCAGATTTCGTTCTGGCCGAACGAGCCGGTTGAGAGTGAGAGAGCCGAGTGCGGATCGCGTGTGGGGCGCAATGCAACGAGATTTACCGCCCCGCCGATCGTGCTGCTGCCCTCCAGGTCCTGGGGTCCCAAGCCTTCGGTGACGCTGATCGATGTGAAAGCGGCGGATGGCAGTTGCGATACGTCGAGATCGCCGGTATTCGCGTCGTTGAGGAGTTGGCCGTCCAGCGTCACCATCGTTTCCGACGGATCCGGTCCGCGCAGCGAGACGGTTGCGAGGCCGTCCGACGATGCATTGTGCGGATACTGCACGTCGAGCGAGGGGATTTGCACCAGCGCTTGCACGACCCGGTTTTCGCCTAAACGATCGAGTGAAGCGCGGGATACGTCGACCGATGGAATGACGCCGCTGATCCTCGCAAGCCGGCCGTCGACCGTCACGCTGCCGATAGTGCGCAGCTTCGGTGAATCGAGCGGTTCCAAAACGATATCGACGCTCGTGTCGTGATCGACCCGCATCGCAGCGATCGTTACGCCGGCGTAGCCGCGAGCGACGGCGTCTACGCTATACGAACCTGCATGCACCATCGCCCTGAAATGCCCGCTTGGGTCGCTTACCACCACGATCGGGGAAGCGCCGCGAAGCGTCACGTTCGCCTGTGCGATCGGAGCTCCGGACGGCGCGTGCACTGTGCCGCTTATCAGGCAGCAAAGCCCGAGAAAAACCGCGTGCATGTGCTAACTGTTTGACGGTTGTTGGCAAGTTTCCGTCGCGGGATCGTCGCTCGGGAATATCTCGAAAATCGTACCCTTTTTCACGAGGATGTTTCGCCCGTGGTGAAAGTAGTTGAAAATCCCGATCGCCGCGCCGATGCCCGGTACGGGAACCGCACCCAAATAGCCCGGCATGCTTCCGCTCGTGCCCGAGCGCTGCAAATCGCTCACGTCGTGATCCAGCACGACGCCCAATTTCGTGCCCGACGGAAGTACCAAGTAACGCGGTTCCAATACGAGCGTTCCGGATCGGCCTTGCGATCCTGCGGGTGAGGCAATCACGACGATTCCGTATCCCATCGTCCGTTCGGGGATGATGATTTTTTTGCCGGACGTCACCGCATTGAGCGTTTCGAAGCGGAAGAAATCGCCGGGACGCGCGTCGGACGAATCCACGTTGTCCATCATTTTTACTGCAACGATCGTGCAGCGCCCCAGGTAAGGTAAAGACGTACGTTCCGCTGCCAGATTCAAAGCGGCGGCAAGAAGCAGCGCGGGCAGACTCAATCTCCCGACTTCAGCAGCAGCCGGTAGCGCGTTTCGGCGATTTCGCGCTTTTGCACGCGCGCCACGGTGCTTTCGGCCAGCACGTCCACCATATTACTGATCGTCTTTTCCGCCGTACCGCGCATCATCGTTTGATTCAGCAGCGTGCCCAAGCCGGAGAGCGGGACGTCGTACGTGCCCGCGAGCCAGAGCGTGGACGAGGATGCGCCGCTGACGTCGATCCCGAGCGCCCCGTCAAAAAGCGGAAATGCTTGCGGCTCGCGCGCGGCCTGCATATGAAACCGTATTTCGTGGCGCGGCTCCAGACGCTCGTCCAAATTCGAAATCTTGACCGGTATGGCGATGTACCCCACGTCGGGCAAGCCGATCGATCCGAACGTGCAGTAGAGCGCGAAGTCGGCCCATTGCTCCCGGCCTTCGGCAATGTCGTGGAGAATCGAAGAAATCGCGGCGCGCGCGGGAATCGCCGGCACGCTAAGCGGTCGCTGCAGTTCTATCTTCGCCATGTTCCAATCATACGCTCACAACGGCGCAAGGTACAGTTGCTCGCGCGGATAGTCGAGCACGATGGCTTTGAATTTCGAGAGAAATGCCGCGCCCAAGTGCCCATCCGCGGTACCCTGGAGCGTTCGCGTCGTACCGATCGGCTGGTTTTGCGCGGTAATTCCACCCAAACGGATCTCCGGCAATTCGCCCAGATCTTCGACGCTCAGACCGCCGACGCCGCCGACCGGCGCCGTGGACGTAATGGAAAACAGGTCGGAGTGCTTCAAATAGTAAGCGTAGGCCAGATTGATGTTCGATTCGTCGCCCGTGTCGACGGCCAGTTGCGCGGGCTTTCCGTCCAGCGTTACGTTCACGACCGGGATGAATTTCTCGAAGTGGACCGGCAGCATGTTCGATTGCGATACCGGATCCGAATCGCCGAACGTGAGCAAATGACGCTGATAATCGATCGTAACCGGCGTATCGGCCAGGACGTCGGCGCCCACGACCAAATCGTAACCGTAGCGTTCGGCATCGCTGAGTACGAAATAATTGGCATCACCGAAATCGGCATTGCCGATCTCCAGCGGGCCGGCACGGACGACCTCTGTGGAGTAACTGCCCAATCCGGCGATGGGAAGCATGCCGATGGGGTGTAAGTTGAGTTTTTCAACGAGTTGCAAACTCATCGACAGTCCGGAATTTCCCGTGTCGATAAGGCATCGCGCCTCGACGCCTGCAATTTTACAGGTTCCCAGCGGCGAAACCGACGTGGGATCCAGCGCCATTCCCGGCGTGGGCGTTGCGTGAAAAGAAGGCGTCAATCCATGCGGCGCGTTCAGCGGCGCGGCGACGATCGTTCGCGACGAGTACCGTTCGAGCGGAGCGCCGTTGTAGTCGATCGCGAACGGCAACGCAAACGCGGCTACGTGCCGGTAGTCGGAAAAGCGGATCGTCCAGTCCTCTTCCAGTCCCTTGGCTCCCGCGACGAGTGCCGTTCGCGGATCGATATATGCCGCAAACGGTTCGGCTCCGGGGGAGCTTACCAGCAAACGGCGGCACCGTACGCCGTCGAACGCGGCGGCGCCGCCGTCCGTTATGTCGCCTCCGCCGGCCCCGAACTGCGGATCCAAAAAGGAAAGCATGGCCAGTATGCGCAGGGCGCGCAGATATCGCACCGGCTGATCGCGCGGCGGCAACAGCGTGCCGTTGAAGTTGAATTGAAACAGACGGGAGCCGTCGAAATAATTGCCGATGCACAGTTCGCCGCTGCATTCGCGCACGACGAAGCGCAGCCCGGACGCTTCGGTAACGGCCTGTGCGGTAACACCGTCGATAACGTGCTCGGACGTGCTGACGATGTGCATGTTGTACAACCCGCCGTTGATCGTCCGCATTTTTGCAAGCAAATCGTGCTGGGTCAGCGTCGAGGCGCCGGTCGTCGCAAGCACGATCGTGCAAAGCAAAATGAAGCGCCCGGCGAAAAGCATGCGCATGGATTTCGATTTCCTGGACGGCTACCTTCTCGAACAACGTCCGCCGAAGGAGCAGGTAGTAAAGGAATTGCTGAAACGGCGTCACGATGCTGCGGGCGCGGCGGCATTCTATCGCGGCATCGAAATGCTCGGCTCGAAGACCCCCGACCTGACGCTGATCGCGCTGCGTTTGGTGCTCGCGGGCAAGACTGCCGACGACGAGCGAGTGGTTCGACTGCGCGAAATCGTCGAACGAGCCCGCGCCGGCAGCGATTCCAACGAAGCGCGCGCCGCCTACTACCGCGAGCTTCAGTAGACGCGATGCCAAGCAACCGGAGCCCCGTAGTCCGTATGGCCCCCCGGCATCCGATGGAGATTCGACTTTACACGGCGAATGGAACGAGCCGATTGGCATTCGCGTTGATAAGGCGGATATGGCTGTATTTCGTTCGTTTGCGCCGGTCTTGCTCTGTGCGGCCCTTCTGGCCGGCACAGGCACGTACGCGCTCGCCGATCCGCCGCAATGGTCGCACGGCCATGGGCACGGCCCCGGCGATAAGCAGGACGACCCGCATCAGAACGCCGGTCCGCGTCCCCATGCGGTCGTTTCGGGCACGGTCATCGGCGTCGATTATGGTTCGGCCAGCATCCTGGTCGGGACTCCGCACGGTCCCGTTCCGGTCGCCGTAACCCCGACGACAAGCATCATTCATGGCGCAACGTACGCCTCGCTCGCCGACCTCGGACGCGGCGCCCGCGTCAGTATCGACGTCATCGACGTCGGCGGACGCCTCATCGCGCAAATCATTCGAATTCACTAGTCTTTCGAAGGCCCGCCGGGTCTCGGACGTCTCCCTTGCCGTCCCGGACGGCGAGACGCTGGTCATTTTGGGACCCAGCGGCGCCGGAAAGACGTCGTTACTGCGCCTCCTGGCAGGTCTAGAGCGGCCCGACTGCGGCGCGATCGTCTTGGACGAGCGCGATATTACGCGCATCCCGCCTCAAAGGCGCCGGATCGCCCTGGTTTCGCAGGATGACTCGCTTTTTCCGCACTTGACGATCTACGACAATCTGGCGTTTGCGATGCGCTTACGCAAACTCGATCGCGCGGCGATCGATCGATCGGTACGCGACTACGCAGAACTCTTGAAGATCGAATCGTTTCTGCACGAGCGTCCGGCGCGGCTTTCGGGCGGCGAACGTCAGCGCGCTGCACTGGCGCGAGCGCTGTTGTCTGCGCCGCGCGTATTGCTGCTGGACGAGCCGTTCGCGCATCTCGATCCCCAATTGCGCGTTCACGTGCGCCGCCAATTCCGCGAGGTTCGGCAGCACTTTCCCGGACCCGTTCTGCACGTCACGCACGATCACGGCGAAGCACTCGCATCCGGGGATCGTCTGGCAATCATGATGGAGGGACGCATCGAGCAATGCGCGGCGCCCGATCGCGTGTATGAATTTCCGGCGAACGTTCGCATCGCCAGGTTTTTCGGATCGCCGCCGATGAATCTGATCGAACGTGACGGCGCAATCATCGGTATTCGCCCGGAATACGTCCGCATCGGCGACGATGCGGCGCTGCGCGGCACCGTCGAAGAGATCGAGGCAATCGGTCCCGATTTTCTGGCGCACATCAAAACCCCGCTCGGCGTCGTCGCGGCGCGCATTCCGCGTGCTGCAGCGGACTCGGTACCGGCGATCGGGCAGCAAACCGGCGTTAGTTTCCCGCCGCAGTACGTTCGGCGCTTCGACGCTGCAGGCGACGCGTTGCTGACATGACCGATCTGCGGCTCCTTGCGAGCGGCGTTATCTGCTGCGGATTTCCGGGCGTCGATCTCGATGCAGAAGTCGAGTCACGCCTGGCGTCGTTCCAGCCCGGCGGCGTAATTCTCTTTACGCGAAACGCCGAGTCCGTCGAACAAACCGCCGCGTTGACCAAACGAATTCGTGCGATACTCGACGACCCGGTAATCGGCATCGATCAAGAGGGCGGCCGCGTCATGCGCCTGCGCAATGGGGTTGCACCCGTCCCGCCGATGCGCGAGCTGGCCAGCGCGGGAGCCGGGCAAGTACGCCGGACGGCGGAACAGGCCGGATCGGATCTGCGGCGTGCCGGTGTGAATTTGGATTTTGCGCCGGTGATCGACCTCGCCATTCACGATACGAACGCCGTGATTGGCGATCGATCGTTCGGAAGCGATCCCGCCGTCGTTGCCGAGCTCGGGGATGCATTTGCCGCCGGACTGCGCGCGTCCGGCATCACGCCCGTCTTTAAACACTTTCCGGGACACGGATCGACGGATGCGGATTCGCATTTCGAGCTGCCGGTGGTCGACGAAAGCGAGGCCACCTTGCGCGAACGCGATCTCGTGCCGTTCGCGCGCCTTTTGCCTACAGCGGAGGCCGTCATGACCGCACACATGATCGTCACCGCGTTCGATCCGGGGCTGCCGGTCACGCTCTCCCCGCGCATTCTCACCGGAATCTTGCGCGGCGAACTCGGTTTTCACGGCGTGTGTTTTACGGACTGCATGCAGATGGATGCAATCGCCAAAACGTATGGCAGCGTCGAAGGCTCGGTAGCGGCAATCGGCGCCGGCGCCGACTGCATATTGGTGAGCCACAGTCTCGATCTCGCGGAGCAATGCGCGCAGGCTATTGCAGCGGCGGCTGAAAACGGCACGATCCCGCTCTCTCGTTTGGAAGAAGCGCACGCGCGCGTGCGATCCCTTCGGGCGGCGTTGTGCTAACCGTCGATCGCCCGTTTTCAGCGGTCCGGCGGGTACTTCACGAAGCGACGGGTGTCTGGTTCACCGGTGCGGCAGCGCGCGTCGAGTATCGCGGCCGGCCGGTATTCGAAGAAGCATACGGCGTGACCAGACTCGACGGCGATCCGTGTGCGATCTACGTCGACACGCCGTTCGATCTGGCGTCGCTCACCAAAATTTTCGTCTCGACGCTGGCGCTGCGAGCCGTGGAATGCGCCATGCTGCCGCTCGACGATTCCCTGGCGGCATGGATGCCCGAGTGGCAACGAAGGCCGCACGAGCGTATAACGCTTCGCATGCTGCTCGCGCACACGTCGGGTATGAATTCCGGTGCCGATTATCGTCAACTGCTCTCGGAGAACGTTGCGCGATATGCGCTCGAACGCGAATTGGTCGCGGCGCCCGGCGAGCGCGTCATCTATAGCGATTTGGGATTCATCGCGCTTGGCGTGCTGCTGGAACGCGCGTACGGGTGCTCGCTCGCGGAGCTGATGCGCGCCATGCGCCCGTCGCCTGCGTTTCGGCCGCGCGCCGGCTTGCGCGATCGCATTCCCGCGACCGAAGAAGATGCATGGCGCGGCCGCGTGCAGGGATTCGTCCATGACGAGAAGTCGTTCTTAATGGGAGGCATCAGCGGACATGCCGGACTCTTCGGAACGGCGGAAGATGCCGCGTGGATCGCGGAGCAATATCTCGCGCCGCTGCACGGACGCGCCGCCGCGGTTCTTGGCGCGCCTCTCGCTGCCGAAGCCATTCGCGAACAAGCGCCGGACGCCGTACTGCGGCGCGGTTTGGGTTGGGCACTCAAAACGCGCGATGACAACTCTTGCGGCCGCTGGTTTTCACCGCAGACGTTCGGTCATACCGGGTTCGTCGGAACGTGCATCTGGGCGGATCCCGTGCGTGACTGCAGCGGCGTGCTGCTGACCAACAGCGTCTATTTCGGCCGCAACGACACGCGCGATCTCCGGGCCGCATTTTACGAAGCACTCATCGAGGATTTGCAGCTGCGGTGATAGCCGTCGGCCTTATGAGCGGGACGTCCCTCGACGGCATCGACGCGGCGCTCGTGCGAATCCGCCCCGCGGGCGACACGTATCGCGTCGATCTGCTGAATTTCCAAACGGTTCCGTTCGAACCGAAGCTTGCCGCGGCGCTTCGCGCAGCGCTGCCCCCGGCCGCCGGAAGCGTACGCGACGTCGCGCAGCTGCACCACGAGTTGGGATTGGCGTTTGCGGCCGCCGTTGAATCCGTAGAGAGCGATATGCCGATCGACTATGTCGCATCGCACGGTCAAACGCTCTGGCATGACGGGCCCGCTCACGTAACGCTGCAGGCCGGCGATCCGTTTGTGATCCGCGAGCGGTGCAAGGCGACCGTTTGTTACGATTTTCGCAGCGGCGATTGCGCGGCGGGCGGCCACGGCGCGCCGCTCGTTCCATTTGTCGATGCCATTCTGCTGCGCAGCGATGCCGAAGATCGCGTCGCAGTCAATCTGGGCGGTATCGCAAACCTGACGGTTTTGCCGCGAGGCTGCGGCGTGAGCGACGCGATCGCGTTCGACAGCGGTCCCGGCATGATGCTGATCGATGCGGCCGTTGCACGGCACAGCGGCGGGGCGCTCCACTACGACGCGGGCGGATCGCTCGCGCTGCGCGGCCGTGTGCACGAATCCGCTCTGGAATCGTTGCTGGCCGATCCGTACTTTGCATTGCCGCCGCCGAAAACGACCGGCCGCGAGCGGTTCGGCGAGCAGTTCCTGCACGCACATGCGCGGGCGCTCCAAGCGCTTTCGTTGGAAGATGCGGCGGCGACGCTTGCGGCACTTACTGCCGAGACGGTTGCCGGCGCAATTCGCTCGGTTTCGCGTGAAGGCGCGCGCGTGATCGTCAGCGGCGGCGGATCGCGCAACGAAGCGGTTATGGCCGGGCTGCGAGAACGGCTCGGCGCGTTTCGTGTCGAACGGTCGGATGTGATGAATCTGCATCCGGATGCCAAAGAGGCGATCGCTTTTGCCGTTTTGGGCTATGAAACGCTGCGCGGACGTGCGGCCAACGTTCCGCGAGCGACGGGCGCGGGCGCGCCCGCAATGTTGGGTGCGATCGCGCCGTACCGCTTGCTTTCGCTGCTGTCGAAGGTGGAATCCGAATGCCGCACGTCGTCGTAGGCGTCGATGCGGGCGGAACGACCACCGTTGCCGCGCTTTCCCAAGACGGCGAGGTGCTGCGAACGGTCAGCGGTCCTGCGGCCAATCCGAGTATCTGCGGCGTCGAAAACGCCGGCTCGATCATCGGCGACCTGATCGTTTCCGCGCTGGACGGTGCGCTGCCGCACGCGATCTTCGTAGGTGCGGCGGGCGCAGGCCGCGATGACGTCGCGTCGGCGATTTGTTCCGCGCTCGAATCGCGGTTCGGCGGCGCGCGCGTCGCCGTTCGCGACGATGCTTACATCGCGCTGCGTGCAGCGGTGCCGCAAGGAGACGGCGCCGTGATCGTCGCCGGAACCGGTTCGATCGGTTTTGCGATCCGCGGCGGCGAGGAATTTCGATCCGGCGGGTACGGGTATCTACTCGGCGACGACGGATCGGGATTTGCCATCGGATCGGCGGCGCTGCGGACGGTGTTGCGCGCGCTGGACGATCGTGCACCGCGCGACGAATTCGTACAGACGCTGATTGACGAACTCGGCACGGCGGATTCTTCGCAGATTCTCTCGCGCGTGCATGGCGAGAACGGCGGCGTTGCCCGTGTTTCGTCGCTCGCTCCGCTGGTTTTGCAGATCGCCAACGGCGGCGACCGTACGGCGAACAGAATCGTCCAGAACGCGGCGCTCGAGCTGGGCGATCTCGCGAAATCCCTGGTAAAGCGCGCCGGCTTGACCGAGAGCGGTGCGCCGCTCGTGCTCGCGGGCTCCTTGTTGACGAGCAACAGTTTGCTGACGTTTCTCCTGGAAACGCGCTTGAAGAACGATCTGCCCTCGATGCCGGTTTTCAAAAGCGCCGCAGAACCGTACGCGGGAGCGTTGACTGCCGCGCAAGCGTTATAGGCCATCCGGTGCACGATCTTCCGCATACCGAACGAGTCAATCCCCGCACGACCGAGCTGGATCTGCTGTCAACCGCCGATTTGGTTCGCGTACTGTTGGACGAACAACGCACCGCCGCCGATACGGTTATCGAATCGGCACCGCTGCTTGCGCGCGCCGTCGACGAGATCGCGCGGCGTATGAATCGTGGCGGAACGCTGCATTACGTCGGCGCCGGAACGAGCGGCCGGCTCGGTATTCTGGATGCGTCGGAAATGCCCCCGACGTTTGGAACCGACCCGTCGCACGTACAAGCGCACATCGCCGGCGGCGCTGCTGCCGTCACCGGTGCAGTCGAAGGCGCGGAAGACGATTCCGCCGCCGGCGAACGCGAGATGTTCGAACACGTGCGGGCGGACGATGCCGTCGTCGCGCTGAGCGCGAGCGGCGGGGCGGCGTACGTGATCGCCGCACTTCGCACTGCGCGCGATATCGGAGCATATGCGGTCAGCGTCACCAACGTATCGCCGTCGGCGCTGGAACGCCACGCGGATCTCGCGATCGTATTGGAAACCGGCCCCGAAGCGCTGACCGGTTCGACGCGGCTCAAAGCCGGCACCGCTCAGAAGATTCTCTTGAACACGCTGTCAACCGCGGTCATGGTGCGTTTGGAAAAAGCGTATGGCAACTTGATGGTCGACGTGGTCGCAACGAATAAGAAGTTGCGCGAACGCGCGCTGCGATTGGTCATGCATGTCGCCGGCGTCGGCGAACAGCAGGCGAACGATTTGCTGCAAGCGTCGAACTGGAATGCGAAGATCGCGATTGTCATGGCGCGTACAAACGTAGACGCAGTAACCGCAGCATCGCTTTTGGTGCAAAACAAGGGATCGCTGCGTCGCAGCCTCCTGCGAGCTGGGTATCATGATGGCGGATCATGAGCGCCTTTGCGCAGTAGGAGGAACTACATGGGTGCCCTAGCGGGAATCCTTTGGACCATCATCGTCATCTTGTTCGCGGTCTGGCTCGCAGGCCTTGTCTTACACTTCCTAGCCGGATGGATCTGGTTGCTCTTCGCCGCGGCGGTTATGCTGTTGTTTATCAACCTGCTAAGCGGACGAGGCGCGACAGTATAACGAAGCGAACAGCGCCGTGACGAATGATAGTCACGGCGCTGTTCTTAACCTGGGCCATCGCGTTCGTTCCACTCGACGACCGGCCGGTGACCAGGCAGCTGCCGCAGATGCTTGGGCGCATCGCCGGCGTCAACGTGCTGGAGCCGCCGCGCGAGCTGCTCGGAAATTACCTGACCTTCGGCCGCCCGGACGCCATCATCGCGTGGCTGAATACTACGCCGCAAAGCGCTTCCGCCAATTTCGTCATTTCGACGGATATGCTCGCCTACGGCGGGCTGGTCGCATCGCGTGTGCCCGGAACTTCTTACGACGATGCGTACTTTCGCTTGCGCGAATTGCAGACGCTGCACGTGAATCGTCCGCACGCGTGGACGGGCGCCTTTTCAACGATCATGCGGCTGGCGCCGACCGGCGTTCCGGCACTGGGCGATGCCGCGAACTTTTTCGCCGCGTATCCGCAATGGTCGTACTTGCAGCAATACGCGAACCTGCACGATCCGCCGCTTCCATCCGAGCTCGGTTCGGCGGAACATTTGCGTTCGCTCATCGCGCCGGGTGTTTTAGAAGCCTATTTGGCGACGCGCACGCGCAACTATCAAGTCGATCGGCTGGCGATTTCGTACGTCCGTTCCGGCGACGTCGATCGGCTCGCTTTGGGCCAGGACGACGCGGGACCGGTGGGTCTGCACGTCAAGGACGTGTTGGCGCTGCAGCAGGCGGTCCGGGACGACGGCGTTGCGGCTCGCGCCGGAGTAGAACCCGGCGCGGACGAATTGGGCATGGCGCTTGTTGCACGCGCGATCGCGCTTCACGCGCGGTGGACGCCGCATGTTGCGGTACGCTATTCAAAGCCCGATGGTGCGCGCTTCAACGATCCCCTGGAGTTCGCGCCGATCGACGTGGCAATCGGATCGCTGATCTCCTTGTGCGGCGGCGTGCGCGACGATGGCGCGCCGGATATTACGTTGTACGTTCGCGTGCCGAACGATACGCCGGCCGAAGACGCGCAGCTGGAAGAAGCCATGCGCGCGGACGAGCGCGCGGGGCGTTCGGTGGCGCTTGCCGATTTGACGTTTCTGGAGAAGACGTACGCCGATCAAGCCGCGTTTGCGGAACGCTTGTTGAACGACGGCGTTGCAGGCGGACTCGACGCGTACTCGTCCTGGAATACGAACGCCAATACGGTCGGCACCGCCGTCGCCGAAGCAGTGGTGGCCGGGGCAGGCCGGCGGACCGGGACGTACGACGCGCTGGCGCATAAGACGTTCACCTTCAATCGAATCGTGGATGACTATGCGTTTCACGATTACGTGCGGCCGCAGCTCAACGCATTGCTGGATGCAGCCGGCACGCCGGATCACACGTATTTATTGCCGCAGCAGGCCGCGGTGACTCGCGATTTCAACCGCGCGGCGCTTTGGAACCGGGCCGCTGCGATATTGCCGTTGCTGTATCCCGGCTACCATATCGCCGCGATGCAGATTTCGCTTCCGTGGAACAGGACGTTTGAAACGGAGATCGACGCCGCGATAGCGCCGTAGTCAGCGCACCAGATCCTTCGCCAAGACGAACTGCACGCCGGCGGCTTCCATACGCGGATACATTGCGCGGAGTGCCTCGAGCGTCGTCGGTTTCGGATGACCGATCGCGATTGCGCTGCCCTTGCTTTCCGCGATTGCAACGGTGCGTTCGAGCATCGACTCCGTGTACGCGACGTCGGCGCGGTTGTCCAAAAAGACGTCGCGCGACGCATTCGGAACGCCCGCGGCGGCGGCTTCGTCCGCTCCGACGGTCTTCACGTTCGTTCGCGAGTCGATGAAGAAGAGGTCGTGAGATTTCGCGACCGCGACGACGTCCCGCATCACGCGCGCGTCGGCGCTGGCTTCGCTTCCTTCGTGATTGTTCAGCCCCTCCGCCAGCGGCACTTGCGCGACGTCGTCTTCGGTTTGTTTGGTTACGTCGTCGTCGCTCATCGAGTCGTCGATCTCACCGGGGCCCGCGCGGCGGTGCGATAGCGGCTCCATCGGAAGATGAAGCATCACGCCTTTGCCGGCGCCGGCCGCGGCCTGCGCAATTTCTGCCGTGAACGCAACGTGCGGGAGGACTGCCATCGTCAGCGGTATCGGCAGCTGCAGATAGGCGCGTTCGGTTTTTGGCCATTGACCGCAATCGTCGATGATAATGGCAACGCGAGGCGCGGTTGCAGACGCCGGCGCGAGTGTTTGCTGCGCCGCCGTCGCGAGCTGTTGCGGCGAGGCTGAAGCCTGCGCTTCCACCGCGGATGCCGGCGTCACGGTGGGCGACGGCATAGTAGTGGCGACGGCGACGGCCGGGGCGGCGTGGTACGTATGAGCTGTGCGTTTGTGCGAATGCCGCGGCGTTTGCGGCCAGATCGCCCAAATCACGCCGGCGAGTAAGATCGCGGCAATGAGAAGCGGCGCGGCGTAGTTGCGATGCTGTTTTTTGCGCTTTCGAGGCATTCGCGGGGATCTTTGTTCGGCGCGGCTCCATTGCCTGCGTGCAGGGCCGCACCCATGCATGTAATACAGTGAGTGCGTGAGTTTTAACGTGCCGGTGATTTTTGGCTCGGTTCGAACCGAGCGTCAGGGAATTAAGGCCGCGCGGTTCGTTGTATCGGAGCTAAAGCGGCGCGGCTGGAATCCCACGCTCGTCGATCCGCTCGAACTGCAGCTGCCACTGCTGGACAAGATGTACAAGGAGTACGCGCCCAATCCGGCTCCCGAAAATCTCGAGCGTTTGGCAGAGTTGTATCGTTCGGCGGACGGCTTCGCGATCGTCTCCGGCGAGTACAATAACGGCATTCCGCCGGCGTTAAAAAATCTGCTCGACCATTTCTTGGAAGAGTATTATTGGCGTCCTTCGGCGATTATTTGCTATTCGAGCGGCCGTTTCGGCGGTGTGCGCGCCGCGATGCAACTGCGGATGACGCTTGCCGAGTGCGGAATGCCTTCCATACCGTCGCTGTTGCCGGTTCCGCAAATCGAGAAGGCATTCACCGACGACGGAGAGCCGACGAACCCGGCGTTTCGAGAATGGAACTGCGCGTTCTTCGACGAGTTCGGTTGGTATATGGACGCACTTCGCGCGCAACGAGCGAAGGGCGTCCCCTACTAGTCATCCGTCATGGTGAGGTGACTTGTCATGGTGAGGCATCGAAGCACCCTGAGGCATCGAAGGGCGTCTGCCCCGTCATCCTGAGGTATCGAAGAACCCTGAGGAATCGAAGGGCACCTCTCCCCTCGTCACCGCGCCCGACGTTTCGCCTCCGTGCGAAACGCTGGCCTACTGAATTGAGCGCTTCA
>DASZHD010000028.1:0-125624 GCA_035938175.1 Vulcanimicrobiaceae bacterium
CACTACATCGACGGATCGGCCGACGAGCCCGCACAGTTCTTCGATCTCTGCCGCAGCGAATACGAACGCGTGAGCGACCGTCGCGGCGCGGGACGGGCGCTCTTGATGCTTGCCGATCAACGCTGGGTCGACGGACGCACGACCGAAGCGCTGTCGTCGGCGGTAGAGGTCGTAGATAGCGCCGGATCTCTGGGCGATACCGAGTTGCGAACGGCGGCGCTGCTTTCCGTTGCGAGATTTTCGAGCACGCTCGGGATGCCGGAAGAAGCGCTATGTCGCCTTTCCGATCTCGAAGGGCAGCTCGACGGAGCGGACGCGGGAGCGCTTTCTTCGTTGAAGGAGATCCGCGGCGAGGCATTAGCTGCGCTCGGGCATACCAAAGCTTCGCTAGCGTATCTCTGCGGCGCGGCGCAGCTTGCCATGAAGACGGGCTCACCCGAACTCATTGCGCAAGTCGAGAACAACGTGGCGCTCAGTGCGTGCGACCTCGGAGAACTGCAGATCGCGATCGAACATCACCGGCATGCACTAGAAGAGGCAGGCCGCACGGCAATGATGTGGCGCGCCGCCTATTGCTCGCTCGGCTTCGCGCGAACGTTGATGCTCGCCGGCGATCTGCGTGCGGCGCGCACGCTGATGTGGTCGGCGCTAGAAACCGGCGTCACTACAGCAACATTCAAAACCAAGGCCGCCGCCGTCGGTATTCCGATCGCACTGATGCTGAACGACTTAGCGATGCTGGAAACCTGCGCGCGCGAAGAAACGCTGGAGTTGGCGCACCGCTCCGGCGAAGCGCAGCGAGTCGCTTCCGTGTCGGCCGCTTTTGCGGAACTTCGCGCAGAACAAGGCTCCTTGAACGAGGCGCAGGCTCTCGTCACTCGAGCGCTGCGGGTGCTCACGTGCGCCCACCGGGCATGGGATTTGCTCGTTAGCGCGGCCCGGTTCGGCACCAGCGCCGATGTAGCCGCCGCACGTACGCTGCTGCAGAGCGCAGGGGGCCGGCCGCGCGTGCGCCGCGCGTATCACCTGCTGTTCGAAGCCTCGACGTGCAATGCCGACCCGCGGCGCTCGCGTTTGGCAAAGATAGCCGCTCGCGAGTTTGAATCGATGGGCGACATGCTGCACAGCGCGCAATGCTTGGAACTCGCCGGCGAACGCGACGCCGCCGCGGCGATCTACCGCCGCATGGGAAGCGTGCGCGACGCGCAGCGCCTGCAAGCCGGTACATCGAATGGAGCGGTCGATCTCACGCCGAGACAAACGGAAATCGCCCGGCAAGTAGCGCTTGGCCGAACGAATCGCCAAATCGCGACCCAGCTCAACATCAGCGAGCATACCGTCGAACACCACGTTTCGGCGATTTTCGAACGGCTGGGTCTAAAATCGCGCGCACAGCTCGTTCGCGTGATGGCGCGCGCAGAGGCAGAATAGCGGAAACCCGGGATACCAGGCCCCTGCGGCACTTCCTATACTAAGGAAAAGCGTCCGGAGGACTGCGCCGTGGTTAAAGTTGCCCGCATCGTAGCAGCCGCGTTCATAACTGTGCTCTTAATTTGGCAGAGCGGGTCATCGGTGAGGGCCGGTACGACCGGAGGCGTGAACGGCGTTGTCACGGATTCGTCGACCGGCAAACCGGTCGGCGATGCGACGGTCACCATGACGAGCCCATCGCAGACCGCAACGCGGCAGTCCGACAGTCAGGGGCATTACGCATTTTTGTCGTTGGCTCCCGACACGTACACGCTCTCCGTATCCGTCACGGGGTACGAGCCGCGCCAACTCGGCGGTATAGCCGTCTTTGCGGACCAATATCTGACGGTAAACATCGCGCTCGAGAAATCGCTCAAGACCATCGCGCGCGTTACGTCACGCTCCTCGCTCAGTACGGTAAAACCGGGAACCACGACCGACGTGTACTCCGTGAACGCGGCGGCTACGCGTGCGGCCGCGACATTGGGCGGGGGCACGAACCTGAATAACGCGTACTCCGCCCTGTCCGCAATGCCGGGCACGTTCGTGCCGCCGAACCAAGTCGGCAATAATCAGAACGTCTACATTCGCGGCGGATTTTACGATCAGGTCGGCTTCGAGTTCGACGGCGTACCGGTAAACCGGTCGTTTGATAATCTCCCCGCGCATTCTCCATCCACACTCGGTCAACAAGAACTTCAGGTCTATACGGGCGGCGGCCCGGCCTCGGCGAACGCCACCGGATTGTCGGGCTTCATTAATCAGGTCATCAAAACCGGAACGTATCCCGGTTTTTCCGACGTGTCCGGACGGCTCGGTTCGCCCCAATTTTATCACGAGCTCACCGCGGAGACGGGCGGTTCGAACCCGGCTCGAACGTTCAGCTATTACTTGGCGCTCAGCGGAACCAACCAGCAGATTAACTATCTGGATTACAACAACGGCACGGATCTGTTGAACACCTTCCCGTATGGAAACGGGCCCAGCAACCTGACCACCTTCCTCTCTTTCTATCCGGCCGTGTATCCGACGTGCGATCCGTCGAACCCGAATCTGTATACCAACCCCGTTGCAGACGGCAGCAGCGCCGTTACCGTTACGAACGATCCCGGATGTTTTTCCGCGATCTCACAAGCGTACGCCCTAACGTCGCTAATCGAGGATCGCGAAGCGGTCGCAAATCTGCACTTCGCGCTGCCGCACCGGCACGACTCCGGCCGCGACGATATCCAACTGCTATACGACAACTCGACGCAGTACGAACAACTCTATTCCGGAGTGAACGACGTCGGCGCGCCGCTTGTCAACGCGTTGGTCAACTGTTGCAACGGCGGCCTGATTTGGCCGGCGCATTGGCCCGACTTTCTGACGTATCCCGCGGGGACGCAGTTTTTGGCGCCCGCGGATGCCACGCCCGTCGCCTATCTCTTTCCGGGGTCGCCGACGGATCGCTGTAACAATACGAACATCTTGAGCGGCGGCGCCATCACTATTCCCGGGCAATGCAGCGGAACCGGTGTTGTTCCGCTTCCCAACAATTACCGCGACGGGATCTGGGAGCAAGCGGCGATCGTCAAAGCGCAGTTTCAAAAGAACTGGAGCACGTCGTACTTCCGGATCTTCGGATACACGTTCTATTCCAATACCAATCGAAGCGGCGCGTCGCGGTACGGTCTGGGAAGCGGCTTGGGCGGAACGGACTTCGATTATGAAGTGGATGCGCACACGCGCGGCGTGCAGATGCAGTTTGCGGATCAGCTGACGGCGAACAATCAATTGTCCGCGACACTGAATTACGCGACGGCCTCAACTGTGCGCTACTTCAACCACAATTACCTGAACCGGTTCGACACGCAGGTGAGCAACCTCACGAACGGAACGCAGTGCTTTGCCGCGTACGCCGGATTCGCCGCGAACGGGGTCGATCAGTTCAACGCCGGTCAGCCGGCCCCGTGTAACGATCCGATAACGCAGGGCACGTTCGGCGATCCCACGAGCGTCGACGACCCGAATAGTTCGAGTCCCAATCCGCAGGCGGTGAATTGCAATGCGTCGTCGCCGGGTGCGGCGATTCCGGCGCCGGCGTGTGCGGCGGGCGCGACCTGGCGGCTGACGTACACCGGAAACAACGCCGACATCAACAGCGTCGTTCCGAAGTTCGCCAACGTCTCGCTGGTCGACGAGTGGCGGCCGAACGAGAAACTGGACATCAGCGCGAGCATCCGGTTCGATCGCGACGAGTTCGATCTGAATCCCATAGACACGCCCGGCCATAACTTCTGGTTCACGGCGGCTCAAAACGAGTTTTGCTACGATCCCGCTACGTTCCAACCGTTGCTCGTACCGCAGCCGCCGCAGAACGCCAGCGTCATCGAGCCGTACGTCACGCTGACTTGTCCGGGCACGACGGTGCATCCGGACGGCAAGAGCGGACACGTCCTGCTGACCGATCAATTCAATCCCACGTACGTGCAAAGCTATGCGGAACCGCGCGTGGGCGCGACGTATACGCTGGATCCCGATACGGTTCTCCGATTCTCCGCCGGCCGCTTTGCACAGGAGCCGCAGAACTACGAGATCGAGTACAACGGCACGCAGGAGAACTTGGCCGCGGGTCTAGTCGGGTTCTTACCCTTCGGATTCAACACGCCGCGCCACGACGCCGGCGCGCAGTTCTCGAACAACTTCGATTTCTCGTACGAGCATCAGTTCCGGGGTACGGACCTGTCCATCAAAGTTTCACCGTTTTACCGCTATGCAACGCAACAGCTCTACGAATCGGTGAACGTGCCCACGCTCTCCATCTCGCCCGCGTTCAATTCGGGCACGGAACGCACCGACGGTGTGGAGTTCGAATTGGCGAAGGGTGATTTCACGAAGAACGGCCTTTCCGGACTGTTTTCGTACACGTTTACGAATTCCAAAGAGATGTGGAATAACTACTCCGGCGTCCCGATCAATCCGGTGGACCCGTATAACGAGGACATTCAAAACTACAACCAGTTGACGTCGGCGTGCGCCGGCTCGAACGCGTCACCCACGCTATGCGGTAACATGTCCATCGCGGCTCCACCGGCACCTTGCTATGACAACTCGGGGACGGGCACGCCGGATTTCAGTTGCGGTTTGGGGTCGATTCGCAATCCCTACTACAACATGCCCGCACAGCCGCTGCTGGATAAGTTCGGCTGGTACGACACGGGTCTGGACTTTCCGTACGTCTCGCCGAACACGTTCGCGCTGGTCTTGAACTACCGTCACGGCCCGTTTGCCATTACGCCGGCAATTCTGCTCAACGAAGGCGCGACGTACGGGACGCCGGCCGATTTTCAGGGAAACGATCCGCGCGTCTGCACGGCTAACCAGGGATCGATCGGGGTAACGACGGGCAATCCGCTCAACGCGGACTACACGTCGTGCAGCACTGCAGCGACCTCGACCGGTACCAGTGCCGGCTCGCTCTACATTCCGAATCCGTATACCGGAAAGTTCGACTCCTTCGGTCAGTTCCGCCAGCCGTGGCAGTTCAACCTCGGCTTGCAGATGAGCTACGATTTCACGCGTACGCTGACGGCGAATGTCACGTTCACGAATTTAGTGAATCAATGCTTCGGCGGGTCCGCCGAACCGTGGACGGCGGCGCATCCGCCCAGCCGTACCGTGTGTGGATACGGAACGAACATTTTTTACATCAGCAATTTCTACAACGGTAAGAGCCCGAGCGACACTGCCGCGAACGGCGTTCCGCTAAATCCGTTCTTCGCGCAGCCGTTCGTTCCGACGTACGGCGATCCAAACTCTTCCTTCAATTTCCCCTTGCCGATGAACGTCTACTTTCAGCTCCAATTGCGCGTCTAGATGCGCCTGGAAGGCTCGCCGTTTGTGGAAGTCACGCGCGACGGTGTCGTGGAGTCGATTCATTGCGTTGCCGCTTGCGCTATCGACGCACACGGCCGCGAGTTGCTGAGCATCGGGCAGATCGATGCTCCCGTGTACCTGCGCTCCACCGCCAAACCGTTCATTGCTTCGGCGATCGTCGCAGCGGGCGCGCACGAAAGATTCGCGTTGGAACCGGCGGAGATTGCGGTGATCGCCGCTTCGCATAGCGGGGAGACGTTCCACCTTGCCGCGGTGCGTTCGATTTTGTCGAAAATCGGCCTCGGCGAAGATGCTCTGCAATGCGGGCCCGAGGGCGCGGGCTATCCCGCGGACGCAATCTACAATAACTGCTCCGGAAAGCACGCCGGTATCCTGGCGCTGTGCAAAACGCTGGGATGCGACACGGCGTCGTACTTGGATCCCGATAATCCGGCGGAGCGGTATATTTTGAACGTATGCGCCGCAATGTCGGAAGTTCCGTTTGAATCGCTGCACGTGGGCGTCGATGGTTGCGGTGTACCGGTATACGCTACGCCGCTTCGTAACGCGGCGGTATCGTATATGCGGCTTGCTTGCGGCTGCGGAATTGATGCGAATCACACGCGTGCGCTGAAAATCGTTCGCGAAGCGATGCTGGCGTTTCCGGAGTATGTTTCGGGAAGCGGCGAATTCGACGCCGCGCTGATGCGAGCGGCCGGCGGGCGGCTGCTGTGCAAGGGCGGCGCAGAAGGCGTTCACGGCGTCGCAGCGATCAACCGCGGTGTTGGTTTTGTGCTAAAGGTCGCGGACGGAAATTCCCGCGCGCGCTCTCCCGGCGTCATCGCCGCGTTACGCATGCTGGATTTACTCAGCGAAAAGCAAGTCGAAGCGCTCCATTCTTTCGCGCGCCCGCCGGTGCACAACAAAGCCGGCCGGCTCGTCGGCGAAATTCGCGGTATAACGGCATGCTAGCCGCGGTAGCCGCCGCGTGCGCCGTGCAGGTCTATGCGCCGGCGGGACGTGCGAAGGACGCGCCGGTTCACGGGCCGGGCCTCGTCCTTTCCGGCGCGGGCCTATCCGCGCAATATCCGCAGTTTCTGCACTGGATCGACGCGCGCATAGCGCATCCCGGCGGGACGCGCGCGGGCAATCTGGTTATCATCACGGCCTCCGGCGATCGGTATTACAGCGACACGTTTTACCGGTACAGCCGGCTGGCGTCGGTGCGCGAGGTAAAGATTCCGGGTTGCGCCGCACGCGCCGATGTCGAACGCGTCACACGGTACGTCGAACACGCGCAGGCGGTGCTCTTCGCGGGCGGCGATCAAGCCAATTACGTGCCGCTCAAAGGCGGCAAGCTCGTCGCGTCGATCGAAGACGTTTACCGGCGCGGGGGAATCGTCGGCGGCGGAAGCGCGGGTCTAGCGATTCAAGGTGCCGTGATCTTTGATTCTGTGGCGGCGGATAAGGTGTTCGGCGACGATCGCGACGTTGCGACGCCCGATGCAGTACGCAATCCATACGAGCCCGCAATAAGCTTTACCCGCAACCTTTTCGACTGGCCGGCCCTGCGCGACGCGATCACCGATACGCATTTCGCACGCCGCGATCGTTTTGGCCGCTTAGGCGCATTCATGGCGCGCGAACACTGCGCTTATGGCGTCGGCGTGGACGAAGGCGCAATGCTGCTGGTCGACGCGCGCGGCATCGCTACGCTCGCGCTGCGTCCAAAGAAGAAGGGTGAGTACACACCCCGTGGTGCGTACATTCTCTCAGCGGGCGTTGCCCGGCGCTTAGTACCCGGACAACCGCTGCTCTATAGTGTCCGCGTTCTCCATTTGACTCAGGAGGGAGCGACGTACGATTTTCGGACGCATACGGGTAGCGGCGTCAGTTACCGGGTCACGATTGACGGCGCGCGATCGCCGCCGTATACCCGAGGCCCGTATCAGTAGCACTCTGCCGGCGCGGCGCTTACTCCGGCAATAGCGGATGACGCGGAGGCGTGATGGCCGGCATGGCGATGCGCGGAAGCCGTGCGTTCGATGCGCCAAGCGGGTGCGCGACGATGCGGTACGCAAACGCGCAGTCGGATCGTCCGCCGTGCATTTCGCGAACCGAAAACGACGACGGCGTGCGGCTTGACACGTACAGTCCCTGATTTTCGCCCTCGGAAGTCAGCAATACGATGTATTGCGTGCGCGCATCGATGGCGTTCGCGAAATCGGCATCGAGCCGAACGTTCGCTTCTCCGGAGTGCAACTGCGACTCGCCGGTGTCCTCGAGCGTCGGCGTTGGTGCGGTTGCCGCATATGCGATCGAGCGGTGAACGGCGTCGCATCCGCGGCTGCACGGATTACCGGTTCGCACGCTGCCGGTTACCGTCAGATCGCCGTCGTCGTCGACCGTGAACACGCTGCCGTAAGCGTTAGCACCCGCGTAGATCGGCGCGCCGGTATTCGCAGTTGAGGTCATCGCAGCGACGGTCGCCGTGCCGGCTCGATTTTCGTCTTGCTGGAAGAACGCGGCGCCGGAGTTGCCGTGGGCGAGTGCGTAGAGCGCTGCACCGTCTTTCGCGCCGGGACCGGTGTCCGCAAAAATGCCTTCGAAATCCTCGCCGTTGGTTCTGCCCCAAACGCCGCTCTCGAGTGCGGTCCCGAATACGCCCGCATCGCCGTTCGGATTATAATCCTCGCCCACGACGCCCCAACTGCCTTGGCTGCGTCCGACGACGCCCGCACCAAAGGTCGACGGCGCGGCTTCCACGCCTTGTACTCCTGCGGAGATGTCGTGCATCGACGGACCGACGCCATAACTGATGCCGCGCACGCCGTCGTCATGACGCGATCGTCCGACGATGCCGTCGCCGGCGCCCGTATTATTCCATTCCAAGCAATTATCGGGCGAATTGCACTGCCGCGCGTCGGGACCGGGAGCGGTAAGCGAGTCAAAGAGGGCGCCGCTCGTAGCCGGTTGCGCCGGCGCCGGCGAGCTGCCGCCGCACCCCGCACAAAAGAGTAACCCCGCAGTCGCTAAAACGCGCGCCGCCGCGAATGGATTATGAACCACCGGTACTGCCCTCCTTACGGACTTACGGCGCATTCGCTCCCGCGTCGAATGCCAGCGCCGCCATCATTTCGACGCCGGTCGCCAAAGCGGCTTCATCGATATCGAACGTGCTGGAGTGATGCGGGTTCGAGGTCGATTCGCCTCCTGCCGCTCCGAGGGTGTAGAAGCACGCCGGTACGCATTGCGCGTAGAAGGAGAAGTCTTCGGCGCCCATCAGTTTGTCCGCCGTGATTACGCGATCTTCGCCGAAGGTTCGCACGGCGAGGTCACGCGCGTACTGCGTCTGCGCCGGATCGTTCGACGTGACGGGATAGCGCCAAATATAGTTGTAGTCGTACGATGCGCCCATCGCGTCGCAGCACGACCGCAGCACACGCTCGATTCGCTCCGGCATGGCGTTCCGCACGTCGTCCGAAAAAGCCCGAACGGTTCCGAGCATACGCGCCGTGCGCGGAATCACGTTGTGGATCGTTCCGCCGTGAATCGATCCGATCGAAACGACTGCGGGCTCGAGCGGATCGATGTGCCGGGAAACGATTTGCTGAACCGATGTAATGAAGTTCGCAGCGGTATAGATCGGATCGATGGTGTCGTGCGGCGCCGAACCGTGCCCGCCTTTACCCAAAACCTCGATCTCGATCGAATCGCTCGATGCGTAGAACGGGCCTTCGCGAAATCCCAATATCCCGGTTGGATATTTGCTGTTCAAATGCAGACCGTAGGCGCGTTCGATGCCGAAACGGTCGAAAAGCCCGTCGTCGATCATCGCCTTCGCACCGCCGTAGCCTTCCTCGGCCGGTTGGAACACCAGACACACCGTTCCGGGCCATTCGTCGCGGCGGTCCGCGATGAGCTGCGCGGCGCCGAGCAATATCGCCACATGTCCGTCGTGGCCGCATGCGTGCATCTTGCCGTCGGTACGCGAACGGTAGGCGTGCTGCGTTTCTTCCGTTATGGGGAGTGCGTCCATATCGGCGCGCAGCATGAACGTGCGTCCCGGGCGGCCGCCGCCCATCACGCCCACAACGCCCGTTTTGCCGATCCCCGAATGCACGTCGAATCCAAGGGCGCCCAACCGCTCGGCAACGATTCTCGCGGTGCGATGTTCTTCGAACCCGAGCTCGGGATGCATATGGAAATCGCGGCGCAGCGCCACGACATCGGCGATCAAACTTTCGGCAATCACGTTCTTACATTAGCTACGTCGTCGGGCGGTAAAACGATGGTGTATGGGCCGAAGGCCGGGGGCCCCATGCGCTTTGCGTATGGGGGGCGTGGAGCGCCCTTCGGCACAGCTCAGGACAAGCTCCGCGCGGATACGCCTTTCAAAAGGTACTTTTGTCGGAAACGTGGCATACCCTGGCACACGAACCGGGGCCGTAGCATCAGATGACCAGAGAACAACTCTATTCTGAATACGGCGGATATCATCAAGATATCCGCAACCGTCGCGCGCACGCGATCGGTATCCCGCTCATCGTCGTGGGACTTCTCGGACTCTTCCATTTGGTAAGACTCGGTCCGGTCGATTTGGCGGTTCCGGCCGCTATCGCGGTCCTGCTGTATTACGTCGCGATCGACGCGCGCGGCGCGCTCATCTCAGCTGTGGCATTTGCTGTACTCTACTGGATTGCAATCCATCTGACATGGGAAGCGAACGTTGGAGCTTTTATCCTCGGATGGGGCTTCCAACTCGTCGGTCACCGCTTCGAGGGAAACAAGCCCAAATTTCTGGAGAATATGGTGTACCTGCTCATCGGGCCGCTGTATTTCTTTCAGGAACTTTTCGGCTCGTTAATCCAATCGGGGCGGCCTACTTGATTGCTTTTACCGTAACCGCGTGGTAGGATTGCCGGGTAAATCTGGTTTCGAAGTCCGTCGTAGTGTCTTTCTCAACAGTACCTAGGCGAGTCGAATCAGGCCCAACAACCACGTTATAAGGAGTCTCGTTTAAGTGTACGTTGATGAAATGCTGAACTGCGTTGACTGCGGACGCCAGTTCGCTTTCACTGCAGGCGAACAGCAGTTTTACGCCAGCAAAGGTTTTCAAAACAAGCCCAACCGCTGTCCGGATTGCCGTCAGGCGCGCAAACAGATGCGTTCCCAAGCCGGCGGCGGGTCCGGGATGGGCGGCGGCGGCGGTCAGCGCCGGGAGATGTACCAGGCCACGTGCAGCCAGTGCGGCGGCGTAGCCGAAGTGCCGTTCCAGCCGCGGGGAGACAAGCCGGTGTATTGCCGCGATTGCTTCCAGTCTCGCCCAAGCTATCGATAGTACAAGAGTACTAGTAAGCAAAGGGCCCGCGCGTTGCGCGGGCCCTTTTTATTTGCCGCCGGCCCGTTCCTTTCAGAATCTTTTCACGCGTTGCGCATAGCGTTCTGCGTATCACACAGTAGGCTCTAGGAGGGAACTTTATGCGCGCGCACTCCACCGCGGTCGTCTTGGCTGCGGCTTTTGCACTCTCTGCATGCTCGTCTGCAAGCAGCCCCATGCCCGGGGCCGCCGCCGGCGATGCGGGCATGTCGCAACGCGTTTCGCAGCCGTTCGTCACCGCTGCGCAAGACAACAGCTATTCCGTTTTGCAGATGCTTACCAAAGAACAGACGGTGGGCTCGCTGGTCGATCCCAACACCGGCGATGTGAATCCGTATGGCCTCACCGTCGCTCCGGTAAACAATGGAAAGATCGCGGCGGGCGACTTGGTCGTTTGCGATTTCAACGACAAGGCAAATGTCCAAGGCACCGGAACCGCGATCGTCACGATACATCCGGCCATCGGTTCCAAGCCGGCGCACATCGTTGCAAACAAGGCACTCAAAGGCTGCGATGCACTCGCACTTGCGCCGGACGATACGATTTGGCCCGCGGATTTTTCGGCGAACAACGCACCGATCGTCACGCCCAGCGGAAAGATTCTGACGACCGAAAGCAACGGACCATGGCACGGCCCGTTCGGTGAAGCCTTCGTTCCGCCGATCAACAACCACAGCGTCCCCGCGTTCTACGTATCGAATGCCGGCGACGGCAGTTTGGTGCGCATCGCGATCGGCAACTCGATCACGTTCACCGTCATTGCCAAGGGCTTTCCCGTCAACGACGGCCAACCGGGCAGCATTTTCGGGCCGTCCGGACTGACCTACGATAAAAACGGCGACCGGCTCTACGTCGTCGACGGAACGAATAATGCCCTGTACGCGGTCGACAATATTTCGCAGATCGCAAAAGACGGAATTACCGTCAACGGTCTGAGCTTCAGCGGTCCCGATGCCGCCGACGCGCACGTGATCTTCCACGGCAAACCGCTGAACGGGCCGATCAGCGCGGCACTCTTGCCCGGCGGTCATCTGGTACTCGGAAATACGACGAATCCCGCGGGCAAAAATCTCCTCGTCGAGATCACACGCAGCGGACGGGCGATCTTCGTGAAGAACGTCGATACCGGCCCGGCCGGCGCGATCTTCGGAATCGTCGCGACGGGCACGAGCGAATATGACGCGAAAGTCTATTTCAACGACGACAACGACAACACGTTGAAAGTGCTAAGTCCGTAAGCCGGTTTTCGACTGCCTGCTGAACCCGCGCCATATCGTATGGTAAAGTACCGAATGTGGCGCGGGTTTTCTGGACGGTAACCATTGACACTGCCGAGCGCGCAACACAAGTGCGCCGGCAGTTTGTTCGTTTCTTGCGGCAGTATGCGCCGCGCTCGACGCAGGTTTTCGAAGCGGAGCTCGTGTTCGGCGAGCTGCTTTCGAACATCGCGCGGCACGAACCCGGTCCCGTCAAGATCGTCGTCGATGTGGTGGGCGATGAGGCGATCGTCACGTTGGACGGGCCATCACCCGACGAAGGGGATGAAGCGGCCGCGCCTCCTGCGGGTCTGAGCGAAAGCGGCCGCGGCCTCTACCTGATCCGCACGCTTTCCCGCGATTATTACGTCGACCGCGGGCCTCGAGGCCACACGACCACGATCGTCCTGGGCCTGCGGCAGCTTCAGGCCGTCTAAGGCCGCCCTGGCGGGGAAGCCGTGCCCGCGAGCGTATACTCGACGACTATGACGAATTACGACGCGATCATTATCGGCGGCGGCCATAACGGCTTGGTGACGGCCTGTTATCTCGCGCGCGCCAACTGGAAAGTGCTGGTCCTCGAGCGCCGGTACATCGTCGGGGGCGCCTGCGTGACCGAAGAACGGACCTTTCCGGGATTCAAAGTTTCCACGGCCGCCTATGTGAATAGCTTGTTCCGCCCCGAAATCGTGCGCGATTTGGGGTTAGCGCGGTACGGCTTCGAATTGATCGAACGCAATCCGGCGTCGTTTTCGCCTTTTTTGGATGGACGCTATCTGATGCTCGGCAGCGACGAGCAATCCAACGTGCGCGAAATCGCGAAATTCAGCCGGAAAGATGCGGAAAACTATCCCAAGTACGAGGAGATGCTGCTACGCGTTGCATCGGTGATCGAACCGACGCTCACCAAACGTCCTCCGAACTTGTTGAATCCCTCCATTCCCGACCTGCTGCAGATGGGCATGCTCGGTCTGGACATGCGCAAATTGGGACCGGCCATGAGCGAAGCGGTTGAAGTCCTCACCGGCGCGGCACGCCCGATTCTGGATCGGTGGTTTGAATCCGAAGAGCTCAAGGCGACGATTGGAACGGACGCGATTATCGGAGCCTTTGCAGCTCCGTCGATGCCCGGAACCGCATACGTGCTGTTCCATCACGTGATGGGAGAGACGAACGGTAAGCGCGGCGTCTGGGCGTACGTCAAAGGCGGAATGGGCGGCCTGACTCAGGCGCTCGCAAAGGCCGCCGCCGATTTAGGCGTCGACGTGCGGACGGAGTCGGAAGTTGCGCGCATTCTTACAAAGGACGGCGCCGTCACCGGAATTGCGTTAACGAACGGCGATGAGTTCTATTCGCGTACGGTTGCAAGCAACGTGGATTGCAACGTGACGTTCAACAAACTGCTCAACGGCGAACGCGGAACGCTGCCGCAAGGCTTCTTGGACGCGATCAACCGTATCAGCTACGAAAGTGCGTCCGCAAAGATCAACGTTGCATTGGAGCGTCTGCCCAGCTTCACTGCGCTTCCCGGCCACGAGCCCGGTCCGCAGCACCACGGAACCGTACATCTGTGTCCCGATCAGGACTTCATCGAGCGTGCGTACGATGACGCGAAGTACGGCCGTCCTTCCAAAGATCCGGTCGTCGAGTGCACGATGCCCTCGTCGGTGGACAGTACCGTGGCGCCCGAAGGCAAGCATCTAATGTCGATGTTCGTGCAATACGCGCCGTACAAGCTCAAGGACGGCGAGTGGGACGAGCAGACGAAAAACGCGTTTGCCGGCCGCTGCTTCGACATCGTAGAACAGTATGCGCCGGGATTCAAAGACTCGATCATCGACCGGCAGATCCTTACGCCCGTCGATTTGGAAAACACGTTCAATTTGACCGGCGGCAATATTTTCCAAGGCGCGATGAATCTCGACAAGCTGTTCATGTTCCGGCCCGTGCCGGGCTATGCCGGGTACCGGATGCCGATCAAAGGCTTATTCCTGTGCGGTTCGGCGGCGCATCCCGGCGGCGGCGTGATGGGAGCGCCGGGCTGGAATGCAGCGCGCGAAATCTTAAAAGGGCAACGGGTAGGCGCGTGACCACGACCAGATCGTTCTTTCTCCCGGAACACATCGAGCGGTACATTCTCGACACGACGCTGCGCGACAACCCGGTGATGCGCGATCTGCGCGAAGAAACGGCGCGCCATCCGCGTGCCGGAATGCAAACCGGCGCCGACCAAGTGCAATTCCTGCAGCTGCTGGTCCGGTTGATCGGCGCGCGCCGCTGCATCGAAGTCGGCGTATTCACCGGATACAGCGCCCTGGGCGTTGCGCTGGCGCTTCCGGACGACGGGACCATCGTTGCGTGCGACGTGAGCGAGGAATATACATCGATCGCCCGCCGTTATTGGGAACGCGCCGGCGTAGCGGAAAAAATCGACCTCTACTTGGCTCCGGCGACCGATACGCTCGATCGCTTGATCCACAGCGGCGGCGCCGGCTGGTACGATTTCGCGTACATCGACGCGGACAAGTCGAACTACGATGCATATTACGAGCGGCTGCTCGTGCTGCTTCGTCACAACGGAATCATCGCCATCGACAACGTGTTGTGGAGCGGCGACGTTGCGGATCCGTCCGTCGACGATCCCGATACCAGCGCGCTGCGCGCGCTGAATGCGAAGATCGGGCGCGACGAGCGCGTCGACGCCTCGCTGCTCTCGGTCGGCGACGGCTTGATGATCGTTCGCAAGCGCGAAGTCCGTTAGCCGGTCCCGCGGATCTTCGTTTCAGCCGGTATTGTGCAAGCCGGCAGAGATGCCGTTAATCGTTGCCGCAATGGCGCGGTCTACCGCCGCGTCGCCTTGGCCGGCGCGCTTGCGCCGCAGAAGGTCCACCTGGATCCAGCTCAACGCGTCGACGTACGGATTTCGCAGGCGAATAGAGCGGGCGAGTACGGGATTGGTCTGAAGCAATTCCTGCTGTCCGGTGATTCGTAAGACCGCGGAGCGCGTGCGTTCGAATTCGGATGCAATGGCCGCGAACATTCGCTCGCGCAGCGCCGCATCGGGTACGAGCGCGGAATAGGCCTGTGCTATCGAAAGATCGGATTTGGCCAAACCGATTTCGACGTTGCGCACGAGATCTTCAAAGAATGGGGACTCGCGAAACATCTGCTGCAACACTGCCGCGCCGCCGTCTTTCGATTTGACGAACCGCTCGCACGCGTAGCCGACGCCGAACCACGCGGGCAAGCCGTGCCGGCTTTGCATCCAGCCGAAAACCCACGGAATTGCGCGCAGGCCGGCAAGATCGGCCCCGCCGCGCCGCCGTGCCGGACGCGATCCGATGTTCATGTGTTCGAGTTCGAGCACCGGCGTCGCATATTCAAAGTACGTCACCAAGCCGGACTCGGGAGCGACGAGCTCGCGGTAATACGCGAACGCGTCGCGGCTCATGTGCTCCACGGCGTCTTCAAAGGGTGTCTGCCCGTTCGTGGGCTCTGCGCCGCGGGCGCGCATCAATGCTTCAAGCGATGCGGCAACCATCGAATCCAGATTGCGCTCGGCTAGGACGGAATCGGCGTATTTCCAATTCAACACCTCGCCTTGTTCGGTGATTTTGATCGAGCCGCTGAACGCACCCGGCGGCTGCGCCAGAATCGCGCGATGTGTTGGTCCGCCGCCTCGGCCGACGGTGCCGCCGCGGCCGTGAAATAGCGTCAGCGTTACGCCGCAATCGCGAGCGACGGCGTGAAGCGCGCGATGCGCCTTATACACTTCCCACGCACTCGTCAGCATGCCGCCGTCTTTGTTTGAATCGGAATACCCCAGCATTACTTCTTGCCGGCGGCCCCACGACTCCAACAGCGGTGTATACGTTGGAGAAGTCCACAGACTGCGGCACACTTCCGGGGCGTGCCGAAGATCCTCGATCGATTCGAAAAGCGGCACCGGCATGAGACCCGGATCGCCCGAAGAACCCTCCGGCCGCACACCGCCAAGCCGCGCCAGCCAAACGCAGTTGAGGATATCTTCCGCGTTGCGCGCACCGCTGATCACGTGCGAGCGAATCGAATCGGGTGGAAACTCGTTTTTCAACGCGGCGACGGCGCGCATGGACTCGAGCGCCGCGCTCGTGCTTTCACCGATGGCCGACTTCGGGGCGGCGCGCAGCTCTTTCACCGCCGTCTCAAGCGTCGCCGCATGCGCGCGAACATCCAGCGAATAGAGCGAAAAACCGAACGTGTCGACTTGCCGTATCACGGGATCGAGCCAAAGTGCCGCCAAGCGTTCGCCGTTGTGCGCGCAGAGATTGTCGCGCAGCACTTGGAGATCGGCACGAAACTCCGCTGCACTCGCATACGCCGCGTCGTGTACGCCCCCGCGCAACTGCCGCAGCCGGAAGAGCACGAAGTCCAAAAACAGCCGCATGACTTCGGCCGCAGAGCGCGTCGTATTGTCGCGATTGACTTGCGGATACCGTTCGGAATACGCGCGTAACCGCTCCAACAATTGCGCGGTCACCGGTTCTTGCGCGGTCGACGAACTCAAACGGTCCATTAAGTCCGCGACCGACGTAACGTACGAACTGACGATGAGCCGCCGCGCACCTTCAAGGGCATCGCGCATCGCTTGCGGGGTTACGAATGGATTTCCATCACGGTCGCCGCCGATCCACGATCCGAATCGCAGAACGCGCGGAAGCTCGTTCGGTGCGATGCGGCTGCCGAATGCGTGCGCGAATGCGGATGAAAGCGCCTCATATACTGCCGGCAGCGAATCGACGACGATGCGAAAGTAGTCCAGGCCCATGTTGATCTCGTCGCGCAGCGTGACGCGACGGCGGTGGACCTCGTCGCTTTGCCACAGTGAAGCAACCTCTGCCGCAATTGCGTTTGCGCCCGCGGCGGCGGCCGGCCTCGTGAGCGGCAGGACGTCGAGCCGTTCGAGCGCGCGCGCGATCCGGCGCCGTTTGAACAGGACCGTTCGCCGCGCAACTTCGGTGGGATGTGCCGTGAAAACCGGAACGACTTCCACGCGCTCCAGCAACTGCAGTGCGTCGCCGGCGGACAGGCCCGCCTTGCGCGCGTGCGCCAGCGTTCCGGCCAGCGTGCCGCGCTCGGGCGGTTTCTCGAGCACTTGAGACGCACGGCGGCGGCGCTTGCGATGATTCGTTTCCGCCAGGTTCGTCAATTCGAAATACGCTGAAAACGCACGGGCGAGGCGATAGCATTCGGCCACGCTGCAGCCGGCGATGAGGGGTTGAACCGTCGGTGCGGCCGGCGTTGCAGCCGGACCGTTCTCTTCCTCGCGAGCCGCGATGACGAGGCGCCGCACGTCTTCGACCGTGCGTAAGAGATCGTCACCGGCTTGTTCGCGCAAGACGTTGCCCAGCACGACGCCCAGCGAGCGCACGTCGCGGCGGAGCGGAAGTTCTTTAACGGCGGGATCGTCCGAAACCAGTTCTTCCAGGCGCACGGCCTGATCGCGCACGGCCCACAGCGCTTCCGGCTGCTCGATGATCATGAACCTTCATTCATTGACGCGCTGTCCAATGCATGTTAGGATACGCGAAATCATGCGAATTGCCCGCACGCGACTTTCGTTCACGCTCCGCCTCATTACGAGGATCGGAGAGAGTCGGCGTTGTTGAAGCGGCAGGTTCGATAAATCCAACGTTTCACGGCGGCTCTCATCCGGACTCGGATGGGGCCGCTGTTTTTTTTGAGCAGCGAGGTACGCGATGAACGAAAGCCGGCATCACGACGCGTGCGGCGTCGGATTTCTCGCCGATATCGGCGGCCCGGCGTCGCACGAGACCGTCGTGATAGCGCTCGGCGCCGCAGCGGCGATGGCGCATCGCGGTGCGCGCGCGGCGGATGCGCGCACGTGTGATGGAGGCGGAATTCTGTTCGAAACCCCGCGTGCGCTCGTTGCGCGCGAGTTGGAGCGCCGCGAGATTCGAGTCAGTGCGCAAGCCGTCGCGATCGCCGCCGTATTTCTTCCGACCGAATCCAGGCGTGCTGCGGCCCTGCGTCTGACAATCGAAGCCGCCGCACGCTCTGCCGGTGCGCACCCGCTGTTCTGGCGCGTCCCGCCCGTGCGAGAAGAAGCCCTCGGACCGCACGCGTTTGCGACGCGTCCCTCGTACGAGCACCTGATCGTCGATGCGGGATCGGGAGACCGGCCTGAACGCATGCGGCGCGTGTACGATCGCATCGATCGCGCGCTGGCTGCGTACGCCGACGATGCGGTTTGCCTGGTGAGCGCGTCCGCGACGTCGGTGGTCTACAAGGCGCTGCTCTCGTGTGCGGAGCTCGGCGAATATTTTAGCGATTTGACGGATCCCGCCGTTCGCTCGCGCTTTGCGCTGTTTCATCAACGGTTCAGCACGAATACGGCTCCGTCGTGGCGGTTGGTGCAGCCCTTCCGCCACATCGCGCACAACGGCGAAATCAATACCATCGCCGGCAACCGGGCATGGCTGCGCGCGCGCGGCGTGGCGGTTGGTCCCGGTTCGAGCGATTCACACGACTTGAATATCGCGGTCGATGCGATGCTGGATGCGGGGTACGGCATCGACGATGCCGTGGACTTGTTGCTCGGCGCATCGGTGGGCGGCGACGAACGGCTGCGCGCCTACTACGAAGCGCATCTGCCGACGATCGAACATTGGGACGGTCCCGCAGCGGTGGCGTTTTATCACGCCGGCGTGCTCGGCGCGGCGCTCGATCGCAGCGGTTTCCGTCCGCTTCGCTGGTGCCGCACGGCGAGCGGAAAGATCGTCGCGGCGTCGGAGGCGGGCGTCGCCGATTTCGGTGACGATCCGATCGTCGAGCGCGGGCGGTTGGGGCCCGGCGATCGTCTTCTCGTGCGTTTGAACGAACGCGAGGTCGTGCGGCCCGCGCAATTCCGTGAGGAGCGGCGGCAGCGGGGCGATTTTCGCGAGCGAGTGCGCCTTTGGGCGATGAACCCGAGCTCCGGCGAATCTGAACGTGCGCCGCACCCCGCCTCGGAATACGACTTGCGGCGCTTCGGATTCACGCGTGAGGACGAACGTGACGTCGTAGGGACGATGGCAAGCGGCGCCGGCGAGCCGGTCTCGTCCATGGGCGACGACGCAGCGCTCGCGTGTTTGACGCGCCTGCAGCCGCCGGCCGCATATTTGCGTCAGCGCTTCGCGCAAGTGACCAATCCGCCGATCGATTCGCTGCGGGAGCCGCAAGTCTTCAATATGCGAACCTACGTGGGTTCGGGTGGAATTCACGGAGAGATCGCGCCGAGCGTCAGCACCGTTGCGCTGGATCACGCGATCCTGGACGAACGCAGTTTTGACGCGCTGTGTGCGGACCCGCGGCTCCAGCGGCATGACATTGCGCTGGTGCTCGGCGATGCGTCGCTGGCGCTTCGCATCGATGCCATCACGCACGAAGCCGTGGACGCGGTGCGTTCCGGTGCAACGCTGATCGTCTTGGACGACCGCGGTCCGGGCGTTGCCGTCCCGGCCGTGCTCGCAGCGGGTGCCGTGCATCAGTCGCTCGCAAACGCCGGTTTGCGCATGCAGTCGTCGATTGTCGTTGCCGACGGCTTTGCGCGCGACGCGCATTCCATTGCAACCGCGATCTCCGCCGGTGCAAACGCGGTCTCGCCGTGGCTTGCGCTGCGCCTGGCTGCAAGCGCAGGTGAAGAAGGCGCATTTCTCGCGGCGGTCCGGTCCGGCTTGATGAAAATTATGGCGAAGCTCGGAATCTGCACGCTGCGATCCTATGTCGGCGCGCAAACCTTCGAAGCGCTCGGACTCGCGCGTGAAGTGGTCGAGCGCTGTTTTCCCGCGATGCACGCGCACGCGCCGTCCGTAGGGTTTGCCGCTCTTGAAGAAGATCTGCGGACGTGGCACGCTCAGGCGTCGGAACAGCGCGGCGCGCTGGCAGACCTGGGCCTGTTCCGGTACCGCCGGGAAGGCGTTCGACACGCGTTCGACCCGCAGGTCATCAAGCAACTGCGCGCGACGGCGATGCAAGGCGACTACGAAGCGTTTCAGGCGCTCTCCGATGCAATGGAGCGGCGCGTTCCGGTGGCGCTTCGCGATCTGCTGGAACTTCCGCAGGTCGATCGCGTCATTGATGAAGCCGGCGTCGAAACCGAGGAATGCATCATCGCGCAATTCACTACCGCCGCGATGTCGCTGGGTGCCCTCAGCCCCGAGGCGCACGAAGCCGTTGCGCGGGCGGCAAACCTGGCGGGGGCACGAAGCAATTCCGGAGAGGGCGGCGAGCATCGCTCGCGTTTTGCGCGAGTTGAAGGCAATGCGCGCAGCGCGATCAAGCAAGTCGCGTCCGCGCGTTTCGGCGTGGGCATCAGCTACTTGGAAAGCGCTGACGAAATCGAGATCAAAATTGCGCAGGGAAGTAAACCCGGAGAAGGTGGTCAGATCCCGGCGGGCAAGGTAACGGCCGAAATTGCGGAGCTTCGCGGTGCCTCCGCCGGACAAGCGTTAATCTCGCCGCCGCCGCACCACGACATCTATTCAATAGAAGATCTCGCGCAGTTGATTTACGACTTGCGCCGCGGCGCACCGCAAGCGCGCATCGCCGTCAAACTCGTCGCGCAGGCGGGAATCGGCGCGATCGCCAGCGGCGTCGCCAAGGCAGGCGCCGACGTCATTCACATCAGCGGGCACGACGGCGGAACGGGCGCATCACCCCTGGGATCGATCAAGCACGCCGGCTTGCCGTGGGAACTCGGGCTCTGTGAAGTGCACGATGCGCTGGTGTCGGGAGGTCTGCGCGAACGCGTACGGCTTCGCGTCGACGGCGGATTCAAGAACGGCCGCGACGTCATCGTGGCCGCATTCCTGGGCGGCGATCAATTCGGTTTCGGAAGTGCGCTCCTCGTTGCCATGGGCTGCATCTATGCACGCCAATGTCATAAAAATACGTGTCCGGTCGGAATTGCGACGCAGGACGCACAGTTGCGCGCAAAATTCAAAGGAACGGCCGAGCAGGGCGCGGCGTTTTTCCGGTTCGTCGCTCGAGACGTGCGGCGGCGTTTGGCGGCCCTGGGCGTTCGATCGCTCGAGGAGGTGCGCGGACGGCGCGACCTGCTCGCGCGACGGATATTCGGCGATCCGGTCTTCGATGCGATCGACCTGAGCGCGCTGCTCGCTCCTGCGCCCGAAGAGGAAGTCCCATCCCATCGCACGCCGGGCGAACCGCCGCATGTCGACGACCGCGTAGCATTGCCGTGGCGTTCGCGCAGCGGCGCGCAGAACATCGTCACGCTGCGGCCGAAAGATCGCGCGGTCGGCGCGCGCGTGGCGTACTGGTACGTTCGGCGCCGCATCGAAGGCTTGGACGCGCCGCCGGTAGAGCTGACGTACCGCGGGACGGCCGGGCAGAGCTTCGGCGCGTTTTTGACCGATGGAATAACCTTGGTTCTGGACGGCGAGGCGAACGACTACGTCGGCAAGAGTATGGAAGGCGGACGGATCGTGGTGCGTGCGCCGGGCAAAGCCCACGAGCCGGCAATCGGCAATACGTGCTTCTACGGCGCGCGCGGCGGGGACGCGTTCGTCCGCGGGTCCGCGGGGGAACGGCTGTGCGTGCGCAACAGCGGCGCTCGCGTCGTCGTGGAAGGCGCGGGCGACCACGCGTGCGAGTATATGACGGCCGGTTCCGTTGCGATCCTCGGGCCCGTCGGACGAAACCTCGCAAGCGGTATGACCGGCGGTTTGCTTTTTGTTTTGGCGGACGGCAACGAAGCACCGGATTTGGGGCCTTGCGGCGTGGTGCTGACGCGTTGCAGCGAGGACGACCCCGATCTGCCGCAGCTCAGCGCGCTGCTGCGCGCGCACGTGTGGCTGACGGACTCGCCGAAGGCGCGCAATCTTCTGCGTACGCGCGCGCATGTGTCGGGCCGTTTCTGGAAGCTTGCGCCAGCGCTAGCAGATCGGCATCCCGAACCGTCCGCTTTCGTTGCGCAAAGTCGATGAACGCTTCGTAGAACCGGCGCCGGCCATCGTCATCGAATACGAGTCCGATGCGTCGCGCGCGCTCGAATACCGCGTGCCGCCCGGAGTTGCGTCCCAGCGGCAGCGCGCTTGCGGCTCCGACGCTCTTCGGGTCGACGATCTCGTACGTCGTGCGCTCTTTCAGTACGCCGTCTTGATGAATGCCCGATTCGTGCGCGAACGCATTCTGCCCGACGATGGCTTTGTTCTTTTGAACGGGCATGCGCGTTGCGCGTGAAACGGCGCGAGAGAGTTTCCCGATCGCGCCGATATCGAACCGGGTATCCGCTCCATAGCGATCGCGCCGCGTGCGCAGCGCTACCGCAACTTCCTCCAGCGCGGCGTTGCCCGCGCGTTCGCCGATCCCGTTCACGGTGCACTCCACCTGCGATGCGCCGGCCTCCACCGCGGCCAGGGCATTTGCGGTGGCCATTCCGAGATCGTCGTGGGTGTGTACGCTGATCGCGGCGTTCTCGATGCCGCGTACGCTCCCGCGCAGGTACGATACCAGATCGCCCAACTCGAACGGCGTCGCGTACCCGACGGTGTCCGGAACGTTGATCGTGCTCGCGCCGGCCGCTATCGCTGCGGAATAGACCCTTGACAGGAAGGCACGATCGCTGCGCGTGGCGTCTTCCGCCGAAAATTCCACGTCGTCGCAGCGGTGCCGCGCGTATGCCACCATTTCGCTTACCACGCTCAATGCACGCTCTTCGCTCATGCGCAGCTTGTGGCGCAAATGTACCGGCGAGGTGGCCAGAAAGACATGAATGCGCGGCCGCTGTGCGGATTGCAATGCGCGTGCCGCGGCATCGACGTCCTGTTGAATGCAGCGCGCCAGCGCGGCAATCGTCGCGCCGCGAACCTTTTTGGCGATTTGGCTCACGCTCTCGCGAACGATCGGCGACGCCGCGGGAAACCCCGCCTCAATCACGTCCACCCCCGAATCCGCCAGCATGCCGGCAATGCGCAATCGCGAAGCGGCCGTCATCGCCGCTCCCGGCGACTGCTCGCCGTCGCGGAGCGTCGTATCGAAAATGCGGACCGTTTTCACGCAACATTCCTTTCGCGCAAGAACGTGCACCACGCTGCGTTCTTTGCGTCCTGTGCGCGCACGGCCGCTGCGTAAGCATCGTAGAGTACATCGGTAACCGGACGCGCGGCGGCAAAGCGGCGATCGTCTATCCGGGCGATCGGCATCACCTCGGCCGCCGTCCCGGTAAAGAATGCTTCGTCCGCGTTTCGCACTTCGTCAATGGTCAGCGGACCGATCCGCGCCGGAATGCCGCGATCGCGCGCCAGGGCAATCACGGTGTCGCGAGTGATGCCTTCCAGGATGTCTGCGCTCGCGTCGTTCGTCTTGATTTCTCCGCCGCGCACGATGAAGAGGTTCTCGCCCGATCCCTCGGCGATTTCGCCGCGGTCGTTCAGCAAGAGCGCTTCATCGCAGCCGTGCGCCACGGCGTCTTGCAGCGCCAGAATCGAGTTCATGTAGTGGCCGCATGCCTTGACGGTGGAAGGCATGCAGCCGGAAGGGGTCTTTCTCCACGGAGAAATCCGGACGCGTGCGCCGCCCGTGGCGCCGATCAGCGATCCTTGCAGCGGTTTGAGAGCCACCAGTACGTGCGTCGGGCAGTGAAAACGCGGCGCGAGCGAAATCCCCTTTTCACCGAAGAACGCCAACGGGCGAATGTAGCCGTCGCTGAACGCGTTGGCGTTCAGCGTGGAGAAAATCGCGTCGGCAAGGGTACGCACGTCGTACGGGATCGCTAAGCCATACGCGGCGGCGGAACGATGAAAACGCTCGAGATGATCGTGCAAGCGGAATATGGCAGTTCCGCGGTCCGTGCGGTACGCGCGAATGCCCTCGAAGACACCCGAACCGTAATGAAGTGCGTGCGTGAACGGGTGCACCGCGACGCTTTTCACATCGCGCAGCTGTCCGTCGAACCAAACGTACTCCGTCATGCCGGCCTCGTGATGGCGCCGTCCGATGCGCTCGCAACGCTCGCCGCATACTTCGCAAAAACGCCCCGTTCGTATTTTGGTTTGGGTGGAGTCCATTTCGAACGCCTGTGCGCCAGTTCTGCATCGCTTACGTCCAGCTGCAGCCGCCGGTTATCGACGTCGATGGTGATCGAATCGCCGTCATGGACGAGCGCAATCGGTCCACCGGACGCCGCTTCGGGTGCGACGTGCCCGATCATCAATCCGTGCGTTCCGCCGCTAAAGCGCCCGTCGGTGACGAGTGCGACGCGTTCGCCAAGGCCCGCGCCCACGATTGCACCGGTGACGCTCAGCATTTCGCGCATTCCCGGGCCGCCTTTCGGGCCTTCGTACGCGATCACGACCACATCGCCCGCCGCAATGCGTCCGTGCAGAACCGCATCCATTGCTCGCTCCTCGCAAGCGAATACGCGTGCGGGACCGCGATGAAACGTGCGTTCGCCGCCCGCGATCTTCACGACGGACCCTTCCGGTGCGAGATTGCCTTTCAAAATGACGATGCCGCCGCGCGGTTTGAAGGGCCGATCCGGCGGCGCAACGACGGACTGTCCCGGCGTCTCACAAACGCTTGCAACTGCCTCACGAAGCGTCGGTCCGGACACCGTTGCCACGTTGCCGTCGACATAGCCGCCCTCCAACAAGCGGCGCGCAATCAGCTGCGTTCCTCCCGCGGCGTCGACATCCAGCGCCAGATACTTTCCTCCCGGGCGCAGATCCGCAACGATCGGCGTGCGTTCGCTGACGGCGTCGAAGTCGTCGATCGTCAGCGGAACATCCGCTTCGCGCGCTATCGCCAGAAGGTGCAGCACGCTGTTGGTAGAGCCGCCCGTGCCTGCGGCTGCGGCAATTGCGTTCCTGAATGCGGCCGGTGTCAGCAGGTCGCGCGGACGCACGTCGCGCCGCAGCAGATCCATTGCGAGCTCGCCTGCGCATTCGGCCCAGTGCGCGCGCCGCGGATCGTTCGCGCCCGGCGACGCACTGCCGACCGGGGAGAGACCGAGGTACTCCAGCACGGTCGCCATCGTGTTGGCCGTGTACTGACCGCCGCATGCACCCGCTCCGGGACACGCGCGGTCTTCGATCGCTTTTAACGTCGCGTCGTCGATCTTTCCGCATGCGTGCGCGCCGATGGCTTCGAACACGTCCACGATGGTGATGTCGCGGCCGTAGTATTTGCCCGGCGCAATCGATCCTCCGTACAGAACGACGAACGGAATGTTCAGGCGCGCCGCGGCCATCGCTGCAGCCGGAATCGTTTTGTCGCAGCCGACCAGTGCGACGATCGCGTCGAATTTATACCCCCGGGCGCAGAGCTCGATCGAATCGGCGATGATCTCGCGGCTGACCAGCGACGCCTTCATGCCCTCCGTGCCCATCGTTATGCCGTCGCTGATCGCAATCGTGTTGAATTCCATCGGCGTTCCGCCCGCCGCGCGCACACCGTCCTTAGCGTACTCGGCCAGGCCGCGCAGATGGTATCCGCACGGCATCGTCTCGGTCCACGTGTTCGCAATGCCGACGATCGGCTTCGCGAGATCGTCGTCGGTGAATCCCATGGCTTTGAACATTGCGCGCGCGGCGGCACGCGATCGGCCCTGTGTGAGCGCGTGCGATCGCGGTGTGTTCAGCATACGCGAAACTTCAGGACGTCGTCGTCCTCGGGCGGTTCGATTTGGGTACTGGGCGGCTGCATCCAGGGCATCAATTTGCGCAGGCGCGAACCGGTTTGCTCGATGGCGTGGTCTTGCGCTTCACGCCGGAATGCGCGAAAACGCGGTTTACCTGCCGCGTGCTCGGCAACCCATTCGCGCGCGAATGCCCCGCTTTGAATTTCGGCGAGGATCTCGCGCATCGCGGTGCGTGCCTGCGGTGAAATGACGCGAACGCCGCGCGTGTAGTCGCCGAATCGCGCCGTATTGCTGATGCGATCGCGCATGCCTTCGATGCCGCCTGCGTACATCAGATCGACGATCAGCTTCATCTCGTGCAGGCACTCGAAGTACGCCATTTCGGGTGCGTACCCGGCTTCGACCAGCGTCTCGAACCCCGTGCGTACCAATGCCCCGAGGCCGCCGCAGAGCACGGCCTGTTCGCCGAACAGATCGGTTTCCGTTTCTTCACGAAACGTCGTCTCGAGCACGCCCGCGCGCCCGCCGCCTATCGCGCATGCGTAGGCAAGTGCCACCGCGTGTGAATCGCCTGACGGATCTTGCTGCACTGCAATCAGACAGGGAACGCCGCGGCCGTGTTCGTATTCGGCGCGCACCATCGGCCCGGGCGCCTTCGGCGCCGCCATGAAGACGTTGATCGACTTCGGCGGCACGATGGTGCCGAAATGAATTCCGAATCCGTGCGCAAATCCCAAATATGCGCCCGGCCGCAAATGTTCGACGATCGACCGCAGAAAGAGCGCCGGCTGTTCTTCGTCGGGAACCAGCAGCACGGCGACGTCCGCGCCGTGCACCGCCTGTGCGACCGGCGCGGTTTGCACGCCGTCGCGCCGCGCGATCGCCTCGGACGGTGACCCTTCGCGCAATCCGGCCACGACCTGGTGTCCGCTGTCGCGCAAATTGAGCGCATGCGCGCGTCCTTGACTGCCGTAACCGATGACCGCGATTCGCTTACCGTCGAGCTTGCGCGCGTCGGCGTGGCGATCGTAGAACACGTTCATTTTAGGTCGTCTCCTTGTCGTAAGCGATAATCGTTTGCACGGCTGCGTCCAACCGGCGCAGCGCTTCGGCCGGCCCTGCCAAATCGATGGTCGTGAAGAACCCGCGCTCTTCCGCGTGCGCCTCGATGCGTGTGTAGCTGCATCCGAAGCGGTGCGTCAGATGAATGATGCGAGCCAGCGCGCGGCCGTCGCGCATCACGAATGCTTTGTTCACGCGAAAGCCGACTCGACGACGTGATCGACGCTCGTTCCCGACGGAATCATCGGGAAGCAGTTTTCTTGGGGATAACACGTCGCGTGCAGCAGGGCGGCGGACGGGCACTGTACGAACGCGTCGACGGCATCGTCGAGGCTCGTGTCCGCATCGACGTGGATCGCCTGAACTCCGTAGGCGGCTGCAATCTCGCAAAAGTCCGGGTTATCCCACAAGCTCGTGCTTGCGTAGCGCCCGCCGTAGAAGAGCTGCTGCCACTGCCGGACCATCCCCAAATTGCGATTGTCGATCAGCACGATTTTGACGGGCACGCTGTAGCGCCGCAGCGTAGCCAGCTCGGCCATCGACATCTGGAATCCGCCGTCGCCCACGATCGCGAATACCGGCCGGTTGGGGTGCGCGAATTGCGCGCCGATCGCGGCCGGAAAGCCGAACCCCATCGAGCCAAGACCGCCGGACGTCAGGAACGAGTACGGATCGTGCGGGCGCACGCGCTGTGCGGTCCACATCTGGTGCTGACCGACGTCCGTCGTGACGATTGCATTTGACGGAATCGCGCGCAGCAGCGCGTCCAGCACGTCGGTTGCGGGCAAGTGGCCGTCTTCGGCCGCGTCGACGGGCAACGCGCCGCCGAACGTCGCGATCTCGTCGCGCCAGGCCGTGAATGAGGGTAACGATTCACCGGCCAGACGCTGCTTCAAAGCGTTCAGCGACTCTTTCAAATCACCGTGAAGGGTGATGCCGGCGGGTACGATCTTGTTGAATTCCGCGGCATCGATGTCGGCGTGCACGATTGTGCGGGCGTTCGGCGCGAACGTTTTCGGATTGCCGGTCACGCGATCGTCGAACCGCATGCCCAACGCCAGGATCAGATCGGCTCGCGCGATCGCGCGATTGGCGTGCGTCCAGCCGTGCATGCCCAGCATTCCTAGAAACGAGTCGTCACGCGGATCCGCGCTGCCCAACCCGTGCAGCGTCGATGCATGCGGTATGCCGGTGCGCGCACAGAACGCGCGAAATTCCGCGGCCGCGCCTGCCCAGCGGACGCCGCCGCCGGCAATGATGACGGGGCGCGCTCTTTCGCGGATCGCCGTAACGGCGGCCTCGATTTGCACGACGCTTGCGCGCGGCCTGGGCGCGATCGTCCGCGGCGCGTCGGGAATCTCCGCGAGCGCGACGCGCTCCTTTAACACGTCCGAGGGAATATCCACGAGCACCGGACCCGGACGCGTGCCGGCCGCAATGCGAAACGCATCGGCCAGCGCGCGGGGAATATCGCGCGCTTCGCGCACGACGACGTTTCGCTTGGTCACCACTTGGGTGATACCGGTGATGTCGACTTCTTGGAAGGCGTCGGTGCCCATCAGCGTGCTGCGCACCTGACCGGTTATCGCAACCATCGGCACATTGTCCAGCATCGCATCGGCAATGCCGGTGACCAGGTTCGTCGCGCCGGGGCCGGACGTGGCGATGCAGACGCCGGTGCGGCCGGTCGATCGCGCGTACGCGCTTGCGGCGAACGCGGCGGCCGCTTCGTGACGCACGAGCACGTGCCGGACGCAATGCTGAAACAGCGCGTCGTGGAGGGGCATGATCGCGCCGCCGGGGTAGCCGAAAACGATTTCGACTCCTTCGCGTTCGAACGCATCGACGACGAGGTCTGCCCCCGTGCGCGTGTCGTCCACCGGTCATCCTCCCAAAAAGAAAAGCCCCCGCCGGTCCGGCGGGGGCTTTGCTGCGTCTTGTGCTCGTATTCTACGCAGTAGCCAAACGTCGCCGGTCCGGAACGGAGCGGAGAATAAGGACTACGAGAAGGACGAGCAGTGCGTAAGACATTTTCGACACTCTAGCACGGCTGGTTGCGATCGTCAACGTCCGCTGCATCGATACTGACGATTGCTTGACGCACGAGCACCGCGCATGCTACTGTTCAGCAAATGTCCGTCTTCGCGTCGCTCCTCGCCTGTTGTATGTGTTGTCCCACGCTTTCGTGCGGTTGGGAGAGCTCTGCCTAGGCGCGTTGTAGTCGACGTACAGCCACAGCAAAGCCCCTCGCCGCATCGGCGAGGGCTTTTTATTTTATTTCATGAGGAGTGACCGATGGCCAGAATCTATGAAAATATCGCCGACACGTTCGGCAACACGCCGCTCGTGCGGCTGAATCGGCTCGGAAAGGGCCTTCCGGGAAGCGTGCTGATCAAACTCGAGTCGTTCAATCCCGCCGGGTCGGTGAAGGATCGCATCGGCATCTCGATGATCGAGGCGGCGGAAAAAGAGGGCCGGCTGCGCCCGGACACGGTGATCGTCGAGCCCACGAGCGGAAACACCGGAATCGCGCTCGCCTTCGTCGCGGCTGCTAAGGGGTATCCCGTTATTCTGGTGATGCCGGACACGATGACGATCGAACGCCGCAACCTGCTGAAGGCGTACGGCGCGCAAGTCGTTCTCACTCCCGGCGCGGACGGGATGAAAGGTGCAATCGCAAAAGCGCAGGAGATCGTCGAGCGAAATCCCGCGAAGTTTTTCATTCCTCAGCAGTTCGAAAATCCGGCGAATCCGGAAATTCACCGGCTTATGACGGCGGAGGAGATTTGGCGCGACACCGACGGCCTGATCGACGTCTTCGTCGCGGCGGTCGGCACGGGCGGCACGATTACCGGTGTCGGTGAAGTTCTGCGAACGCGCAAGCCCGGCGTTCGAATCGTCGCGGTCGAGCCGGACGCTTCCGCGGTGCTCTCAGGCGGCCCGCCCGGTCCGCACAAGATTCAAGGAACCGGAACCGGCTTCGTGCCCAAAGTGCTGAACACCGCGATCTACGACGACGTGATCCGCGTCACCGACGCCGATGCAATTGCGACGGCACGGCGCGCCGCGCGGGAAGAGGGGATTCTCGTGGGCATTTCGTCCGGCGCGAATATTTGGGCCGCCTTGCAGATCGCGGCGAAACCGGAATTCGCGCAAAAAACGATCGTGACGATCGGAGCCGATACGGGCGAACGCTATTTGTCGAATCCGGTCTTTGCCGAGCAGGATGCGAATGTCGTCGAATCTGCCCTCGCAGTCTAGTTCTTGGGATGCGGACGAGGCGATCGATTGGGCGCTCTCGCAGCCTGGCCGAGCGGCGCTTTCGTGTTCGTTCGGCGGGCCCAGCGGCATCGTGGTTTTGGACATGGTGATGCGCCGCGATCGCTCCGTGCCGGTATATTATCTCGATACGGGATTGCTCTTTCCGCAAACCTACGAACTCGCTGCGCGCGTCGCGCAACGATACGGGATCGAACCCCTCGCGATCAGTCCGTGGCAGTCGGTGCACGCTCAGCAACGGACGCACGGGGCTGCGCTCTGGCAGCGCGATCCGAATCGATGCTGCGATCTTCGCAAAGTGCAGCCGCAGGCGGCATTTTTGGAGCAGTACGATATTTGGTTGACGGGCCTGCGGCGCGACCAGTCCAGCACGCGCGCCGCGATTCCGCTGTTGCAATACGATCCGCGGTTTCGCGTGACGAAAGTGAACCCGCTTGCGGGCTGGAGCGGCGACGACGTATGGCAGTACGTGCGCGCCTACGATCTGCCGTACAACGATCTGAACGATCGCGGCTATCCCAGTGTCGGCTGCGTGCCGTGCACTCGGGCAGTTAATCCGGGGGAAGACGTTCGCGCGGGGCGTTGGCCCGGTACCGAAAAGAAAGAATGCGGCCTGCACGCCGGCGGGGGCGATCGATGAGCAACGAGGAGATCAAGGCGCAGAGTAATTTTCTGCGCGGCACGATCGCGCAGTCGATCGAAGCGGGCGGCTCGCATTTCGACGAGCACGACATTCAGCTGCTGAAATTTCACGGGACGTACCAGCAGGAAGACCGCGACGAGCGGGCCGCGCGCCGCGCGGAAGGGCGCGAGAAGGCATTCCAGTTCATGGTGCGTTCGCGAATTCCCGGCGGGGCGCTGCGCGCGGAGCAATACCTGGTTCACGACGAACTGGCAACGCGTTGGGGAAAGGGGACCGTTCGTTTTACGACGCGCCAGGGAATTCAGCTGCACGGTGTTCTGAAGGGCGACCTTCGGCCCGTTATTCGCGCAATAAACGAAGCGCTGCTCTCGACTCTGGCGGCGTGCGGCGACGTAAACCGCAACGTTATGGCCTGTCCGGCGCCGCTGCCCGGTACGGTACGCGAAGAGATTGCCGATCTTGCAAACCGGCTCGCGCTGCACTTGAGCCCGCGCACGAAGGCGTACCACGAATTGTGGATCGACGGCGAGCCCGTGGAAACCGGCGCGAGAGAAGATACCGAACCGCTCTACGGTGCAACGTATCTTCCGCGCAAATTCAAGATCGCGATAGCGCCCGAGGGCGACAACTGCGTCGACGTCTACACCAACGACATCGGCCTCGTTGCGCATCGCGGTGGTTCCGGTGTCGCGGCGTACACCGTACTGATCGGCGGAGGCCTCGGCTCGACGCACGGTAAGAGCGAAACGTATCCGCGACTCGCGACGCCGCTGTGCACCGTGGAACCGGCGGAAGCGATCGAGCTGTGCGAGACGATCGTCGCGGTTCAGCGGGATTACGGCGATCGCACGAACCGCAAACATGCGCGCATGAAATACGTCGTCGAAGAACGCGGCATCGACTGGTTCCGTGCCGAGGTGGAGGCGCGGTTGGGACGCTGTTTGCAGCCGCCGCGCGCCGTGCAGTTCCACGACCTGAACGACCATCTCGGCTGGCATCGCCAAAGTGACGGCGCGTGGTTTTTCGGCATTCACGTGCCCAGCGGCCGCGTCAAAGATAGTGAGGGCATCCGTTTACAAACGGCATTGCGCGAGGCGGCGCGCCGTTTTGGCGTCGGATTTCGCATCACGCCGCAGCAGAACGTCCTGCTGACCGGAATTGCGGACGACCGGCGCAGCGGCGTCGAGAAGTTCTTGAACGCATTCGGCGTTGAAACCGATACACGCGCGCTTGGCTTGAAACGGTATGCGCTCGCGTGTCCGGCGATTCCGACGTGCGGGTTAGCCGTCGCCGAAGCGGAGCGTGCATTGCCGTCGCTGATCGCTGCATTGCACGGGGCTCTGGAGGAGTTCGCGTTACAAGGCGAGCCGCTGAGCGTGCGCATGACGGGATGCCCCAATGGCTGTGCGCGTCCTCGCATGGGCGACATCGGCATCGTCGGCCGTTCGCTCGGCGTCTACGATATTTTCGTCGGCGGCGACGCGGCGAATACACGTCTGAATACGCTCTTTGCCAAGGCGGTGAAGTTCGATCAAATCGTACCGGTTCTGCGACCGGCAATCGAGCGCTGGAAAAACGAGCGGATCGGCTCCGAATCGTTCGGCGATTTTTGGTCGCGCGTTTGCGAAACGGCAGCCGTAACCGCATGAGCGCGCGCGTATTTTTGGTCGGCGCGGGTCCGGGCGATCCGTCGCTCCTGACGCTACGGGCGGCCGAGCTCTTGCGCCGCGCCGACAGCGTTTTGTACGACGCGCTCGTTTCGCCGGAGATCGTTGCGCGTGCGCGGCCGTCGAGCGAAAAAATCTTCGCCGGAAAGCGCCGCGGCCGCGCCGCCATGCAGCAAGACGACATCGCCCGGCTGATGATTCGGCGTGCCCGTGCCGGAAAGATCGTTGTCAGACTGAAGGGCGGAGATCCATTCATTTTTGGACGCGGCGGGGAAGAAGCGCTGGCACTCGCGCAGGCCGGTATCGCTTTTGAAATCGTACCCGGCATCTCATCGGTCATCGGTGCCGCCGCCTATGCCGGCATCCCGCTGACGCACCGCGGCGCCAGCTCGTCGTTTCACGTGCTGACCGGACACGAGGATCCCGATAGCGCTCATACGCTCGTCGATTGGAGCCTCGCCGCGCGCTCTCGCGGCACCGTCGTGCTGCTGATGGCCATGGCCGAATTGGCGCGCATCACCCGGCGCTTGATTTCGGATGGCGCGCCGCCGGATCGGCCGGTTGCGGTGATACAGAACGGCACGTCGGCAGGGCAGCGGGTCGTAACGGGCACGCTCGCATCCATCGCAAACGACGCCGAACTCGCGTGCATCGGTTCGCCTGCGATCGTCGTCATCGGTGAGGTCGTGCGGCTGCGCGAGCGCATCGCCTGGTTTGAAGATCGAGTACCGGTCGCCGTGGCAAGCGGCGCATAGTGACGAACGCCGCCTTCCCCGTCGCACTCAGCGTGCGCGATCGCCGCTGCGTGATTGTGGCGCCGCCGGACGATGCCGAAATGCACGAGCGCGAAGCGCGGTTGCGGGCGGCGGGCGCGCGTCTGGAACGGCTTTTTGCCGCAAACGAGATCGACGCGTACGATCTCACCGGCGCCTTTCTGGTGATCGCCCGGCTCGACGAGGCGCGATCGGCGGCAAAACTGTTCGAGCGTTCGCAGCGCGAGCGGTTTCTGCTGTGCTGCATCGACAAACCTGCTTTTTCTTCCATCTCGATGATGGCGGCGGCCAGCGCCGGTCCGGTGACCATTTCGGTTTCCACAGGCGGGTCCGCTCCGCGTATTGCAAAGCTCTTGCGCGTTGCGCTGCAGCGTGCGATGGACGAAAATTTCAAGCAATTTACCGAATCCGTCGCGCGTTTCCGTCAAGAGGTTCATCGTGAATACCCGGGACCGGACAACGCATCGCGGCGGATTGCCGCCGTGCTCGAGCGTGTACGGGGATTCCGGGCGGACGTCCGGCTGTCGTACCCGCGCTGGTTTACCGAAGCGTGCGAGCCGGAGGACACCGGCACTCCGGAGCTTCAACCTGTCCGGGGTTATGGCCGGTGAAACGCTCAGAATCGTCAGCCTCAACTGCAACGGCATCCGATCGGCCGCGCGCAAAGGCTTTTATTCGTGGATGCAGTCGATCGATCCGGACTTCGTCTGTCTTCAGGAAACCAAAGCGCAGGAGCACCAACTGCCGCTCGAAGCCGCTTCGGTCTCGCAGTACACCGGCGTGTTCTTGGACGCGGAGCGCAAAGGATACAGCGGTGTAGCGATCTACGCCAAAGAGGAGCCGCGAGCCGTCGTTCGCGGGTGGGGCTGGCCCGAGTACGATCGCGAAGCGCGGTGGCTGCAATTCGATTACGAAAAGCTCAGCATCGTTTCGTTCTACATGCCGTCCGGCGCGATGGGACCCGTTCGGCAAGTCGTGAAGGAAGCGTTCATGGAGCGCTTTTTCCCCGAACTGGCGCGCCTGGTGAAAAGCGGACGATCGTTCATCATCTGCGGCGATTTCAACATCGCGCACCGGGAAATCGACGTCTACAATCCCGCGCGCTGCAGCAAGATCTCCGGATTTTTTCCGCACGAGCGCGCCTGGATCGATCGCGTGCTGAACGAGCTCGGCTGGGTGGACGGGTTTCGAGTCGTGAACGAGCAGCCCAAGCAGTTCACGTGGTGGTCGAATTTTCAAAACGCGTTCGAACGGAACAACGGCTGGCGCATCGACTACGAGCTGCTGACGCCCGACTTGGCCGGGAGCGTTCGAAGCGCGGCGATCTATCGCGACCAGCGCTTCTCCGATCATGCCCCGGTCGTGATGGACTACGAACTGGCCCTTACGTAGCGGCGGACAGGCCTTTCGAGGGCCGCGGCGCACCCTGGGCGTAACGTGGCCGTATGAATATCGTCTGCATCGGCGGCGGTCCGGCCGGACTCTATTTTGCACTGCTGATGAAGAAGGCGAATCCCGCTCACCGGATTCGCGTGGTGGAGCGCAATCGCCCATACGACACATTCGGTTGGGGCGTTGTGTTCTCCGATGCGACGCTCGAGAATCTTCACCAGGCGGACGCACCGACGCACGACGAAATTCGTGACAGTTTTGCCCACTGGGACGACATCGAAATTCATTTCAAAGGCCACACGCTGCGTTCGGGCGGACACGGCTTTTCGGGTATCGGCCGCAAGCGTCTGCTGAACATCCTGCAGCGCCGCGCCGAGGAACTCGGCGTCGAACTGCTCTTTGAAACCGAGGCCGCCGGCCTCGAAGGCTACCGCGATGCCGATCTGATCGTCGCCTCCGACGGCATCAACAGCCGTATTCGCGCGATGTTCGCGGATTCGTTTCAACCCGACCTCGATACGCGCAAGTGCCGGTTCGTGTGGCTTGGAACGACGCTGCCGCTGGACGCCTTCACGTTCGTTTTCGAGCAGACCGCGCACGGGTGGTTTACGGTGCACGCGTACCGTTTTGACGAGAAAACCAGCACGTGGATCGTCGAATGCCGCGAAGAAACGTGGCTGGCGCACGGCTTGGATCGCGCCGATACGGCCCAGACGCTGCGGTTTTGCGAATCGCTCTTCGGGCCGTATCTTCACGGTCACGAACTCATGGCGAACAGCCCGCACCTTCGCGGACGCGACTGGGTGAATTTCACGCGCGTGAGCAACGCGCATTGGACCTACGGGAACATCGTGTTATTGGGCGATGCCGCGCATTCCGCACATTTCTCAGTCGGTTCGGGCACCAAGCTGGCGATGGAAGATGCAATCGCGCTGCAGCGTGCAGTGAGCGAAGAAGCCTCGCTTCCCGTAGCGCTGGAGCGGTACGAGGGCGAGCGGCGTATCGAAGTGCTGCGCCTGCAAAACGCCGCGCGCAACAGCACCGAGTGGTTCGAAAACGTCGCCCGCTATTCGCAGCTGCCGCCCGAACAATTTGCGTACAGCTTATTGACGCGCAGCCAGCGCATCAGCCACGAGAACCTGCGGCTTCGCGACAAAGTCTACGTCGAAGGCGTCGAACGATGGCTTTCGCCCAGCGGCAAAGCCGTGCCGCCGATGTTCACGCCGATCCGTCTTCGCGATCTCGAACTGCGCAACCGCGTCGTCGTCTCGCCGATGGACATGTACAGCGCAGTCGACGGAACGCCCAACGATTTTCATTTGGTGCATTTAGGAAGCCGCGCGATCGGCGGCGCAGGCTTGGTATATACCGAGATGACGTGCGTCAGTCCCGAAGGGCGAATCACGCCGGGATGCACCGGGATGTACAAACCCGAGCACGCTACGGCATGGAAGCGGATCGTCGACTTCGTGCACGAGTGGAGCGGCGCAAAAATTTGTCTGCAATTGGGTCATAGCGGCCCGAAAGGTTCGACGAAGCTGATGTGGGAGGGCATGGACGAGCCGCTGGCCGAGGGCAACTGGCCCGTCACCGGTCCCTCGCCCGTGCGTTACGGACCGCAGAATCAGCTGCCGCGCGAACTGAGCCGGGCCGAAATGCAGCATATCCTTGACGAATTCGTGCGCGCGGCGCGCATGGGTCTGGAGTGCGGATTCGATATGCTCGAGCTGCATTGCGCGCACGGGTACTTGCTTTCGAGTTTCATTACGCCCCTGCAGAATCGCCGTACCGACGAGTACGGCGGGTCGCTGCAGAACCGCCTGCGATATCCGCTCGAGGTCTTCAGCGCGATGCGCGCGGTGTGGCCGGAGCGCCTGCCGATGTCGGTGCGGATCTCTGCGACGGATTGGGTCGACGGCGGCATTACTGCCGACGACGCGGTCGAAATTGCGCGCGCCTTCAAAACCGCCGGCGTCGACGTGATCGACGTTTCTACCGGGCAAACGTCGCGCGAAGCAAAACCCGTGTATGGCCGGATGTTTCAGACGCCGTACGCCGATCGGATCCGCAACGAGGCGGGCATCAAGACGATGGCCGTCGGCAACATCTACGAGCCCGATCACGTCAACGGCATCATCGCCGCGGGCCGCGCGGATCTGTGCGCGATCGGACGCGGGCACTTGGCCGATCCGAATTGGACGCTGCACGCCGCCGCCCAACTCGGATACACGGATATGGAGTGGCCGCTGCAATACCTGCCCGGCAAATCGCAGCTCGAACGGAACTTGGCGCGTGCGGCCGAAGTCACGGCGCACATATGATCGAAGGCAAACACGCCGTCGTAACCGGCGGTGCCCGCGGCATCGGCTTTGCCGTTGCGCGTCTTCTGAAGGAGCGCGGCGCGCGCGTGAGCGTGATCAGCCGTTCGGCGACGCAAAGCGACGCCGATTTCGCGCGGTGGCCGGCGGACGTTCGCGACGAAGCGCAGGTAGCTTTGGCGTTCGCCGCTGCGCGCGAAGCCAACGGCCCGGTTTCTCTGTTGATCAACAACGCCGGGATCGCCGAGTCGGAGCCGTTCAAGCGCACGGATCGCGCCATGTGGGATCGAATACTGGGCACAAACCTCACCGGCACGTATCTGTGCACGCACGAAGTCGTGGAGGAGATGCTCGCGGCCAAGTGGGGCCGTATCGTCAACGTCGCGAGTATCGCCGGTCTGTACGGAGCGCCGTACATTTCGGCGTACGCCGCAAGTAAGCACGGCGTGATGGGGTTAACGCGCTCGCTTGCAGCAGAATTGGCGAACACCGGAGTCACGGTGAACGCCGTGTGCCCCGGTTACACGGAAACGGACATGGTAGCGCACGCGGTCGAAAACATCGTCAAGCACACCGGCGTATCGCGCGAATCGGCGCGCGAACAGCTCGCAAAGACGAATCCCTCCGGCCGCATCATTTCGCCGGAAGAAGTCGCGCTTGCGGTCGTTACGTTATGCGAGGACGGATCGAACGGGCGCGAAATCGTGCTGTGAGGGGCCTCTTACAGCAGCGCCTTTACCAAACCGCGCGGCGCATCGCTTTGCACGCCGCGAGCTCGGCCCAGATACAACGCAAGAACTTGCCCTGTAACGAGCCACGCAAGCGGATCGAACTGCCCAGTGAACACCGGCCCTAGCACCGGCAGATCGTCGCTGCGCTGCCCTACGACGTAGCCCAGCGCGCCCGCCATCGACGCTTCCGAAAGCGCGCGCCGCACCAAACGATCCGAGCGTTCGTCCAAGATGCCCACGATGGCGCACGACGAATCGATCATCGCCGCACTGCCGTGCCGGAATTCGCCCGCTGCAAATCCCTCCGCGTGGACGTAGCTCGCCTCCTTCATTTTCAGCGCGAATTCGAAAGCGATAGGTAAACCGAAGCCGCTGCCGACAATCACCACGCTGGAACACGTCGAAATTCTGGCGGCGGCATCACGAACCGATGCCGTGTCGGGTCCGTCGAGCCAGTGTTCCACGGCGTTGGCGGTTTGCACGAGCGCGTTCGCGCTATCCGAGCCGTCGCTTCCCAGAAGCGCCGCCGCCCACATCAAAATTGCGGCCATTACCGTTACGGTTTTGCTTGCGGGAACCGCGAACTCAACGCCGGCCGCTGCGTCGATGCAGATGTCGGCGCGGCGTCCCAGCGGCGAGTCCGGCGTGTTCGTAATCGCCAGTAAACAAGACGGGCGCAACACGTCGAGCGCATCCAGCACGTCCGTAGATTTTCCGCTCTGCGAACAGACGATAGTGGTTTTGTTGGAGTAGACGACATGATCGATCGCGGCTTCGGTCGCCGCTACAGCGTGCGCATGAACTCCACGGCTGCGCATCGCGATGGCGCCGAGCTGCGCGACGAACAGCGAGCTGCCGCTTCCGATTAAAAGCACTTCGCGGCCCGCGACGGCGTCGGCCACCGTACGCGCTTTGTTCGTTTGGGCCAACTCGCGCCAAATGCCGGGTTGCTCGCGTATTTCGTTTTCGAAATGCGCGCCCAGCGCGGCGTTGCGTTCCATGACTGACTCTACCTTTCCAGCGAGCCGCGCAGCACGGTGATCGACTGCGGGGGAATCGTATACGTGCTGCTCGCCGAAATCGTCGATGTTACGGGCGGATTGTCCGGCGAAGGCGCGGACGCGGCGCCCTGCGCATGCCACTGGTATTGCGCGCTTCCGAACGTCACGCGCGTCACGCGGCCGGTAAACGATTGGCCGCCCGGCGCGCCGCGGAACGACAGCGACACCGGCATCGTACACGCGCACTTGTTCACGACCATGACCGACCACCTGTTACCCGGGCGCCGTACGGTGTAAGCGGTGACCAGCGGGTTGTTCGTCTTGGACGGATAGAGCTCGTGAATACCGTTTCGGGGATCGAGCCACTGCTTGGCAATCATTTCGCCGCCGTAAAACTGCGCGCCGCGCGCGCGAATGTGCGCGTTCTCGCCGGCGACGAACATCGTGAGGTTACCCCAGTCCTTCGGGCACTGTTTGTTCTGCGAGAGCGGAACCGGCTCGTATTGGTAATAGACGATACCGCGGACGCCCTGTTCCAGAAAACCCGCCATGTAATCGGCGAGCCAAAGCGCGCCTTCGATCTGCATCGGCGTTTGCGTGAAATTCACGGCCGAGAAATTGGCTTCGGTAACGTACATGGGCACTGACGGCGGGAGCCCGTCACCGCGCCACGCAGAAGCGATCGTCTTGACGATGGAAGGCTCGGTTTCGAGATCTTTGAGCAGAGCCGCGCCGTGCTCGCATCCGTCGAACGGATAATGCTCGAACGACATGAACGAGAGCCGGCTCAAAGCATCGTGAGCGCGAAGATAGTTCAGAAAGCGCCGGAGCCACGAAACGTCGCCGCGCGCGTCCGGCCACCACTGCAGATCCGAATTGACGCCCGAAAACACGGGGCCGCCCAGCGGAAGCCCGGGAAACTGTTTGTGCAGCGCATGGGCCCATTGCACGTAGAGCGCCGCGTCGTCCTCGGGCTCGATGTACTGGCCGTCGGGTTCTTCGCCCAGTTCGATGCGCGCGATAGGGTAGCCGCGCGCGCGCAGGTAGCGGACTTCCGCGACTGCATTTTCCGGCGTGCTGTAGATCATTGCAACCGGGTACGTGCCGCCGAGTCCGCGCGTCAGTCCGCTTCGCGCAATCAGATCCAGCCCGGGCTGCTCTTGATCGCGGACGCGGCCGGCTGCGGAGTGCCACGGATCGGCGGAAGAGACGTACATCGCCGTTTGCCGCACGCCGCATGCGTACTTGCCCGGTAAATAGCCGCCGCATGCCGAGTGCGCAACGTAGTCGACGAAGCGGCCGTTATGGATCATGCCGGCCGAAATCTCGCCGATCGCATATCCCACGCAGTTGCGTCGATCTCCGGAACCGTGCGAGTCGCATGTGTTCGAAGAGCTCGTCATGCGAACACGCAAGAAACGCGCTACGACCGGCGTCGCCGACAATCGCAACGTTACTGAACCGCCGTGACCGGCCCGGACGTCCCCCAGCGGAAATTTCGCCCACGTGCCGTGCGCCGGATCGCCGATGGCATCGGCGCCGGTCCAGTAGTCGACGCGGTATGCCGTCGCATAAGGATTTGCCCACGCGATCCGCATCGCATCCACGGCACGTTTGGAGTTGAGATCTATCACGACCCATTGCGGATGCGCGCTGTCCGCATCGCCGGTGAAGGCCGACGTCAAATACGGATTACTCTTCCAGTACGTTGACGGATCGCCGTCGTCCAGGCGCGAGTAATCCGCGTTGTTTCCTTGATCGGTCGTAGAACCGCGATGCGGCAGACGGTACCCGAACGAATCGGTAACGATCTTTCCCGGCGTGGCGCTGCTGGTCCAATATCCGGCGTTGCCCGCGCTAAAACTTCCGGCTGGATTCCAATGCCAATCCTGATCCGAAAGCTCCGTGAAGAGGCGATAGCTGAGCCAGCCGTAGCCGGGCGCCAGCATTTCGCGCACGTTCGCCTGCGAGTACAACGCCGGAATGGACCCGGCGGGTTCTTTGTCGACCGTCGATCCGATCGCATCCAGCGGCCGGAACGCCTGGATGCGGTGCGCCGGTGCAGCGTCGATTTGAACGGAAACCACCGACGCTGCGAGCAACGCCAAGAGATGGATCAATGCTGCGGTACCCCGAGGAAGCTCGGAATAGACAGCGGGCGAGACGACGGGGTGCGGTGCATGCTCGCGCCGCGTGCGCTGCGCCGTCCGGAAAGCGGCGTGGGCGCGTAGCCGGGATCGGTTTCGATAATCGGCGGAGAGATCGTGATATCCGACTGTCCCGTCGACCCAGCGATCTGCGGAGCTTGCGGAACGGTGGCCGCCGTTAGCGAGTTCGCTGCCTCGTATGCCGGATAATCGACGCCGATTGCCTGCACGGTGATGCTGTCACCCAGACTCGAACTTCCAAGCGCGGCAGTGTTTTGCGCACCGGTGCAAATCGAGGGGCTCGGCGTCAAGTGCGCGTTACCGCCGGTCGTGTTGGTGTTCGGGCCGTGATTCGCTCCCAGCGTGTAGCTGCCGGGCGCTTTAACGACGATCGTGTAGTAGACCGGCGCAAATTGCGGACCTTTGGCGCCTTGGCAGTTGGACGTCGATCCCGCGTTCGGATTCGTCGCCCCGGGCGCACCGCCCGGGCCCCAATCCACGATCTGAATCAATTCCTCGGTAACTCCGGCCGGAATCGATGCGATCATGAACGATGCTCCGCCGTCGCCGTTTGCATCGGGCACGACTTGCGGCGCAGCGATCGCCGGCAGCGTCGCCGTTGAATTCAGCGGCGCGCTCTGCGAAATGGTGTTCGTCGTAACCGCACCGCCGTTCCCGATCGTCGATACCGCGACGTTGAGCTTGTACGATCCGGTGCCGGGCGTCAGGCCTTCGAAAACCGTAACGCCTTCGCCGACACCCAAGAAGTACGGCTCGCCGAACGTGTCGCCGCCTGCGGGAACCAAGCCGTCGCGCGTCCCCATACCGTTGCCGTCCGGATCGAACGCCGGAGGACCGCCCCACGGCAGAAACAGCGGATGCGCGGTTCCATCGTCGTACATCGGCTGCGCGTACGGCACGTATGAATATGCCTGTCCTTGCTCGGCAAACGCGTTATACGGAGCCAAGCCCATCGCGAATACGCCGCCGCTCTGGCCGAACGTGGATGCGTCCGGCGTGAAACCGCTCGGACACGCGGTGAATACGGCGTTGCTGTTCGTACCCGGCGGCAACGTTCCGGTGTAATCGCAATCGGGTGTTCCGGGATGTATCGTCTGCGGCGTCCCGCCGATCGTGTTGCCCGACGCGACTTCGGCAAGACTGGGACCCATCACCGCCGCCGCGTTGTTGGGGTTGGAAAACAGCGTCGTGTACGGATCGGCCAGGCTCCCATTCGCCGGCGCAGCCATCGCTATACCGCCGGCGAAGGTAAATGGCCCGGTAATCGAGGGCGTACTGACGCCGATTGCGGACGTTCCGGCCGGTTGGCGCAGCGTCGAAACGACGTTGAGGCCGGTGGCAGTACCGTAGATATTCGCAGTACCGACTGCGAACTGCAGCTTGCCGTAGCTTGGCGACGTCGGATTGACCGAAGTAATCGGTACGCCTGCGGAGTTGGCGCCGCACCCGGCGATCGCGACGATCGATACGAGCGCGGCGGCTTTATGGAATGATTTCATGAGTCCTCCCTAGAGCGAGATCCGCAGGTAGAAGCGGTAATTGATCCCCGGGACGTAGCTTTCGGGGAACGGCAGCCACGACTGATCGTAGTGACTCAAATCACGTCCGCCGGCAATCCAGTTCAAATTGGGCGTACCGTCGAGATTCACCGGGAACGCTCCCGCAAATTCGCCGGTTTGCGCGCCGCCTACGCCGTTTGCAACGGGCTGCCACGCGGAGTTGATGCTGGGCTGGCCGCGATAGTTATTGAAGAGATTGTTGATATAGACGCCCCACGTGTAGCGGCCCTTGGTGTACTCGAGATCGAGATCCGAGTACAGACGCGGAGCCGTAAACGATTGGCCGGCAAGTGCGGGTTCTGCGAATCCGCGGCAAGCGAAATCGCGCGGATGGAAGTAGCTGCCTGCGAATGCCGGATCGACGTAGCACGTTGCGTTCTGCGTCAGATTCGGACCGCCCGGTCCGGCGTACGGCGTTGCCACGCCGATATTGCTGGTCGGCAAGTGATACAGCACGCCGTTCACAAATCCGATCGCATCGCGGCCGACGCCGAACGGCTCGCCGCCGTCAAACGACAGAATCGGATTGATGCGGAATCCACTCTTCGTTTCGTACGTAATACCCGCACGCGCCGAAATGGGCGGCAGGAAGCTCTGATGGAACAGCACGTTGCTTTCATAAAGGAACTGTTGTGCGATCGGGAGGTTGTCGGATCCCGAAACGGGCGGAGTGTTCGTCAATTCGTTGATATAGTTCGCCGTGAGGAATCCGCTCCAGCCGTACGGCCGGTCCGGCGTCGTCAGCATGAATTCCAGTCCGAGCGCTTTTTGAATACCGGTTTCCCGCTCTTGGAACGATCCCGGAGTTTGTTGACCCGTAACCGGGTTCGGCGGACCGTTGTTCAGTTCGACAGTTTGGTACGTATTGAATCCACGGCGCACGTACGTCGTAAACTTCATGCCCCACGCGTTCTTGAACTGGTGCTGATACGTCAAATCCCAGTTGTTGTAGGTAGAGGGTTGTTGTCCGCCGACGTCCGGCGCGCTGTACCCTTGGTCGAAGTTCCAGTACAGCGACGACGCGTAGTTCGGGCATTGGAAGAAGTTGCCGGGCGCGTTGACGATCAGCGCTCCGGAAAAATAGGTATTATTGTTCGGAATATATTGACCGTTGGGGCTGGGACCCGCGGGATGCCAGCCGCTTCCGCACGCGGGATTGCTCGCGGAATCCTTCGCGGGAATTTGGAAGAATATCGGATTGATATTTTCCAGCGCGCTCGGCGTGCCCGCATATTGTCCGAAGAAATCGCTGACCGAGCGCCCGTAACTCACCCGGACCGAGTCGTTCGGATCCAAGATGTAGTTCGCGGCAGCGCGCGGCTCCAAAAGACGCGGATACAAGAACGTGTTCGGTAATTGCGCGAAGCCGACGCCGACGTCGTACGGATTGTTGAGATCCTTGCTGAAGGGATTGGCGCCCCACTTCAAGTTTTGTCCGTCCAAGCGGATGCCGTAGTCGAAGTTCCATTTTGCGGACGGCGTCCATTGGTCGCGCAGGCCGATGCCGAATTGTTGAAAATCGGTGTTGTGGTAGTTCCAACCCGCCGTCGGCATCGCGGGAAGCTGTCCCGTCCATTTGCCGTTTGAAAGCAGCCAGCTGTAGAGATAGCAGCCCATGTTGGTGACGCCGTTCGGATTGAAGTTGTTGTCGAGCGCCGGACCCACGCACGGATTGCTCGCGCTTACGGGCTGCCCGGGGATCAGCGGCAAGAACCAATCCTCGATACGCGGTCCGTTCGGCGAATAGCCCGCGATTGGATTTTGCCCGTTGTACCCGGTTATTTGCTCGTCGTAAGACCTGGCCGTCGAAAGACCTTGCCACGTGTTTCCGTCGTTCTGCTGGTTCCAGTACGGAAAGTTGTTTTCGAACTTCCCGACAAACGTCAGGATATGTTTCTCACCCGCTTGCAGCACTAACTGCGTTTGCACGCCGGTCGAACGGCTGCCCTCGGGGTTGTAACCATTGACGAAGAACCCGCCGCCGCCGTCGGTCAAGTCCGAGTAATTGCCCGTGATGTTCGATTCGTTCAGCCCGCCCCAGTTGTAGAAGAACGTGTTCAGGGTTGCGTTGCGGCTGAGCTGTCGCGTGTAGCCCAGCTTCAAGACGTCGTCCGGTCCTAAATTGAACTGTTCGGGCTGGGTCACCGCCGGTGCGGGAGCAAACGGATCTTTCGGGTGGGGGACGCCTTGAACGTATGTAAGGATGGAGTCGTACCACGCGAGTTGATTTGCAAACGACGGGCACGGCGGAGGGCTTGCGCCCGGCGCTAGCGGCGCCTGATTCTGATAGATGCATCCCCACATCGGCGCACCGTTGCCGTCGGTTTCGGCGAATCCGTAGTTCAACGGATTCCACGGATACCACGCCGCGGCGGCAAGGCCACCGTACGACGTCCACGAGCGATGGTCGATGAAGTCGGTCAACACTTGAAACTGTTGATCGCCGTTCCGTCCGAAGCGGTAGACGAAATTGTTCATCACGTCGTCGTCATACGTAAACGACGTACCGAAATATGCGCCGGCATCCGCGGCCTCGCGGCCGTACGGAGCGATCTGCGGCGCCGAACGATCGGCGCGAACCGAAAAGAAATCCGAGAAGCGTCCATTCGGCGTTGCGATTCCATATTGGAAACCGAGAGCGTGATCGTACCACGGAGAACCGACGTCGAAGTTTACGAAGCCCGTTCCGGGATAGGAGCCGCGTCCCGGAACCAGGTTCACGACGCCGGCGCCGATGCCGCCTTGCGTCGCATCGCCCGCGCCGCTGACGACTTGCAGCGCACCGCGTCCGCCGCCGACGCCGTTCAGGAAGCCCGCGCTGGGATTTTCATCGAAGAACGCGCCGCGGAAGTCGATGCCGTCGAATTGGTAACCGATTTCGACGCTGGCCGATCCGCGAATCGAAATGGCGGCGTTGCTGCCTTGCGCCGTTTGAATGACGCCCGGCGCAGATTCGACCAGCTGGTTATAATTCGTAGATCCCGTTTCGCCCAGCGCCTGATCCACGCGCCGTCCCGTAAACGTGGTTTCGTCGGTCGTTTGATGCGGCTGAAACGCCGACGAGACGCTTCTGGCCGTTACGTGCGCGAGGGTTTTTATTTGCGAGAGCCTGACGGTCCCCGCATTCTGCGTCTGGTCGCCCAAAATCGTTACGCCGGTGAGCGTTACCGTTTCAAAACCCTGCTTCGAAAACGCCAGCGCGTACGTATCGGTCGGAATTTGAAGCAGACTGTAATAGCCGCTCGCATCCGTCGTCGTTTGAAATTTTCCGGACGTTGACGTTGCGACGACCAGAACGCCGGCAATCGGCGCTCCGCTGGCGTCGACGACGGAACCGCGCAGATTTCCCTGCACGCCGCCGGCCGCATTGGCGGTCAGCGGAACGCCTAGAGTCGAGAACAGCATGCCGGCCATCGCGAGCCAGCAGAAAAAGCGAGCGAAGCAAGAGACTTTGAACATCAGAACGCTCCTTACAGCGCAAAAACAGCCGCGGACCAGCTCCTCCACAGCGACAACCGGTGGGGCGGCCACCGTACCGGATTCTTATTTTTACAAAAGAAACTAAGTCCTTTCGACTTGTCTCCCCTATTGGGCTCTGATACGGTTGAAGTGTGAACCTCAACCAGCGCGGGCGCCTGAGCCTGGCGGCGGATCAGCCCGTGATGATGCGCCGCCGGAACATCAGCGCGATCATGCGTACTGTGCTTGCGAACGGGCCCCTTTCACGCTCGGAAATCGCCGAGCAAACCGGCCTGAGCCCGGGCGGAGTGACGAAACTGACTGCCACGCTTTTGGCAGCCGGGCTTCTTCGTGAGGTTGAGCCCAAGTTCGGAGCGGCCGCCGCGCTGGGACGGCCCCGCGTCCCCGTCGAGCTCGATAACCGGGCGCACATCGTTGCCGCATTACACATCGGTACGCAATGGACGACCGTCGGTTTGGTCGATTTGGCGGGACGGCTGATCCGTCAGGAACTGTTTCCGCGTGAAGACATGGACCCCGTGCGTATCGTTCGCGACGCGCGTAAATACGTCGATGCGATGCTGAAGGCGTACGCGCCCAAAAGCAACGTCATCGGACTGGGCGTTGCAATCGGCGGTTGGGTTGATACCGAGGCCGGCATCGTGGTCGAGCACGCGGCGTTAGGTTGGACGGGCGTGCCGCTGCTGCGATTGCTTCAAGACGCATTCGTGTATCCCGTGCGATTGGACAGCACGGTGCGCGCAATGGCGCTTGCCGAGGGGTGGTTCGGTACGGCCGTCGGTTCGCAAAACTGGGTGCAGATCTTCGTTGCAAACGTTGTCGGCGCCGCAATTTCCGTCGACCACGCGATTCAACGCGGTCCGCGATCCGCTGCAGGCGACTTGACGCATTTACCGATCCGCGGCGCACACGGCTTGACGACCTGCACGTGCGGGCATCGCAATTGCTTCCAAGTGGTCGGGAGCGATCAAGCCGTTCTAACCGCTGCGCGCCAGAAACGCATCGTGAACAAGAACGCAGTACTGAAGGACGTCATCGAAGCCGCGCGTGACGGTAGCGCGGCGGCCCGCAGGCTCCTTCGGGATCGCGCGAAGGTCGTTGGACAAGCCGTCGCCGTGATATTCGAATTGATCAATCCGGAAGTCGTCGTACTGGCGGGCGGCATTATTCATGCGCCCGAGTACTTGGACGATCTTCGCACCTCCGTTGCGCGCCACGTCTATCGCGACATCGATCTGGATCGGCGTATTCTGCCGAGCGTGTTGGGCGAAGACGCCTACCCGATTTCACCCGCTGCTTTGGTGCTTGCCGAATACTACCGCGATCCGATGGCGTTTGAGCCGTTGATGTCGATGGCGGCAGACTAACCGGTCACCCGCCGCGCACTCCCTCGAGTCCCAACCACTCGGCAAGCGATCGTAAATCCCCGCGAAGCCGCTCCTTGATTTGCGCGCGACGTACGCGCGGCTCGTAGTGCACGGCGATAACGCGAAGAACGCCCGCGGCGCGATCTGATTTCAGATCGACGCGCGCCACCAATGCATCGTCTACGAGGTAAGGCAGGACGTAATAGCCGTGGATCCGCTTGTGCGCCGGCGTGTAGATCTCGATCCGGTAATGAAAGTTGAAAAGCCGGTGCGTACGCTGCCGGTTCCAAACGAGCGAATCGAACGGCGAGAGCAGCGCGGAGCCGTCGAGGCTGCGACGAACGCGAATGCCCGGTACGACGTATGCCTGCTGCTTCCACGTTTCCACCGTAACCGGCTCCAATTCGCCGCTTTCGAGGAGTTCCGCGATGCGCTGCTTCGAGTCGGCGGCGTCCAGCCGGAAATAATCGCGCAAGTCGGCTTCCGTCCCTACGCCGAGTGCCCGCGCCGCTAGCATGACGAGTCTGCGCTGCTGCTCGTCCTCCGGTAACGCGGGAGCGGAGAGTAATTCCGGCGGAAGAACGCGCTCGGCGAGATCGTACAGACGCTCGAAACTCGAGCGGCGTTTGACGACGGCCAGTTCGCCGTCCCAAAACAGGTATTCCACTGCGCGCTTGGTATCGTTCCAGCCCCACCAGCTGCCGGTGCCTTTACCCTCTGCGAAATCCGATGCGCTGAGCGGCCCGCGGTCTTTGAAGGCTTTACGAACGCGCGCTACCAGGTCGCGCTCCTCGCGTGCCACGCGCGAAACGTGCTTCCACATGCCTCGCCCGTCGCGGGCGCGCTCCATGCGCCAGCGAAAAAGCGGATAGTATTCGACCGGCGCGAGCGAGGCCTCGTGCGCCCAATACTCAAAGAGCTTGCGCGGCCCGCGATAGGCGAACCGTTCCAGCATTTGGCGATCGTAAGGGCCCAGGCGCGAAAACAAGGGAAGATAGTGCGAGCGGATCAGCACGTTGACGGAGTCGATCTGAATTACGGATAAGCGGCGCGCCATCGATAACAGCGAGCGCGCGTTTGCGGACGCTCCAGCCGAAAAGAATCCTTGCGCTCCGATGACGATGCGGCGCGCCTGCGCTAAGGAGAGCGATTCAAAACGTGCCATTTACGCGCCGTACCACTTCAAGCGCGGCCAGAGATCGGGCAGCGGTGCGATCGGATCGCGGCAGAGATAGATCGGCGTCGGTCCTTCGACGACCCATTTGTACGCATTTCCGTACGTTGCAACGAGCGTCATCTTGCGATACAAAGGGCGCACAGTCTGCGCTTGTGACGCACCGACCACGATCAGCGTGCGGCCGTCGTAATCGCCGGGACCCCAGAGATAATACGTGTTTTGCGCGCTGATGACGCGGGGCAAACCGTACCGCGGACCGTAGAATTCAAGCGCCCCCGCATCTCCATACGTGTCCGCGAAGATCCCGGTGTGCGCACGCACGGCAGCCGGCAGCGAACGGTACACGGACGCGACGTGCTGCGCGAGTTCGTCCCAGCCGAATTCCTCGGCGAAAAGCGGTTGAATAAGCCGCGCAGGCTGCCCGGCATTCCCGGTCAGGCGCAAGGTCTGCGTATACGAAATGAGTGAGTCGACCGGCAGAACCGGAAGTGAAAGCGGCAAAAACACCAGCGACGTGACTACGACGGCGGTTACGGCGATCGTGCGCGCAAGCGCCGCGGCGACGATACGTTCGGCCATCGTACTTCCGGCCGCTGCCAGCACGGCGTAAAAACCGATGATATAGTAGCCCTTGGCTTCGAGCCAAATCGCTAGGACGAACGTCAAGGCATACGCGATTGCGATGCAGCGAAGATCTCGCAACGTGCGCGAAAACGCGAAGGCGCCCAGCCCGCTCAGCCAGATTGCGGCCAAAACCGGATTCGTGTACACGATCTGTTCGACAACGAAGGCGCCCGCGTTTGCAGCAAACGTTTTGTACTCCAGCGTCAGCCCGGTTTGAAACGCGTGCCGGTGTTCGAAATCGCCCTGCACCACGTGCACGAACGGCCATGCATGCGACCATTGCCACCATATGTTGGGCAGTAATAGCGCCGCGGAAACCGCGCATGCCGCCGCAAACCAACGCGAGACCAGGACGCGCCGCTGCGGCGTGAGCAGCAGCCCCGCCACAATCGCCGCCGCCGGCAGCAGCATCGAATACTTCCCGTACATGCCGAACGTGAAAGCCGCCGCGGCGGCCAGCCAATAGCGCTCGTCCCCGGTTCGCACGAGGCGAATAATTGCATAGAAGAAGAACGTCCAACTCAGTGGTTCGAAGGACGTCGTCGTCAGCGTGTTACCCAGCAAAAGGTACGCGGGAAGAAGTAACGCGCAGAGCGCCGCGAGCGTTTCGGCGAAGCGGCCTCCTCCAAGTTCGCGAGCGATGCGCCCGGCAAGAAAGACCGTAAGGGCAGCCGACAACGACGGCAGCAAGCGCAGCAGTATCAAGTTGTAGTGAAACGGCGAGGAAAGGAACGCCGCGATCGCAACCAGCGGCGGCTGATCGACGTATCCCCAAGCCAAATGCTTCGAGCACGCGATGAAATAGAGTTCGTCGCGAAAATATCCGTAACGCCAGTCTGTTGCCAGGTGCGCCGCGAGTGCCAGCAGCGAAAGCGCGAGCGCCATGTACTTACGCGCGCTGCGCGCGCCCCGGAGCGAGCAGGGTAAGTCCAAACCCGATCGCGCCCGCCCACAGCGTTGCGCCGAGCACGATATTCCAATCCCACCATACGCCGCCGAAGGCTTGCGTCGTAACAAAATAGGTTGCGAAATAGATCGCCGGGACGGCTACGCCCAACAAACGGTACGCTGGGCCGCCGTCCGGGGCGGGGCGAAACCGCGTCACGATAAGGTCGCCGGCGATGCCTGCCGCGGCGCTCATGATCAGTACGGTGGCAAGCAGCGGCGTGTCGTTCGTAAACGCCGCCGCGGCAGCAAAATTGCCGAGAAGATACAGCAGCGTGAGCGCTCCCGGCGCAAGCGCGAATCGCGTTCCCGCGAAAAGCGCAAAGCCCGCGACGATTGCGCTTTGGAATAGTACGATCAAAACGCCGGTCCCGGTTTTGTAATAGCCCATTGTAATGGCCGTCAAGTAATCCGGCGTGAACGCGTGCGTGGACGGCGGCGCGTTGACGCGGCCGGCGGCGGGGTCGAACGCATAGGCGGTGCCGAAATGGATCAACTCTATCCACGTTGCAAGCGAAAAGATCAAGGGAAGCTGATCGGCCAGCGTGCGCAGTTGCCCTCGTGCGCGAAGGGCGGATGAAATCGGGCCGCTCGAAAGAAGAAAAATACCGAGGCCGAGGCCTTGATGCGTCGGGCTCAGCAGTGCATCGACGCCTTCCTCAACACCTAACAAGCGGTGCCAAATCAGGTCGCCGATGCCGGACAACAAGAATACCGGGATTCCCAAAAGCGCCAGACGGTACGATGACGGAATGCGCTTGCGAAATGCCGCGAGCACGGCGAAGAGCGCCAACATACCGCTGTAAAACACGCCGTGATACGGCGTAAAGAACGTCTCGACGGGAACGTGTCCGTGCGCCCAGGCGTCCAGGAAAAAACCGCAAGAAATCCACAGCGTGCAAAGGCTTACGAGTAAATCCAGCGCTTTGTTCTGCGTTCGCGCAGCTCGCATTGCCGTAGCCTACGCGGCGCGGCAGGAAAAGTCCGCTGGCTCCGACCAGTTAGCTTCTATGTTCAGGCACGTGGTGACGGTACTGACGGTAGTTGCCGTGGCAGCTTGCGCGGCGCGTCCGGTGCCCGTTCCGCACAACGTCAGCTTCGGACAGCTGCGGCACATGCCTCCGCCGCCGGTGGGCTCGCCGGGGTCGTCGCCGCGCATCGTCGCTGCGTGGTTTTCCGGCGCTCGCGTTCGCCGCGGACGCACGTGGTCGGGGCGCATTGTAACGTCGACCAACGTAGCCAGCGTCGAAGTGCGCAGCAACTTGTTTTCGATTGACGTCCCGAGGCAAACGTTCGGGCGTTTTGCATTCGACCTGCACGTTTTCGACGTGCCGCCGATATTCGTGCGCGGATACCGTCTTCGCCTGATCGCTCGAAATGCGGCCGGAGCGGCTGTCGAAGAAGACGTCCCCTTTCGCATTCAATAATTGAGGAAACGATGACCGCGGTCCACTATGCAACGGACGATAAGGTCCTAACGATAACGCTGGACCGCCCGGAGCGAAAGAACCCGCTTACTTTCGAGGCGTACGCCCAACTGCGCGACCGTTTCACCGAACTCGCGCATGATGCGTCGATCCGCTGCGTCGTCTTGACCGGCGCCGGCGGAAACTTCTGTTCGGGCGGCGACGTGCGCGACATCATCGGACCGCTGACGGAGCGCGCGCCGGACGAATTACTGGAATTCACGCAAATGACGGGCGATCTCGTAAAGGCGATGCGCGCGTGTCCGCAGCCGATCGTCGCTGCAGTCGACGGCGTATGCGCCGGTGCCGGCGCGATACTGGCAATGGCTTCCGATTTGCGCTATGGTACGGCGCGCAGTAAAGTGGCGTTCTTGTTCGTGCGCGTCGGCTTGGCCGGCTGCGATATGGGTGCGTGCGCGATCCTGCCGCGCATCGTGGGGCTCGGCCGTGCTGCGGAGCTGTTGTATACGGGCCGCTCCATCGCGGGCGATGAAGCGCTGGCGTGGGGTTTTTTCAACGCGCTTTACCATCCGGACGAGGTGACGGCGCGCGCGGCCGGCGTCGCGAAGAGTTTAGCGGAGGGACCGTTCCGCGCGCACGCAATGACGAAACGCATGCTCCATGAGGAATGGGCGATGGCGCTCGACGAGGCGATCGATGCCGAAGCTCGCGCGCAAGCCGAGTGTATGCAGACCAACGACTTCCGGCGCGCGTACGAGGCATTCATCAAGGGTGAGCGTCCCGTGTTTGCGGGAGACTAGCGTGGAACCGGAGCTTCTGGACCTTCCATTCTTCGAGGAACCGCACCGGCGATTCGCCGCAGAGTTGCGCGGCTGGGCGGGCGCGCAGATGATCGACGCTACCGATCCCGACACGGTGTGTGTGCAATGGGTTCGCGCGTTGGCCGAAGGGAAGTGGCTGAACTCGGCGGGCGAGCTGGAAGTGCGCAAACTCTGCATTACACGCGAAATTTTGGCTTACCACGATGCTCTGGCGGATTTTGCGTTCGCTATGCAAGGGCTGGGAAGTGCGCCGGTAACGTTGTTCGGCACGAAAGAGCAAAAACACGACCTGCTGGGTGCCGTAACATCGGGGAAAACGATACCGGCCTTCGCGCTAACGGAGCGCGAGGCGGGGTCCGACGTCGCGGCGATCGACACGCGCGCTCGCCGCGATGGCGGCGATTATGTTCTGGACGGCGAGAAAGCGTGGATCAGTAATGCCGGAATAGCCGGCGTGTACGTCGTCTTCGCGCGCACGGCGGACTCGGGCGCCAAGGGACTGAGTGCGTTCATCGTGGACGCGCAAATGCCCGGGGTAAGCGTAACGCAGCGCGTGGAGACCATTTCACCGCACCCGCTCGGCTGCGTGCGGTTAGAGCGCGTGCGCGTGCCGCGGGATGCGCGGATCGGTGAAGAAGGCGATGGATTCAAGATTGCAATGGCCACGCTGGACGTGTTCCGTTCGACGGTCGGCGCGGCGGCGATCGGCTTTGGCCGGCGAGCGCTCGACGAGACGCTCGCGCACGTGAAATCGCGCAAGCTTTTCGGATCGCCGCTTTCCGCACTGCAGCTTACGCAAAGCAAGATCGCTCACGTGGCTACGGACCTGGATGCGGCTTCGCTGCTCGTCTATCGTGCAGCGTACGTCAAAGACTCCGGACGGGCGCGTATTACGCGCGAAGCGGCGATGGCCAAATGGTTTGCTACCGAAGCGGCGTCGCGCGCCGCCGACGAGGCCGTGCAGCTTTTCGGCGCGCGCGGCGTATCGCGCGGAGAAATCGTGGAGCGGCTTTACCGCGACGTGCGCGCGTTGCGAATCTACGAGGGCGCGAGCGAGATCCAGCAAGTCGTGATTGCCCGTTCGCTGGTGGACGCGCGCTGATGCGGTATACCGCGCACGTCGACACATTTGCCTTCGACCGGCTGCCGGCCGCCGCGGACTGGCCCGATCTCATTTTCACCTTGCCGCAGCTGCAGTATCCGGCGCGGCTCAATTGCGCCGATCCGCTATTGGACCGTCACGTTCGCGAAGGAAACGGCAATCGCCGGTGTATCGTCTCCCCAAACGGGACGTGGACGTACGAGCACCTCATGCGCACTGCAAACCGCATCGCACGCGTGCTTACCGAAGATTTGGGCGTCGTCACCGGCAATCGCGTCCTGCTGCGCGCACCCAATTCCCCGATGATGGCCGCATGCTGGTTTGCCGTCATGAAAGCCGGTGCGATTGCCGTGACGACGATGCCGCTGTACCGCGCGGCCGAGCTCGGAAACATCATCGGTAAGGCGGAGATTCGGCACGCTCTGTGCGACGCGCGCCTGGGCGACGAACTTCGCATCGCAACCGGCGGCCACCCCGGCTTTACGTCGCTCTTTTTCAACGAGGGCGATTTGGAAGAGCGCATGCAGCGCAAAGAAGATGACTTTGTAAATGCCGAGACGGCCGCGGACGACGTCGCGATCATCGGCTTCACCTCCGGAACCACGGGAAAACCAAAGGCGGCGATGCACTTCCATCGCGACATGCTCGCAACGTGCGATACCTATGGTACGCACGTGCTCAAGGCAGAGCGCGGCGATCTGTTCATCGGAAGCCCGCCGCTGGGCTTCACGTTCGGGTTAGGCGGCTTGCTGCTGTTTCCGCTGTATATCGGCGCAGCGACGCTCCTGCTGGAGAAGGCGCCCCCGGAGGAATTGCTCGCAGCGATTGAATCGCACGGCGTAAACGTTGCGTTCACCGCGCCGATCGCCTACCGCGCGATGAGCGAAAACGCAACAAAATACGATCTTTCATCGCTGCGTACATGCGTGTCCGCCGGGGAGACGCTTCCGCGCTCCGTGTGGAACGCGTGGCACGAGCGCACGGGTATCAAGATTCTCGACGGCATCGGCAGCACGGAAATGCTGCATATCTTCATCGGATCGCCCGAAGAGGACGCGATTGCCGGATCAACGGGGCGCGCCGTACCCGGATATGTTGCACAAATTCACGACGACGACGGAAACGCTCTGCCGCCGGGAGAGGTGGGACGCCTTGCGGTGAAGGGCCCGACGGGATGCCGGTACCTGGACGACGATCGCCAACGAACGTACGTACGCGGCGGGTGGAACTATCCCGGCGACGCGTATCGCATCGATGAGGACGGGTATTTTTACTACGTAGCGCGGATCGACGACATGATTATATCCGCGGGCTACAATATCTCGGGGCCGGAGGTCGAAGAAGCGTTGCTCGCCCACGCCGACGTCAAAGAATGCGCAGTCGTCGCGAAGCCGGATCCGGAACACCACACCAACATCGTAAAGGCGTACGTGGTGCTTGCAAACGCGCACGTGCCCCATGCATCGAAGTCTGCCGAACTGCAAGATTTCGTGCGATCGCGCATCGCGCCGTTCAAGACGCCGCGCGAAATCGAATTCGTCACGCAATTGCCGCGCACCGAGACCGGCAAAGTTCAGCGCTTTCGTTTGCGAGAGCAGGCCGCATCCGAATGAACGACTAGCAACCGTTCCCCGCTCTCTTTACGAAACTCCATTTGCGCGGTATTCTGTAACGACAAGCCGGTAGGGGCCTGCGCCCCGGACCGGCTTGCTTTTTCTACGGCTGCAATTTACGTGGAGGGTCTGTGCATGCGCCGATTCTACCTTCTGTTTGCTATTGCGCTCGTATTCGCCGGATGCGGCGGCGGTTCGCAGAACGTGACGCCCGCGACGACGGAGCAGCAGCATCGCGCCGCCGCGCAAGCGTGCGCGCCGGCATGGCAGCAAAACGTGTACTATACTGCCGGCACGGTGGTGAGCTACAATGGCCACAACTACACCGCGCTGGTCAATCAAACAGACTATGCCGGAAGCGGATATAATCCGACGGTAAATACGCTCTGGCAAGACGACGGACCGTGTGGAGCGGGAACTCCGTCCCCGAGTCCTTCACCGACGAAGACGCCGTCGCATTCACCGAGTCCGTCGCCGACACCGACGTCGACACCATCCGGAAACTGTTATCCGGCTTGGAATAGCAGCACGGCGTACAACGGCGGCGCGAACGTTTCGTATGCGGGCGTCAACTACACCGCGGCATATTGGACGCAAGGTCAAAATCCGTCGACCAACAACGGGCCGCCGGGCAGCGGACAACCGTGGGTGAAGGATGGTCCGTGCGGAGGACCGACACCGACGCCTTCGCCGAATCACACTCCGACGCCGACTCCCAAGCCCACCAGCACGCCGACGGGACCGCCTCCGTCAGGATTCGTGTTTAGCCAGTACAAAGACACGTCGATCAACATGAACTGGAACAACAACGTGATCTCGACGGACGTCACCGGTTCGCAACAGCCGCTGGTAAACGTTATGCCGTCGCACAATACGGCAGTAACGCTGGCGTTTGCGACGGGGACGTGCGGATCGGAAAGCTGGGCAGGTGTATCCGGGCCGAGTTTAGCGAGCGCGAACATGTCGTCGTTCGTAAGCAGCGGCAAGTATTACATCATCTCAACCGGCGGCGCGAACGGCGTGTTCACGTGCCCAAGTACCGGCGGGTTCCTTTCGTTCATCAAGACGTATTACACGTCCAACATGCTCGGGGTCGATTTCGACATCGAGGGCGGGCAATCGCAGAGCGACATCGATAACCTCGTTGCCGACGTGCAAGCGGCCGAATCGACGTATCCGAAGATGCGGTTCAGTTTCACCATCGCCACGCTGGGCGGCAGTGCGAACCCGGCACTCAACCAGCTGGGCATCGAGGTCGTGAACTCGATCAAGAGCCACGGCCTGGGCGGCAACTATACCATCAACCTGATGACCATGGACTACGGATCCGCGAATTCGAGCAATTGCGTCGTCGTGAACGGCGCCTGTGAAATGGGCCAATCCGCGGTGCAGGCGGCGAAGGATCTGAATTCCCAAGAAGGCATTCCGTATAGCCGGATCGAGCTGACGCCGATGATCGGCGGCAACGATACGCAAGGCGAAACGTTCACGATTGCCGACGTTCAAACCGCGTCGAGCTTTGTGAAACAACAGGGCCTTGCAGGCGTGCACTTCTGGTCGTTCGATCGCGACGTCGACTGCGCGCCGGGCGCGGCTTCGCCCACGTGCAACAGCTACGGTCAGGCTGGGACGCTCGGGTTTACGAATGCGTTCATCAGCGACTTGGGACTGTAGATTGGCGTCACGCTGAGCCTGTCGAAGCGCGGCTGAACCGCTGTGTCACGCTGAGCCTGTCGAAGCGCGGCTGAGCCGGCCGAAGCCACCGCAAAATGTGGCCTCGCCCGGCTCCGCCGCGCCTCCGTGGTCCTGAGCCCCGTGTCGATCGTACGCCCCCGGTTCCTCAGTACCTAAAAAATTAGTTGACAACTCGGACCCCCTACGGTATCATCAACTAAGAATTTAAGACTTCCCGCTGCTACTAGGGGGTCCGAGTTGAGAAAGACGTTTGTCCTCTCGCTGGTTTTCGTTTTGTCTTTATGGGGTGGTGTCCGCGCGGCGGAGGGATTTCCGTCCACGTACATCGGCAATGTAGAAATTCCGGCGGCGCAGTCGGCACCCCCATCGACGGAACGCTGTCGAGTCTCGCGTGGAAGAGCGCGAAAGTCGTTCAATTGACATACAATTTGCGCGATTTAAAGCCGGCCGCCGAAACGACGTCGGTTTATCTCATGGCCGATGCGGCGTATTTATACGTCGGAATCGACGCCAAGCAAAGCATTCCGGTTCGCGCGACCGAGCACACCGACATGGTCGGCTTGGACACGGACGACGAGTTTCAAATCGACTTGTGGCCCAACGGCACGAGCGGTTTCCGGTACAAGTTTACGTCCACGCCTATCGGCACGCATTATGAGTACTCAACCGAGAACAACTCATTCGAACCCACATGGCAGTCGGCGGGCAAGATCGTTCCCGGCGGCTACGTCATCAACATGAAGATCCCGCTGGCCGTGATGCACGGCACCGGTTCGGGCGGATGGCGCGTGCAGCTCATTCGTTACGAGCCCGCCACCAATATTTCGTACGTCTGGAGCTACGGTCCCAATCAGCAAGGTTTCAATGACGTCAATTACTCCGGGCATGCGAACGGCTTGCCGCGGCTCGCAGCGTTAAAGGCAAAGCCGCGGATCGGATTCTACGCGCTCGGCTCGGCTGCGTCGCCCTCCGCCGGCGGATCGACCTCGCGCGCGGGTGCGGATTTTTCAGTGCCGCTCTTTTCGGGCACGTCGTTCGTAGGAACGATTCATCCTGATTTTTCGAACGTGGAAGTGGATCAGCAAACCATCTCGCCGACCGCTTTCCAGCGCATCTTCAACGAGGTGCGGCCATTCTTCACGCAGGGCGCAAATTTCTATAACTATCCGAACGGCACGTGCGTCGGCTGCCCCGGGATCCTCGAGCTGTACACGCCGAACATTCCGACGCCGCGCGACGGTTACGCGGTCGAAGGCCAAAACGGGTTGTTCAGCTACGCAGCGTACGACGCCGTCGGCGCCTCGCGGCTCGATACCGCACAAGCGGTGAACTATGTTTCGCCCAACCAGCAAACCTCGTTCGACGTGATGCGGACCAGCGCCGATCTTCCGGGCGTCCATGACGACATTACCGGATTCACGCTGCAGCACGATAATCTGAAGCACGTGTTTGAATACGTCCGTTATGCCGACGATACCGGATCCGCCGTCGCGAACGGAAGGCAAGCGCAGCGATATGAGGCGGGCGCGGCGTACTACACGCCCAACAGCGGCGTTTACGCAGCGATCCGCAAGGTCGGCGAGTTCTTCAATCCGTTCGACGGCATCGTGCAGCATCCCGACATCGCCGGCTACGACGTCAACGCGTTCCGCGACTTTAAGTTGAATCCGCAGGCGGCGATTACCGACGTGCAGATCAGCGGCAACCTGGATCGCTACCACGACCATACGGGCGTCTTGGACCAAACCGATACCGGCGCATCGATCTCGGTCACGACGCGAACGCTATTCAATCTGCAAGCGTCGTCCGGGTCGTCGTATCTCTTGGTGCCGGCACAAGGATCCGTTCCGGCGGTTTTTGCGCCGGTCAATCAGCAAGGCGTGCAATTATCATATAATCTCAACAGCAACGCGCCCGACTGGATATCGTTCAACACCGGGCGCTTTGGGCCGGGCACGCTGCATTCGTGGTCGCGCACCGCTTCGCTGCATTTGGGCGCGCGCGGCTTGGTAACGCTCGAGGCCGATGACACGGACCAGTTTACCGATGCGGGATCCCGGTATACCCAGTGGCTCGAGCGGTTCAGTTACGCGTACCAGAGCGGAGCGAATCAGTCGTTTGCAATCGGCGTGCGCCGCATTATCGGCACACCACCGGAACTTTCGGGCACGCCGGCGTTCGTCGACGGCTGGAATCTCTCGGCGGCGTTCCACCGCAAAGTGCCCGGCGGAGAAATCTATATGGTGTACGGCGACGCCGCCGCGTTTTCAACCGCGCCGCAGTTCATTGTCAAATGGATACGCTACGTGGGAGCCGACAAGGGAACGTAGCTGTCACCGGGGTTCTATAGTATAGTGAAGTAAAACTCCACCGTACCGGAGGACCCGATACATGCTCCGATTCGTATGTGCCTTGGCTGTGGCGTCGATGGCGCTTACCGCCGTCGCCGCGGCCGATCAAGATCAAACCTATACCGGGCCGCTTAGTGCATCAGAAACGGCATTCGTTCAAAGCGTAAGAACCGACCTCACCAAGCGTTTTCCAACCGCCGCCGATGCCGAAAAAGCCGGCTACGTGCGGTACACGAACCCCGATGAAACGGGCGCAATTAGTTATGCAAATTTGCATTGGACCTCGACCGATCCCACGACCCCAAGTCAGCTTTGGTACGACAAGAGCGGGAAATTGATGGGCGCCGATTTTTCGGTTCCGTATACGAAAGGCCAACGCCCGAATCTCTTCGGCGTAAATCCCGGCCGCTGGTACGAGTTTGACGATCACGTGCATTACGTGCTGCGCGATCCCGCCACGGGGAAGATGACCTACGATAAATACATCATGGCTCCGGTATTCAAAAAGGCGGGTGGAGACCCGGCGCATCCGACCATCGACGATTTAGTGAGAATGCATAAGGCGCAAACGGCACAGGACGTGGCGACCGTCTTCGATATGCCGTCGATTTGGGATTTGGTCGTGTGGCTGCAGACGCCGCCGAAAGGCGAATTCCACTACTAGCGCCGGCGTTTACGTGACGGCGGGCTGCTCCAAAAATGGCCACGCGCGTTGTGCGTGTGCCGTGAACAGATACACGATGCAGCCCGCCGCCAGTGTCGCGACGCCGAAGCCGATCGCTTTCCAACCCGAATTGTAAAAGACGTACAGCCAGCCGACCAGCGCGATCAGCGGCGGCAGCGGATAAAGCCACATACGAAACGGCGGATGCTCTCCGCGCGAACGCATTACCAGCAGCGCGACGATCTGCGCTATACCTTGAATCAGCACGATACCGGTCGTCAAATACGTAATGACGTCGTTGAGCGAGAACAGCGAGAAGGGCAGCGTGCACGCGCCGATGATCAGCACCGAGACCGACGGGAAGCGCCCCGTCGGATGCAGCGTCGCAAAGGGCTTCAAGAATTCGCCGCCGACCGCCGCCGCGTAGGGGATACGCGCGAAGCCGGCCAGACTGCCGTAGGCTGAAGCAAACGCCGTGACCAAAATCATGAAGGTCACGAATTTCGCTTGCCACGGGCCCCACGAATGCGAGACTATCGTTGCCGCGATAAACTGCGCGTTCGGCGCGACGTCGCCGGGGTTCTTGCCCACTAACTGCTGCCACGGCACGGTAACCAGAACCGAAAGCTGCAGGCCGATATAGAGCAGCGCCAGCACGATAATCGAGACGATGATCGACCGCGGGATCGTTCTGAGCGGTTCGATGACTTCGTCGCCCATCAGCGCGCTCTGACTGTAGCCGGCATAATCGTACATTGTGATGACGAGCGCCTGACCCAACCCGAAGATGAAACCGATGCCGAACGAAAGGGGGCGCCCCAGGGCGAACGCCTGATGAAAGTTCGGATGCGAGAGTCCCGCGACGATAATCAGCAGCAGCGTGCCCGTCGCGGCCAAGAAAAAGACGAAGCTGAGCCGTTCCAACACCGTGACTTTTCGGTACACGAGGACGATCGTAACGATTCCCATGCCGACGGCGAGAGCGTCGTGTGCGATGGGCTGCGCGAGCACGGGAAAAAGGAACGCAGCGTAGTTTGCAAAGCCGATGTACCCGCTCGCGATGATCAGCGCCGCGTAAAAGACGAACTGCCAATTGAAAAGAAAGGCCAATAACCGGCCCCAGCCCTCGCGGCCGAAAATCTCTCGCAGGTAAATGTACGTGCCGCCCGATCCCGGGTAGCGGGAACTGAGCTCCGCCCAGACGAGGCCGTCGCACATCGACACCAGTGCGCCGGCGATCCAGCCGATCAGCGAGAGTGGACCGTTCAAATAGGAGAGAACGAGCGGCAAGGTGATGAGCGGTCCGATCCCGATCATCGTAATCATATTGACCGAGATCGCGCCGCGCAGGCCGATTCCGCGAATCACGTCTGTGCGCCGTTTCCTATTACTGCCGTCGCCTCGATCTCCACTTTCGCCTCGTCTTCCAACAGCGCCGCCACTTGGACCAGCGCCATCGCGGGCATCGCGTCGCCCAAAATCTCGCGATAGAGCGTGCCCAGCCGCTTGCGCGCCGCGCGGTATTCGTGCTTGTCCGTCACGTACCAAGTCAGGCGGACCAGGTCGCCCGGCGCACCTCCCGCCTCTCGAAGAATTTCGGCAATATTCCGGAGCGCTTGAGCGGCCTGTTCCGCAAAATCCGAAGAAACGATCGTCTCGGACTCGTTCCAGCCGATTTGCCCGGCGATAAAAACAAGGTCGCCTCGCGCGGCAATCGCGTTGCTGTAACCTCTGGGCTCTTTCCAGGACTTGGGTTGTATGGTTCGCTTCATGCGTAATCCGCCGCCGTCGTAAAGTCTATTTCGCGGGAATTGGCCCGCAGATTCAATACCGCGCTCAAGAGCACCGCGACCGCCAAATTGAGGAAGAGTGCGTAGAACATTGCGGCCCCGGGAATCGCGGTGCCGCCGACGTGAAGCGCAAATACCGATTTGTATGCCGTCGAGGTCACCATCCACGTCGCGCACGCGATCCCGGCTACCCAGCCGCAGAACAGCGCTGCGGAGTGAAATCGGCGCGTATAGAGTCCGAGAATCGTGGCCGGGAAGATCTGTAGTATCCACGCACCGCCGAGCAATTGGAAGTCGATCGAGAAATCGGACCTGACGAACACCGCGATTGCAAACGCCCCTGCAAGCACGCCGAGCGCAAGATAGCGCGCCACGCGCGTTTCTACCGGCGGACGCTCCGCGCGCGAGCGGAACGATCGCAAGATGTTGCTCGCGAAAAGGTTTGCGGCACCGATCGCCATGATTGCCGCGGGTACTAGCGCACCGATAACGATCGCGGCAAATGCCACGCCGGCGAACCACTGCGGGAAGAAGCGGCTGAACAGCTGCGGGATTGCTAAGTTGTTGTCTTTTATGTGAATTCCGGCTGCAAGAGCGCAGTACCCGAGCAGTGCGATGAACGTCAGCAGGAGGCTGTAGAGCGGCAGCAGCGCGCAGTTGCGGCGTATAACCCCCGCGCTCTTTGCACTCAGGACGCTGGTTACGGTATGCGGATAAATGAAGAGCGCCATCGCCGAGCCGAATGCGAGCGTCGCGTATGCAAAGTAGAGGTTGGGACCCAAAATAATCGACGCCGGTTTGGGCATCGCCGCCAAGGCCGTCTGCGCTGAATTGAAGACGCTGTGCCAGCCGCCGAGCGCCGGAGGAATGATCACCAGCGCCGCGATGACTGTGATGTATATTAGCGTGTCTTTGACGAACGCGATCAGTGCGGGAGCGCGCAGGCCGCTGGTGTAGGTGTATGCCGCCAACAATACGAGCGGAACCACCAGTGAGAGCGGCGCGCCGGATCGAGCAGCAGCTGCCGCCGGCGCAAGGCCCATTTGCACCAAGACCGATCGCATGCCGATCATTTGCAGCGCGATATACGGCATCGTCGCGGCAACGCCGGTCAGCGCGACGGCCAGCTCCAATGCGCGGCTGCCGAAGCGGTCGTGCACGAAGTCCGCGGCGGTAACATAGCCGCGGCGTTTGGCGATCGTCCAAAAACGGGCCATCACCACGAACGCCAGCGGATACGCGATCGTCGTGTACGGCACTGCAAAGAACGCAATGGCGCCCGCTCCGAACGCGAGTGCCGGCACGGCGATGAAGGTGTACGCGGTATACAGATCGCCGCCGATCAGAAACCATGCCACCAGCGTTCCAAAGCGGCGCCCGCCCAGCGCCCATTCATCCAGCGAGTCAACACCGGCGGCCGCCCAACGTGCGGCTAAAAATCCCATTACGGTGACGCCCAGGACGAGGAGCGCGAAAATGACGGTCCCGCTATTCACGCTCGGGCTCGCGCGTCGCGGCGTACACGATCCACACGATCAGCGCGGAGAGTACGATCCAGACGATCTGGTACCAATAGAAGAACGGAAAGCCTAGGAATTCGGGCGCGCGCCGCGCATAGATCGGCGGAACGAGCGTTGCTGCAAACGGGATGACGAGCAGCCAGTACCACAAACGCCGGTTCATCTGCGGCAAATTTCTCTCTACGGGGCCGTAGTCATCCTGCGCCGTCGTCAACGTCCCCAAGGAACTGTGCGTTTTGCCCAAAGGGCGCGCAGCGAGTACTTGCCCAGCAGCTGCGATATCGCCATGCCGGCGATGCAAATTGCCGCGCCGAGGATTTCGTGCGGATCGATCCGTGCATGGAGCAGCGGGATGCTCAGGAAACCGGTCAACACGGGAACGCCGAATTGAAACATCGATACGCGTCCGGCTCCGATCTGCGAGATGGCGTAACTCCAAACCGGATACGTAAGAACGATTGGAAATATGGTTGCGTAACCGAGAATCGCCCAATCCAGCGCGCCGACGTGCCGCCAATCTTGAGCGATCATTCGCGGTATCGCACCGGGCAGAATCATCAGCGTGCCGATCGCCATGGATATCGCAACGAGCGCCACCGGTGTGTAGCGGCCGACCAGACGCGCACTGAGAACGTTGAAAACCGCAAAGATTCCCGCCGATCCCAGCGTTAGGGCGTCACCGATGCGGAACGTGATTCGCCGCGCAAAGAGCCCTTCGAACACCGCAACGCCGAACAATGCGAGCAGCGCGCCGGCCCACCGTCCGCTTCGAACGCGTTCCGTCCTGGCGAACGCGACGATCGCCAGCGTGATCACGGGCGCCATCGAAGCCAAAAGGGCGGAAGCGAAAGCCGTGGTGTGCGCCAGCCCGATGACCCAAAGATACTGATATACGCCGTATCCGCATGCGCCGCAGGCTAACAGCAGCGGAAGATCTTCGCGATAGATCCGTACGCGTTCACCGAGGGCTCCGGCCAATGCAAACGCAAGCGGCGTCATCAACACGAAGCGCAGGCCGGTAAATGCCAGCGGATCCATTGCCTTCACCGCAAACTTGATGGCGATCGTGTTGAGCGACCACGCCGCAACGGTATAGGCCAGACCGAGATAAAGGAGCAGACGCCGGTCGATCACCGCGAAGGGCATACCCATCGGGCGGAAAACTTCCTGGCACGTGCTGAGCTTTGTCGACAACGGCGGCGTGCAATTGTGCCTGGAACGGCGCGGAAACGGGCCGCAGCATGTCCTGATGCTGCACGGTTGGATTAGCGCGCGGCGCATGTGGTACGACGTCGCAGCCCGGCTCGATGCCTCGCGTTTCACGCTCCACCTGCTGGATTTCCGCGGATGCGGTCTCTCGGACCGTCCGCTGGAAGGCCACGATTTGCAAGGGTACGTCTCGGACGCCCGCGCTGCGCTGGCATCGATTGACGCTCCGGTTATCGTCGCGGGACATTCGATGGGCGGAAAAGTTGCACAGTTTCTCGCGAGCGAAGGTCCGGTGAATCTCGATAAACTGGTGCTGGTAGCGTCGGGAACCGCATACGAGCGCGCACGCAGCGAGCGGCACCGCCGGACCGCGCTCGAGGTTTACGGGAGACGCGCCCGGATTGAAGCGTTTCAACGCGCCGGCATGCGCGCTGCGATACCTCCGGAAAGCATGCAACGCATTGTCGAAGATGCGTTGCTCGCGCAGCGCGAGCATTGGATCGGGTGGTACGATCGCGGCCGTTTTGTCGACTTTCGCGATCGCCTGCCGAGTATATCGGTTCCTGCGCTGTGTATAGCGGGAGAGCAAGATCCGTTGATTCCCGCCGCTCGCGCGCGCCGTGAAGTCGCTCAACAGATCGCCGCCAGTTTGTTCGTCGCGTTGCGCGACGCCGGTCACAACTTGCCGGTCGAAAAGCCGGATGAAGTTGCGGGCGCACTAGCACGATTCGCATAACTCACGGGGACCATCCAGCCGGCGCCGTAGACGGCTGCGAATACGGCTGCGATTGAAAGGCGCTGCCGTCGATGCATGCGTTGCTCTGCGAATTTTCGTACGCGACGCGCACCGAAGTGTCGTCGGCGGTGCCCGGCGCGTCACTCGCGCATGGGTCTGGGGTGGAAGCCGCAATACCGCCGTCGTCGCCCGAGGCACGATCGGAAGCGACGTCGTCGAAGTTCTCGTCGCGAAATCCGGCGAACGAAACGTACGGCGGCCGGTGAAACGTTCGGAACGTCAAATCGGCCGCGCGGGTTACGAGCGAATTGCCGTTCGCATCCGAAACGACAATCGTCACGTGCGAGGTTACGCGGCTCTCGCCGATATACGGGTTTCCTTGTTCGGCTTGCGCGCAGTTCGTGTTAAACGTATCGCACGTGCTTGCCGGCGCGGCGAGCGAGGATGTAAAAGCGACGGTTTCCGAGATCGAGTACTTGCAGTCGCTGCCGGCGCACTGCGCGGGTAAAGCGGTCGGAGCCGGAAGGGGTGACGGCAGCCCGCCGTTTTGCATGTCGGCTGAGAGGCGTGTTTCCACGGACCCGATCGCGGTTTGATAGCCGCCCGCGACGAGCGATTCCGCAAGGCGGTGCGCTCCCGAACGCGCGATCGCCATTCCCGCCGACAACGTCGTCATCGCAACGGCCGCGATCAACGCCGTACAGAACAACGCATTGAGCAGCACTACGGCGCGCCGCTCGGCGCGGGGACGGGCGACGGATCGCGGAGCTTCGATCCCGGTAATGGCGCTTTGACGGACGCGATTCCCGATACACTGACCGAGCCGGCGTCTCCGGTATGAAATGCGTCGGGCGTATATGAAACGGTTACGGCAATCTGCGATTGCGACGCACCCGCCGGCGTTATCGTCGTGACGATCGTCATCGGTACCATCGCAGGCGCGGCGCCCGGTACAGCGACGGGTACGGAAACCGTTGCGTTACCGGTGGGTGCGTTGCCGGGACTACCGTATTTCCAAACATTTTGCGCCACGCGAAGCGTCTGTTCGGCAACGACTGTGGCGGCGGTTCGGACGGCGCCGGTTTCGTGCGTTGAAAAACGGCCGAATGCGGCTAGAGCATAAAGGGCACCCGCCGCGCCGATCGCTACAACGGCGGCGGCGATAGCGGGTTCGAGCAGTGCGAATCCGCGCTCGTGGTTGGTCACACGTCGGGTAGTGCCCGCGCCGTTCGTTTTCGCGCCACGAGGCCGCGCCAGTATTCCAAAGGCACGCGGAGCAGTGGGCGCTCGAAAGCGTACGTGACGATCGTTGCCTGCACGATGGTGACGGTAAATGCGATGATCGTGTAGCTGATTTGCCAATGCGGATCCAGATGCTCGTTTGCGCCCGAGTAGTTCGGGAAACGCCATTTTAGCAGTTCGCGCGCGAAGATCTGATGGTACAAGTACAGATTGTACGAAATCGCCGCGAAGAACAGCAGAACGGGATTCGCAATGATGCTTCGCCAAAACGGTAACGCGAGCAACGACCCTAAACCCATCAGCAAGAATGCGACGGCAACCAGCGTGCGGTTGTGGATCGCCCATGCCGTCGACCATTGATCGGCTGTGCGCATTGCCCAGAGATTCTGCAGCAATTCAGTCAAAACCATAAAGCCGGCGATCGCTGCAAACGTCCACAGCGTTTGCGTCGTTCGCCCGCCGGAACGTTCGCGAAGCCTCACGTAAAGGTATGCGCCAATCATTCCGGCCGCGAAGACGTCCAGATACCCCGGAAGATTCTGAATCATCAGCTCCGTCGACGTGCTCCAGCAGCACGATGCGGCGTACGTACGATAGGCCTGCGCTGCGAAGACCATCCCGGCAGCCGTCAAAAACGGGCGGCGCGAGAACGCGGCCCACAGCAGCGGGAAGACCGCGTAGAATTCGACCTCGACGGCAAGCGTCCACAGGACACCGTTAATAGACCCGTATGTGTCGTGCCACCAGGTGTGGATGAAGAGGAGATGCGTACCGATGTTCCGCAGCGCGTCGCCGGCAGAGGAGAACTGCGCGTAGCCGATAGCAACGGCGACCACGATCGACAAGGCGTACGATGGGACGATTTTGATCGTTCGCCGGTACGCGAATTGCGCCCAGCCGGGTTGCGGCTCGTTCCGCAACGCGGCCTTCACGAACGGATACACGATCACGAAGCCGCTGATAAAGAAGAAGAGGTCGACGCCGGCAAATCCGGTTTCGGGGAGAAATTGCAGCGAGCTCAGCGGCGCCGGCAGCCACGAAATCTCCCAAATGTGATACCAAAGCACGAGCAGCACGGCGATACCGCGCAGCCCGTCTAAGACCCCTAATCTCACATTCGTCATCATGAGGTATCGGAGGACGGCTTGTCATCCTGAGGCATCCCCGTCATCCTGAGGTATCCTCGTCATCCTGAGGTATCGAAGGGCCCTGAGGAATCGAAGGGCTAGAATGATCGCAAACACCCCTCGATACCTCGGGGTGGTTCGATGCCTCACCATGACTACTCGTCATCCTGAGGTATCGCGCAGCGCACGGATGCGCGGAGTGTCGGCGGAACCATGGAGATGCGGAGGCGCCGGGCCTACGATCGACAGCCTGCCCGGGTCCCGCGATGCGGGGGCCGCTTGCTTTGCGCCGAAAGGCGATCGGCAGACTTCTTGCGGTAATGACACCGCCCCGGAGGTGGCTTGCAATGACCAACTTGCACGCCCAGCATTCCAAGGGCTGGGCCGGCCTCTCGTTCGTAGTGCTGCTGATCGTCTCAATCTTTGCCGGCGGCGTCCCGCCGCCCATGAACGCCGACCCTTCGACGATCGGCGCGTACCTTAGCACACATCGCCAAGGCCTGATTGCCGGCGGTTGGCTGTCCTTTCCCATCGCGGCGTTTTTTCTGTGGTTTGCAGTCGGAATGGCGGCATTCTTGCGCCGTACCTCCGCCAGAGATGACGGCCTGCCCACATATGCTCTGATAACCAGCGCCTTCATTGCAGCGTCGGCGTTGGTCGCCAGCCTGGTCGTCACGGCGTTGGCCTATCGCACCCCGCTCGGGGGCGGCCTTACCTTTATTTGGGCGCTCGAGGCGCTCGCGGCGGGCCCGTTCTTGTCGATGACGATCGCGATTTTCGTTTTCGCGGTTGCGCACTCGATGCGGCGTCATGGGTCGGGCGCGGCTTGGCTGGTATGGCTGGGCTACCTCACGGCGCTCGGCCAAGCGGTTCTGACGCTGGGGATGTTCTATCCGACGGGGATCCCGGCCGATAACCCGGTAATCGGGATCGCGCTGCTAGCGCTCTTCGTCGTATGGATGGCGGCCGCGTCTCTTCATTTGATAATGGCGAGCGGCGGAAAAGAGCAATCGGGCGTCAGTATGCCTGCATAAAACCGGGGAAATTGGCCGCCTGGTGTCTATTTGACGGGGCCCGTACTCCTTGCTATACTCCCAAAGTTCGGTCTCACCGATGGTGTGGCCGACTTTGTGTGCGTGGTAAGGAGTAACGTTGCCGACCATCAGTCAGCTGGTTCGTAAGGGCCGTCAAAAAGCAGAAAAGAAGGTCAAAACCCCGGCGTTCCGGGTGATTCAAACCGGACCGAAACCGGGTCATCCCGACCTGCCCTTGCGGACGTTCGAGGTGGCGGGCAATCCGCAGCGCCGCGGCGTGTGCACGCAAGTCAAGACCGTGACGCCGAAGAAGCCCAATTCCGCACTGCGCAAAGTCGCGCGCGTCCGGTTGACGAACGGCGAAGAAGTTACGGCCTACATCCCGGGCATCGGCCACAACCTTCAAGAACACTCCGTCGTGCTCGTTCGCGGCGGCCGTGTCAAGGATCTGCCGGGAGTGCGGTATCACATCATTCGCGGTACGCTGGATACGTCCGGGACCGCGAACCGCAAACAAGGCCGTTCGAAGTACGGCGCCAAGCGCTCCGCCAAGAAATAATTCGCTAGTCACGCCGAGCCGCCCGAAGCATTCCTGAGCTACGAAAGACGTTAGAAAGAAGTAATGCCACGTAAAGGACCCGCGCCCAAACGGCAGATTCTGCCGGACCCGCGCTTCAACTCGAAAGTGCTCTCGCGCTTCATCAACAAGGTGATGCTGCGCGGCAAGAAGTCATTGGCCGAGCAGATTACGTACGGGGCGCTGGACATCGTATCCGAGAAGACCGGCCGTGAAGCGATGGACGTGTTTTCGCAGGCGCTTTCGAACGCGATGCCCCTCGTGGAAGTGCGCCCCAGGCGCGTCGGCGGTGCGACATATCAGGTTCCGATGGAAGTTCGTCCGGACCGCCGCCAAGCGATGGCGATGCGCTGGCTGATCGGGTTTGCACGCGTCCGCGCGGGCCGCTCGATGGAAGAGAAGCTTGCTGCCGAGCTCATGGATGCGGCAAACAATCAAGGCGCTTCGATCAAGAAGCGCGAGGACACGCACAAGATGGCCGAGGCGAACAAAGCGTTCGCCCATTACCGCTGGTAACTTTTAGAACATAGAAAAGATCATGGCTGCAAGGGAATTTCCGCTCGAGCGGACACGCAATATCGGTATCGCCGCGCACATCGACGCGGGCAAGACGACGTGCACCGAACGCATTCTGTTCTACACGGGCCGCACGCACAAGATCGGTGAAGTGCACGACGGCGCCGCGACGATGGACTGGATGGTCCAGGAACAGGAGCGCGGCATCACGATCACGTCCGCCGCTACGGCGTGCACGTGGCGCGAAACCCGAATCAACATCATCGATACGCCTGGCCACGTGGACTTCACGGTCGAGGTTGAACGTTCGCTGCGCGTGCTCGACGGACTCGTCGCCCTATTCGACTCGGTCGCTGCGGTACAGCCGCAGTCCGAAACGGTATGGCGTCAGGCCAACAAGTACAAAGTGCCGCGGATCATCTTCGTCAACAAGATGGACCGCATGGGCGCCGATTTCTTCAATGCCGTCAACAAGATCAAAGAACGACTCGGCGCCAACGCGACGCCGATTCAAGTGCCGATCGGTGCCGAAGACAACTTCAAGGGCGTCGTCGACCTCTTCACGATGAAGAAGATCGTCTACACGGACGACCTTGGTTCCACCATGGCCCAGGAGCCGGTGACCGACGCGGACGGCGAACTCAAAGAGCTCGCGCTCAAGTGGCGTCAGAACTTGGTCGAGAACATCGCCGAACAAGACGAAGAACTGCTCGAGATGTTCTTCGACGGCAAAGACCTGCCGATCGATCGCATGAAGGAAGCGCTTCGCAAGGCGACGATCGCGGGTACGGTTCTGCCGATGCTTTGCGGTTCGGCTTTCAAGAATAAGGGCGTGCAGCCGCTGCTCGACGCCGTCGTTGAGTACATGCCGTCGCCGCTCGATGCCAAGCCCATCGTCGGTAAGGATCCGAAAACCGAAGCCGAGATCATTCGCAAGCCCGACGACAACGAACCGTTCGCGGCGCTCGCGTTCAAGATTGCAACCGACCCGTACGGAAATCTCACGTACTTCCGGGTATATTCCGGCACGCTCGAAAAAGGCTCGTACGTCTATAATTCGCGTTCCGGCAAGAAAGAGCGCATCGGCCGCATTCTGCGGATGCACGCGAACCATCGTGAAGACATCGATGCGATCGGCGCCGGCGACATTGCGGCGGCGGTCGGCATGACCGACACGCGCACGGGCGACACGCTGTGCGATGAAAAGCACGCGATTATGCTCGAATCGATCACCTTTCCGGAACCGGTCATCCATCAAGCGATCGAGCCGAAAACCAAGGGCGATCAAGATCAGCTCGGTAAGGGCCTCCAGCGCTTAGCGCAAGAGGATCCGACGTTCCGCATGCACACCGACGAAGAGACGCAGCAGACGATTATCGGCGGCATGGGCGAGCTGCATCTGGAAATCATTCTGGATCGCTTGCGCCGCGAGTTCAAAGTCGAAGCGAACGTGGGCAAACCGCAGGTCGCATACAAAGAAGCGATCACGAAGACCGTCGAAAAGCAGGGCAAGTTCGTCCGCCAGTCGGGCGGCAAAGGTCAGTACGGCGACGTGTGGCTGCGCGTTTCACCGGGTGAAGTCGGAAGCGGCTTCGTCTTCGAGTGGAAGATCGTGGGCGGCGCGGTTCCGAAAGAATACGCCAAGGCCGTACAAGAAGGCATCCGCGAGTCTTCGCAAGCCGGCGTCCTTGCGGGCTATCCGGTGCTCGACTTCAAGGTCGAAGCCTTCGACGGTTCGTACCACGATGTCGACTCCTCGGAAATGGCTTTCAAGATTGCAGCCTCGATGGGTTGGAAAGAAGCCAATCGTGCAGCCGGCCCGATTTTGCTCGAACCGATCATGAAAGTGGAAGTGACCACTCCCAAGGACTACATGGGTGCGATCACCGGCGACTTGAATCGCCGCCGCGGAATGATTCAAGCAACCGAAGAAGCGCCGGGCGGCGCGCAGGTGATCACCGCGCACGTTCCGCTCTCGGAGATGTTCGGGTACGCTACCGACATGCGTTCGGCAACCCAAGGCCGTGCGACGTACACGATGGAGTTTTCGCACTACGAGAAGGCCCCGAAGTCGGTTGAAGAGGAGATCGTGGCGAAAGCCGCCGGCAAGAAGACCTCTGCTGCCTAAGTAACTGTCATTACAACCAAAGTAACTCGAAAATAAACAAAAGGAAAACGAAAGCGAATCATGGCGAAGGCTAAATTCGAACGTACCAAACCGCACGTCAACATCGGCACGACGGGGCACGTCGACCACGGTAAGACGACGCTTACCGCGGCAATCATCAATTGCCTCGCCACCGAGAACGCAAACATTCAGAAGCGCAACGTTGACGACATCGATAACGCGCCCGAAGAAAAAGAGCGCGGCATTACGATCGCGATCTCGCACCAAGAGTACGAGACCGCGAAGCGCCACTACGCGCACGTCGACTGCCCGGGCCACGCCGACTACATCAAGAACATGATCACCGGCGCCGCTCAGATGGACGGCGCGATCCTGGTCGTGTCCGCAACCGACGGCCCGATGCCGCAAACGCGCGAGCACATTCTGTTGATGAAACAGGTCGGCGTTCCGTACATCGTCGTGTTCCTGAACAAGGTCGACATGGTCGATGATGAAGAGCTGCTCGAGCTCGTCGAGATGGAAGTGCGCGAGCTGCTCAGCCAGTACGAGTTCCCGGGCGACACGACGCCGATCATTCGCGGCTCGGCGCTCAAAGCGCTCAACAGCTCCGGCAAGCGTGGCGACCCGGATGCCGATCCGATCTTCAAGCTCATGGACACGGTCGACGAGTACATTCCGGACCCGGTCCGCGAAACCGACAAGCCGTTCCTGATGCCGGTTGAAGACGTCTTCACGATCACCGGCCGCGGAACCGTCGGCACGGGCCGCGTGGAGCGCGGGCAGATCAAGGTCGGCGAAGAAGTCGAGATCGTCGGTTTGCAAGAGGAGACCAAGAAGACCGTCGTCACCGGTATCGAGATGTTCCGCAAGCTGCTGGATGCGGGAATCGCCGGCGACAACATCGGCGTATTGCTGCGCGGCGTTGATCGCAACGACATCGAGCGCGGACAAGTGCTCGCAAAGCCCGGTTCGATCAAACCGCACAAGAAGTTCAAAGCCGAAGTGTACGTCCTCTCGAAAGAAGAGGGCGGCCGCCACACGCCGTTCTTCGCAAACTACCGTCCGCAGTTCTATTTCCGCACGACCGACGTGACCGGAACCATCAAACTGCCGGAAGGCGTCGAGATGGTCATGCCCGGCGATAACGTTGCGATGGAAGTGGAGTTGATCACGCCGGTTGCGTGCGAAGAGGGTCTGCGTTTCGCAATTCGCGAGGGCGGCCGTACGGTCGGCGCAGGCGTCGTCGTCGGGGTTCAAGACTAACAGCAATGGCTAAGCAGAAAATCCGCATCCGCCTCAAGGCATACGACCACAAAGTGCTCGACCAATCGGCGGAGCGGATCGTCGAGACCGCAAAGCGCACCGGCGCGTTCGTCAGCGGACCGGTTCCGTTGCCGACGGAAATCAACCGGTTTTGCGTGAACCGCTCGCCGCACGTCGACAAGAAGTCGCGCGAACACTTCGAGATGCGCACGCACAAACGGCTCATCGACATTCTGCAAGCGTCGCCGAAGACGATGGACGCGCTGATGCACCTGGATCTGCCGGCCGGCGTCGACATCGAACTCAAAGCGTAGTCGCCCGAAGCGCCACACTTCAAAAAGCCGCGGTAATCCCGCGGCTTTTCTTTTTTATCTACGTCTCGGGAGGGATGACTGCAACAAAAGAGGCAAGCAGGATTCAATCCCTCCGCGGCGTCCAAGCCGCTTCACTCTGAGAGGAGATGACCATGGAAGTCAAACCATCGTATTTGGGGACCATGATCGCACTCGCCACTGCCGCATTCGGCCTGATAGCCGCTCTCGCGTGGAACAAATTCATCACGGATCTCATCGCGTTGTTTCTGAAACCCGGTAGCGGCATATGGGCCGAGCTGGTATATGCCGTGATCATCACGGTAATCGCCGTGGTCGTCATCCAGAATCTCGGAAAACTCGCCGAACGGGACGCCGGCCCGAAGGTCTAGGTCTCAGCGCCGCTCGAGGTTCAGTTCCGCGGCGATGTGATTTCCGTATCCGGGAATGCGTTCCACGCGCAGCGAGCGCGTAAGCAGTGAAATTATGTAGAGCCCGCGTCCGGATTCGCTGAGCGGATTCTTCGGAAGCGAGGGGTTGCGCACGACGCCCTTTCCACGATCGATCACGTGCAGCATCGGGTACGTTCCGGTCCAGTCGATCTTGACATCGATTGGGCCCGGCGCGTGCCGGACGACGTTACCGACCAATTCGCCGAACACGAGTTCGGCAGCTTCGAAATCGCCGCGCGGATCCGCATGTTCGCGCAGGTACGCGATCAGTTGCGTGCGCGCTTCGTGCGCCGCCTGCGCGTTTTCCGCATCGAACGACCATTGCGTTCCCATGCCGAAACGGACGGTCAGCACGGCGGTATCGTCTTGCGCCGCAAGCGGCAGGCAGGCGTCGCACACGAAACGTGCGGCGCTGCGCACGTATAGAATCGCCGACGACTCGGCAATCGCGCGCAGGCGCCGTTCTCCGAACGCCAAATCGCGCGTCGCTTCGGTGAGCCCGTCGGTATACAATAGCAACAGCTGCGCGCCGTCGAGCGAGATCTCTTTACTCTGCTCGCGATCGGTGTCGCGGAGGCCGAGCGGCAATCCGTCCGACGCGACTTCGACTAGAACGTCGCCCCCCCGCCGCAGCAGCGGCGGCGGATGGCCGGCGGAAGCATAACGCAGGCGCGTGCGATCCGCGCTGACGATCCCGATGAACGCGGTTGCGATCGCCGACGATCCTCGCGAGCGCAAACTGAAATCGACCAGATCCAGAATACGCGCCGGGTCGCGTTCGTAAAGACTGGCCATTCCCAACGCTTGCCGCAGCTTGCCCATGAGACCCGCGGCGCGCAGGCCGCGCCCCGTAACATCGCCGACGCTGATTGCGATCGCGCCGTCGGGCAGTGTGAGCGCATCGTACCAGTCGCCGCCCACGTCGGCTTCGTTGGAACTCGGGCGGTATTCGGCGTCGAACGTCAGACCGGGAGCGACCGGCAGCGTTCCCGGCTGCGGCAGCAGCGCGCTTTGCAACGCCTGCGCGATGCGGCGTTCGCGTTCGAGCGTGCGGGCGTGTTCGATCGCGATCGAAAGGCGGCGTCCTAGATCCTCGAGCAACGGCAGGTCGTCGTCGTGTTCCGATAAATCCGGCGCGCTCCAGCAAACGACCAGCGCGCCGAACGTTTCGCCGTGCGAGTACAACGGTATTGCGATGGCGGTCCGCGCGTCCAGTAACGCGATGTCGCGCGCCAGGTATTCCCAGACGATTGCGGATATCGCGGAAACGCTCAAGTCGCGGAAAATGCGGGAAGCTCGAAGACTCAGAAAATGTGATACCCGATCCTCTGCCGCCGGCCGGAAAATTCGTTGACCGCGAAGCCGCGCGATAACTTCATCGAGTCGCGACTCCCGGTACGCCGCGCTGGCCGTGCGGACGCCTTCGTTCCCGGCGGTGGTGAAAATGGCGGCGAAATCGGCAACCTCCGAAACCAAGAGTTCCGTCACGCGATCCATCGTGCTTTGCAGATCGAACGATTCAAACAGCATCTCGCTGGCGTGCGCGATGAAGCGCAGCCGTGCCGCGCGCTGGCGTTCGCGTTCGTACGCGCGCGCCGTTCCGATTGCGATTGCCGCTCCCTGAGCGACCATCTGTACGACGGCGAGGTCTTCACCGGTGAACGTGCGCGCGGAGTCCGTCGACAACAGCGTAATTGCGCCGAACGTGCTGCCGCGGTGCGTCAGCGGCACGACCATCATGGAATGCACCTGCGCCGACGTACTCGGCTGCTGCCGGGACGTTCCCGCAAATGACGGCAGCAGCGTCGAAACGTTGCGCTGTATCGCGGCATCGAGAGCCGGCCCCGCCGCCAGCGACCGCAAAGGCTCGCGATCTTCGGGCAAGGTAGTCTCCCGGTGCGCCGTGGCAAGCACTTCGCAGGCGTCGCGATCGTTCACTATCGTGATGAAACACGAGTCCGCGATTCTCGAAATCGCCAGCGTGGCGAGCTCGGTGCAGATCTGACGCACGTCGAGAAGTGATGCCAGTGCGTTCGTCGCTTCGAGCATAAAGCGCAGGTTGTCGTTGGCCCGCACCTGCGCGTCGATATCCGTAGCGGTTCCGATCCAATTGACGATGTGCCCCGCGTCGTCGCGAATCGGCAAAGCGCGTGCGATGAACCAGCGGTACGTTCCGTCACGGACAGAGCGCAGACGGTACTGAATCTCGTACGGCTGACCGGACTCCAGCGCTCCCGACCAGCGCTTCCACGTCATGCCCAAATCGTCGGGGTGAACGACTCCTTTGCCGCCGGCATGCTGCATGCGCTCGACCGTGACCCCGGTGTACTCCAGCCACGGCTGATTGAAATATTCAATCGTTCCGTCGGGCGAGGCGATCCATGCGAGCTGCGGCATGGCTTCGGCAACGACACGAAACCGATCGGCGGCACCTTGCTCGGCCGAAATACTCGCAGTGATGTCGCTTATCGCCCCCGCAAAGCCGCCGAGTCCGCCGTCACTGTGCAGTATCGGCGAGAGCCGGATGCGCGCCGTGCGCGCCGGCGCACCCGAAGAGATCGGCACGTGAAACTCGAGCGGCGTAGCTTGCGCAACGGCTTCGGACCACCGCTCCTCCAGCAGCTGTCTGTTGTTTTCCCCCAGCGCTTCGAGCCATGGCGCGCCGATCGCGCGGTCGCGCGATAGGCCCAATAATTGCAGAGCGCGCTCGGTGGCATATAGCAGAACGCCGTCCGCATCGACCTCGAAAAGGCCGACGGCCGCGTATCGGGCAATGCGCTCTAACCGCTCGTTCTCAGACGGCGTGTCGGACTCTGCCTGGCGGAACGCCATGATTCGTCTCTACCCATTCGATTGCATGGATACGCCTGCCCGCCCGGCGAAAGGGCTGATCATGCCGATCCCTCTGCATGAGGCGCGAGAGCGCACGTTTTCGGGTACGCGCCGGCGCATCTTTCAGCTCCTGGTCGACATGGGCACGTCGAATGACGTCATTTGGCCGTTTCCGGCGCAGCCGTTCATGCGTTCGCCGGGGCCCCTGGTGCCGGGAAAAACGGAGGAGTGGCATAACGGATTTCATGCCATCCTTGAAGAGGTCGTGCCCGAGGAACGGATCGTTTGGCGCATACAAAATGAAGGATTTGAGGGTACGCACGGATTTTACCTGAGCGGCGACGCAAAAAAAACAACCGTGCAGCACCGCATCGAAGCAACCCTGAACGATACGGAGGGGCGGCTGTTGTGGCGCCGTTTGGAAGACGCCAACGAGCGCTCGATGGAAGCGCTTTTCGACAAAATCGCCCGCGTCCTGAAACGCTAGAAATGACGACGGTCAATAAAGAGCGCGTCGCTACACCCGATGCGCTGGATTTCTTGAACATCGACGCGCTTTTGAACGACGAAGAGCGCATGATTCGCGATACGGTTCGCGCGTACGTTACCGATCGTATTCTTCCGAACGTGGGTGAATGGTTCGAAGAAGGCACCCTTCCGCGCGAACTCGGCATCGAGCTGGGAAAGCTCGGCGTCCTCGGCATGCATTTGCACGGATACGGGTGTCCGGGTGCGAGCGCGGTTGCGTACGGTCTGACGTGCATGGAACTCGAGGCCGGCGATTCCGGCGTTCGCAGCTTTGCTTCAGTGCAAGGTTCGCTGGCGATGTACGCGCTTTACCGTTGGGCGAGCGAAGAACAGAAACAGCTATGGCTGCCGCGCATGGCGCGCGGCGAGGCGCTCGGGTGTTTCGGCTTAACCGAGCCTGACTTTGGAAGCAATCCCGCCGGCATGCGCACGTACGCCCGCCGCGACGGAAGCGATTGGGTGCTGAACGGCGCCAAAATGTGGATTACGAACGGCGGCATCGCCGATGTGGCGATCGTTTGGGCGCAAACGGAGGAAGGGATCCGCGGATTCGCCGTTCCCACGCAGAGCAAAGGCTTTTCGGCGCGCAGCATCGAGCGTAAACTTTCGCTGCGCGCGTCGATCACTTCCGAGCTCGTTTTGGACGATTGCCGCGTTCCCGGCGAGACCGCGTTTCCCGACGTGCGCGGCTTGGCCGGCCCGCTTGCATGTCTGAACGAGGCGCGCTACGGGATCATTTGGGGCGCGATGGGTGCGGCGCGATCCTGCTACGAGACCGCGCTCTCGTACGCCAAGAGCCGCGTGCAGTTCGACCGTGCGATCGCCGGGTACCAATTGACGCAGCAGAAGCTCGTCAACATGCTGCTTGAAATCGGCAAGGGCACACTTCTCGCGCTGCACATCGGCCGAATGAAAGACGAAGGCCGCGCGCATCCGTCGCATGTCAGCTTCGGCAAGTTGAACAACGTTCGCGAGGCGTTGGCAATAGCGCGTGAGGCCCGCACGATTTTGGGCGCGAGCGGCGTAACGCTGGAATATCCGATTATTCGCCACATGAATAATCTTGAATCGGTTCTCACCTACGAAGGAACGAGCGAGGTCCACACCCTGATTCTGGGGCAGACGATCACGGGCTCGAACGCTTTTACCTAACGGCGGCTTGCTCGCGAAACGACCCGGGCCCCGGATTCGTTTTCTCCAGTGACTTGTCCGCGAAGGCTGATGAGAAGCGAGGAAACGATGCGACGACAATTTTCTACATTTTCCAAATACATGCTCGCCGGCGGGGTCTCGGCGGCTCTGGTCATCGGAAGTATTGCGCCTGCGTCCGCGCAGGCCGGTCCCGACCGCAAGACCGAGCAGCGTGCAACCTCGGCGCCGGCGCCCGATCGCGCGGCCCGCTCCAATAGCCAGGCTCAACCGCGCACCTATGCGGCGCCACGTGAAGTTCGCACGTACGCGGCTCCGCAACGCGAAGTTCGCACGTACTCGGCGCCGGCACCGGAAGTTCGAACTTACGTGCCGCAGCGTGAAATTCGCACGTATGCTCCGCAGCGTGAAATTCGCACGTACTCGGCACCGGCACCGGAAGTCCGCACGTACACTCCGCAGCGTGAAGTCCGCACGTATGCTCCGCAGCGTGAAATTCGCGCGTATGCTCCGCAGCGTCAAGTTCGTACGTACGCGCCGCAACGCGAAGTCCGTACGTATGCTCCGCAACGTGAAATTCGCACGTATGCTCCGCAGCGTGAAGTCCGCACGTACGCTCCGCAGCGTGAAATTCGCACCTATGCTCCGCAGCGTGAAGTCCGCACGTACGCCGCGCCCACGCGGTTCGCGCAACCGGTTCGTACCGCGCCCGTTAGAGTCGAACAACGCGAGGGGAACGCGGCGCCGTTCGAGCAGCGCTTCCGCGTAGCCCCGCTGCATGCGCCGTTCGTTCAATATGTGCGCGCGGAACGTCCGGTTCGCCGCGTGCGGGAAGTAGTTGCAACGCCCGTTCTGTATCATCCGGCTTTCCTGACCGGCCGCGTGGTACGCGTGGTGCGTAACCGGTACATCATCTTGGCGCCGCCGACCGGCCGTCAGATCGTCGTCCGCTGTAATTGCACGCAGGCGGTGACGACACGCTACGTCGCGGTTCCGGTAACGTATACGAACGGATCGTACTACGCTTACGGTTATTCGCCTCAGTACTATCCGCAAGTCGCGCAGTGGTATCAAAACTACTACGGCGTTCCGGTGACGTATCAAAACGGATATTACGTTCCGCAGTATCCGGCGCAAGCGCAATACGGCTACAACTATCCGAACGGGTACCAGTATCCGAACGGCTATGGTTCCCCGGCAAACTACGGTTACGGTTACCCGTCAAACTACGGCTACGCCGATCCGTACGGCAACGGATACGGTTCGAACTCGTCGTTCCTGCTTTATCTGCCGATAGCGGCGGCTCTTTTCGGAAACGTTCCGTACGTCGGCCAGATCCTCGGCACGATTTCGGATTACGCATCGCCGTACGGTACGGGCGGTTATTATGGGCAGAATCCGTACACCAACGGCGCCCCGTACTACGGTAATTCCGGATACTACGGCAACTCGGGATACTACGGTAACGCCCCGAATTACGGGAACGCCCCGTACTACGGGAACTCCTCGTACTACGGTAACGCTCCGTACTACGGAACGCCGTACGATCAGTGCTTGAATTCGACCGACGAGGATAGCGACGGCGACGGAACGTGCGCGCCGGTCAGCAGCGGCTACAACGGGTATGGTGTTCCGTATGGCGCGTACAACTCGTACGGAATGCCGATCGGCGAACAGCAAGTACAGGGTGTCGTGGTCGGCCGCACGGGATCGATGCTGATGGTGCTTGGCGCGAACGGGCTGAACCCGATTTTGGTAAACGCAACGCCGGCATTTCAAAGCGGGGACTCGATGAACGGCCCGATCGCGGTCGGACAAGTGATCGACGCTTTCGGCTACTACAACGGCAACACGTTCGTCGCAACGGCGCTCGTCTGACACGACGTTATCCCGGCGAAGCGCAAAGGCACCGTGTCCTCGCACGGTGCCTTTTCCTTGGCGTCTGACGTTGTCACGAATTAGCGGGCTGAATCGCTTAGAGCAAGATAACGTGCCGAACCGCCGGAGTAGCCCAAGCGTGCTACAATAGTCGGTGAAGCGGAGGTTTCGCTATGCGCAGTCTGCCTGCGGTCTTAGTTGCCATATTTTGCCTGATGTGCAGCAACGCTGCGCTTGCCATCACGTCCAACTGCCCCGCTCTAGAAAACCAGCGAAACAAGCAACTGCCGGTCGTCAGCCCGATGAACCAGGCGACGTACCTGTGCAACAACGCCGCTTATGGCACGGATCCACCGAAGTTGGGCGACCTCTCGCCGCAAGGTCAAATGCTGAACGCTCAAGTCTGCGACAGCAATTGCTCCTATCACCCGCTGTTTCCGGAAGATCCGGACAGCCCGATGATTCCGGTGAAATGCTACTCGGCGCGTCAGCTCCAGGACCCCATGCTTCCGCGGCCCAGCCAGCAATATGCCGTAAACGGTAGCGCCGCGGCGCAAGCCGCGAACAGCGGACCGCCGGCCCCGTATATGGGCACGGGCGGTAACTGTCAGGCCTTCATGATTCCGCAGGCGCCCATCAATCTGGACCAGAGCAAGCCGCCGAGCGTCCAAGAGTCCAAACCCAAGCCGTCGGGGTCGCCGGCACCCAGCCCGTCGCCTTCGCCGCACTAGTCGGATAAGAGGCGGCCGCGCCGGCGCGCGGCGGCCTTTCCATTCCGCTTGACGCCGCCGCCCGCGCCTGATACACTGCCGAGGTTGTGGTCCACGCCGGCTGCGGCGTTTTTGCGCGCGCGGCCGAAGGAACTAATGGCAGTACGCGTGGGCCCGTGTACATCAAACGACTTTTCTGGACGAGGATAAAATGAAGAACATCCTTGGCCGCAAGGTTGGGATGACGAGCGTGTTCACCGACGACGGCCGCTATGTGCCGGTGACGGTGATCGAAGCCGGTCCCTGCACGGTGGTCGAGCGCAGAACGAAGGACAAACACGGCTACGAAGCCGTCGCGTTGGCTTTCGGCGACATAAAGAAGTCGCGCGTCTCGCGTGCCCTTGCCGGACATTATAAGAAGAACGACGCCGAACCCAAGCGATGGGTGCGCGAATTCCGCGACGATATCGATGGCGTTGAGGCGGGACAAACTATTACCGTGGCAGAGTTCGCACCCGGCGATCGCGTCGACATCGTCGGCGTTTCGAAGGGTCACGGGTTTTCCGGCGGCATCAAACGTCACAATTTCAGCGGAGGCGGTGCGAGCCACGGCTCCATGATCCACCGTCAGCCGGCGTCCAACGGCGATACCAACGCCGGGCGCACCGTCAAAGGCAGCCGCCGTCCCGGTCACTTCGGCGTCGATCGCACGACGCATCAAAATCTCGAGATCGTGCGCGCCGATGCGGAGCGCAATCTTTTGCTCGTTCGCGGTCCGGTCCCGGGTGCAAAGAACTCGCTCGTCATGGTGCGTAAGAGCGTGAAGGCGGTGGCAAATGCCTAACGTCATCGACGCAACGGGCAAAGTGCTGCGCGAAGAGCAGACGCCCGAAATCTTCGCGCAAGACTACAGCGACAAAGCACATGCGATCTATCGCGCCGTGCACCGCGAGTTGGCAAATCCGCGCGCGGGAACTGCTTCCACGAAGAAGCGCGACGAAGTCAGCGGCGGCGGACGCAAGCCGTGGCGCCAAAAAGGCACCGGCCGCGCGCGCCAAGGTTCGATTCGCTCTCCGCAGTGGACGCACGGCGGCGTCGTATTCGGACCACAGCCGCGCAGTTACGCGACGGATCTCAATAAGAAAGAACGGCGCGTGGCATTCATCGCCGCGCTTGCCGATCGCTTCCGCGACGGCGCAGTTACCGTGCTGGATGCCGGCGATTTCGCGATCGAAAAGACCGGACAGTTCGCGGCGTTGCTCTTCGGATCGACAAAGGACGCGAAGACCGGCCCCGCTACGCTCGTGGTCTTCGGCCGCGACGAACGCGCGGGCGAAAAACTCGAACGCGTCAGCCGTAACCTCGCCAAGGTCGGGACGACGCACACGGGCGCGCTCGACGTCAAAGACGTGCTGCGGTACAACCGCATCGTCTTCACGTCGGAAGCCTACGCGCAACTCGTCAATTCGTTCTCGAACAACGGAGACAACCGCTAATGGAAGCACGGGACGTTATCGTTTCGCCGCGCATCACGGAGAAGTCGATGGCAAACGCCCTCGGCCAGCAGTACAGCTTCGTCGTGCATCCGCATGCGACCAAAACGCAGATCCGTCATGCGATCGAAGAAATTTTCGGCGTGAACGTGATCAAGGTCAACACCGTTAACGTCGGCGGGAAGAGCAAAATGTTTGCTCGCCGCGGCGCGAAGACGCAAGGCCGCACCAAAGACATCAAAAAAGCGATCGTTACGCTCAAGCCGGGTCAGAAGATCGAGCTGGGCGGCGTCAATTACTTCGAGCAATAGTAGGGACGCTCTGAAATGCCAGTAAAAAAATATAAGCCGACGAGCCCCGGCAAACGCTTCGTGACGACGATGGACTTCTCGGATCTGAGCAAGGTCGAACCGGAGAAGTCGCTCATCGAAGTTCGCAAGAAGCATTCGGGCCGCAACTTCAATGGCCATATCACGGTGCGCCACAAAGGCGGCGGCACGCGCAAGATGTACCGCATCATCGATTTCAAGCGGTCGAAGGATGCTATCCCCGCCAAAGTGGCGACGATCGAGTACGATCCGAACCGCTCGGCGCGCATTGCGCTCGTGAATTACCGCGACGGCGAGAAGCGCTATATCTTGGCGCCCCTCGGCCTGAAGGTCGGCGATACTGTCGAATCCGGTCCGTCCGCCGATATCAAAGCCGGCAATTGCTTACCGATCAAAAACATTCCGGTCGGCTCGGTTATTCACAACATCGAGCTGCGCCCGGGACAAGGCGGCAAACTCGTGCGCAGCGCCGGCGGTGCCGCGCAGCTGATGGCCAAGGAGGACGAGTACGCGCAGGTGCGCATGCCTTCGGGTGAAGTGCGCAAAGTGCTGGTCGTCTGCCGCGCCACGATCGGACAGCTCGGCAACGTCGAGCACGAGAACGAAGTAATCGGCAAAGCCGGCCGTCAGCGTCATCGCGGTAAGCGTCCGTCCGTCCGCGGTATCGCAATGAACCCGGTCGATCATCCGCACGGCGGCGGCGAAGCGCGTTCCACGTCGGGACGCCCGCCCACCACGCCTTGGGGGCAAATGACGATGGGCAAGAAGACGCGACGCAACAAGCGCACGCAAAATATGATCGTCCGCAAGAGAGGCTCCAAATGATCCAAGTTACGTTCGGCGCGCCCTCGGGGAGGCTTCCGGGTGGCAGTGCACATGCGCGCGCCTTGGTATGGGGGCCCCGCGCTTTAGCGTGGGGGGCGCGCAGCTCAGAGCGGAGCGCCTTTTAAAATGGGTCGCAGTTTGAAGAAAGGCCCGTTCGTCGCGGACCATCTGATCAAAAAGATCGAAGGCATGAACGAGCGCCGCGAAAAGCGCGTCGTGAAAACGTGGAGCCGTGCATCCACGATCATTCCGGCGATGGTCGGTCACACGATCGGCGTTCACAACGGGAAAGCCCATGTGCCGGTGTTCATCACCGAAAACATGGTCGGACACAAGCTCGGCGAGTTTGCGCCGACGCGCAATTTCCGCGGTCACGGCGGCGACAAGGCGGCGGTGAAGTAGCATGAGTACGATGGACGTCCAGGAGAAGCGCAAACGCGGAACCCCGAAAGCTTCGTCTGCGGAACGCGAAGAGTCTCGCAGCGAGGACCGCGCCGTGCATGAAGCGGTCGCGCATCTGAAATTTGCTCGCATCGGTCCGCGCAAACTGCGGCGCGTCGCAGACGCGATCCGCGGCAAGAGCGTCAAAGAGGCGCTCGTGCTGCTGCAATTCGCCGGAGTTTTTGCCGCGGAGCCGATGGAGAAGCTGCTGCGCAGCGCCGTCGCAAACGCGGGCAACAACCACGACATGAACACCGACGAACTGTTCGTCACGCGCGTCACCGTCGACGGCGGACCGGGCGGACGGTTCACCAAACGCCTGGATCCGCGTGCGCAAGGCCGCGCCAATTTCAAGCGCAAGCGTCTTTCGCACGTTACGCTTGCCGTCGGCGAGAAGCCGCCGGTGAAAAAGCGCAAACCGCGCGGCGGCGCTTCGATTGCTCTCAAGCGCGCGACCACGCGCAAGACGACTGCCGCCGGAGCAACCGCAAAGAAGTCCGCGCCGCGTAAACGCGCGAGCAAAAAAGCCGCAGCCGCAGGGACTGGAGCGTAAGAGGTAATGGGACAGAAAATTCATCCGGTCGGCCTGCGCCTGGGCATTACGCGCACGTGGGACAGCCGCTGGTTCGAGAAAAAACACTATAAGGATTGGCTCCACGAGGACGTCAAGATCCGCAAGTACTTCACGCGGTGGATGCGTCCGGCGGCTATCAGCAAAATCGAGATCGAGCGCCGTGCAAACCAAGCGCGCGTTATCGTGAACACGGGCAAGCCGGGCATCATCATCGGCAAGCGCGGCGTCGGCATCGAAGAGATTCGCAAGAACCTCGAAAAGCTCACCGGCAAAGCCGTGCAAGTGAACGTCATGGAGATCAAGCATCCCGAGTTGGATGCCCGTCTCGTGGCGCAGAACATCGTCGATCAGCTCGAGAAACGCATCGCGTTCCGCCGTGCGATGAAGCAGGCCATCATGCGCAGCATGAAGGCCGGCGCGCGCGGCATCAAGGTGCAGGTTTCGGGGCGGCTGGGCGGCGCGGAAATCGCGCGCACCGAGCGCAATGCCGACGGCAAGGTGCCGCTGCATACGCTGCGCGCCGATATCGATTACGCGCACGTCGAGGCGTTTACGACGTTCGGACGCATCGGCGTCAAAGTTTGGATTTATCGCGGCGAAGTGCTGCCCGATCACGCGCGTCAACCCGAGCGTGAAGGACGCGATCGTTCGCAGTTCCGCGATCGTCGCGATCGCGGCGGACGCGGACGCCGGGGCGGCGGCACGGTTGCGCCTCGCTCAACCGAAGCGCCCGTAGAAACCGGTGCACCGGTCGAGGCGGCGCCTATCGCCGACACGGCGGAAGCCGCTACGTACGTTCCGGAACGCGAGAACCCCGTTCCACAGGCTCAGGACGAGCTCCGGGCGGATACGCCCGCTCAACCGGAGGTAACCGAGTAAACATGTTAACGCCCAAACGAGTCAAATGGCGTAAGGTTCATCGCGGACGCATGACCGGTAAAGCGCTGCGCGGCAACGCCCTGACGTTCGGTGAATACGGACTGCAGGCGCTCGAGCCGTGCTGGATGACGAACCGGCAGATTGAAGCGGCGCGTATCGCAATGACGCGTCACATCAAGCGCGGCGGTAAAGTCTGGATCAAAGTCTTTCCGGACAAATCGGTTACCAAGAAGCCCGCGGAAGTCCGCATGGGTGCCGGTAAGGGTAATCCCGAGTTTTGGGTTGCCGTCGTGCGTCCCGGACGCGTGCTGTTCGAATTGTCGGGCGTTGCGCCCGACGTCGGCAAACGCGCATTGGAGCTCGCCGCCTCGAAGCTGCCGATCGCTACGAAGATCGTCTCGCGCGAGGAGGCCTCCGCATGAATACGAGAGACTTCAAAGAGCTCCGCGGACTGACGATCGCGGAATTGCAGCAGAAGGCCAAAGAGACCAAAGAAGAGCTCTTCAATTTGCGTTTTGCGCTGCGTACCGGACACCTTTCGGACTTCAGCAAAGTCCGGGCGATGCGCCGTACCTACGCGCAAATTCAAACCGTTATTTGCGAGAAACGAATCGCCGAGGCTAAGAATGGAGCAGCTTAACACCACGCAGCGCCGCACCGCACGGCGCACCAAACAAGGCCGCGTCGTTTCGGACAAGATGGACAAGACCATCGTCGTTCTTTCCGAAACGCGCGTTCCGCATCCGGTCTACGGAAAGATCGTTCGCAAGTCGGTCAAGTTCAAAGCGCACGACGAGCAGAACGACGCCAAGATCGGCGACACGGTCCGCATCATGGAGTGCCGTCCCATGTCCAAAGACAAGCGGTGGCGCTTGATCGAAGTCGTGGAGCGTGCAAAGTGATTCAGCAAGAAACTCGCCTCAAAGTAGCCGACAACTCCGGCGCGCGCGAACTGCTGTGCATTCACGTGAGCGGCGGCAGCCGTCATCCGTACGCGCATGTCGGCGACATCATCGTCGGAACGGTGAAGAGCGCTATTCCCGGCGCTGCGGTCAAAAAGGGACAGGTCGTTAAAGCGGTGATCGTGCGCACGTCTGCGCCTATTCGCCGTCAAGACGGCTCGGTCGTCAAGTGCGACGACAACGCCTGCGTGATTATCAAGGGCGATAAGGACAGTCTGGATCCGCGCGGCACGCGCGTCTTCGGCCCGGTCATGCGCGAACTGCGCGACCGCGGCTTCTTGAAGATCGCATCGCTCGCGCCCGAGGTGCTCTAATCCATGGCAAACATCGTCAAGGGCGACACCGTCATGATCCGCCGCGGCAAAGAAAAAGGTAAGCGCGGCACGGTCAAGGCCGTATTTCCGAAAGACGGAACGGCGACGGTCGAAGGCCTGAACATCGTCAAACGTCACACCAAGCAGGGTACGCAGCAACAACGCATGGGCGGGTCTGCGCAAACCGGCGGCATCGTCGAGAAGGAAGCGCCGCTTCCGCTCTCAGCGCTGATGTACGTGTGCGAGAAGTGCAAAGCGCCGTCTCGCCTGCGCCATCACGAAACGGCCGAAGGTACGCACCGCATTTGCGCCCGGTGCGGCGAACCCGCGCGTCTCTCGGCTAAAGGTGCCTAACCCATGAACCGCCTGAAAGAAAAATACGACAAAGAAGTTCGCAAGCAGCTGCAGGAACGCTTCGGCTACAAGAACGTCAACCAAATTCCGAAGCTCGAAAAAGTCGTGATCAACATGAGCGTCGGTGAGGCGATCAGCAACGGCAAGGCGCTCGACGCGGCGGTTTCCGAAATGCAGGCGATCAGCGGCCAAAAGCCGGTGGTTACCAAAGCCAAGAAGTCGATCGCAGCCTTCAAACTGCGCGAGGGCATGAACATCGGCGCGAAGGTGACCTTGCGCGGCGATCGCATGTACGTTTTCCTCGATAAGCTGTTCAACATCGTGCTGCCGCGTATCCGCGACTTCCGCGGATTGGCGCGGAAGTCGTTCGACGGCCGCGGCAACTACAATCTGGGATTGCGCGAGCAGATCGTGTTCCCGGAGATCAATTTCGACAAGGTCGACAAGATGCGCGGGATGGACATCGTGATCGTGACCTCGGCGAAGAACGACGAAGAAGCGACCGAATTTCTTACGGCAATGGGTTTGCCGCTTCAGAAAACAGGAGCCCGGTAATGGCGAAGACCTCGTTAATCGAAAAATCGAAGCGCACGCCCAAGTTCAAGGTGCGCGCGCACAACCGGTGCCAGCTGTGCGGCCGTCCCCGCAGCGTGTACCGCAAGTTCGGTCTTTGCCGCATTTGCTTCCGCGAGAACGCGCACAAAGGCAACATTCCCGGCGTCACCAAGGCGTCTTGGTAGGTACAGAGTATGGCAGTTATTACCGATCCCATCGCCGACTTGCTCACGCGCATTCGCAACGCGAACACCGCGAATCACGAAGTCGTCGACATACCGGCCTCGCGCATGAAACAAGCGGTCGCGCAGATTTTGAAAGACGAAGGCTTCATCAAGGACTTCGAGCGTTTGAACGAAGGGCCGCAAGGCAAGCTGCGTATCACGCTCAAGTACGGGCCGAACAAAGAAAAAGTGATTACGGGGCTGCGCCGGATCTCGCGTCCGGGGCTGCGCGTCTACACGAACAAAACGGAAATTCCGCGCGTGCTCGGCGGGTTGGGACTCGTCATCATGTCGACGTCCAAGGGCATCATGTCCGGGAAGCGCGCGAAAAAAGAAGGTTGCGGAGGCGAAGTCCTCGCGTATGTTTGGTGATGAGCAAAACGATATTTGGGGCGCTGAAAAATGTCTAGAATAGGAAAACTTCCGGTCACGGTTCCGAGCGGCGTGAACGTGAACGTCGACGGCGACGAAGTGTCGGTGAAGGGGCCCAAGGGCGAACTTCGCCAGCGCGTGCTTTCGCATGTCGGCGTAGCGCTCGAAGACGGCAAAGTCGTGATCACGCGTAAAGGCGAGGCGAAGGAGCATCGCTCCGCGCACGGTCTCACGCGCACGCTCGTCAATAACATGATCGAAGGCGTAAGCAAGGGCTTCCGCAAGAGCCTCGAGATTCAGGGCGTCGGCTATCGTGCCGCCAAGTCCGGCGAGAAGGTCAATCTGACGCTCGGATTCTCACACCCGGTTAGTTACGACCCGCCCAAAGGAATCTCGCTCTCCGTCGAAGGCACCAACAAAATTCACGTCGACGGCATCGACAAGCAGCAAGTCGGACAAGTCGCCGCGGAGATTCGCAATCTGCGTCCGCCCGAGCCGTATAAAGGCAAAGGCGTGCGGTACGAGGGCGAAGTCGTGCGCAAGAAGCTCGGTAAGGCCGGAAAGGCTGGTAAGAAGTAATGCCGCGCATCTCTAAAACCGAAAGCCGCCGCAAGCGGCACGAACGTCTGCGCCGCAAAGTCGCCGGCAGTGCCGAGCGCCCGCGCTTGCTGATCAGGCGCACGCTGCATCACATCTACGCTACGGTGGTGGACGATTCCAAGGGCCATACCGTCGTGGCGGTGTCAACGCGCGAAAAATCAGTCGCCGGCGAATTGGAATCGAACACGAACGTTGCCGCAGCCGAGAAGATCGGTCAGCTCATCGCCGAGAAGGCAAAGCAGGCCGGCATCACGCAGGTCGTCTTCGATCGCAGCGGTTTGAAATACCATGGCCGCGTGAAGGCGCTGGCCGACGCAGCCCGCCAGGCAGGTTTGGAGTTTTGATGCAGTATCGTGGTGGTCGCGAGCGCGACAATTCGGGATTTGAAGAGACCGTCGTACGGGTCAATCGCGTTGCCAAAGTCGTGAAGGGCGGTAAGCGCTTCAGCTTCAGCGCGCTGGTGGTCGTCGGCGATCGCAAAGGCAAGGTCGGCTTTGCCATCGGCAAGGCAGGCGAAGTTCCCGAAGCGATCCGTAAAGCGGTGGAAGCAGCCAAGAAAAATCTGGTGACGGTGCCGATGGTCGAGAAAACCATCCCGCATCAGGTCAATCACACGATCGGCGCCGCACGCGTGCTGCTCAAACCGGCCGCGCCGGGAACGGGCGTCATCGCGGGTGGTGCGATGCGCGCGGTGCTCGAGCTCGCCGGAATCCACGACATTCTCACCAAGTCGCTCGGCACCAGCAATCCGATCAACGTCGTGTACGCAACCGTCGAGGCGCTGCGTTCGCTGAAAACGGCGGATCAAGTTGCTTCGATGCGCGGCAAAAACGTCGCCGACATCTTCGCCGCGTAGTCATCCTGAGGTATCGAAGGACCCTGAGGAATCGAAGGGCCTCCTAGAAAGAGTTTATGGCAGAAAAGAAAGCATCGACCAAAAAGCCCGCTAGCGGAAAGTCCACCGCGAAGGCCGGCTCGAAAAAGCCCGCGGCGAAAGCCAAACCGGCCGTCTCATCGGCGGCGATCGCATCGGGTAACGGTTCCGGATTGACGCTGGGTCAAATCAAACCCGCACACGGCAGCTGGCCCAAGCGCACGCGCGTCGGCCGCGGACACGGTTCGGGTATGGTGAAGACCGGCGGCGAAGGTGGAAAAGGCCAAACCGTGCGCTCGGGCGGCGGCAAGGGGCCCGCTTTTGAAGGCGGTCAAACGCCGTGGCAGCGCCGTCTGCCGCATCGTCGCGGATATTCGCAGAAAGCGCGCGACATCGGGCATTTCCGCACGCAAATGACGGTCGTCAATCTCCACGATCTCGCGGACTGGGATCCGTCAGTCGAAGTAACGCCGCAGACGCTCAAGGTTGCAAAGAAGATCAAGAACGAGCGCGACGGCGTCAAAATTCTCGGCGGCAGCAAAGCAGGCAAGACGGTACCGTCCGGCCTTCGTTTCCGCGACGTCCTGTTCTCCAATAGCGCGCGTGAAGCGCTGACGGCGGCGGGCGCGACCCTCGAAGAGGCCGTTTCGGCAGGCTCGGCGAGTGAAGCTCAGGGCGAAAACGTAAGTGCTTAACAATCTTCGGGCGGCGCTGCTCGTCCCGGATATCCGCAAGCGCGTGCTGTTCGTGTTCGGGGCGTTCGCCACGTTCGTCTTCATGATCCACGTGCAGCTGCCCAACATCAACGAAGCGCAATGGCAGAAAGTGCTGGCGGGCGGCACGTTCTACAACCTGCTGGGCTTTCTGTCGGGCGGTGCGCTCCAAAAGCTCTCGGTCATCGCCATGGGAATCACGCCGTACATCAACGCGTCGATCATCATGCAGCTGATGACGGTCGTGCTGCCGCAGCTCGAAGAGATGGCAAAGAAAGGCGGCGAGGAAGGGCGCAAGAAGATCGGCCAGTACACGCGCTGGCTCACGATCGTGCTGGCTGCCCTGCAGGCGACCTTCATGGCCAACGTGATGCGCAGCTCGGGCGTTTTTTACGACACCAGCATCTGGTTTATGCTCTACGCAGTGCTCACGTTCGTAGCCGGCACGCTCTTCCTGATGTGGCTGGGCGAGCAGATCACGGACAAGGGCATCGGCAACGGCGTCTCGCTGATCATTTTCATCGGCATCGTGCTGCGTTATCCGCAGTACGTTGCGCAGACGTTCCAGACGACGACCAAGGGCGGCGAGTCGGTTCTCAACATCCTGATTTACGCCATCATCGCCATCGGCGTGATCATCTCAATCGTGTTCTTGTATCAAGGGCAGCGGCGCGTTCCCGTGCAGCAAGCGCGACGGGTCGTAGGCCGCAAAATGTTCGCCGGCCGCTCCACGTACATTCCGCTGCGTTTGAACAACGCGGGCGTCATTTCGATCATCTTTGCGATTTCGCTGCTGCTCCTGCCGCAGCAGGCACTCTCGTGGTTCAACCGCACGCCCAATGCGACGGGCATCATGGCGAACATCTCGGGCTGGATCAACGTGTATTTCAACCCGCAGTCGCTGCTGTACAACGCCGTGTACTTCGTGCTCGTCGTCGTGTTCACGTTCTTCTATAGCGCGATCGTCATCAATACGAAAGACATCGCCGACAACCTGAAAAAGAGCGGCTCGTTCATTCCGGGCATCCGGCCGGGTCAACCGACGGTCGATTACATCAATCGTATCCTGATGCGCATTACGACGGCGGCGGCGATATATTTGGGTCTCCTGGCGGTCGTCCCGGGCCTGGCCCAACGCGGTCTTTCGGTAACGACGTTCTATCTGGGATCTACCTCGCTGCTCATCGTCGTGGGCGTTGCGCTCGACACGATTACGCAGATCGAGGCGCGTCTGGCAATGCGCGACTACAAAGGCTTCATTCGACGGTAGGATGCAGCCACGATGAGACTGATTTTTCTCGGGCCTCCGGGGGCCGGCAAAGGCACGCAAGCCCAGATACTGCAGCAGCGGTTCGGGGCGAAGCAGGTGTCTACGGGCGATATCCTTCGCGAAAATCGCGCGAAGGGCACGCAGCTCGGTAAACTTGCGGAAAGCTACATGAACAGCGGCGCGCTCGTTCCGGACGAAGTGATCATCAAGATGATCGAGGCCGAACTCGATACGCTGTCCGACGGCTTCATCATGGACGGATTTCCGCGGACCGTCGCGCAAGCCGAAGCCTTCGATTGTCTCTTGCAGAGCAAAAACATGAATCTCGACGCCGTCGTGCTGTTCGAGGCGGATCGCCAAACGCTGCTCACGCGCCTGACGGGCCGTTGGACGAATCCGCGGACCGGCCGCACCTACAACGCCGTTACGAATCCGCCGCGCGTTGCCGGAATCGACGACGAAGACGGTGGTCCGCTCGTTCAGCGGGACGACGACAAGCTGGAAACCGTAACGAAGCGTTTGGACGTCTACGAAAATCAAACGGCGCCGCTCGTCGAGTATTATCGCCGATCCGGCAAGCTCGTGCGCGTGAACGCGCTTGCGCCCGTTGCGGACGTAACGAAGGAGATCGTTTCGAAAATCGCCGCCGGCGAGGTTCCGAACGCCGCGCGATGATCACCATTAAGTCCGCGCGCGAAATCGAAGCCATGCGCCGAAGCGGAAAAGTGAACGCCAAAGTGCTTGGCGATCTCATGCGCGCAGCGAAGGCCGGAATGACGACGGGCGAGCTCGACGCGATGGCCGAAGCCGGAATCCGCGCGCTGGGCGCGGTGCCGACATTCAAGGGCTATCACGGCTACACGGGTTCGATCTGCGCGTCGACTAACGAACAAGTCGTCCACGGCATTCCCGGAAGCTACGTTCTGAAGGAAGGCGATCTGCTTTCGATCGACATCGGTGCCACGCTCGACGGCTACGTCAGCGACTCCGCGGTAACGATCGCGATCGGCGAGGTCAGCGACGACGCCAAGCGCCTGATGCACGTCACGCAGGAATGCTTGATGCTCGGCATCGCGCAGATGTACAAAGGACGGCATTTGGGCGACATCGGCCACGCCGTTCAGCACCACGCCGAATCCAACGGCTATGGCGTGGTCCGCGAACTGGTGGGCCACGGCGTCGGGACCCAGATGCACGAGGAGCCGCAGGTCCCCAACTACGGACGCGCGGGAAGCGGATTGGAGCTTCGCAGCGGGCTGGTACTAGCAATCGAGCCGATGATTACCCAGGGCCACTACGCGGTGCGGACACTGAAGGACGGCTGGACAGTCGTCACGGCAGATGGTAAACTCGCAGCGCACTTCGAGCACACCATCGCCATTACCGACGAAGGGCCGAAAATCTTGACCCTTCGCGACATCGGCGAGCATGCGGACGTCGTGAAGTACCGTCCGAAGGAAGAAATGGCCGCATGAGTGAGGTGCACTAGTGGCGCGCGGCAGGCGCGGCGGGCAGCGCCCCGACAGAGCACGCAAGAAAGCCGAGAAAGCGGCGCAAAGCGCGACGCCCAAGGAAGAAGCGATCGAAGTCGAGGGCACTATCGTCGAACCACTGCCGAACGCGATGTTCCGGGTGGAACTTACAAACGGCCATCGCGTGTTAGCCCACGTGTCGGGCAAGATCCGGATGAACTTCATCCGCATCCTCCCCGGCGACCGAGTCCTGGTAGAGCTTTCGCCGTACGACTTGACGCACGGACGAATCACGTACCGGTACAAATAACGAAACTACCGCGGCGCCCCTCGGGGAGGCTTCGGCAAACAACGAATCACTAGGCGCCTGAGGAATCGGGGGCCCCGCTTGCGGGGGGCGCGGAGGCTAGGCCGAAGCGCCGTTAGATAGGAAACATCATGAAAGTACGACCGTCAGTAAAAAGAATCTGCGAAAAATGCAAGATCATCCGCCGCGAAGGCAAAGTGCGCGTGATCTGCGAGGTCAACCCCAAGCACAAGCAAGTGCAGGGTTAAGGCTTTTTCGACGAGCTCAGGATCAATAAGGAAAGGTTTGGAGTAACACATGGCACGTATTGCCGGTATCGATCTGCCGCGCGACAAGCGCATCGAGATTGCGCTGACGTACATCTTCGGCATCGGCCTGCGCACCTCGCAGAAGCTGCTGGCGCAAGCGGGCATTAGCCCGGACTTGCGCGTCAAAGAGCTGACGGAAGATCACGAAAAGAAGCTGCGCGATGCGATCGACGCCATCGGCATCAAGGTCGAAGGCGATCTGCGCCGCGAAGTCGGCGGCCACATCAAGCGCTTGATGGACATCGGGTGCTATCGCGGGATCCGGCACCGTCGCGGTTTGCCGGTGCGCGGTCAACGCACGAAGACCAACGCCCGCACGCGTAAGGGTCCGAAAAAGACGGTCGGCAACAAGAAGAAAGCGGCTGCCAAGAAGTAACGTCGTTCATCCGGATCTCGTCGAAAGCAAAAACGCCCGGCATCAAGCCGGGCTTTTTCTTTAGGCGCCGCTTCCAAAAGATCTAGGCGGACCGGCCGCGGCGCGACGAGAAACTCTCATGTATGGCGACGCAGGTTGAGTCGGGACGGCCGTCCTCGGCTCGCCCGACCGGCACCGTCACGTTTCTGTTTTCGGATATCGAAGGCAGCACGGCGCGCTGGGATGCGGATAGTGCGGCAATGGCCGCTGCCCTTTCCCGGCACGATGCGATACTGCGCGAGAAATTGCAAGCGCACCGCGCCTACATCTTCAAAACGATGGGCGATGCATTTTGCGCGGCGTTTGCGCAGCCGCGCGATGCAATCGGAGCCGCAATCGAGACGCAGCGCGCGCTACGCGCGGAGGATTTTTCCGGAGTCCAAGGCCTGCCGGTTCGAATGGCGGTGCATACCGGAACCGCCGACGAACGCGACGGCGACTATTTCGGGCCGGCCGTTAACCGCGTCGCGCGGCTTCTCGCGATCGCGCACGGCGGCCAGGTATTGATTTCGGGAGCGGCTGCGGGGTTGCTGGGGGCGGATATGCCGTCCGAGTGCAGCGTACGCGGCCTGGGCGAGCATCGGCTGAAGGATCTCGCGTTGCCGGAACAGGTCTGGCAATTGTCTGCCCCGGGTCTACCGCAATCGTTTCCGCCACTGCGTTCGCTCGAACACCTGACGAATAACCTGCCCGCGCAGCTTACGACGCTGGTCGGCCGTTCCGGCGTTCTCGCTGAAATCAAGCGCGCGCTCGCAGAACATCGCCTCGTTACATTGACCGGTGTGGGCGGCGCGGGCAAGACGCGCTGTGCTATCGCGGCCGGTGCGCAATCGATTGACGACTTCGACGACGGCGTTTGGCTCGTCGAGTTGGCGCCGATTTCGGATTCCGGTTTCATCGCGATTGCCGTCGCGCAAACGTTGCGGTTGAAAGAAGAGCCGAACCGTCCGATATTGGACACGGTCGTGACGCACCTGAAACGCAAACGGATGTTGCTGATCCTCGACAACTGCGAACACCTCATCGACGAAGCGCGTGCCGTGGTAACGGCGATCTTGCGGGAATGCGGCGGCGTTCGGATTCTGACGACGAGCCGCGAACCGCTGAGCATAGCGGGAGAAGCGACGTACCGGATGCCGTCGCTTGCGATTCCGCCGCATCCGGAGCTGCTGTTTTCGGAGGGGGCGGCGGCCTTCGGTGCAGCGCAGCTTTTCGTCGACCGCGCGCTCGCAGGCAACGATCGCTTCGCGCTGACGCAAGAGAATGCGCCTTTCGTCGGTGAGATCTGCCGGCGGCTCGACGGCATACCGCTCGCAATCGAGCTGGCCGCGGCGCGCGTGAAGGTTCTCTCACCCCAACAACTGCTCCAGAAACTCGACGAGCGTTTTCGCATACTCACCGGCGGCGACCGAAGCGCGTTGCCGCGCCACCAAACGATGCGGGCGTTGATCGATTGGAGCTACGACTTACTCTCGGACGAGGAGCGCTCGTTTTTCAGGATGCTTTCGATCTTCGCGGGCGGATTCACGCTGGAGACGGCCGCGGCGGTCCATCCCGGCGACGATGCCGAAGTCCTCGATCGCCTTTCCTCGCTCGTCGACAAATCGCTCGTGCAGGCCGAGCCGGGGGAAAACGGAGTCCGCTACAAACTGCTGGAGTCCACGCGCGAATACGCGCGTGAGAAGCTCGCGCAGTCGGGCGAAGAGCAACGCGTCTCACGCGCGCATGCGCGCGCGTACGGGGAGCTCGCTGAAGGGCTCGAGACAACGTGGGAAAGGATTCCCGACGCACAGTGGCTGGCGTCGATCGATCGGGATATGGAAAACTACCGCGCCGCCTTGGCGTGGGCGTTTGCACCGGACGGCGACACGTTAATCGGGCAGCGGCTGGCTTTGTACTTGAGAAAAGTGTGGCTCACGGCATTCGTTACCGAGGGCCGGCGTTGGATATGTCTGGCACAGGAGCACGTGCATGCCGGAACGCCTGCCGAAGTGGTCGCGGCGGTGGACCTCGCCCAAGCGAGCTTCGCCGGCAGATTTCATCAATTCGAGACAAGCCTGACATGTGGCGAACGCGCTCTCGCACGGTACCGCGATGTCGTCGATCCCGTGCGTCGAGCGATGGCAAAAGAGATCGTCGCCGACGCACTGGTCATGCTCGGCAGAATCGGCGAAGGCGAAGCGCTGTTGCGAGAAGCGCTTGAAGAACGGCGTGCACAGGGCGCAAGTAAATCCGTTGCGGGGGTATTGCTGCTCATGGGGCAGGCGCGAGAGTTCGCCGGCGACGCGGCAGCAGCGCGCAAACTGTACGGCGAGGCGATGGCGGCGGCTCGCTCGGCGAATGGAGAGCGACTGGCAGCGCTCGTTGCCAACAATCTCGCCGAAGCCGAGTTCCGCCACGGCGACACGGCTTCGGCGCTGTGGTGGAGTTCGCAAGCGCTCTCCGATCTGCGCGCGCTCCGGGACACGCAGCTGCTGTCCATTGCGCTGTGCAATCGATCCGCGTATCTGCTTGATTTGCAGCGGTACGACGAAGCTCGCGGCTCCGCCGCCGAGGCACTGGCAGCAATGCCGGCTGCAGAGCAGGGTGCTCCGTACTTCATCGCCTTGCAGCATTTGGCGGCCGTCGCGGCGTTGCGTCCGGACGGCGCGCAGGACGTCGAAGATCGCCGGCTCGCCGCGCGCATACTTGGCTACGTCGATGCATGCTTTGCGGCGCTGGAAGGGCCGCGCGACCACACCGAGCAGGTCGAATACGAAGCCGCTCTTTCAAGACTGCGGCGAGACCTCGACGAGAACGATCTCACGGCGCTGATGTCGGAAGGCGCCGCATGGAGCGCAGAGCAAGCCGCCGAGTGCGCGATGCTGGTTTGAGCCGGAACGAACCCGTGATTTTCGTCGGCACGTGCGGCTACTCGTACAAAGACTGGATCGGCCCGTTCTATCCGCCGACGGTTCGAAAAGAAGAGATGCTGCCGTACTATGCAAGCATTTTTCATGCCGTCGAAATCGATGCGTCCTTCTACGGTATACTAGCGCCGAACGTTACGCGGCGCATGATCACGGCGACGCCCGATCGTTTTCGTTTCTGTTTCAAGGCGCCGCAGACGGTCACGCATGCACCGGATCTCACGACGCCGCACGTACATCCCGACGCCAACCTCTTCACGGAAAGCCTGCGCCCAATGGTCGACGCCGGCAAACTGGGCGCCGTATTGCTGCAGTTTCCGAACGGTTTTCGACCGGCTCCGGCGGCCGTGGCGTATTTTGAACGCATCGTCGAAGCGTTCGAGGATCTGCCGCTCGTGGCCGAATTTCGAAACGGCGAGTGGCAAACGGCGCGCACCATCGAGCTTCTCTCGGAACTGAACGTGGGCTGGTGCAACGTGGACATGCCGCGTTATGAATCGCTGATGCTTCCCAGTTCCGACGTCACCGGCAGCGTCGGCTACCTGCGATTTCACGGACGCAATGCGGAGAAATGGTGGACCGGCGACAATGCGACGCGCTACGACTACCTCTACACTGCCGAAGAACTCGTGCCGTGGGCCGATCGCGTCGCGGAGGTTCAAGAGCAAGCCGAACAAACGTATGCGTTCTTCAACAATCATGCGCGCGGCAACGCGGTACGGAATGCGGAGGTATTCGCGGAGTTAGTCCGCGAGCGGTACGGATCGGCGGCCGACGCCGTCGTGGAACGGCTGGGACGGTATCCCGCTCAGGGTTCGCTATTTGAGTAACAAGTGCTCGCGCGCGTCCCGCATCACATCCGCATCCGAGAACGGCAGCGGTACGAGTTTGCCGGCAATCCAGTCCCCTCGCAGATCGTTGTAGTGCCGCGATGCGATTTCACCGGATTCGCCTGCCGGTAAACTCAAGCCGCCGCGATCCCATTCCCCGGCACACCACACGGCGCGGAAGCTTTGTGCGATGTCGTCGGTCTGCACGCGCACGGTGTACCGATCGCCGTTGCCCGGAAGCGGCGCGAGGTTCAAGAACGGAAAGCCGATCGGACCGAACGGGTGCACCATCGCAACCGCACCTGCCGCCGCCCAGGGTTTGCGCGGCGGAGCATCGCCGAAGCGCTGCAGCACTTCTGTGAGCTCCTCCGGTTGACTGCCGCGCAGCGCATCGAACGGCGCATAGGGTGAGATCGCGATAGCCTCGATGCTCGCACGAATGTCACGCTCCAAACCCGCAGCCGTGGACTTCGGATCGTACGACCCGTCCCACGAAGCCAGCTCCTTGATCGTGCGGGCGGGCAACGTGCCCGGATGCGAGCGAGCAAAGGCGGCGACGTCACGCGCGAATTGCGCGTCGATCGGCGACGTCGTATCCAGCTGCATCCGGGCGAAATACGACGCATCGTAGGTGCGCCGCGCGTGCAGCAGCTGCGCGATGCGGTAGGCGCGGTACGGCGGCGCGAACATCGGCGAGAGACGGTACGGATACCCGGCCGCGTACATCTTATTGTTTGCACTCAGCGCCATTGCGTTTCGCGACGCAGCGATCGACGGCAAACGATCGAAGGGCACCGGCGCATACGCGTTTTCAAGGTCGCGCGCGGGATGGACGTACCTGCCCCATGCGGGATCGTCGGGCACCGTTCCGGCCAAATGGTAGGCGATGCGGCCGTCGGCGCCCGCGATGAAAAAGTTTTGCGGCGGTCCGGCGTAGGTGCGCAGCGCAGCCAGCGCTTCGTCGGTATCGGATGCCCGGTTCAGCGCGAATATCGTGCTGACGGCGGAGCGCGCATCGCCGTACGCGGTCCAGCGTTCCAAAATCATGCGCTCGCCGTGCCCGGGAATTGCGAACTCTCGGCCGGACCGGTAATACCATTTCGTGGTGTCGCCCGCGAAGCGCACGTGAAATGTTTCGCGCTTCCAACCGGTACGATGCAGATTTCCCGCTTGAAACAGGCTGAGCGTCGAGACCATAGCCGTGGTCGTAGCCCAAGCGATACGTTCGTTGTGTCCCAAAACGATGCCGGGAAGGCCCGGGATCGTTACGCCTGCCACGTGCAGCTGCGGCGCACGAATCTCCACGGCGTACCAAATACCGGGAATGCTCAGGCTCAGGTGCGGATCGTTCGCAATAAGCGCGCAGCCCGATTTCGTTCGAACGCCGCCCGCGGCCCATGCGTTGCTTCCCGATTGTTGAAAGGTTAGACCGCGCGGTCCCATCCATGCCAGTCGTTCGGTGTCGCGCGCAGGTGCACGTTTACCGTCGGCCGCGACATCGTACGCCGGATCGGAGAGCGGAAGAAGGTGCGCGAAGCGCTCGGGAGAGTTGGCCCGCCAAAGCGCATCCCGCTGCAACACATTCTCAGCCGTATCGCCCACGGAGATCGCCAGAGCCATCGCCACCGCGAGCGAATCCTTACCGGTCCATGCACGCGGGCGGTACAACAGCAGGCGAAATTCCAGCGGCAGCGGCTGCGAGCGATACGCCGCGTTTACGCCGGCCGCAAAGGCTTGCACGTCGGCGCGATCGCGATCGTTCAGATGTTTCCATTGGCGATCGACGATGTCGCGCACGTCGAACGCCCGCAGCGCTTCGTCCGCCGGAAGCTGGATCGGGCCGAGCATCTCGGAGAGCTCGCCGTACGCGTAGCGCCGTATGAGGTCCATTTGAAAGAGCCGGTCCGAGCCTTGCGCAAAGCCTTCGGCGAAAAACGCGGCACGCTGCGTGCCCGCACGAACGTGCGGAATTCCGCGCGCGTCGCGATAGATGGACGCCGGCGCTTCGATCGGAAGGTTGCCGATGCTTCCGGACACGGGTGCGGCGGCGCGCAGACCGTTTACGACGTACCCGCCGTAAACAAGTGCACAGAGGACGATCGCAACGGGCCACGCGGCGGCGTGGCGTGCTAAGCGCGCCCACGTCCGGTGGTGCGCGCGGACGGCCTTTTCTTTGTCGATCGCGTCGATCATCGCGCCTTCCTCGTCGACAATTTTATCGCAAATGGCCGAACACTAGGGTATGGCCTCGACCGGGAGTTCTCCGGCGCCCCCGCTGCACACCATCGGCCGCCGGCGCCTCGCGGCGCTATTCCGGCGCGCTTCTCGCGCGCGCGTGACGCTGTGCGTGGCTCCCGCGGGCTATGGAAAAACGACCGCACTCAACCAGTTCTTGGGCCGGAACGCGCGCAACGTGGCGCGCGTGACCCTCAGCCGCCGGACCGCTGGACTCTTTAATGTAGTCCGAGAGATAGCATCCGAACTTTCGCGCGTGCTGATGAGGCCCGAATTGACGCTGTCCGCCGTCTTCGACCGGGTCGCGGTCTCGGAGACGCCGGAACTCGATCTGGCCCGATGGCTTCAATCGCATCTTCCCGACCACGACGTCGAGCTGGTCATCGACGATCTGGACGCAGTCGCCGCCGACGCGCAGGTCGTGCGTTTTCTCGACCGGGTAATTCGCGACGCTCCGCAGCTGCGCTGGTACCTGCTCACGCGGAACTCCGGTTCGCTGCCGTTGCCCAACTGGATGGCCGACGGCCTGCTCGACTTGCCGCTCGACCAGCATTCACTGGCATTTACCGACGAGGAAACGCTCGCGCTCTCGCGCCGTTACGAGGTCCTCACGGCGGTGCAGGCGCGGGATTTAACGGCCTCCATGCACGGCTGGCCGCTCGGCATCGCCGTCCGCCTGCGGCACGGCGCCCGTTTCGGCGACCTCGTCTACGATCGCCGCAACACCGCCGGTGCGTACCGGGCGCTGCTGGACGCCTGTTACCGCCGCTGCTCGGAACGCGAGCGCGATCTGCTGCTGGATACCGCACTGATGCAGCGCCTGCATCCGGCCGCCGTCCGCGCGTTGGGTTGGCGCGACGGGGGCAAGCTGCTGCGCCGCCTTCAAACGCAATTTCCGCATTTTTTCAACGCGACGAGCGGTTCGCTCGCGTATGACGACTTGACGCGGGCGTATCTGTTAGAGCGCCTGAACGATCGCGGGCAAGAGGCGTTTTCCGCGGCGATTCAACGTTGCGGGCACGCGCTGGAAGAGTCGGCACATCCGGGCGAAGCGCTCGCGCTCTACGTCGAGCAAAACGCATCCGCCGAACTGGTACTGCTGCTGGAAGAACACGGTTTTGCGATGATCGATTCGGGCAGCGCGAATCTGGTGAACGAAGCGCTGAACGCGCTGCCCAACGACTCGGGCGTGGCGCGGCCCGTAACCCTGGCGCTGCGCGGTTCGTATGAATCGCGGCTGGGACGATACGACGTCGCGGAAGCGTGGTACGTTCACGCGCTCAAGCAGTCATCGGGCGCCCTCCACGACGAGATCGCGTACCGCTATGGCTGCGATTTGCTGCGTCGTCAGCGGCCGGACTGCATTCCGCTGCTCGAGGGCTTGGCAGAGCGCGTTGCCAACCGCGAAATGTTCGCCAATGCGTGCTCGGCGTTGGCGCAAGCGTACTTTCTGGAAGATCGCGTCGACGACGGCCGCCGCGTCATGCGCAGTGCGATATCGGCGCTCGCAGACGTGCAAAACGTCGAAGTTCTTGCGCGCACGCTCGGCCGCGCGGCCTACGTGTGTTTGTACTCCGACGATCTACGCGGCGCCGACGATTTCGGCCGTCAAGCCGTGCAGCTCGCGGTGCCCGCGCGGCAGTACGTGGTTGCGATCGGTGCTCTGTCCGTTTTGTACAGCGTCGCCTGCGAGGCGGGGCGCGTGGAAGATGCGCTGGAGCATCTGCAGCAGCTCGCGCAGCTCAGCACGACGACGGGGAATTTGGATTTTCAGCTGTACGCGCTTGCCGGTGCGTACGAGCTGTACGCGGAAAGTTACGATTTGAACGGCATTGCGCGCTGCGAAACGGCGCTCAAGTCGTTCGACCTGCATTACGACACGAGTACGACGCTCGAAGCATTGCTGCCGGCTCGCGCGTTGCAGCACGCCTGGCGCGGCGATTTCGAACGCGCGTACGCGCTGCTTGCCCCAAGCGCCTCACAGCAGCGCGGAGCCGAATGGAAAGCGCAGCGGCATGCGGAGCTGGCGCTCTACGCCGCGGCCTGCGAGCGGCGTGAGGACGCACAGCGCGAACTCGACGACGCCGAAAACTCGATCGCGCAAGCGCGTGCCGGCACGCACATGGGAACGCAAGCGCAGATCGTTCTCGCGATCGCGTATAGTTTGCTGGGTCTGCGCCGGCAGGCAGAACGCTGCCTCCAAGCGGCAGCCGTCGACGTCGCCTCGTTCGACCGGCTGAAGCTGCTCTTCGCGGCAGCTTTGGAACTGCACCGCCGCTGGAGCGGACATTCGAACCATGTACAACTCTTGTCCGCTTTCGAACGGCTGTATTCCGCGCGTTTCGGCGGCTTTGCGAAAATGCTCGAACAGATTCCGATGCCCGTAGCGGTCCGCTCGCTTCTTTCGCGCGCGAAGAACTCCGACGATTTCGGATCGGCGCAGCTGCTGGACATGCTCGAGCGGTATCCCGAGGTTTCGTTGGCAGGATGAGTCCAAGCATTTTCGATACGCGAACGGCCGAACGGGATTGCAGCGCGATCGATGCGATGCGCCGCGAGATCGCAACGGAGATCTTGTACAAGAGCGCGTCTTCGCGCGAGCGCACGGTGATTGCCGACGCATTCGTCGATACGACGATCGATCGTCTGATCGAGGGGCGCGCGCTCGGAACGCTGGACCCGCTGTCGGCATGGCTTCGGACCGTGCTCGACCGGCCCGCGCTTTCCCCGGGCGCAACGATCGTCGGCGACACGTGCATCGTGCTCGAAGCGGCATTGGCGCGGGCAGGCCTTCTGGGCTCCGCGCTCGGCGCGGAACTGCGCGCGGTCGGCGATATGGCGCTGGAGCGTCTGCGAGTGGAGACGTGTACCGTTCCGGCAGCCTCTATCGACGAAGTCGACGCCCGTATCAACGATCTGGTCGCCAGGCTCGAATCCGCGGATATTCTAACGGCGGAACACTCGCGCGCCGTCGGATCGTGGTGCGCACGGCTCGGGCGGCGCTTAGGACTATCCGATTCCGAGGTAACGCTCCTGACCCGGTGCGGCCTGCTGCACGACATCGGCAAGCTGAAGGTTCCAAAGGAAATCCTGAACGCCCCGCGCGCGCTCAGCACCGCCGAGTGGAAGGTGATCCGCGCGCACGCAACGGCCGGAGAGAACCTCGCGAAAAAAGAGCCGCTTCTTCGCGACACCCTCCCGGCGATTCGCAGTCACCACGAGCGCTTCACGGGCGGAGGATATCCCGACGACTTACGCGGCGAGGCCATTCCGTTCGTCGCCCGCGTTGTAACGGTGGCGGACTGCTTCAACGCGATGATCGGTCGCCGCCCGTACCGCCCGCCGCTGGCGCCGTCTGTAGCGCTCCTCGAGCTGCGGCAAAACCGCGGCACGCAATTCGACCCCGACGTCGTCGACGCCATGGAAGAGGTCGTCCTGCACGCCCGTTAAGAGACTGTAAAGGGACGTGATATTTCGCGTTCCGTTTGTTAAAGTTTTCATACGACGCTTTCTTGCTCTCCATGCGGGGGAGCAGGTGCTCGACTAGGGAGAACGAGAGCATGCGGCCAGCGACTATACTGCTGCTTCTATTTTGTATTCTGGCCGCCGGCTGCGCCGGCGGAGGTGCCTTGCAGAGTGCGGCATCGGGGACGACCGATTCTGCCGGCGGCAGCGGCGCGGCGCGCGAGCCGATGCGCTTGCATGCGATGGCCGTCGCGGTGTGCCCGACCGCGACTCCGGCTCCAACGGCATCCGCGGCCGGCAGTTCACAATGCGCTTCCCAGCAGCGGCTCGACCTGCCCCCGATTGCTAACGTTCCCGGCCTGACCGCGCAGCAGATCCCCGGTTATCAGCCCTCCGAACTTCAGGCTGCGTACAACCTGCCCTCGAGCACCGCTGGCAAAGGCGAAACGATTGCCATCGTCATTCCTTACGACGACCCCAATGCCGAGCTCGACTTGGGCGTGTACCGGTTGATGTTCGGTCTGCCTGCATGTACGTCACTCAACGGCTGCTTCCACAAGTACTTCAAAGACGGCAGCACGCACACGGCCCCCGCAAACATGGCGTGGGGCGCAGAAATGTCGATCGATTTGGACATGGCCTCGGCGATTTGTCCGAACTGCAAGCTCGACGTGGTGGACTCCGACAACGACGATCCCAACAATCTGCTTCAAGCGATTAGCACCGCCGCTCAAAAGCTGCATGCGAACGTTATCAGCAACAGTTGGGTGACGCCCGAAAATGCGGGCGAGAAAGGCGCGGAGCAACAACTGGATAAGCTCGGCGCCGCCATCGTCGCCGCTGCCGGCGATCAAGGATACGGCGTCGCGTGGCCTGCCGCGGCGCGGGGAGTGATCGCCGTCGGCGGCACGACGCTGGTACCCGACAAGAACGCGGCACGCGGATACGACGAAACGGTTTGGTCCGGCACGGGCGGCGGATGCAGCGCATATATTCCGAAGCCGTCTTGGCAGAGCGATAAAGGCTGCGCCAACCGCACCGTAAATGACGTCGCCGCAATCGCGGATCCGAATCCGGGCGTTGCGGTGTACGACTCGTACCTGCCGCTGGGCAGCGGCGGATGGCTCGTGTTCGGCGGCACCAGCGTTGCGACGCCGATCGTGGCGGCTACGATCGCGCTTGCGGGAAATAGCACCTCGCTGGCGGGTGCATCGTACATAGCGAGCCACGCGTCAAAATTGAATCCCATCGTCGGAGGCAGCAACGGTACGTGTTCGACCGCGTATCTCTGCACGGGACAGCCGGGATACAATTCGCCGGCGGGCTTCGGTTCGCCGAACGGGGTAGCCGCATTCTAATCGCGTAATGACCGTGCGATGAACGCGGTCATTACCGCCGGCGGGCGCGTCGACGGAGAGTTTGCACGAACGATCGGCGTGAGCGTGAAAGCGCTCGCGCCGTTCGTGCATTCGACATTCTTGGAAATTGCTATTCGCGCGGCACGTGAAGCGGGCGCGGATCGTATCGCGGTGGTCGGTGGAGACGAAGTGGCGCGCGCGGCCGGGCCGGACGTACGAGTAATTCGCGAAGCGCCGAGCGGTGCCGAAAATCTCCGGCTGGCGCTGGGGGCGTGGGACCATCGCGCACCGTTGCTGTACATGACCAGCGACATGCCGTTCGTTACGGGGGACGCGGTGAAAACGTTTATCGCAGCCGCGCCGGCGGACGCGCTCGCGCTGCCGCTTACCGAATGGCCCGACTTCTCGCGGCGTTTTCCCGCCGCGCCGCCGTTCGGTATTACGCTGGCCGGTGAAAAGGTCGTGAACGGCGGTGCTTTCCTGATACCCCCGGGCGCCGCGCCCAGCATCGAACGGTTCGCCACACAATTTTTCGACGCACGTAAAAGCCCGCTGCGAATGGCGGCGTTGACGGGAATTCCGCTATTGCTGCAATTTCTGCTGCGCCGCCTGAGCGTGGCGCGTTTGGAAGAACATGCGCAGCGCTTACTGCACGTTCCGGCAAAGGCGGTCAGACAGGCACCGCCCGAGCTCGCGTACGACGTCGATCTGCTCGAAGAGTACCGCTATGCAGTCGCGCACGCCTAATCCCGCGCTGCTCGGCGTCTTCTGGCTCGGCATCCAAGTCGTGTGGGGCGCGGTGCTGGCGATTTCGCTTCAAGCGCGCGCTTCCGACGTTGCCGGACACGCCGCCCTTTCCGCGTACGGATTGCTTGCGACGTGCGGCGCGGCGATGGCGGGTATTGCACAAATCGCGGCAGGAGTATTTTCCGATCGGCGGCGGTTGCGCGGCAGCCGGCGCATCGAGTTCTACGTTTGGGGCGCGGGTGTCGCAAGTGTAGCGCTCTTTTGGTTTTACCTCGCACCTTCATTCGCACAGCTTCTTGCGGCGTTCGTCCTGCTGCAGTTTGCGATGAACGTCGCGTCCGGACCGTACCAAGCGGCGATTCCGGATTTCGTTCCACAGCGTTTACTTGGTACGGCGTCGTCGTGGATGGCGGCGTTGCAAAGCGTGGGCAATGCGGCAGGGGCCGTCATCGCAGGCCTGATCGCCGACGTCAGGATCGTCGCCTGCGCTATTTCGGTGCTGCTGCTATCGACGTGCGCCGCCACCGTCGCGCACGTTCGAACGCTGCCGCTGCTCGAGAGCGCTCCGCAAGGACGCATGCAGATCACGAAGGCGTTTGCCGATCTCTTTGCGTCTCGCGCGCTCGTGTATCTGGGTTTCTACACGCTCGTCGGATACTTGTACTTTTACGTCGGAAGCAAAGAACTGACCGGACTGGTCCTGCTCGTCTTTACCGTTGCGGGCGCGTTAGGTGCGTGGGCCGGCGCTGCGCCCGCGAATACCTACGATCGCCGTGCGGTCGCGTCCGTGGGAGGCGGCGCATTCGTCGCCGCGCTCTTCGCGTTCTTGATTTCGCACGCAACGGCGGCGGTATTTGCGAGCGCGCTTCTCGCGGGAGCGGCATGGGGCGTGTTTCTCACCGCGGATTGGGCGCTCGGGTGCGGGTTCTTACCGCGCTTTGCGTTGGCGACTGCGATGGGTATATGGAATCTTGCATTGCTGATCCCGCAAATCGTTGCGCCGATCGTTGCTACCGCGGTTCTTTCGTTGTTGCACGCATTGCAACAACACAATGCGCCGAGAATCGCCTTCGTCGTTGCGGCCGCCGAAGTTACGGCGGGAATCGCATGGATTTGGCGCTTGCCTGCTTCTAGCGCGATCCCGGTTGACTCGGCCGTTACTGGGAATACTCCCTAAGGCTTTCGGGCAAGTGGAACTTTGAGTCCACCCTTGCCCGTTAAGGCAGTATGGAGACCGAGCGCCAGGGTGTTCCTTTTCCCAGTTCGAGCGGCGTTCGACTCCGAACTCGAGTTTAGGAGGCAATTTTGAAACGACTGAGCACCGGAGTCCTTACCTCGCTTATCGTAGCGAGTTTAGGGCTTTCTGCGGTCGCCGCTCCGTCGGGCCATGCGTCACCGGGCAACTTTGGAACCAACGTGATAGCTCAGGCCACGCCGGCAGCATCGCCTTCGGCCCCAGCGGCTCCGGCCGCTACGCCGATGGCCTCGCCGTCGGCAGGTACTTCGATGCCCTCATCGGGTACCGCAACGCCGATGGCCTCTACGGCCCCCGCCGCTCCTGCGGGCGGAGCAGCACCCTCCACCCCGGCTATGCCGCCGATGCAATTCGGCTCGCCGCCGTCGGGTGAAATACCAATCCTCTTCAACGACCACCACGTCTATTCGAAGCCGGACGTCCTCAAACAGGGACGCGTTCTCGCTGCGCTCGTGCGCGGCGGAACGATCCTCGTGCCGCTTCGCTCGATGTTCGAGCAGATGGGCGCGACTGTTTCGTACGATCCCGGCAGCAAGACGGTCGACGTGACGAAAGCCGGCTCCGACGTCAAAGTGACGCTCGGCAGTCCGCAAGTGACCATCAACGGCGAAACGCGTCCGCTGGACGTGCCGCCGATGATGTATCGCGGCACGATTCTCGTCCCCGTCCGCGTGATCTCCGAAGGTATGGGCGCCTACGTGCAGTGGGTTCCCGATCGGAAGGTTGTCGTCGTGCGTTATCTGCCGCCGACGCCTCCGCCGCCGCCTGCTCCGCCGCCGCCGACCTCGACGTCGACGCCGGCTCCGACTCCGGCCCCGGTTGCCAAGAAACCGGCGACCGAGTTCTTCGTCGCGGGCGACTACCTGCTCGGGCCCAAGGTGTACAACGAATTCGACCCCGGCGTGAAACAGCCGAACGATTCGTCGTACGCTGCGCGCGGTGCATTCGAATTCAACCTGTTGAACCTGCCGTGGATGGTTGAAGGCGAATACCGCCAGTGGGGCTATCAGCACAATGCTACGGCAGTGCTGCCCGCGGGCACGCCCTGTACGGCTGCGTTCGGCGTAGCTGCGGGCGAACCGGGATGCGTCACCATCATTGGAGGCGGCGCACAGTTCTACGTACCGCCGTTCAGCCCGAAGGATAACGACGTCGACGGGCGCTTGGGTCTGAAGGTCCTCGACCCGCGCGTCTACATCGGCGTGAGCTATCTGGGACGCTGGACGAACTACGGTTATCCGCGCCAGAGCGGCGTTGGATTCGGCGCCGAGAAGCTGCCGGATCTCGATCAGCCGTTCTCAGTGTACGGCAGCGCGTACTACTACCCGCAAATCAAGGGTACGTGTACTGCTCCGTCACCGTGCGGCGCGGGTCCGTTCGATCTCGAATACCGGATCTTCCGGTATGAGGTCGGCGCGACGTACAGCATTCAAGGCACGCCCATCTTCATCGAGGGCGGTTGGATCGGCGACAACGGCAAGAACAAGCTGAACGCGCCTTCCGACTTCAGCCACAATGCAGGCTACGTCGGTGTCGGCATCCACTTCTAGGGACGGCCCTAGCAACGAACCAGAGGCTTCCGAAAACGGGGGCCTCTTTTTCTTTAGCGGTGAAAATGCACCGCGCACATCGTATGTCGAAGAAGGGTGAAATGCGCCGTTTTTCATTGCTGATCGTAACAGTATTGCTTTGCGCGTGCGGTGCGCGAAGTGCCGTTAATCAAACGATTCCGTCGTTGATGCGAACGCAAGCCGCGCCGGAGGCTGCGAATCCGGGTCAAATAACCTATTACAGCGTCGGTTCCGGTGCAAACGACGAGGAAGGATCCGCTACCTATGCCGCGCCGGACGGCAACGTCTATTACGGCGCCACGAGCAAGGTCGTTTCGTGCTGCGGGCACTTGGGGCAATTCGTTCCCGATTCGCAGTCGTTTACCGAGATATACGTTAAGGGCGAGCCAAGAAGCATTTTTCAGAGCTCCGACGGCGCAGTATGGGCAACGGTGATCCCAACGAATTTCGGTGTCGTTCCCGCGACGCTAGTGCGTGTCGCGCCGTTTAATAAATCGGGATTGATGGCCATTCAGATGCCTGCGCCCCCGAACCAGAGTCCGTATCCCTACGACGTTACGCAAGGCTCCGACAAGAATATCTGGTTCACGGTGGGTAATGCGGCTGGGGCTCCCGCGATCGGCAAGCTCCCGCTTTCCGGACCGTACAACACGGGTGAAATCGTGGAGTACACGGTGCCAAACAACCCAGTACTCGGGGGAATCGACGCCGGCGCAGACGGAAATCTGTGGTTCACCGATGGGGCCAACAGCCTCGTGTACAAAATGACGACGCGCGGTCGGATGACCGCGTATTCCTCTGCGGGACAGAATCCCCACGGAATACGTTTGGGGTCGGACGGTCTTCAGTACGTCAGCAACTTCCACCAACCGTATCTAACGTCGGTCACTACAGGCGGAACGTTTGCGACGATCGCCGTGGACCAATATTCTCACCCCGACGTGCAGTCTGCCGCAGGTGGTAAAGTCGCGTTCCTTGACGATTGGGACACGAATCCGGCGATCGGCCTTTATGATGTCGGCACGGGGCGAATCGTGGAAATTCCCACGTTGGACGTTGCGGCGGGAAAGCGCACCAGACCGGCAAGCGTTTCGATCGCTCCGGACGGAAGCGTCTGGTTCACATGCGTCTTGCCGCCGGCGCGCGGCGCTCCGCTTTGCCTGGGCCGCCTTAAGCTGACTTCCGTATGGACGGTCTTTCCTTCGACGTCCATAACGGTCTACAACTACAAGTCGAATCACTACCCGCAGCTCATCGGAATCGGTGAAACGGGCGATAGCGGGCCGTTTACCGCTAAGAGCTCCGACTCGTCCATCGCTGCCGTATCGGCGGTCGGTCCATCGAACTACGGGCACGATTTTTCGATATCGGGCGGGACGGCCGGCACGACGACCGTAACCATCTCCGATCCTCACGGCCGAAGCGTCGCGGTGAACGTGACCGTGAAGTAAGCAGGCACTCGCCGCCGGCGCCTTTCAGGGGCCGCCCAGGCTGCGCCAATGCGCCTTGACCGCGGGGGGCGGCTCCGGTATCATATCCCCTTGGCGCCGGAAACTCTCTCCCGGGGCCGCTTTGGGGTGCTTTAGCCGCACGTCCGAAGCCGGATGCGTTCGCCGCGCATCCGCGTATCAGATCGCATGATGCCGACGGCATCCCACGGTCGAGGCGACGACACCGCGATCGTTTCGCGGATAGGAAAAGCAATCCGAGGCAATTTTGGCAGCGAAGAAGCAAACGAAATCGCGCAAGAAGCGTGAGTTTAAGAACGTCCAATCGGGCGTCGCGCACATTCACGCGTCGTTCAACAACACCATCGTGACGATCTCCGACAATCTCGGAAACGTCATTGCGTGGGCTTCTGCGGGCAACTTGGGATTCAAGGGCTCGAAGAAGTCGACGCCGTTCGCCGCGCAAATGGCTGCGGAGGCGGTCGCGCGCAAAGCGATGGAACACGGCATGAAATCCACCGAGGTCCTGGTCAAGGGCCCGGGTGCCGGACGCGAAGCCGCAATTCGTTCGCTCCAAGCCGCCGGTCTCGAAATCACCCTTATCAAAGACGTTACGCCGATTCCGCATAACGGCTGCCGGCCGCCGAAGCGCCGCCGCGTTTGACGGAGCGAGAGAGAGTTCATGTCACGATATATCGGTCCCGTTTGCCGTCTGTGCCGGCGCGAAACCGCCGCGAGCAAGACGGGCGAAAAAATCAAACTGTTTTTGAAAGGCGACCGCTGCCTTTCGAAAAAGTGCGCCGTCGAGCGCCGCGGCACTGCGCCGGGCCAAAAGACGCAAGGGAAACAGCGTCAGAAGGTCTCCGAATACGGCCGCCAGCTGCGCGAGAAGCAGAAGATGCGCCGCTATTACGGCGTGCACGAGACGCAGTTCGAAAACTACTTCCGCGAGGCCGCGCGCGTTCCCGGACAGACCGGCCGCACGTTCTTGCAACTGCTCGAGCGCCGTCTGGACAACGTCGTGTACCGCTTGAATCTGGCGAACAGCCGCGCGCAGGCGCGCCAGCTCGTCACGCACCGCCACTTCCGCGTGAACGGCCGCATCGTCAACGTGCCGTCGTACATCGTGAAAGCCGGCGACGTCATCACCATCGGCGAGCGGAGCAAAAAGTCTCCGGTATTCGAAGCCAACTTCGAAGTGGCTCGCAATCGCCGCGCGCCGGAGTGGCTGGACTGGAACGACGGCGAGCAAGCCGCTAAGATCCTGCAGCTGCCCAGCCGCGAGCAGATCGACACACCGGTAGACGAACAACTGATCGTCGAGTACTACTCGAGATAACAACAAAACAATTCGCTCTTTCCTATTGCCGACGGGCGAGGAAAAGCGAAGAACGCCGCTGCTAGGCGTACGATCGGCACACTCGGGGAGCGGGCCGGATAACGTAAGCAGCAACAAAGGAAACCACCGAAAACCATGACCGTCCTAGATACTGCCCAAGGCGCGAACATCGAAGTGCGCGAGCGCCGCGATAACTACGCGAAATTCGTGATCGAACCGCTCGAGCGCGGGTTCGGAATCACGCTCGGCAATGCGCTGCGCCGCATTCTGCTCAGCTCCATCCCCGGCGCGGCCGTCACGTACATGAAGATCGACGGCGTGCTGCACGAGTTCTCCACCATTCCGGGGATCGTCGAAGACACGATCGCGTTGATGCTCAACCTCAAGGGCCTTCCCGTGAAGCTGAACACGGAAGAGCCGAAGGTGCTCACGCTCAACGTCAGCGGTTCGCGTGAAGTCACCGCGGCCGACATCGCACCCGATGCGGACATCGAAATCCTCGACCCGAACTATCACATCGCGACGCTGTCGGCAAAGACGGCGCGGCTGTCGATGGAGATCGGCGTCGAAAAGGGACGCGGCTACGTGACGGCCGACCGCCAGCGGAACGTGGAGCACATGATCGGGCTCATCCCGCTCGACTCGATTTTCTCGCCGATCCGCAAGTGCAACTTCACGGTCGACGATACGCGCGTCGGACAGAACGTCGACTTCGACCGTCTCACGATCGAGATCGAGACCAACGGGTCGGTCACGCCGGACGAAGCACTCTCGACTGCCGCAATGATCATGCAAGAGCAGCTCGACCTGTTCGTCAACTTCACGAACGAAGAGAAGCCGCTTCCGCAAGCGCCCGCCAGCGAATGGGATATTCCGGTTGAAACGCTCAACCTTTCCGTGCGGTCGTTCAACTGTCTGAAACGGGCGGGCATCTCGAAGGTTTCCGAACTGCTCGACATGACCGAAGACGAAATCATCAAGATGCGCAACTTCGGCAAAAAGTCGCTGGACGAGATTAAGCAGGTGCTGGAAGAAAGGGGCCTGTCGCTTCGGCAATAGCCGCCGCGAAACGTAGTTATGCCGCATCAAATCGCCTACAAACGCCTATCCCGTACCGACGGTCATCGCAAAGCGATGCTCCGCAACTTGGCGACGTCGTTCTTCAAGCACGAAAAAATCGAGACGACGTCCACCAAGGCGAAGGAGATCAGCAAAGTCGTGGAGCGCCTGATCACGCAGGCCGCGCGCGGGGATCTCCATTCGCGCCGGCTGGTCGCGGAATACATTACCGAACCGGCCGTGGTGAAGAAGCTCATCGAGCAAATCGCGCCGGCGCTCAAGGAGCGAACCGGCGGCTACACGCGGATTACGAAAACGCGCGTGCGGCCCGGCGATGCTGCGGAACTCTCTATAATCGAACTTGTCAAATAGAGACTAGGGCCCTTCGACGGGCTCAGGACAGGCTGTACTCATGCAGTACGCCCCTTTGCTTCGCCGGCTGCTGGCCGGCGAGGATCTTAGCGAAGACGACGCGGCGTCCATGATCGGTGAGATCATGGACGGTTCGTTTACGCTCGTTCAATCTGCCGGAGTGCTGACCGCTCTCGCCGCGAAAGGCGAAGCGCTCAGCGAAGCAGTCGGCGCGGCTCGCGCGATGCGCGAGCGCAGCCTTCACGTCGAGCACGGTCTGCCCATGGTGGTCGACGTCGTCGGTACGGGCGGCGACAACGCGAACACGATCAACATTTCCACGATGACGGCGCTCACCGTAGCGGCGGCGGGAGTTCCCGTTGCAAAGCATGGCAATCGTGCCGCCTCCAGCGCGTGCGGCAGTGCCGACGTGCTGGAAGCGAGCGGTATGGCGATCGACGTGGATCCGCAGCGAGCCTCCCGCATGCTGCACGAAGCGGGATTTACGTTCATGTTCGCACCCCGCTACCATCCGGCCATGAAGAACGTCGCGCCGGTGCGCAGGGAGCTGGGCGTGCGGACGATTTTCAACGTGCTGGGGCCGCTCACAAATCCGGCGCGGGCGACGCACCAAGTCGTCGGCGTGGCCCGCGAGGAGCACATCGAGCTCATGGGTGACGTGCTGCGAAAGCTCGGCGTGCGCGCCGGCGCCGTCGTGCATGCGTCTAGCGGTATCGACGAGGTCAGCGGCGAAGGGCCGACGACCGTGTACACGTTCGACGAGGGCGAGAGTAGACGCTGGACCCTCGATCCCGCCCGTTTTGGTGTGAATGCGCCGATGGATTCGATCCGCGGCGGCTCCGTGGAAATCTGTAAGGACGCCTTCGAACGTATTCTCTCCGGCGAGCGCAGCGCGCGAACCGACGTCGTGGCGCTCAACGCCGGGCTGACACTTAGCGCGTGCGGTCGCACGCGCAATCTTCAGGAGGGTCTGGAACTGGCCCGCACGCTCCTGCACGGCGGCCAAGTGGCTGCGGTGTTCGAGCGCGCGCAGCGTTTTTCGTATGAGTGACATTCTTGCACGCATTTACGATGCAAAATCGTCCGTGACGGCGCGCGAGCAATCGCAAGAGCCGTACGAAACTGTTCGGGAGCGCGCATTGGCCGGCGTTGCCGGCCGCCGCCCGTTCCTGACCGCACTCCGATCGCCCGAAGGTCCGGCGATCATCGGCGAGATCAAACGCGCTTCGCCTTCGGCCGGACTCATCGCACGAAATTTCGATCCCGCGCGGATAGCCGCAGCCTACGATGCGGCAGGTGTAGATTGCATAAGCGTTCTCACCGAGTCGGATCACTTCTTGGGCGAACTTGAATATCTGGGCGATGCACGGCGCAACAGCAAGCGTCCAATCTTGCGCAAAGACTTTCTGTCGACGCGGTATCAAATCGCGCAATCCGCCGCGTACGGCGCCGACGCGGTATTGTTGATCGTCGCCGGCTTGACCGATACCGTTCTCCGCGCATGCATGGATGAGGCCGCGCAGTACGGGCTGGACGTTCTCGTAGAGGTTCACGATCGAGGTGAGTTGCAGCGCGCGCTCGCGTGCGGCGCGACCCTGGTCGGCATCAACAATCGCGACTTGCGGACGTTCGAAACCGATCTGGCGGTCAGCGAATACCTGCTGCCGCACGTACCCAGCAGCGTAACCGTGGTAAGTGAAAGCGGCATGCAAGGACCGGAAGACATTATTCGCCTGCACGGAGCGGGCGCCAAGGCGTTCCTCATCGGCGAGGCGCTCATGCGTGCCGACGACGCCGCGCAACTGATCGTTTCGTTGAAATCAGCCGTCGTCGCCATGCGGTGAGAACGCGAATAAAATTTTGCGGGTGCACGACCGTTTCCGACGTCACGCTGGCGGTTCAGACCGGTGCGGATGCCGTAGGACTGATCTTTGCGCCCTCGCCGCGCCAGGTTAGCGAAGAGGCGGCGCGCGAGATCGCGCAGCACTTGCCCGCATTCATCACGCCGGTCGGCGTTTTCGTAAATCCGGCGTACGAGGAACTGGCGCTGGCAAAGTCGATTTTCCCGGACTTGGTGTACCAATTACACGGCGACGAATCGCCCGCTTTCGTTTCCTCGATCGATGGGAAAGTCATTAAGGCAATCCACGTCGATCCCGCGGACGCGGATGCCGAGCGCATCGAGGCCGAGGCGAACAGCCATCCTCGAGCAATTATTTTGTTCGACACGAAGGTCGACGGTGCGGCCGGCGGAACGGGCGTAACGTTTCCGTGGCGCGCGATCGCACAGCTCGCGCGAACGCGTCCGGTAATGGTCGGCGGCGGACTAACGCCCGACAACGTTTCGAATTGCGTGCGCACCGTTCGTCCGTACGGCGTCGACGTGCGCAACGGAATCGAAACCAATGGCCGCAAGGACGCGCTGAAAATGCGCATGTTCGTTCAAGCCGTAAAGGACACCGATGCGGCCTGACGATCGCGGATATTTCGGAGAGTTCGGAGGACGGTTCGTTCCCGAAGTGCTGATTACAGCGCTCGAAGAACTCGAGCGTGAGATCGGCGCGGCGTTTGCAGACCCGCAGTTTTGGAGCGAGTACGAAGCGATTTTGCGCGACTTCGTCGGACGGCCTTCCCCGGTGTATCGCACGGGGCGCTTCATTGCAGGCAACTTCGGTCCGCTGCTAGCGGTGAAGCGAGAAGATCTCAATCATACCGGCGCGCACAAAATCAACAACACGGTAGGCCAAGCGCTGCTCGCGCGGCGCATGGGAAAAACGCGGATTATCGCGGAGACGGGCGCGGGACAGCACGGTGTAGCGACTGCGACGGTCGGCGCGAAGTTCGGTATTCCGGTGGATGTGTATATGGGCGCCGTCGACGTCGAACGTCAGGCGTTGAACGTGTATATCATGAAGCTGCTCGGCGCACGGGTTCACGCGGTAACCGGCGGCACGCAGACGCTGAAAGATGCGACGAACGAGGCGTTCCGGCAATGGGCCGCACGCGTCGACGACACGTTCTACGTCATCGGCAGCGTCGTCGGCGCACACCCCTATCCGTACATGGTGCGCGAGTTCCAAAAAGTGATTGGAATAGAGGCGCGCCGTCAGTGCCTGGAGACGTTCGGACGTTTACCGTCCGACGTGATCGCCTGCGTCGGGGGCGGGAGCAACGCAATGGGTATCTTCGCGGGGTTCATCGATGACGTGCAGGTACGCCTGTGGGGCGTGGAGGCTGCGGGCGACGGGATCGACAGCGGCCGCACGGCGGCGGCGATCACCGCGGGCAGCGTCGGCGTACTGCACGGTTCGCGATCGTACGTGCTTCAAACGGCGCTCGGGCAAGTCGTCGAGACGCACTCGATCAGCGCGGGTTTGGATTATCCCGGTGTCGGTCCGGAACATGCACACTTGAAACACACGGGGCGCGCCACCTACGTTCCGGTTACGGACGCGCAGGCGCTGGATGCGTTTTTCGAATTTTCCAAATTCGAAGGGATCATTCCGGCGCTGGAAAGCGCGCACGCGCTGGCCTTCGCGCGCGAGCTTGCGAGCGAACGCGGTCCCGATGACCTGATCCTCGTGAACCTGAGCGGCCGCGGCGACAAAGACATCGCGCAGGTCCGCGGACTGAGCGGCGGCGGGAATTCCGAGTTTGCGGAAGGACGCTGAGGCCCCGCGCGTGCTCGCGGAAATCTTCCGCGCCGATCGCCCCGCCTTCATCCCGTATGTCATGGCGGGCGATCCGGATTTGGAAACGACCGCGCTTGTCGTCAAAGCGCTAACGGAAGAGGGCGCCGGCGCGATCGAGTTGGGAATTCCCTACGGCGATCCGCTCGCGGACGGCCCCACGATCGCCGCCGCCGGTATGCGCGCGCTGCAGAACGGCGTCGGTGTGCGCGAGGTTCTCGATCTCATTCGATCCGTCGGACCGCAAGCGCCGCCAATCATCATCTTTACGTACTTCAATCCCGTGTACCAGTACGGGATCGAGCGTTTCGCCCGGGATGCCGCGGCCGCGGGGGCCGCGGGCGCGATCGTGCCGGACGTGGCCCTCGAAGAAAGCACCCACCTTCGCGAAGCGCTCGTGCGCGAAGGTTTGGAAATGCCGCTGCTCGTAGCGCCGTCCACGCCGCGCGATCGCGCGCGGCGGATTGCGGACGCTTCAGGCGGTTTTGTGTACGTCGTCTCGCGTTTGGGCGTAACGGGCGCCGCCGCGGCACCGGATTTTTCGCCGTTGCTTTCGCAGGTCGCGATGCTGCGCGAGGTTACGGATAAACCGCTCGCGGTCGGATTTGGAATACGCGCGCGCGAACACGTTCGCGAAGTGCGGGGCATCGTAGACGGGGTAATCGTCGGCAGCGCGTTGATCGATGCGTTCGCCGGCGCGCGCGGGGAAGAAGCGGCAAACCGCGCCGGCGAGTTCGTTCGGACGCTATCGATTAGATAATCGTGTACGGCGACCAGCCGTGCTGAATCGCCAACTGTGTCGCTGCAACGCCGGCGGGAACGACGTGGAAACCCGGTAAGATGTTGTGCTCGAAGTCCGACAGCACGTCATGCGGCTGCAACCCGGCCCCCTGCGCAATCAATCCCGCAACCGCAGTCATTGCGTTGTGGCATACCATGAATGCGCCTCCGCGATGCAACACGGCCTGCGCGCTCCAATCCTGATAGATGCCATCCGGATCGTCGGGCGAAGCCGTCCGCCGCAAACTCTTTGCCGTATAATAGACGTTCGTCGGCGCGAGTTTGAAGGCGTCGCCGAATTTGTATTTCTGCCACAACGAATCCGGCAGTGCAAACACGATTGACGGACCGGTCATAACCGCAAGCGTCGCGAGGCTTCCCGGTCCCTGATTTAGAGAGAACTCGAACGCGTTCAGCGAGTTCTGCATGTGCAGATAAACGCTTGCGACTCCGCCGACGGTGAGCGGAGACACGGATTGGAAGACCTGTTTGTTCCGCTTGGATGTTTCGAGGATCCGCATCATCCCCGCACGGTCGAATTCGCTGGGTTCGAGCACGTGAAAATGCAGTGTTGCCGGTGGGCTCGATTGCGCGTTCGACGTCGCGGGCAAAGCGGCGGCTGTGAGGCCTATGGCACCGGCGGAAACGAAGAACTTTCTGGAAATACGCATAAACGCTCCCTGAACCGTAGTTCTGCATGGCTTTTTTGACGCTGTCCAGAAGTTTCCGCCATGCAGGGCGCTCGAATTGCGATCGCTGCGTGCATTACTCTCGCAGCGTCGGCGATTTTGATCATCGAGGGCCTATCCTGGCCGCATAGCGCGCGCGTCGGCTCGCTGAGCGCTACGACGTTTCCTTGCGCAATGGGCTTGCAGGCCCTGACGAGCGCCGATCGGGCAGCCGGATTGCGCGACGGCGACAAGATCGCTTTTCCGGCGATGGACGTGCCCGCGAGAGCCGCCTCGGCATTCCACTACAGCCCCACCCAGGCCGGCCGCGCGGGAGATACCGTCGTCCTCGTCTTGGAGCGCGGGGCGCAGCGGCTGCGCGTTCCGTATTTTCTGCGCCGTCCCGGCCAGACCACCGTTTTCGCTGCGCAGCTCGGCTTCAAGGTTACGCTTATCGCGATCGCGTCCTTATTGCTCTGGCGAGGGCGCGATCGTGCGTCCGTAGTGCTCGGTTTGTGGTGTACCGGCGTCGGCATCGCTTTGCCGGACGCCTGGTGGGGCATTTTGCCGCTTTCGGCTCGCATCGCCGGCGGCGCGCTCACGGCGGTGTGCTGGACGACCTCGCCGTTCTTGTTGTATCTCGTCGTCGAGTCCATCGCCACGGGCGTTTCCTTGTGGGAAAAACTCTCTGCGCGTGTGATCATGGTCGCACTGATGCTTCCCGCGCTCGTGCTGAACAGCGTCGATGCCGTCTCGCAAGTGTTGAGCGGCTGCTGGGCGATTCCCGTCGCGCCATGGTTCGCAAACGCCGCATTTGCCGCCTCGCAGTGCGTTATCGTCGCGTTCTTCGCGCTGAGCTACGTTCGAACGAGCGGTCTTGCAAAACAGCGGATACGCTGGATATTTTGGGCGTTTTTGATCAGCCGCGTCGGCGTGCTGCTGAATCTGCTCAACCGGCTGCTTCCGCATCCGATGAGCTTGAGCGGCTTTGAATGGGCCAGCGTGCTCGTGTTTCGGATCGGCTGCACGTACGCGATCCTGCGCCATCGCGTCATCGACGTGAACTTCGTGTTGAACCGCGCGCTGGTCTATTCGATTCTCACCAGCGTCGTCGTAGGCGTGTTCATTTTGGTGGAAGACTTGCTGCAAACGTTTGCTGCAGGCCGCGGCATCGGGATCGCCGTCGAGGTGAGCGTTGCGCTCGCGCTGGGGTTCTCGTTCAACGCGTTGCACAAGCAAGTGGAACGTGCGATCGAACGCGCGCTTTTTCGCGCGAAGCACGAAGCGGCGAACATGCTTCGGCGCCTATCCGAGGAGGCGTCGTTTATGGAGAGTTCGGACGCACTGCTTCGGCGCGCGGTGACCGAGGTGCACGCATGCACCGGAGCGGCAACCGCGGCTATTTACGAGCGTAACGGTCAAGGCTATGCCAGATCCATCTGGTGCGGTCAAGAACCGCCGCCGGACGTGATCGATTGCGACGACCTTGCCTTTGTACGGCTGCGCAAGACGCGCACCTACGCCGATCTCGGCGACGTTCCCAGCGCGCTCGGAAGCGACGGTATCGTCTTTGCATTTACCGTCCGCGGACAGCTGGGCGGGGCGCTTTTGTGCCGGCGCCGTCCGAACGGTGAGGCATATGCACCCGACGAGATCGCGCTGCTGAGTGCTGTTGCGCACGAAGTGGGTGCCGAAGTTCACGCGATTCGCGCGCGTCAGCAAATGGACTTGCTCGATGCGCTATTGTCCGGTTCGCTCGACGTTCGCGAGGCTCGAGCCCGCTCGGCACGCGGCGATTCGGGACTTACAATATCTTCGTCATGAGCACGCTGTCCCACACTTCACCGTTTCGGCGCGGAACGTCGCGTGCAAAGTAGTCCCGCTGCTCGAAGCCGGCTTTGCGGTACAGCGAAATTGCGTGGGTGTTGTGGGGAAATACCAGAAGACTGATCGAGGAAAGGCCGCGCTCCCGGGCCCATGCAATTCCGGCATCGAGCAGCTTCGTGCCGATGCCTTTTCCGCGTTGCTGTGCGTCGACGTACATCCCGATGATGTGCCCGTACTCATCGTGCGGATAGACGTTGAGTTGTCCTGCCGGCAGGCCGTCGTACAGTGCGGCAAACGACGCGGCGTTGTTGTCCCGAAGCAGACGCCGCCACCGTTCGCGATACAGTCCCGGATCGAATCCGGGTTCGGTGCTGATCCACAATCGCTCGCCGGCGACCGCGGTAAAGATGGGCAAAAGGCGATCGATGTCGTCGTCGGTCGCGGGACGAATTTCAAGAAGTTGCCGTTGCAATGAAAAGCCTCCGGGTGTTTCTCGCCCCGGAGGCTTAGCGTACTTGGGAAGCGGCGTTCTTGTCGATAGGCCGTTAGGCGGTTCCAGTCGTTACGACGGCCTGAACCGGCTGCATCATCCCGAAGATATTTCCGTCGGGATCTTTTGCATATTGCAGATCGCCGATGTCTTGAATGTTCATCTTTTCACCGAGCAGCGATCCGCCGAGCTCGGCGACACGCGCGATCGCCGCATCCAGATTGTCGACGTTCACGGTATTGATGACTCGATCGAACGGGCCGTTCCGCTCCATGATGCCGCCGTTGATTCCCGGCTCGCCTTCGCCGGTGTCGACGAGCCAATAGGGCATCGGCCCGTCCCACTTAGTGATTTTCCATCCGAAAGCGGCCGAATAGAACGCGGCCGCCGATTCTGGGTTGTCCGCCGGGATCTCGAAGTGCACGACGCGAGATGTCATACAAAAGGCCTCCATGTTAGCGGTAGAGACCGCCATTGTACTGCACCCGGATAAAGGATCCATGAAGGCGCCGGCGCCCGGCCGGCGCCCGCTTCCTTAATGCGCGCGCCCGCTAGGTGGACGACCCTACCGGATTGAATGGCGGTACGGTTTGGCCGGACCATGCCCCGGCGGCGGCAGGCCGCCGAAACCGCGCGGGCAGAGCGGCTGTTGGTACATTCGCGCCATTTTCGGCGCCGCCAGTACGGAGTTTTACGTTGAGCACTACCCTTGAGCGCATTTCGCCGTTTTCGAACGAGCCCATCAAAACCTACACCGATCCGGCAGACGTAGCCGCCATGCAAGCCGCGCTGGCGTCGGTGAAGTCGACGTTCGGCAAAACGTATCCGCTTGTAATCGACGGCGAACGGATCGATACGCAAAAGCATATTCCGTCGATCAATCCGGCGGACCCGGAGCAGACCGTGGGCAACGTCGCCGCCGCTTCGCTCCAGCAGGCCAACCGCGCTATCGAAATCGCGCACGAGCGCTTCGGTTCCTGGAAGCGGACGAGCGCGCAAGAGCGGGCGGACGTGCTGTTCAAAGCCGCGGCGCTGATACGCGAGCGGCGCTTCCATTTCAACGCGCTCCTCGTGTTTGAAGTCGGCAAAAGCTGGATAGAAGCAGACGCCGATACGGCTGAAGCGATCGATTTCTTGGAGTACTACGCTCGCGAAGCGCTGCGCTACGACGGAAAGCATCCGGTCACGCCGATCCCGGGCGAAGAGAATGAACTCCGGTATATTCCGCTTGGCGCCGGCGTCGTTATTCCGCCGTGGAATTTTGCGTTCGCGATCATGGCCGGCATGACGTCGGCGGCGGTCGTCACGGGAAATACCGTCGTGCTCAAACCGTCGAGCGATTCGGCCGTGATTGCGGCATGGTTCGTCGACTTGCTGCATGAGTGCGGCGTGCCGAACGGCGTGGTCAATTTCGTTCCGGGTAACGGCAGCGTCATCGGAGATGCGATCGTCGAACACCCGCTCACGCGCTTCATTTCGTTCACGGGCAGCAAGGAAGTCGGCCTGCGCGTCAACGAGCGTGCCGCCAAGACCGCGAAAGGCCAGAAGTGGATCAAACGCGTCGTCGCGGAGATGGGCGGCAAGGACGCGATCGTCGTTGCCGCGGATGCGGAGCTCGACAAAGCGGTCGACGGCGTCGCCGTCTCGGCGTTCGGTTTCCAGGGGCAGAAGTGCTCGGCTTGTTCCCGCGCGATCGTCGACGAGAAAATCTACGACGAGTTCGTGGAGAAGTTGAAGGCGCGCGTCGCGCAAATCACTGTCGGCGATCCGTCGGAAAAAACCAACTACATGGGCCCGGTAATCAACGAGCGGGCGATGAAGTCGATTCAGCAATACATCGAAACCGGCAAGAAAGAAGGCCGTTTGGTTTACGGCGGCAACCGCGTGGGCGACAAGGGCTTCTTTTTGGAGCCGACGGTGATCGCCGATATTGCGCCCGGCGCCGTAATCGAGCAGGAAGAGATCTTCGGGCCCGTTCTCGCGCTCATCAAGGCACGCGATTATGACCACGCGCTGCAAATTGCCAACGACACCGAGTTCGGTTTGACCGGCGCCGTGTATACGACGGACGAGCAGAAGATCGAGCGCGCCAAAAACGAGTTCTTCGTCGGCAACCTGTACGTCAACCGCAAGTGTACCGGCGCTCTGGTAGGCGGCAACCCCTTCGGCGGATTCAACATGTCCGGTACGGACAGCAAGGCCGGCGGTCACGACTACCTGTTGCTGTTCTTGCAAGCGAAATCGATTTCGCGCAAACGCTAAAAGGGGCGCCGTAATCATCCAGATCGTCCCGTACGCCACGGACGGCTGAGCGCCCAGGACCATGAAGAACGACCTTCGTTTGCTGCACAAGGCGGACCGCCGCGTCCGCCTTGGGCATGCTTGGATATTCTCCAACGAAGTCGACATCGCGAAAACCCCGCTCACCGCGTTCTCGCCCGGCGACGTCGCCGTCGTAAAGGACGCGTACGGGAAACCGGTCGGAACGGCATATGTGAATCCCGGTGCGCTGATCTGCGCGCGCATGCTGACGAGTGATGCAAAGGCCGTAATCGACGGCAACTGGTGGTTCGGGCGGGTTCGGCGAGCGCTGGACTTACGCGAGCGGCTCTATTCATCGCCACATTATCGCGCGGTATATGCAGAATCGGACGGTTGCCCCGGCCTTATCGTAGATCGCTACGGCGACGTTCTGGTCGCGCAGCTCAACACTGCGGGCGTTGCCAAAATGCGCGACGATGTGATCGGTGCGTTGGAGCGCGCATGTAAACCGCGCGGCATTCTGCTTCGCAGCGCCGCGACCGTGCGTCAGTTCGAGGGTATCGACGAATTCGACGAGCCGGTCGGCGATGTTCCCGACGTCGCCGACGTGTGCGAAGACAACGCCGTATTTTCAGCACCGCTGCGCAAAGGCCAAAAGACCGGATATTTTTTCGACCAGCGCGATAACCGCTCGCGGCTTGCGCGCTACGTTCGGGACGCGCGCGTTCTCGACGTCTATTCGTACATCGGATCGTGGGCCGTCCGCGCGATGAAGTACGGCGCACAGAGCGCAACGTGCGTGGACAGCTCTGAATTGGCGCTGACGCATGCCGCCGAGAATGCGCGGCGTAACGCGGTGGAAATCGAAACGCAGCGCGGCGATGCAATCGAGACGATGGAGACCTTCGCCGCCGCCGGAAGGCGGTTCGATGTCGTAATCGTCGATCCGCCGTCGCTGATCAAGCGCCGCAAAGACATCCAAGCCGGTCAAGCGATGTACGAGCGGCTGAACCGCGCAGCGCTTCGTGTCCTGGAACCCGGCGGCATTCTGGTATCTTGCTCGTGTTCGCACCACCTGTCGCCTGAAATGCTTCAGCGGACCATACTGCAAGCCGCGAAGGATTGCGGCCGGCGCATGCAGATTCTAGAACGGCACGCGCATGCGCCCGACCACCCGATCCATCCGGCTATGCCGGAAACGGAATACTTGAAAGCGTTTTTCGTACGCGCTTAGCGGGGTTAGAAACCCTGTACCGGGATACTTACTCGCGGTAGCAGATTTCGAGTTTGTTGCCGTCCGCGTCTTCGAAGAATGCGGCGTAATACCACGGAGATTCAGGGCTGTAGCTTTCCGGCGCTTCGAACGCCCGCGCGCCGGCGGCGCGCGCAATCTCGGCTAGGCGGTCAACCTCGCCGCGGCTCGAGGCGCGCAGCGCCACGCGCGATCCATCGGGCCGATGACCGCTATCGCGCATCAACCCGAAGAATTCGCGATCGCGGCGTTTCGGCGCCTGATGATAGTTGATGTTCTCGCCGTCCTCGTCGACGTGCACATACCCCATCGCAGTCATCAACGCATCGTAGAGCGGGCGCACCTTTTCGAGATCGGTAACACGAAGATCGATATGGTCGTAAAGCATGCTTAGTCCACCTCGTAATGCTCGACGTATTCGGGAAAATCCAAAAGGAATTGCGCATCGCGCGGATAGTAGCGAGCCTTGGCGATGTCGTCGCCGGCGAATTGAGCGATCGCTTCGTAAGAATCCCAAAACGATAGTGTCGCGATGTGAGCGACGCCGTCCTCAATCCGCGTGAGGAGGTACGCACCACGATTGCCGGGAGTGGCCTTGTAGCCGGCAAGCCCCGTTTCGACGACGTACTCGCGGTAGGCGGGCGCGTCAGCCGCTCGAACGCGTCCGCGCCAAATTCGGGCTATCATTTCAGATCAGCCGCGAAATGGGGAGCGCCAAAAGCGAGTCCCGTACCGCGCCCTCGCGGGGGCGCGGTACCGGCATTCGGAGCCGAAGCTCCACGTAGTCGTATACCAGCGGCAAGCAGCGCCTGCTTTCAACCATGATCCGTTCTCCTCGATTGGTAACCTATAACAACGATATGACAGTTACGGTAACTTGTCAATACCGTTTGGTGGTGATATGATGCAGGCGTGAGTGAGATAGCTCCGGGCAAGCTGGACCTGGTGCGGCGCTTCCTTAATACGGTGAGCTTCGGGGCGGGAGAAGACGGGCTAAGCGGTCCGGACAAACTGCCGGAATGGTGCGCCGCGGAAGGGTTCGAATGCGGCAGCGACCTCTCGCGCCTTCGCGCGTTTCGCGAGGCGCTGCGGGCGGCTGCCCTCGCGAATGCGGGGCATGCCGATCGAGTGCAGAGCTGGCAAGCGTTGAAGCCGTTTGCGGCTGAAAGCCGGTTCACATTAGAGGTAAGCGAGGACGGCACGCCCGAACTTCGCGCCGGCGGCGGCGATCCGGGCCGTGCGATCGCTACGTTGCTTGCCATAGTTTACGACTCGGTGCGCGACAAGACATGGCCCCGCTTCAAAGCGTGCATTGCCGGCGATTGCCAGTGGGCGTTTTACGACGAGTCGAAGAACGGGTCGGGCACTTGGTGCAGTATGGCGGTCTGCGGCAACCGGTATAAGGCTCGACGGCGGCGGAGCCGCGAACAAAATACGACAAAAGCCACCGTGCGATCGACTCCAAATTAGTCTGTAACCGTGCTTGACATGGGTATTCCGTCGCGGTATGATGCTCGTCGTGACTCTGACGCCTTTGCGCAGCGGTGACCTCCAGAAATGGTATGTCGTGCTGAGCTTGTCGAAGGGCGGCCCGCATGGGCCCGGCGTCGGCGTTCGTTCCTTGAAAACTGAACAGTGCAGTAGCGCATAAGTCTGTGGGTCTCTGAATCTGTAGACAAGGCGCCGAAAGGCGTTTTTTGTTTGCCGGTTTCTGAGAATTTTAATCGGATACGCGAAGTCCCGTTCCACCGGGGTTTCGAACGGTCCGATCGTACAAACTTTATGACACCTTCGTTCCTCTGTGGCAAAGCGCGCAAGCGCGGAGTCCTGAGGTATCGAAGGGGATAGATTCGCAATCTATCCTTATAAAGTCAGCGAACATTTGAGAGCCAACTAAAGACGGCTCCATAAAATTTTTTATGGAGAGTTTGATCCTGGCTCAGGACTAACGCTGGCGGCGTGCCTAACACATGCAAGTCGAGCGGGGTAGCAATACCCAGCGGCAGACGGGTGAGTAACACGTGGTCAACCTTCCCGATAGTGGGGGATAACTAGCCGAAAGGTTAGCTAATACCGCATACGATCTTCGAGCGGCATCGCTTGAAGATGAAAGGAGCAATCCGCTTTCGGACGGGACCGCGTCCCATTAGCTAGATGGTGGGGTAATGGCCTACCATGGCGACGATGGGTAGCTGGTTTGAGAGAGCGACCAGCCACACTGGGACTGAGAAACGGCCCAGACTCCTACGGGAGGCAGCAGTGAGGAATTTTCCGCAATGGGCGAAAGCCTGACGGAGCGACGCCGCGTGTGGGAAGAAGGCCT
>DASZHD010000029.1:0-81445 GCA_035938175.1 Vulcanimicrobiaceae bacterium
CGTGGCGCGCTATCGTCGGTGCGGTTAACCGGACCCTACTACGGAACCAATGCGCCGCTGTGCTGCCCCACTAAGCCCAACGCAATAGCACTGCTCGCATTCCGAAACGGCGATTGGAGCATGTCGCCGAAGTATTTTATCATCAGCGCGTCGCTGGCCGCGCATCGCTGACGCGGCGGCTGCGGTGACGCCGCGACTATCCCAGAAAATGCCGCTCCATTGGGCTGCTCGCCGCGGAGCTGCGCGAAGCCGCCAAGCGATCGAGCCATTTCGGTAATTCATCCGCACCGAACGGCTCGCTGAAGAAGAACCCCTGGCCGACATTACACCCTTGCGCTCGCAAGAACGTAAGTTGCGCGTCATTCTCGACGCCCTCCGCGACAACGGTGAGGCCGAGCGACTGGCCGACGCGAATCACCGCCGCCGCAAGCGCCTGATCGCCCGTATCGTGCGGCAAGTCGCTCACGAAACTGCGGTCCAACTTCAACTCGCTCACGGGAAATCGCTTGAGGTACGTCAGGCTCGAATATCCGGTTCCGAAATCGTCGACTGAGATCCGCACGCCCACCTTGCGCAGCGCTTCGAACGCAACCAGCGTATTCTCGTTGCGATCCATCATCAAACGTTCGGTGATTTCCAAAATAAGGCGCTCGCCCTTGATCCCGTGCCGGGTCAATGCGGCCGTTACTCTGCGCGGAATGTTGCCCTGCTCGAAGTCGGTTGCCGAAACATTGACGGCAACGGCCGGCACCGCAACACCCAAATTGTCCCAAGTCGAAAGCTGACGGCACGTCTCTTCCAACACCCACGTATCGATATCGTTTATCAGGCCGCACTCTTCGGCGAGCGGAATGAAGTGTTCCGGAGGAACGCGTCCCCACTGCGGATGATTCCAGCGCACCAGCGCCTCGACGCCGTACAATGTATGCGTTGCCAGGTCGACTTGCGGCTGAAAGTCCAGTGCGAATTCCTTATTTAGGATCGCCCGGCGAATCGCGCCTTCCATCTCCAGCCGTTGCACGACCGCCTGATCCATCTCGCTTTTGAAGAAACGGAAGCGGTTGCGGCCCTGTTCCTTGGCATGATACATCGCTACTTCGGCGTTTTTGAGCAACGCGTCAAAATCGGAAGCATCGTCCGGATACATACTGATGCCGATGCTTGCGTTCGACGGAAGTGCCATCCCGTCGATTTCCAACCGCTCGTAGAGGGCCGACAAGAGCTCCTCCGCCGTTTCTGCTGCGCGCGTGGCGTCCACTTGATTCAGCAGAATCGCAAACTCGTCACCGCCCAGCCGGCACACGGTATCGCTCGCGGGTACAGCCACCTGCAATCGCCGGGCAACTTCTTTCAGAAAACGATCGCCGACGGCGTATCCGAGAGAATCGTTGATCGTTTTGAAGCGATCGATATCCAACAGCATCACCGCGACGCGCTCGCCTTTGCTATTGGCCAGCGCCAGCGCGATGTCGGCGCGATCGCCCAGCAGCGTGCGGTTCGGCAGTCCCGTCAGCTGGTCGTAGAAGGCCAAGTGATGAATTTTCGATTTTGCTCGATCGTTTTGGATCGCGATCGTGCACAGATGCACGCAAGCCTCGACCATACGCCGGTGAAATCCGACAGCGCCGCGCGGCGTGCGATAGTAAATTGCGAACGTTGCAACCACACTGCCGTCCGCGTCTTTGATCGGCGTGGACCAGCAGGCCGAAACTTGCGAAAGAGCAGCGAGGTCTTGATACCCTTCCCAAAGCGGATCGTTGAAGATGTCGGTTACTTCAACGTGCTCTCCGCGCCAAGCGGCCGTGCCGCACGAGCCGGCCTTCGGGCCGATCTCTGCGCCTTCCAGCGCCGCAAGATATTCGGGCGATAAACTGGGTGCTGCAATGGTGTGCAATCGCCCGTTCGCAACCAGGAGCACCGAGCAGAGCATTTCGGGAGCCAGCAACTCGGCGCGCCGGCACAGCAAGTCCATAACCTCGGCTAAGGGCTTGCCGAGTGCTACGGCCTCGAGGATGTCGCGCTGCAGGACGTGGATGCTGTCGCGCTCGTCACGCTCACCCGTCACCCAACCGAACTTCTATCCCTCCGGTCGGTCCCCCGCGGCCAAAAGCGCATCTTTACATTGCATTGTCATGCTGAGGTATCGAAGCACCCTGAGGAATCGAAGGGCATTGTCACGCCGAGATATGGCCGCACCCTCAGGAATCGAAGGGCCCGGCCCTCAGTACATCTGCATCAACTCCGGCGATATGCTGATGTCCGCCTGACCGCTAGCCCCCGTAATGGCCGGCGTCTGCTGCGTACTTGTGGGCGGCTCGGCTTCGAACTGCGCGTAGTCGAACGTAACCGCCTGAGCGGTGATCGAGTCGCCGGAAGAAAGCGTCGGGCCCGCGTTCGGCCCATTCTCGCACCCGAGCGTTTGCAGTGCGCAGTTGCCCAGCATGTCGGGCAAAACGAATGACAGCGTCCCCGAACCTTTCAGCGGACCGATTGCAAAATACAAGCTCGAGTTTTGATCGCGCACGAAAAGCAGTGTTTCCACGATCCGCGAGTCCGCCGGAACGGTCACGGTGAATGTGCCGCCGCCCTTACCGTCTTCATTGAAAACGGGCGTCGAGAGAGCCGGCAACGGGTTCAAATTAGACAGGGTTGCCGACGCCTGGAACGTTGATGAAGAAGCGTTGCCCGCCGCCACTAACACCTGCAGCTGATATTTTCCGCTGACCGGAACGGCTGCGAACGGCGTGAAGCCCGCCGGATATCCCGCAAACCCGCCCGGAAACGATCCGTCTTTGAAGTACGGAACCGAGGGCGGTCCGAGCAAGAAAAAGTTGGCGTCGCCGCTGGGGTTGCTTGTCGAATAATTCCAATAGGGCGAATAAAACGGAAGCGGATACGTCGGCCATTTCGGCCCCATGTTATCCGGCACGCCGGGCATGTACGCCGTGCCGCTGCTGTCCGAATTAAACGGTCCAAAACCCGACGAAAACACCCCGCCCGACATGTTGAACGTGTCACCGATCGCCGGCGCAAAACTTTGTTGCAATGCGGAGATGTGATTGGTGCCCGCATCACTTCCCGGGCCCATTCCGCTGTTCACGCCCTCTCCCGGAGCGCTTTGATTGCCCGACCACGGCGTCATCTGCGGATTGGGTGAGGGGACGACGAAATTCGACGGTCCCGTAATCGTCGGCGTGTTTACCAGCGAGGCAGAAAGGCCGTTTACTTGCCGGAACGTGGCGACCGTGTTGAGTCCGACGGAGTTCGTCGCCGCAAAATACGCCGTGCCTACCGCGAACTGCAGCTTGCTGACGTTCGTAACGGGAACTTGCGTCGTCGCCGGTACTTGTGAAAGGCCGTTTGTCGAACATCCCCCCGCCGCGAGTGAAATAGCGACGAGGTAGAGGCGCCGGAGTTGCTTCATAACGTTTTACACCTTGATCGAATAATAGAGATAATACGTTCTGCCTTCTCCGCCGGGAACGTCGAAATACGCCTGATTTCCATGAAAGGCAACCGGGATGTTGTAATTGACGCCCGGCACGCTGCTCGGATTGTAGAACGCCGGATTCTGTCCGGTTAGCGGCCCCGAAATGCCGGTAGCGACGGGTTGATAACCGATGCCGCCGGCGCAGCAGCCGTTCCCGAGCCATTGCGGTCCTTCGTACACTTCGTTGAACAAGTTGAAGACTTGCAAACCGAGCTTGTTGCCGCGCGCGTCTTCTTTTTCAAGTGTCACGGTCCACTGCGAATCCGGCGGCGAGATCAGCCCGCCCGCGTACGCGCCTTCCGGGGTTCCTCGAGTTGCCGCAATGTTTGGTTTGAAATACGATCCGGGATTGACCGGATCGACGAAGCTCGGCGTTCCTTGCGGATAACCGTTGCCCGCGACGACGCCGTTCGATGCGTTCGTATTCCGCAGCGTGTACGGCTTGCCGTCGATGAAAAGAAAACTGTAGTTGCCCACCCCGGTCGGGAACCCGTTGTTCCAGTTGCCGTTTATCGCCAGACGCCAGCCGCTTCGCGTGTGCTCGGAGATCGTCAGCGACGTCTCCAGCGGAGGAAGAAATCCGGCGTGGTACATCGTGCCCAGCGCCGCGGAAGCTTCGGAAAAATCGTTGCCGTCCACGATTCCGTTCGGCGGCGGAACGTTCGTGCGAACGTTTTGATACGACGCGGAGAAGATGGCGGAAATGCCGTAGTCTTTCAGCCGCGTGACGTACAGTTCGATGCCGTCGGAGATGTCGATGCCGTCGCCGGTAAAGAACGCCGGTTGAAACAGAAAACTTCCATTTGGTTGACGCACCGGTTGCCCCGCGGCGTTCGTTTGGATCTGCGAGACCTCCGTTTCAAGGTTGTAGCCGCGGCGCGCCCACGGCGTCAGACGCACGCCGACGCCTTTGAGCAGCCCATGCGTAAATTGATGCTCGTACGAGACGTCGTAGTTGTTGTAGGTCGTCGGCGGAACCGGATTGTACACGGCGCCCATTCGGCCGACGTACGTGCCGATAAGCACCGAATCCCAATACAGCTGCTCGCCGTAATTCAAACACGGTACGGAGTAGCCCGGCATGCCGCACGTGTCGGACGGCGGCCCGATGCCGGCAGGCGGATTGCTCGACGTGCACGGGACCATGTTCGGTTCGCCGTACGCGCCGGAGACTTGATTGATATACGTGGATCCGTACTGATGGCACCACACGCCCGGATTGGCGAACGACGGAATCGACGAGAACCGGCTGTACGCGCTCGGATCGAGCGTCTCGCCTTCGGTATTCGTCCGGGACGATTGGGTCGAACGTCCGTATGAAGCGCGCAGAACGTCGTTCGATCCCAACAGCCACGATGCCGAAAGGCGCGGCTGCAACACTTCCGGATTCATCTCGTAATGCGTGAAATCGAAACGCGCCTGAGGACAATTGCCCGGACCGATCGGCTTGCCGTTGAGGTTGCCCTGTGCATCCGGCATCTGCCAATACGAGGGCGGAAACAAGAACGTGCACGTTGCGGGATCGACTCCCGGAGACGGATAGCCGTAATTGAAATCATCCAGCCGCAAACCCGCATCGACGTTGAGCCGGTCGTTGGGACGCCACGTGTCCGCCAGATAGGCCGAGAATGTTTTCGGCCGAACGTAATTGTTTTCGACGTATCCCGGTAGCGGGATCAGCGAAGCTCCCGGGAAATATTTGTAGAGGTACCCGCAATAATTCGTCGCGGGGGTCGTGCCTGGCCCCAAGTTGTTGTTCGGACTATTCGGATAAATGTTCGAATTGCAATACGACGGCGGAACGAAGTCGTAAACTTCCTCGGGATTGTCGTAGAACGTCCCGTAAAACGCCCCCGTCGGCCAGTTCCAAGAGACCGTCGGAATAACGTATTTGTAGTCTGCTCCCGCTTCGATGTTGTTCTTGGCGCTCAAGTATTTCTCGAAGAGGAGCGTCAAACCGCTCTGATATCCGCCGAAGTTGATGACCGGGTCGATGTAGTCGTCCGAACTAAAAGACTCCGACCTCCAGCCGGCAACGGAGAAGTACGTCGACGAGTTGATATGACGCGCGTACTGCACCTTGAATGTCGACGTGGGTGTGATGTATTGCGCGGGCGATCGATTTCCGGCTTCCGCGTACGTTTCGTTGGGAAACGTTTGCCCGGCGGCAAGCGGATAGAATTCTTGCATCAGCTTCAGAATAGGATCGGCCTGGAAAATACTTTGCCCGGGCGCCGGCGAGATGTTCGGCCATCCGAGCGAGCTTTCCCAGCCTTGTAAATTCGAGATGTTGCCGGACGGAAAATTCTGCGCGTACGTTTCGCCGAACGCCCACTGCTGATTGTCCCAAAGCGTATCGTAGAACAGTTGCAGCTCGTTGCGATTCCCGGTTCCCCAATGAAAAACGAAGTTGTCGGTAAACTCGCGTTTGACTTCGGTCGAAAATCCGCCGATCTGATTGATCTGACCGGCTGGATACGCGCCGTTTCCCCAGAGGAAGTCGTCGTTTTCGCCCGTGAACGATGCAAAATTCGAAAAGCGGCCGTTCTGCGTAGCGGTGCCCCAGTCCAAACTGATCGCGTGATGAAAATCCGGGCCGCCGATACCGGCTTCCGCGTCAAACGTTCCCGGATACGTGCCGCGCTTGGCCGTCAGATTGACCGTCCCGGTTCCGGCGTCGCCGAACTGCGCATCGGAAACGCCCGGCGTCAGCTGCAGCGACGAAATTGCCGCCATCGGCAAAAAGTTGCCGTTTACGCCGAAATTGTTGTTGGGCTCGGTATACGGAATGCCTTCGGTTTCAAAGCCGACCGCGTTGATGCGTCCGCCGCGAATGCTCACGCTGCTGCACGCGCCGCTATTGCCGCAATTGTTGCGCGCGCCGTTCAGCGAATTCGTGTAGGTTGCGCCTGGAAGCGACGTGATCGCGGCGGCTTCGTTGATGTTCAGGTTCGTGCCTTGAATGTCTTGCAGTACGCGCGCGTTGACGGTATACGTGTCGCTGGTTTGATCCGGCTGGAACGCTCCGCCCGACGCGCGTGAGGTGATGGCGGCGATAGTTTTGAGCGTCTTGTGCATTGCGGGGCTTACTTCTACGGCTGCATCGGCGAAGACCGTGACTCCGGTAACCGAAATCGGTTCGTAGCCGTCTTTCTGCAGCGTCACCGTATACGTGTCCGGAATCATGCCCGTCATGGCGAAAAATCCGTGTGAGTCCGTAATCGCCTTATAGGTGCCGCTGGGCGCGGCTGCGGTTACGCGCACGTCGGCCACCGGAACTCGAGACACCGCGTCGCGGATCGTCCCGTCCACGCTCCCCACCGTTCCGGCCCGCGCGCTAAGCGGAAGCGCCGCGATCGCCGCGAGTACAATACCGAATACAAGGCGGTTGCGAATCATGCATCCCCCTACGAGCAGCAAGGTGCCTAGAGTTTACAAACACCGTGCGGGTTCGTGAATAGGGGTTAGTCACTACATCAAGCGAACTGCTCTTTTCTCATGACCCGCGCCGAACATCTCACCGCCGCCGCGCGTTTGGAAGCGCTGCCGTTTACTCCGGAATCCGTGCCGCAGATCGCCGAGCATTTGTCCGCCGCCGGCATCGTGGACCGTGCCATCAATTATTTTGAAGCCGCCGGCGACATCGCGGTCAGCGGCGGCGACTACGCGCAAGCGGCAGCGGCGTACCGCCGCAGTATTGCGCTCGAACAGGCACGTACGCGGCCGCGTACCGAGCTCGTTCGCAAGCTGGCACGTGCGTTGCTGCTGGGCGGATGTCCGGACGAGTCGGCATTGGTGTTGGCGCACCTCGTCGAGTCCAGCAAAGCCTCAGGTGGCCCCGCGTCCGACGACTTTGCTACGCTGGGTATGGCGTATTGGACCGATGCGCAAACGGCCACCTGGCTCGGACCCGTCGTGGGTGCGGCGGAAGGTGCCGTCGACGACGCGGAGCGTTTTGAAAACCTGACGACGATCGCCGGAATCAGTTACGAGCTCGGAAACATCGGGCGCGCCAAAAGATTTCTCAAGCGCGCGGGCGAGATCTCGGCGAACGTCCCCGCTGGGGTGCGCGCGCGATATCTCGATATACTCGGCCGCACGAAGATCTCTTCCGGAATGGTCGACGAGGCCTTGCGCGACTTTCGCGAAGCGCGCGAGCTCGCGGAGCTGCATGCTAACGACGATCTCTATTTCGCGATCATCGGAAATAATGCCGACGTTATGCAACTGATCGGCCGCATCGATGAAGCGTTGTCGTTATGGAAACAGCTCTTTCTTCACGCCAAATCGTCATGCATGGGATGGCACGTTCCCGATACGGCGCTCAACGCCGCGAGCTGTTTGCGCGAACGCGGCGACCTGGCGGAAGCGGTGCGCTTCCTGACGATCGGCCTTTCACACGAATCGTCGTGCGCGACGCTTCGCATCCGCGCGGCAGCTGCCGGCATTCCGATCGGGCTTCTGCTCGAGCGCGAAGATTTCATCGAGCGTTGCGCAGACGAATCGGTTATCGAATTGACGCTTCGCACGAAGGAATGCGCACGCATCGGTCCCACGATTGCCGCGTTCGTCGAGCTCTTCTTGGCACGGCGCCGCGATGACGAGGCGATCGCCCTGCTGGACGCCGGGGTGCAGGCCCTGCGTCGGGCAGACCACGCGTACGCGCTGCTCGCCCTTGCCTGCGAACACGGCACTGCTGAAACGTCTGCGCGGGCGCTGGCGATGCTCAACGAAGCGGCGCACATCCGCCGCGATCCGCTCAGCCGCGCATTTGCGCTTTACGCGCAAGGCCTGGCCGCCCACCGCAAGCGCGATACCGGTGCGACACGACGGCTTGCCGCCGCTGCGGCGTCCGAGTTCCTTTCCCTCACCTTGCCGGTTCGGCATGCTCGCGCGTTGGAACTCGCAGGCAAGATGCGCGAGGCGTTGCACGTGTACGAAATGATCGGCGACGTTCGCGACGCTCGCCGGCTGAGTTCGCTTTTTGCCCGCCGCAAATCGCGCGGTTCTGCCGACGCGGCGCTCACGAGCAGGCAAACCGAGATCGCGCGGCTAGTCGCGCAAGGACTCACCAACAAGGAAATCGCCGACGCACTCGAGATCAGCGAAAAGACCGTGGAAAACCACTTACAGACGATCTACGCCCGTCTCGGTTTGAGCTCGCGCGCCCGCCTGATCGCCAACTTCATATCGCAGTAGGCGACGGAACCGCCGACGGCAGCGAAGAGGGCGACGAAGACGGCGCCGGCGACGAAGAAGGCGACGCCGTCGCGCGAGCCGCCCAAGCCGGCTCCGGCCGAACCGGTATGCCGCGCTGCAATTCCGCAACGCTCGCCTTCGAATACCGCGTATTTTTGAAATGGGTTCGCACGAATTGCAGCGTGCGAATCGCGCTATCGCGGGCGCCGTACCCCGGCAGTTCCTCGTACAGTTTTGCGAGATTATAGCCGGTCGAGGCCAGCCAAGAATCCTTCGGATATTCGGCCGCCCATTGGTAATACGCGTCGTCCGCAAAAGAAAGAAGATGCAGTACCTCGTCGGGCGTGCGGCGGTGATATTCGTAATCGGTTTTCAACTGCGCGATTTCGTATCGGATTCGCAGGGCGCTCATTTTCAGTTTGCCGAAGTATTTGTCGGCCGGCGCCGCGTTGTTCAAAACACCGATACTCCAGAGCACCGGTAAGAAGAGAGTGAGTAGCGTCCGCATGCGGCTTCTATTCCCGCGTATCCCCTAAAGAACACGTCACGACTTGTGCCGCCGCCGCGTTCCCGCATCGTTGTGGAGATTTCCCGGGTTTTTAATCCTGTGCTGGTTGCATGCATCGCCTTTCTCGCCGGTGCCGCGGTTGCAAAGGCGCAGTCGACCCCAATTCCCTCACCCTCTCCGCCTCCGCGACAGGCGCTGTCCGATGCGTGGTGGACGGGTCCGCTGCTGGCGCCGTCTGCGGGAACGTTGCCGCGCGGCCACGTGCTCGTGGAGCCATACGTCTTCGACGTTGGGCAGTACGGCGAATACAACGCTCGCGGTGCACAAAACCCTGCGACGCATTCGAACAGCTACGGTTCGCTGACGTACATCATTTACGGTTTGGCCAAACGCGTCAGCCTGGGTGTGGTCCCGGTATTTTCGTATAATACGGTCGCCGGCGCCGCAAGCAGTTCCGGCATTCGTTTCGGCGATCTCGCCGTGCAAGCGCAGTACGGCATCGCGCATTATCATCCCGGAAGTTGGATTCCCGCAATCGCGATCAATCTCGGAGAAACGTTTCCGACAGGCCGCTACGATCGGCTGGGAAATGATCCTGCGGACGGCGTGGGGTCCGGAGCCGGCACAACCACGGTGTCGCTGTACACGCAGACCTATTTTTGGACGTCGAACGGCCGCATTCTGCGCTTCCGCTTAAACGCATCGCAAGCGTTTTCCGGTACCGCTAGCGTCACCGGCGTAAGTGTGTACGGCACGCCGGCCGACTTTCACGGGTACGCGAAACCCGGAAACGGCTTTACGCTCGACGTCGCGCAGGAGTACAGCATCACGCGAAGCTGGGTCTTTGCGATCGACGAAGTGTATCATCACAGCGGCAACACGCAGGTCGTCGGAACCAACGGCGTCACGAACAGCGGACAAAGTATCGTCTATTATCTCGCGCCGGCGGTCGAATACAATTGGACGCCGAACGTCGGGATAATTGCCGGCGTGCGCGTGGTGCCGGCGGGTGTCAATACCTCAGCGACGCTCACGCCGGTGATGGCGATTAACATCGTGCATTAGACCGTCGTCCTATTGACGGGGCTCCGCCGGCGCCCTAAGCTTGGTGGACGAGGTGCACCTCCAGGAGGCCGCTATGGCTGCAGGGAGATTTCCAATTGCCGCTCTTTTCGGATTAGTGTTGAGTTCCGGATGTACGGGCGCCCCACTTTCCCTTAACCCCGCATCCGGAAGCGCACTCCACGCGCGAAATCAAGCGGTTCAGCCCACGGGCAATTCGTGGATGCAAGAACAAAATATGCCGCAAACCGAAACGTTTCTTGCGGCTGCGGCGTCGTCGAAAGCACTGTACGCGGTTGGCGGCTACGACGGTTCGAATTTCAGTGCCGCGCTGCAGATCTACAATTCGGCGACAAACACCTGGAGTTCGGGAGCGCCCATGCTCACGGCGCGCAAAGGCCTTGCGGCAGCGTACGCTAACGGCACGTTATTTGCCATGGGCGGAACGAACGACGCAACCGATTTCGCCACAGTCGAAGCCTACAATCCCGCAACCAATCACTGGCGCGAGGTCACGGCGATGCCAACCGCGCGCACGTCGCTGGCTGCGGTCACCGTGAACGGCATCGTGTACGCGATCGGCGGAAACGATTCTCACGGAAATTTCCTTGGAACGGTTGAAGCGTACAACCCGAAAACGAAGCTCTGGTCCGAAGAAGCCGCAATGCCGACGCCGCGACAGGGCTTGGCGGTCGCAGCCGCCGGCGGCGTTATCTACGCAATGGGCGGCCAAATCAGCAGCGGTCCGACGAATATCGTCGAGGCGTACACGATCGCGACGAACACGTGGAGCGAAAAGCCGCCGATGCCTACCAAGAGAGTCTACCTTGGCGGCGGCGCAATCAACGGCGTAATTTATGCCGCCGGCGGTGAAAACACGAACGGGCAATACATCGGCACGCTCGAAGCGTATACGCCGTCGAAAAACAAGTGGACGACCAAAGCATCAATGCCGATTGCCGAAGACGGATTCGGCTCAGCCGTACAAAACGGCAAGTTGTACGCGGCGGGCGGCGCGGCAGACGCGTTGGCGCTGCAAGCATATACGCCGTAAACACTCGTCATGCTGAGGTATCGCGTGTCATGGTGAGGTATCGAACCACCCTAAGGAATCGAAGGGCAAATCTGTCGTGGTGAGGTATCGCGTGTCATGGTGAGGTATCGCGTGTCATGGTGAGGTATCGCGTGTCATGGTGAGGTATCGAACCACCCCGAGGCATCGAGGGGGCAAACGGGGTACAACCGCCGCATGCTGACCAAACGCCAACTCGGAACGCAAGGCCTTACGGTTTCTGAACTAGGCCTCGGCTGTATGGGAATGAGCCAAGCCTACGGAACCGCCGAAGAGCGCGACGAGCAAGAATCAATAGAAACGATTCAGCGCGCGCTCGAACTCGGCGTGACGTTTTTCGATACTGCGGAGGCATACGGCCCGTACACAAATGAGGAACTCTTAGCCCGGGCGCTCGGCGATCGGCGCGACGCGGTCATTATCGCGACGAAATTCGGATTCCGCTTTGGGCCGGAAGGCATCGACGGCGTCGACAGCCGTCCCGAACACGTGCGTGAAGCCGTCGAGGGTTCGCTCAAACGACTGAAAACGGACCGCATCGATCTCCTCTATCAGCATCGCGTCGATCCCGGCGTTCCAATTGAAGAAACCGTCGGCGCGATGGTAGAGCTCGTACGCGAAGGAAAGGTGCGTTTTCTGGGATTGTCTGAAGCGGGGGAGCAGACGATTCGGCGCGCTCACGCCGTGCATCCGATTTCGGCATTGCAAAGTGAATATTCGTTGTGGGAACGCAACTTGGAGCCCCGTATCATCCCGCTTGCGCGGGAACTGCGAATCGGTATCGTTCCGTTCGCGCCACTCGGGCGTGGCTTTCTCACCGGCTCGGTAAAGCGCGCGGAAGAATATCCGGACGACGATTTCCGTCACAACGATCCGCGATATCAAGGCGAAAATTTCGATGCGAATATGCGTGCCGCTTCCGTCGTGCGCGATCTGGCTAGCCGCAAACAGGCTACGGCCGCGCAAATTGCGCTCGCATGGCTGCTGCACAAAGGCGAGGATGTGTGTCCGATCCCCGGAACCAAACGGCGCCGCTACTTGGAAGAAAACGTGGCTGCTGCCGAGGTGCGCCTGACCGCAGAGGAAATGGAAGAATTGGACGCAGCGCTCTCGCCGGAAAAAATCGCCGGGCCGCGCTACAATCAACGCCAAATGGCGATGGTCGATCGATAGCCTTTGTCATGCTGAGCATCTCTCGTCATGCTGAGGTATCGAAGCACCCTGAGGAATCGAAGGGCCACCCGACACGCAGCGCCGAGCCGTTAGGCTAATCCCCGCCCGAATCCGCCGGCGCCAATAGCGTAAATCCGCCGCGCGACGCGATGTGCTGACCGGGACGAAGGCCCGAAGAAACCAGCGCTAAACTCCCGTTATGCATCCGCACGTTGACGACTTGCTGGCGGTACTGCATGTTGCCGTCTTTGTCCGGTGTTGCAACGAAAACGAGCGAATTTCCGGTTTGCGGATCTTGCACGACTGCCGACTCTGGAACGACGATGCCGCGCACGCGAGAAACGACGATCGACGCCTGAACGACCGAGCCCAGCGGCGCCGCCACCGGAAGCCCGCGAGCTACCACGGTCCCGGTTTGCGTCGTCGCATCGAGTGCAGTTGAAATGCCGGTAACGACGCCTTCGGAATGCAAGTTCTCACCGTTAACGGTGAATTGCACCGGATCTCCGGCACGAACGCTGGATAATGCGTCCGCTGCAACGCTCAGCGTAATGTCACCGTTCTGCGCCGAAGTCAGCGTCACCACCGGAGCGCTTGAATCGACGCTTTCGCCCTCCCGGCGAAGTATCGCGGCAACCGTCCCGTCTTCGGGCGCGCGAAGAACGCTGTTGTTCAAATCTCTATCCGCCAGCGCTGCGTGCATTTGCGCGCTTTGAACCGCGGCTTCGTTCGAGCGGAGTTGATCGTGCGCGACGGCCGCCTCCGCGCGATCTTGCGCCAGTTGAGCCCGGGCGGCGTCGACGTCCTTTCGCGCCGCTACGCCCGAATTATAGAGTAACGTTTCACGTTGAAGCGCGGCACGGTCGATCGCCAGGCGCGTGCCATACCGGTCCACATTCGAAGCGAGTGCAGTCGCGTTCGCTTGCGATACATCGGAGTGGGCTTGCTGCGATGCGAGCTCGTATCCGCGCGCATCCAGCGAGGCCAGCGGTTCGCCCGCAGAAACGCGTTCCCCGATGCGCACGTAGATTCTATTAACGATGCCCGCTACTGCAAAAGAAAGATTCGTAGCGCTGCCGTTCACGCCGCCGACGCGTCCGATCGCCGGTACAGTGTCGTCATAGTCGCCGATCCGAACGGTGGCCGTCGTAACGCTAGGCGCAGCGTGCACGTGGCTTTCCGCGCGTTCGTGCGCGCAACCGGTCAACGCGATTGCAAGAGCGGCGATCGCAAGATTTCTCATAGTCGAGCAGTCTCCCATTTTCCGGCGATGCCTGCATACAGGACGGGAATAACGACAAGGGTGAAAGCGGTCGCGGTAGACAGACCGCCGATTACCGCAATGGCAAGCGGTTTTTCCATTGCAGAACCGGCGCCGATGCCGATGGCCAGCGGCAGCAATCCGCCGATTGCAGCGAACGTCGTCATGAGGATAGGCCGCAACCGCGCTCGGCCTGCCGCGATGAGCGCATCCGCGACGCTCGCGCCGGCAAGTCGCTGCCGGTTCGCCACGTCGATCAATAGGATTCCGTTCTTCACGACGATTCCCACCAGCAGCAACAAGCCCATGAATGACGAAACGTTAAACGGCGTTCCTGTAACAAAGAGCGCTACCGCCACGCCGATTGCGGCGAGCGGTATAGCGGTCAAAATCACTAAAGGCAGGCGAAACGATTTGAACGCCGCCAGCATCACGAAGAACACCAAAAGGACCGCCGTCACCACCGCAATTCCAAATTCGCGAAACGATCGCTGTTGATCGCGATACGCACCGCCGATGCTTGTCGAATATCCCGGAGGCAACTCGTCTTGCCTCAACACGCGCTGAACGGCGGCTATCGCGCTCGACAGGCTGATGTCGCTGCCGGCAGTTACGGTCATCACGCGCTGGCCATTGATCTCGGTAACATCGGTCGTTAACGTGGGCGGATCGAGCGCGGCAACGCCGGTTACCGGAGTCAGTCCTCGCGCGGTCGACAGAAAATCCGGAGCGCCCGCGACTTGCACGCGTACCGGAACCAACAGGTTCTGACTAGGAACGACCGCCGCGACCGTTCCTTGCGTCTGCGCCTGCATTGCCGACGCGAAGTCCCGCTGCGACAGCCCGAGCGCGGCCAGGCGCGCACCAAAAGGCTCGACCTGCATCGTCGGATCGTCATAACTGACGCCGGAAAGAACGTCGGTAAGCCCGGTAATCTTTTGCAACCGTTGTGCTAACGCATTGGCCTGCTGCACGAGCACGGTTTGGTCGGGTCCGGAGAGCGTAATCATAATCGGACGTACCGACCCGGACAGATCGCCCAGAACTTCTTCCAACAGCTGCGTAAATTCGACGGAAGCCGCGGGAACCGCGGAATTGATGCGCTCGCGCAACCGGTCCGCGACAACGTCGTACGGATCGCGTTCGCTCAGCGGCTTTAACCGGATGCGCAGTTTACCCTCGCGAACCTGAATCGGCGAAAACCCGTTGGGATCTTCGCCGGTCAATCGAACGACCGAAAGCACCGCCGGGTCGCTCATCACGACCTGTTCCATGTGCGTCGCAGCTGCATCGCTTGCTGTGAGCGTCGTGCCGACCGGCATCAGATAGTCGATTTGCAGTTGACCTTCATCGAGTTCCGGGAGAAAATCGCTCGGCAGCCGCGCGAGAACCAAAAACGTCAAGACGAGAATTCCGGCGCATGCCAGATACACCGCACGGCGGTGCGCTAACGCCACGCGCAGCGTCGATTCGTAACGGCGGAGCAACGCGGCAAAAGCTCCGAGCCCATGCGTTCCGGCATGCGCGCGAATCGCGGCTAAAGATAAAATCGGCGTAACGAACAGTGCGAGACACAGCGACACGAGGAGCGCCTCAGCCAGCGTAAACGCCAGCGAGCGGAAGAAGAATCCCGCGATTCCGCTCAGCAGTAGCAGTGGGATGAACACGACCACGGTCGTGAGCGTCGACGCAATCATCGGTCCCGAGAGCTCCGTCATCGCCATCACGATTGCGGCTCGGCTTCCCTGCTCGCGCTTTTCATGAACGTGCCGCGCCACGTTCTCGATGACCACGATTGCATCGTCGATGATGAGGCCGACCGCAACCGCCAAGCCGCCGACGCTCATCAGGTTCAGCGTCTCGCCGGTGCGGCTTATCAAAAAGACCGTGATGGCCATCGCAATCGGAATAACCGCTGCGGCAACCAGCGTCATACGGAAATCGCGTAGGAAAGCCAGGATTACGAGCACGGCCAACAGCGCACCGAGCAGAATCGCGTCGCGCAAATTCCGCTGCGATTCAACGACGAGGTCCGACTGATCCCACGCCCGCTGCAGCGTAACACCGTTGTGCAGTGAAGCCGAAATGCGCGCCATGCGCTCGCGCACTTCTCGCGCCATGCGCACGGCATCCGCGCCGGGCAGCGCATAAAAGCTTATCGCGACGGCGTGACGGCCGTTATAGCTGGCCTGCGAGGTCATCGGCTCGACGCCTTCGCTGATTTTTGCAATACTCGCCAACGTTACCGGATTGCGGCTTGCATCCGAGATCGTTAGCGAGTTGAGTTTGTCCAATCCCGCGACCGAAGAGTCGACGATGAGAACGTTACGTTGGTAATACTGCTGGCGCAGTCCGAGTGAGGTAATCACATTCGCGTCGGCAATCGCTTTCGATACGTCGTCGGCGGAAAGTCCATGCGCCGCTAACGCGCCGGGATCCAGTACGACGTGGTACTCGCGCAACGGCCCGCCCATAACGGCTATTCGCGCGAGACCCGTCGTTCCGTAAAACTGCGGCACGATGCTCTGCTGCGCAACCTCGCGCAAGACGGTTTGTGAGAGTCCGGGCGCCGTCAGCGCGTACGCTATCACCACTTCACTGGTTGGCGTCACGACCATTGCTTGCGGGTTTGCTTCGGCAGGCAGCGTCGAACGCTGGTCCGCGATCGCTTGGTTGACGTATTGCAAATCGAAGCGCGAATCGGTGCCGGCCGAAAAATCGACCAGTAACTCGGCGTTGCCTTGCGCGGACGTTGCCAAAACGCGCGTTACGGACGGCAGGCCCAAAAACGCGCGCGTGAGCGGCTGGGCAATCTCCAGGCGAACTTGGTCGGGCGGAAGATCGCCCGCGTCGATAACGACGTCGATGCGCGCGAACGACATGTTTGGAAAGATCGACGCCGGCGTGGTGGTATAGGCCCAGATGCCCAGAGCAAACAGGATCGCTACTAGGAATGCAATAGCCTTGGCGTGGCGGATACCAAAATCGGCAAGTGTCAAACGGTGAGGCCTCTAACGATTCGGCCTCACGTTCTATTTCGTGAAGCCTACGCGCGAACGGAAATAAGTTCGAGCGCGGCCGGAGGCCCGCGTCGTGAGAGAGACCGCAACCGCGGATCTCTGCGCTTGGTTTTCGGTGAGAGTACTACGAAGCGGTATGATGCAGGCGCGTGCAACCGAGTTTCAATAATGCGAAGCACGAGCTCCACGATAAACCGAGTCAGCGTTACCGCCGCTTTGGCAAATAGCAGCACGGCCAACACCAAGGCACACGATATCGGCACCAGCGAGAAGAGCGTCGAACAGATTTGGGCGAACTGGACGTGGGCCGGATTTTCTAGGAACAGCCAACCCACGCCGACGCAGACGGAAAGCATCACTGCGCCCAGGATCGTCCAGCTCGTTGCGCGGACGGCTCGGCTTAATCCGAGCGCTAGCGCAATGGCGCTTACGAGCACGGCTATGTCGCGCAGCGAACCGTCATGATCCAGATTCGTCGCCATCAAGTGCGCAGAAATCCCCGCCGCGGTAGCCGAAGCGATTATTGACCCTACGCATCGTAGCGCTATCATTTTGCGGGCGCTTTCTCTTGCCGCATCCTCGGAAATATATGAGAGCCGTAGGCCTTGGCTCCTGCCTGCCTTCTCTTTGTCATCCCGTGTCATCCTGAGGTATTCTCATCATCCTGAGGTATCTCTCGTCATCCTGAGGTATCGAAGGACCCGCATTGTCATCCTGAGGTATCGAAGGACCCCGAGGTATCGAGGGGCGCCCGCCGCCGCGCAAAAACAAAATACACCACGAGCCCCATCCCGAGCCAAACAACAAACCCTAACCAGGGCAGCGGTATGCCGAAGACAACGATCGCAAACGATCCGAGATAATACATGAAACCAAGCGCCGACACCGCTGCGATAACCGGAATCGCGTACGGCCCGAACGGCACGCGAAAAGCCGCTTGTACACCGGCGCGCCGTCGAAGAACCGGAACGGCAATCGCCACCAGCATAAAGGCGGCTAGCGTTCCCATCACGCTCAGCGATGCGATCGTCGTCAGCGGAGTAAAGCCGGCAAAAGCGGCGATGAAGATGCCGAACACAATCGTCGACACATATGGCGTGCCCCACGCCGGATGCACGCGCGACAAAACGGACGGCAGCAGACCGTCGCGCGACATCGCGAACAGTACGCGGCTTTGCGCAAACATCATCACCAGCAGCACCGTCGTCAACCCGGCAATGGCTCCGAGCGAAATGACGAGCGCGCCCCACGGCATGCCGGCCTGCGCCACGGCGAAAGCAACCGGATTCGGGACGTTCAATTTGTAGAACGGCACGAGGCCGTTCAAAATCGCAACGACCGCAATATACAAAACCGTGCAGATCGCTAAGCTCATCAAAATGCCGAACGGCAGATCGCGTTTGGGGTCTTTACATTCCTCGGCCGAAGTCGAGACGGCGTCGAATCCCAGATAAGCAAAAAACATGAACGCTGCCCCGCTCAGGACGCCCGGCCATCCAAACGGCAACAGCCCTCCCGCGTGCGTCAGCGGACCTGCGGGAAGGTGGTAGTTCGCAAAGTCAACGTGACGAAACCCAATCGCAATAAAGAACAAAACGACGAGCAATTTAATTGCAACGATTACCGTGTTCACCGCCGACGACTCGCGCGTTCCTTTCGCGAGAAGCGCCGTCATTATCAAAATAATGACGACGGCCGGCGCATTAACGATTCCGGAAACCGGGTCTCCGGGCGCATGCGTGAACGCAGACGGAATATTCACATGGAATGCCGTCTGCAGAACGGTCGAAAAATATCCCGACCACCCGATGCTTACGGAAGCGGCGCCAAGGGAGTATTCCAGAATCAAATCCCATCCGATGATCCACGCCGCGATTTCGCCAAATGCCGCGAACGTGTACGTGTAGGCGCTTCCGGCTAGCGGAATCGAGCTGGAAACTTCTGCATAACAGAGTGCCGCAAGTGCCGCGACGCAGCCCGCAATCACGAACGAAAACATCAACCCCGGGCCGGCCCGAGTTGCCGATGCGATGCCCGTAAGTACGAAGATTCCGGTGCCGATGATGCAGCCGATGCCCATCGCCGTCAGCGCCCACGGCCCCAACTGACGCCGCAGCCGCTGCGGGGTGGTGATCGTGACGTCGCGCGCCATAATCCGGGCGTTCGCTCATTTCGAGCACTCCCATGTCAATGCCCCAAAAAAAGCAGGCCCAAATGTGATTTTTCCCGGGCCTGCAGCGAATCACCCCATGTGAACGTTGCGAATCAGTCGCGGAGCGAGGCCTTCACCGGTCTACTCCAACGGCATGAAGGCATTCTGCACAAGGTGGCGCGTGCGTACTGCCCTGTGCCGGCGCAGCGCCCCGACCTGATTCAAGAAATGACCGTAGCGCTGTGGCGCGCCTTCGAACGCTACGATGCTGCCCGCCCGTTCGGGACCTGGATGTATCGAATTTCGCTCAACGTCGCGATCTCGTTTTTCCGCTCCGAAGGACGGCACGTGCACCGGACCACCGCACTCGAACACGCGCCCGAGCTTGCTGAGCCCATTCCGGAAGATCCGCGCGTGGCCGTGCTGCTCGAGTGCATCGACGAGCTGAATCCGCTTGACAAAGCGCTGGTTTTGATGCATCTGGACGGATATTCATACGCCGAGATCGCCGACGTCCTCGGCATCAGCGAAAGCAACGCGGGAACCAAGCTCGCACGTATCAAGGAACGTTTGCGCCGAACGATGACTGCACACGTTGCAAAAGAGGAAACCACGAATGGAACGCGATGACCTTCGCGAGGCTTGGGCCTCGCTCGAACAACACCTGCGCCGTACCGAACGCTTAAACGACGCCTTGGTGGCGCAGTCGATGACGACGCGGGCGCAAAGCGCGCTGGCTCGCGAAAAGGGCTGGACGATCGTCGAAATCGCTGTGAATTACGCCGGCGTCATCGCCCTCGCTTCGTTCGCGGTCGATCGTATCGGTCAACCGCCGGTGGCTGCATGCGCCGGAATTCTAGCCGCTGCGCTCATCGCCGTCAACCTCGCGTTGGTGCGAATTGCGGTTGGAATTGCACGCCTCGACTACGATGAGCCCGTGGTCGCAATTCAAGCGAGGCTGGAAGAGATCAAGATGCAGCGCGCGCGCCTCACGGCAACGATTCTGCTTGTGGGGCCGCTCCTTTGGCTTCCGGCATTCGTTACACTTCTTGCCTTGGGCGGAATCGATGCATTCCACGCGCTCGGCGCTGCATATTTAGCGGCGAATGCGGCACTCGGCGTCGCGTTTGCGATCGCGGGATGGTTTGGTGCGCGCTGGTTTGCGGCTCGCTATCCGAGCGCGCGCTGGCTGCGCGGTGCAATAGACGCACTTTCGGGAACGTCGTATCGTCAAGCGGCCGATTTCTTAGATACGATCGAACGGTTTAAAGCAACGACGTGACTAAGCTCATCCCGATCTCGCTCCTCAGATACCGTAGCCTGCGCGCGCAAGCCCTTGCACCGCTCCTTCACCGGTGCGCGAGAATATCGCACAGACCGTCGCTCCCCACGTTGAAAACGCGATTTGCCCGCGCTCGCATATTTTCATAACCCGCAACCGCTGCCAGCTCGATGAGTTGCTCTTCCGAAAAATACCGCCGCAGTTCCGCGTACAGTTCATCGCTGATGTTTGCGGGCGTTTCGGCCAGCGCGTCGGCCATGCGCAAGAGCGCGACGTCCGGCGGATCGAAACCGCCGAATTCGCCCGACGTAATCGTCGTAAGCTGCGCGCTGCTCAGGCCGTACATTCTGCCACCTGCAGAATTGGCGTCGATTCAAAATGGGCAGCCGACGCGAGCAGCGGTTCGCAGCGCGACCATCGTACCTTGGCGCTTCGGCAGCGCGGTTTTTTCAAAGAGCAGCCACTGCGCCAGCCCGTGCAGCCAGAACACTCGCGGGACGCGCGCCCCGATCAGCATCGGCGTCAGGTCGCGCCCCGCCATTTTCCGCACTTTCTGAAAGATAAACCGCATCGAAAGCGGCGCCCGCTTTGGATCGATGCCTTGGATACGTGCCATTCGTACCTTCCTTACGACACCCCGTACCGGTCGTGATGCTTCAGCCACGGCTCCGCATCAAAACTTTCGTTGCGCCCGCGCGGTGCGCGATCGAGCCACTGGTACATGTTCCACAGCCCGTCCAGTCCGCGGGCGTACGTCGAATACGTATGATATACGACGCCGTCCTCCAGCACAAACGCGCTCACGCCGGGTGCCTCCCGGCCATACGTCGCACGGTCGACTCCCGCCATCGCGGCAAATCGCGTTCCCCAACGGTGGTCCTCTTCGCCCGCGTCCGCCGGCGCGGGGTCGGATGCAGCTTCTTCACGCCGGAAGTTGTAAACGATGTCGCCGGTGCGCTCCTGCTCTTCAGTGTACGAAACGTTGAATTCGAAATTGAAGTCGCTATCCGAAGACGACGCCCACGGAAAAATCCAGCCCATGCGTTTTTTGAACGCTTGCAGCTTTGCGAGCGGCGCGCGCGACACGGCGCTGAACGCGACGTCGTGATTTTCCAGATGCGGAACGATGCCGTTGAAACCGTCTGCAATCGACGAGCACGACGGGCATCCCGCCGAATAATCCGGTCCGAACATGAAGTGATAGATCAGCAGCTGCGAGCGGCCTTTAAACAGATCCGCAAGCGTCGCGCTGCCGGCGTCGGTATCGAACCGGTACGGCTTGTCGATTCGAACCCGCGGCAGTTCCATCCGGCGGCGGGCCAACTCGTCGCTGCGCCGCGTCAGTTCCTTTTCGGCCTTTAGCAGATCCAGCCGCGCCGCCAGCCATTCTTCGCGCGTCGCGGTCTTCGGATTGGTCATCATGGTGCTTTCCTTTCGTATAGGGAGCAAAAAGCGTGCCGAAGCAATGCTTGACCAGCACCAGCATCGGCTGGGGCGCCGAAACGGCGTCGGCGACGAGCGGTGCCACTACGGGGATGCATTCTAGACACATGCCTCTGGTCGATTTTGGGAGGCGAAAATCGACAACGGGGCGGAGGAATTCGAAATGAAATATGCCTGCTTCATTTTTGGTGACGACGACCCATTGCCCGAGGGGGAACACGTCCGGCTGCGTGACGACAGCCTCGCCTACCACGAGGAGCTCCATCGGAAGGGACACTTGCTCGCCCTCGAGGCCCTCGACGACCCGCAAACCGCCACCACGGTCCGGCGCCGAGACGGCAAGCTCTCGATGACGGACGGGCCCTTCGCGGAAATCAAGGAGCACCTCGGCGGCTTTTTCTTGATCGAAGCGCGCGATCTGAATGAAGCGATCCGCATCGCGGGAAATCACCCCGCGGCGCTCTGGGATACGATAGAAATCCGCCCGGTAATCGACATCCCCAAACCGGAGTGATGCCGCCGGAATGACGTCGTCCGCCGGCCTCGAGTCGATCTACGAAACGGAGTCGCGCCACGTCCTTGCCACGCTGATCCGTCTGCTCGGCGATTTCGAACTCGCCGAGGATGCGTTGCACGAGGCGTTTCTCGCTGCCGCCGAGCAATGGCCGCGTGAAGGAATACCGCGCAATCCCCGCTCGTGGCTCATTTCTGCCGGCCGTTTTCAAGCGATCGATTCCGTGCGCCGGCGCGTGCGCTATGACGCATCTCTGAAGCGGCTCGCGCAGCACTTGCCTGTTGGTGAAGAATTGAACGCCGATTTCGAGTACATTGCCGACGACGATCTTCGCCTGATCTTTCTCTGTTGCCATCCCGCGTTGAATTTGGACGCTCAAGTCGCGTTAACGCTGCGCGAAGCCTGTGGATTGACGACCGAAGAGATCGCGCAAGCGTTTGTGGCAAAGCCGTCGACGATCGCCCAGCGCATCGTTCGCGCGAAAACGAAAATTCGTGACGCCGGAATTGCCTACGAGCTGCCGCCTCCCGATGAATTTACACAGCGGTTGCAAGGCGTACTGCACGTCATCTATTTGCTCTTCAACGAAGGTTACGACGCATCGTCGGGCCCATCGCTCCTTCGCGTCGATCTCTGCGGCGAAGCCATTCGACTGACGCGTCTCGTGGCCGGCGTCATGGGAAACGACGCGGTTATGGGCAGCGACGTCTGCGGTCTGCTCGCCCTCATGCTCTTCCATCACAGCCGGCGCAACGCGCGCACGGATCCGTCCGGCGAACTGATTCTGCTTGGCGATCAAGACCGCGCGAAATGGGATCGAACCGAAATCGCACAAGCGCAGGAGTACCTGAAACGTGCCGCTTCCGGAGGAACGATGGGGCGTTACGCGTACGAGGCATCCATCGCACAAGCCCATACGCAGGGAAGAACTCCGCAAGAAACCGACTGGGGAACAATCATCCAGCTCTACGATGGGCTGCTGAAGATCGAACCATCACCGATTATCGAACTCAATCGCGCCGCCGCGATTTCTATGCGCGATGGTCCCTCGGCTGGGCTGGCGCTTGTCGAAAAAATCGTAAACGACAACGCGTTGAGCGGCTATCGGTTTGCGCATGCAGCGCGCGCCGACATGTACCGGCGCTTAGGGCGGCTCGAAGAAGCAAAGTCGGCTTACGCGCAAGCGCTTGCGTTGACGCAGCAAGAGGCGGAACGGCGCTACTTAACGCGTCGAATCGCAGAACTCGACGCTAAGCAGCCCGCGCTTGCGGCGCATTCGAACGAGTCGAACGGGTCGACGGAAGAACACCGGCAAGGCGACCGTACAGTACGACCGTCTCGCGCCGATGACCCGTAATGCGCTCGATCTCCCGGGCGCTTTTGCCTTCACGAAGTAATTCGACGATGCGCTGCTGCTGCTCAACCGTGATCGTGTTCATAGGCGAGAGACTCTGACTTTCCCGGCTCAAAGCCCTGCCGGCTGTGTCCGCTTTTGGGCGCCGAGCCGTTCTCAACGGAGCCGTAAATTGCTATAACGCTGGCAATGGGACATCTCGTACCGACCGTCATCGAAAACACGCCGCGCGGTGAACGCGCGTTCGACATCTACTCGCGCCTGCTGCAGGACCGCATCGTCTTCATCGGCGGCGAAATCAACGATCAGCTCGCCAATCTCGTTATCGCGCAGCTGCTGTTTCTCGAAAAAGAAGACCCCGATAAGGATATCGACATTTACATCAATAGCCCGGGAGGCAGCGTAACCGCCGCGCTTGCGCTGTACGACACGATGCGGTACATCAAACCGCAAACTGCAACGATCTGCGCCGGCTTTGCAGCCTCGGCCGCAACCATACTGCTTACCGGCGGTGCGCCCGGAAAACGCATGGCCCTTCCGTACAGCAAAATCCTGATCCATCAGCCCTGGGTGGCGCAAATCGGCGGACAAGCGACGGACGTCGAACTTCATGCACGCGATCTTATCGCAACGCGCAGAACGATCGCGGGAATCTACTCGCACACGACCGGCAAAGACGAGGCGCAGATCCTGCTCGATCTGGAGCGCGACTTCTACATGACCGCCGAAGAAGCGAAGGAATACGGCCTAATCGACTCAGTACTGGCAGCGAACGGCCGCACATTGTCATGCTGAGGTCGGATCGTCATGCTGAGGTATCGAAGCACCCTGAGGCATCGAAGGGCACCCCGCCCTTGTCATGCTGAGGTATCGAAGCACCCTGAGGTATCGAAGGGCACCCCGCCCTTGTCATGCTGAGGTATCGAAGCACCCTGAGGAATCGAAGGGCACCGAGCTTGTCGAGGCGCGGGGCCCACTCATTTCCTCGGTAAAACCCCCAACAACGCCCCATAAGCACTCGATAGTTCCTGTTCTCCCGCGACTACGTCGCCCAACGTGTTCGCAATCGCGTACGCTGCATAGGCGCAATCGCTTGCCGCGTAGGTTTGCGGCGAAATAATGAGCGCGATAAAGCTGCGCTGGGCATCGACCGTCAAGCGCTGAGCGTCGTACACCCGAGTTATGCGATACCGCATATCGAACGACATTTCGGAAGCGGCCTGCGAATTTTGCGAAATCTCCCACGCGGTCGATGCCGGAATGTCGGGACCGAAGCCCCGTGGATCTACACGGCGAAACGTGTCACGAATCTGAGCGCACGGTACGCGCGTCGCGGGGCCCGCGTTGTCCAGCGCGCTGAATGCATGAAAGACCTCAAGGTGATGCGGATACAACGCCGACAAATTGCGGTCGTTCGCCGCCAGCTCCTGACGAATTTCGACGAGCGACTGATGAAGCAATCGCTCCTGCTTGAGATGGTCTTGCCAGCTGTTCACCGCCAGCGCGAGCAAAATCGCAATAACGATCGAGATGATCTCGAGCAGTAAATCTGATGGGTTGATGCGCAGGCCGCGTTCTCTCTCCATGCGTGCGATAATGGGCCCGAAGGCGTTGCGGGTCCTCTCTGCCTATGGCCAGTCCCAAGTCAGACCTGCTGCTGCGGGTCCCGTGCAGCCGGCCAGCCCGTACAGAATCAGCGCTGCGCCGCCGATCGCGAAAAGAAACACGACGGAAGCGAAAATTGAAAGACGCGCTGCAGAAAGCCCGCGATTCCGGCGTCGCTGAGCGGCAAAGAAGACACACAGCGCAACCACAGCCGCGAACGCGAACATGATCCAAAACCGTGTGAGAAAGACGCCTTTATCCTGCGGGCAGTACCGCGCCGCGAACTCCTGCGCAATCGAGTGGAGCATATTAGAACAACCGCTCCGACATACACCACGAGAGTCCGAATAGGAAAATACCTCCTGCGGCTATCGCGGCGACAGTCGAAATCAATGCGGCAGCGTACCACGAAGCTCGAATCGCTGCGCTCGCGCCGCTTGTAACCGCCCCATGCATGAACCGAACCGCCGCGCTCGATGATACCGTAATAATCACCCACGTAAGCGCCGCGCCGAATGCGTCACCGCTGATGCACATCCACGCGGTCAAATGCCGTGCGGAACTGCCGTACGCGCCCAGGCCCATCGAATACGGTGCAGAGCTATAACAGGCGTAAAATGTGCCGAGACCCAGCGCGCCGGTGCACACCGCCAGCAAGAGAAGGAAAGCGCTCAAAAACCGTTTCCCGCGCAAGTGCAGTTCGACGGAGATACCCGCAAGTACCAAAAAAAGAGCCCAAAGCAACAAAAACGCGTGTGCGTCTTGACGCACGCAGTACCGCGCGCCCAGAGCCCAAATTTCGTCCACGATTCAGGCTACCACGTGCCGGCGCAAGGCGAATCCCGTCACAAGCTTGAGGACCATATCGCTTTACACAATCCTCACAAGCGCGTAATCAAAGGTTTACTTGCTTGGATAGATAGCGAGCAAGCGTAAGAGGTAAAATCTACGTAACGCGGTGTACCGGCGCCGCAAGCGTTCACGTGGACGATCCACGCCATAGCGATACAGCATCTCTTCTCTTAGAAAGGTGCGGTTCGCGGTATTTCTTGCACCCATTTCATCGACCGCGTTGCCCGCCCCAAGTGCCTACACACACCAAGCGTATTCATGGGGGGAGTTCATGAAATACACTACGCGCGCGGCTCTGATTGCTGTCGCTCTCGCTCTCGCCGGCTGCGGACACACGACCGCCCCGCCGTTCTTTCCTACCGGCGATCGAGGTTCGATGTCCACGTCCGCATCCTCCAATTTCGTCTTCAGCGAGTACAAGGACGTTTCGAATAATCTCTCCGGCAGTAATGTGATCTCGACGGCGGTCACCGGCTCGTTGCAGCCTGTCGTCAATGTCGTTCCAAATTGGATCGTCACCTGGGCTTTCGCAACGGGAAGCTGCGGAAGTGAGAGCTGGGAAGGTGCGGCGAGCGGTTCCGCGATTGCCTCAGCCAACGTCAGCCAGTGGGTGAATGCGAATCAAGGCTACATCATCTCGACCGGCGGTGCCGGAGGCACGTTCACCTGTTCGAGCACGTCGAGTTTTCTGAGTTTCATTAAGCGGTACTATTCGGTGAATATGATCGGCGTCGATTTCGACATCGAGAACGGCCAGACGCAGTCCCAGGTCAATCAGCTCGTCAACGACGTGAAGACGGCTGAGGCGACTTATCCCAATATGCGCTTCAGCTTCACGATCCCGACCGAGGGCGGGACGTCCGGCGCCGCACTCGGCACCGAAGGCACGGAAGTGATGAACGCGATCAAAAGCTACGCTCTCGGCGGCAATTACGCCATTAACTTAATGGTCATGGACTTTGGCGATCCGCCCAGCTCCTCATATTGTGTCGTGGCGAGCGGCAAGTGCGAGATGGGACAATCCGCGATTCAGGCTGCGAAGGATCTCCACAACGCGTACGGTACGGCGTACAGCCACATCGAACTGACGCCGATGATCGGCACCAACGACAACACCGACGAAGTGTTCTCACTTGCCAACGTGGACGAGCTGTCGTCGTGGGTTCTTTCGAACGGTATTGCGGGCGTGCATTTCTGGGCGCTCGATCGTGACACGGACTGTTCACTGGGTACGGTGAGCGATAACTGCAACGGCGATCCGGGTGCAGGCGTCTTCGGCTTTGCAAAACGATTCATCAGCGATCTCGGGCTGAACGGCGGCACGCCCGCACCCACCGCGTCGCCCACGCCGACGTCGAAACCAACTCCAACGCCGACGTCAAAACCAACGGCTACGCCGGCTCCGACGCCTACTCCGGGTTCCGGTGCGTTGAGCGGAACGATCCCCTCGACGGTGGTTTTCTACGATTACTTCGACAACGGCAACAGCTGCGGAATCGCACATCCGGTTATTCACACCTGCGCGGGCGGAACGGGAACGTGGAGCGATCCAATCACGTTCGCGGCGTCGACGTCGAACGATACCCAGATGCCGTACGGCTCGAAGATCTACGTGCCGTCCCTCCAGCGCTACTTCATTCGCGAGGATGACTGCGGAAGCGGTACGTGTTCGGGCGATACCGTGAATCTGTGGGTCGGCGGAAACGGCTCCGATGCCTCGACTGACGTGGCGAATTGCAAGAAATCGCTCACGCCCGGCGGCCCGGTCAACGTTATCTACAATCCGCCTTCGAACGAGCCTGTCTCGACGCTCGGTGCGTTGTGGAACGAATCAAACGGCATGTGTAACGGGTCGTATAACTACTAGCCTGCTGTAATAATCTGCCAAACTGCAAAAGCACAAAGCCGGTGGTAAATCCCACCGGCTTTGTTCATGCAATCCTAAGCTCGCGCCCGCTGCGGCAGCTTCCAATCGGGCCGAACGAAATGACACGTATAACCGTCGGGATACTTTTGCAGGTAATCCTGATGTTCGGGCTCCGCTTCCCAAAACGGCCCGGCCGGCGCGACTTCGGTGACGACTTTTCCCGGCCAAAGCCCTGACGCGTCCACGTCCGCAATCGTGTCTTCGGCGACACGGCGCTGCTCGTCGGTCGTGTAGAAAATGGCCGATCGATACGACGTTCCGCGATCGTTGCCCTGACGGTTCACCGTCGTCGGATCGTGTATCTGAAAGAAAAATTCCAGTAACTGCCGGTAACTGAGCTGAGAGGGATCGAAAACGATCTCGATTGCCTCGGCGTGCGAGCCGTGGTTGCGGTACGTTGCATTGGGCACGTCGCCGCCGGAGTATCCGACGCGCGTGGACAGCACGCCCGGGCGATTCCGAAGCAGCTCTTGCACGCCCCAGAAGCAGCCACCGGCCAGAATCGCACGTTCCATTTGCGTAGTCATGTGACTACGGTATAGCAAACGGCGCGTCGCGGCAAGATCGGACTCGTGCAGAATCGCCTTATCGAACGACGGGCCGCGTCAGGCGCGTCCCGGAAAACCGTTCCGGACTCGGTGCGCTCGCAAAAGCGAGGGCGATGCCGACGACCCACGCCGCCGCCGTCATCAAGTAATTCATCGAGATCTCATTCCAGTTTGAAAGAACCTGCGGATGGCCCGCAATTCGCGGAACCCAAACCAACAGTCCGAACAGCGCCATCATCAGTGCCATAAGATTTGTTGCAAGCGCGGCTTGACGGTCGATCAACAGTGCAATTCCGGCCAGCGCAAACGCGATTGTGGTAACGATCGTCCAAAACATCTGGTTCGGCGGAATCCACGCCGGGACCAAACTCGCCGTGTACTGCAGATAGACGACTTGCGCCCACGCGAACGACAAAGCACACACGCCAAGGAGAATCCGTGACATCCGTATCAAGGACACACGCCGCGTTGCAAGGGTAATCGAAAGCGAGTAACCCGCCAGCGCGCCGCACACTATGGAGAACTTCTCGAAGAAGTTGATGTACGGGTCTTTATTGAGCGGTGACGCGATCATGTCCGGTACGCAAACTAACGAGAAAATCAAGAAAACGCCGCCGAGCGCGATCCACGCAAATTGCGTTGTACGCGAAAACATAACGGCGATACCGCCGGTGATTACCGCTATCGTAAGGAACCAAGCCGCCACTGTCGCTGCAAGCGTCCCGAGGGGATGCAGAAACTGCCACATGTCCGAGTCGTGCCACCGCAGTTCGACGACGCCAAACAGCACGGCCGACGCCCCAAAGAGAAGCCGGGCGTAGAACGCTGCTTTCATATGAAGGCAACGCGCGCCCGGCGTATTCTGTGACGGTTAGCGGCCGGTGCCGCGGTTAGTGACTGAGAGCTACATCCACCGCGCGCCGCGCGCTGATGGCGAGCGCGATCCACGACACGCCGACGAAAATGAAGTTGATTCCGACGGCAAAGCCGATAAACCACGCGGCCGAAATCGGCCACTGGGCCCACAGCATCACACCCAGCACTGCCATGAGCAGACCGCTGAACGCGACCCACCCGTATTGCGGAAACTGTAGCCAAAGCGCGTAGATAACGCGGTAAATTCCGCCGATCAAAAAGTACACCGACAAGACCAGCGTTACGAGCAACGCCCCGGCGACCGGGTGCTGTATGAGCGCGAAGCCGACGACCACATCCAACGCTCCCAGCAGCAGGTACAGAACAACGTGGCCTGCACCATGCGCTTGAAACGTCAGCGCGAGTTGAAAGATGCCTGCGGCGATCATGATCGCGCCCAACGCTATGACCGCGGCGATCGTCGAATGCCCTTGATAAGCCACCGCAGCGACGCCCAGTACGACCAGGGCGATTCCCAGAGCCAAGAACCAGCCCCATTCCTTGCGCACTGCCGACATCGACGCGTTTACGTCTGCCATAAAGGTACTCATGAAAAACATTCCTCCACTCCGACCATACGGCAGAAGTGGGAAAGTCTTGGGAACGGCGGCTACTGCTTGATGCCGATGAGCGGCTCGAACCGGCGGTCGGGCACGAACCAAATGACCGCTACCGTTACCAGCAGCGCGTCGGTCGCGAACGGATAGAAGAACGACACGACGATGGCGATTGCGTACAGGAGCAGAGATATCTGCCCTTTCACGTCCACCGCGACCGCTTTGGCAAACGGCGTTTCCGGGCCGTTTACGCGCAAGAGCGCTCGCTGCAAAACCGTGTACGCAACGGCATTCAATAAGAAGACGATGGCGTAAAGCGTCGTCGGCCCGCTGGCACGCAGATTCGCTCCCAGCCACGCCGTGGAAAATGGAATCAGCGAAAGCCAGAAAAGCAAATTCAAGTTGGCCCACATCGCTCTGCCGTCTACGCCGCGGCTGGCGCGCAGCAAATGATGATGATTGTTCCAGTAGATGCCGATGAACGCAAAACTCAGCGCGTACGTTCCGAGCGCCGGCAGCGATTGCGACAACGCTCCGAAGCTCGTTCCGTTGGGCGGCCGCAGCTCGAGGACCATAATCGTGATGATCACGGCAAATACGCCGTCGCTGAACGCTTCTACGCGGTCCGTTTCGGTCGCGAATCGTCTCATGCATCGGGCAATTGGCGCTGGCCGAACGAAAACACCTTGACCGGTTTCCGGCACTTCGCTTACCAAGGCGTTCTAGCGGCAGGCTGACGCCGGCTCGGAAGCTCGAGCCTTGGAAATCGCTCCTGCGTTAAAAAAAGCCCTCAAGACTCTTTTAACAAGAGTACTTGCATTTTAAAAGTTACTTTGCTAGAATACATACACCTGGCCGCGATGCGGCAACTGCGAATAAGGAGCGAAGTCATGATTGCAACCGTTCAAGCTTCCAATCCATCCAATACCGCACTCTGGGCGGCCCGCGTCATCGGGGCGCTGGGCGTCCTGTTCTTGGCCTTTGATGCCGTAGGAAAATTCTTCCGTCCGCAGGCGGTCGTCGATGCCTTCGCCCGTCTTGGCTTGTCAATCGACGTCGCGCCGCTGATCGGCAGCATATTGCTCGCCCTGGTGATTTTGTACGTCATTCGGAGGACGCGCCGGCTCTCCGCAATTCTGTTGACCGGATATCTTGGAGGAGCAGTCGCCGTGCAATTGCGCGCCGGAAGCTCGCTCTTTGAAACGCTGTTTGCCGTCGCAATCGGCGTACTGGTGTGGGCACCGCTCTATCTGACGGACGAGCGCGTCCGAGCGGTGTTCGCAATAGAGTAATTCGAACAAAACAGGCGCGCCGAGTACGCACAACCGGCGCGCCTGTCGATTGCAAAGCGCTAGTCTACTGCGGTATCACCGGCGGGCTCAGCGCGATCCAGAAGAGCGCAAAAAGACGACCCCAGCTCGGCATTCATATCTCCTTTGAACTCAAGGATACGGCACGCAACGTCGGGCTCGCACTATGTATTTGAGACTACGTACCTCATTCGTCCCGCTCTTCTGAAGAAGCCTTAAGATCGTCCGCACATCTGAAAGGTTCGACGAACGAGCCGGCGCCTTGACAAAATACTCATCGTTTGCTAAATAGTTAACGTAATGGTTAAAGACTTGCCTGTGGTTTTTTCCGCTCTGTCGGATCGCACGCGCTTTCAGGTCGTAGCTTCGTTACGCGCGCGTGAACTCAGTGCGGGAGAACTCGCCAGCCGCTGTGCTGTGAGTGCGCCGGCGATGAGCCGCCACTTACGCGTGCTGCGTAAAGCCGGAATGATCGAGCTCGCGCAATCGACCAACGCGGACGACGCTCGCCTGCGGGTGTATCGCTTGCGCGCGAGGCCGTTTTTGTCGTTAGCGGAGTGGGCTGAGCACATGCAAGGCGTCTGGGCCGATCGGCTCGAGGGCTTCAAGACGTACGCGGATACCCGGGCGGCCGCGTCCCGAAAACTGCAAAGAGGACGACAGAAATGAACACTGCCGCAGTTCGCGCTTCAGTCGACGTGTCGACGGATCCGTTGACGGCATTCGCAATTTTTACCGGCGAAATCGATAAGTGGTGGAAACGCGGGCCTCACAATTTCTACGACAGCCGCCGCGCGCGCGAGATGCGCTTTGAACCCGGTGTCGGAGGCCGGTATTTGGAAATCTACGACGGCGCCGCCGGCGATATGTTGGAGATCGGCCGCATCACCATTTGGGAACCCGGCACTCGGCTGGTGTGGCGATGCTCCCTCGACGACACGGAAATAGACGTACGGTTCGAGGCGATAGAGAGTGGAACGCGTGTATCCCTCGAGCAACGTCTGGTGCCGGCGGGAAAGAAAGCAGAATTTTACTCCGGCTGGGATCATATACTGGGGTGGTTTGCCGTTTACGCAAATTCATAACGAAGCACACTCGACCACGCTTGCCTGCTCTACGCCAGAACAAGGACCCGGCCGTTCTGCTGCCGATTGAGGTAGTATGCGAAATGCGGTATTTGCCGCGTTGCCGATCGTATTACTTGCCGCGAGTGCGCCGAGCGTACCGCCGAGCGTCGAGCAAACGGTCGCGCAGGTCGTGGCCAAACCGGCATACGCCCACAGCGTTCTCGGAATATACGTCGCCGATCAATCTACCGGCGACACGCTGATCGATCGCTTCGGCGATAAGATGTACGTAGCCGGCTCCATCATGAAGACGTTTAGCACGGCGTCCGCTCTAAAAGCATACGGTCCGGCGTACCGTTTCCATACGCCGGTCTATCGCACAGGCGCGATTAGCGGCGGCACCGTTAACGGTAACCTCGTTCTCGTCGCTTCCGGGGACTTTAGTTTCGGATTGCGCGAGCAGCCGAACGGAACGCTTGCGTTCAACAGCATGCCCGAGATCGATCACAACTACGCCGACACCGGATTTCCGGGACCGACGATTTTGCGCGGAAGCGATCCGTTCGCGGCTTTGAACGAGCTGGCGAAGAAGATTCGAAGCGCCGGCGTCCGGCGTGTTCGCGGAAACGTCGTCATCGACGACCGGCTGTTCAAGGCCTACGATGGTTGGCCGGACGGCCCGATGTCTTCGATATGGATCAATGAGAATCAAATAGACGTCACCGTGATACCCGGTGCGCCCGGGCAGCCGGCAAGAATCGATTGGCGCCCGAAAATCGCGACGGTAAGTGTTTCGTCGCAGGTGAAGACGGTTCCAAAAAACGTCGAACCAAAGCCCCTCGAGCTTATGCAAAAACGCCCCGGCGCTTACGTCATAACGGGCGAAGTGCGCAGCGGCGATGCGTCTTCGTTGCGCAATGTTCCGATACCGGATCCGCCGGCGTACGTTCGCATCGCGTTTATCGAAGCACTGCGCCGCGCCGGCGTTACCGTCGATGCGCCCGCAACGGGATCGAACCCCGAAAAACTCTTACCGGCGCGACCGTACAGCTCGAGCGCGATGATTGCGGATCACGTTTCACCGCCGCTCTCCCAATTCATCAAAGTAATTCTCAAGGTCAGCTACAATCGCGGCGCGGATTTAATGGTGTGCTTGGTCGCAGTGAAAAGCGGCAGCCGTGAGTGTCCGGACGGCCTAGTCACCGAATTGAAAACCATCACCGCTCTGGGTGTGTCGCCGCAGAGCACGCTGCTGTACGACGGCGCAGGTTCGGTCGATTCCGGACGCACCTCGCCGCTCGATCAGGTGACATTTTTGCGAAACCTCATCGGCTCGCCGTGGGGACGCTACGTGCACGATGGGATGGCCATTCTTGGCGTCGACGGAACGCAGGCAATGAATCAACGAGGCACGGATGCCGCCGGCAAAGTTCGCGTCAAGGACGGCTCGCGCGTCGTCGGATCGCCGAGCGGTCAGGTCGCAGTGTACGCCAAAACGCAAGTCGGATACATCACCGCGCGAAGCGGCCGCACTCTCGTCTACGGCGTATTTTTGAACGACGTGCCCGCAACGCCCGACTCGATATTCGAAGCCTTTACTGCGGCCGACCACGACGTAGGAGCGATTGTCGTCGCGCTGCAGCAAGGGTATTGATGAAACTGCTTGCGGCATGGGCGCTCGCGGCGCTTGTGCCGGCGTCGTCATTGCCTTCGGGCATCACGGCGGTGATACACAAACCGCAATACGCGCACTCCTCCTGGTACCTACTCGTTTCGGATCTGCAAACCAGTAAGCCGATCTACGAACGCAATTCAAACCGCTTGGCCTTCACCGGGTCGGTGCGCAAACTGTTTTCGGTCGGCCTCGCACTGGACGCTCTGGGTGCCAACCACCGCTTCGTAACGCCGGTATACCGCCGCGGTTCCGATTTGATTTTGGTCGCGTCCGGCGATTTGACTCTTGGCGGGCGCCGAACGCCGAACGGAAGCATTGCGGTTACCGACTTCGATCACAACGACGCAAACAATTTAGGCACGGCGATTTTGACGCCGCAGGATCCGCTGACCGGCCTAAATCAGCTTGCCGTGCAAGTGCGCGAGGCCGGCATACGCCGCGTAACCGGCGACGTGATCGTGGACGACCGCTTGTTTCAACCATATCGAGTTCCAAACGGAAATCTGCTGGTAACGCCGGTTATAGTAAACGAAAATCTGATCGACGTTTGGGTGACTCCCGGCTCACCGGGCCGTCCCGCACATGTGGATTGGCGTCCCAAAACACCGGCGTTTACAGTACGGGCGTCGGTGAGAACCGTGCCCGCAGGCCAAGCTGCGCAAATCCAGCTGTCTAACGACGGTGACGTAACGTGCATTGGATCCGCAAGTTGTGCCGGAACGATTAGCGGAACGATTCCGATCGGCTATAAAGCGCCGCTTTCGGCAAGCGCGACGCTCGTGCGAACGTTCCGCATTGAAGATCCGGCATCGTTTGCGCGTATCGCGTTTATCGCCGCGTTGAAGCGCGTGGGCGTGGCGGTTTCCGCTAAGCCCGTTGCGAGGAATGCGTCCGGCAATCTGCCCGCTCCCAACTCGTACGTCCCGCGTGCGCGCGTGGCGAGCTACGTCTCGCCTCCGTACGCCGATTATGCCAAACTGATTTTGAAGATCAGCTTGAATCTCGGTGCAAACCTCAGCCTCTCACTTTTTGGTCTGACGCACGGCGAGCGTACGATAACGGGCTCGCTCGCCGCCGAAAAAACGGTACTTGTAAGGACCATGGGCATAGCACCCGGCGACGTCGATTTTCCCACCAACGGCAGCGGTAGCCCGGACAGCCGCGCAGCCGCTCGCGCCACGGTACAGATGTTGCTGAAGATGAGCCGCGGCTCCAATGCCGCGGCGTATCGATCTGCCCTGCCGATCCTCGGCGTCGATGGGTCCTTATCGCAAACAGGGCGCGCGCTTCCGTCCCGGGGTCACGTCTATGCAAAAACCGGAACAACCCTCGAAAACGGCAACTTGAAAGCCCAGGTACTCGCCGGCTATATCGACGCGAAAAGCGGCCGGCGTCTGGCGTTTGCGCTGTATGTAAACGATGCCGGCGCGATGCGGAGCATCGAAGACGTCACCAACGTCTTCGATGACGAAGCGCAGATCGTCAATGCGGTGTACGAATCGAACTGACGCCGCGACGCCTCGCGGCAGGGAGGCGCAATCGGGCTGGATAATAGCCCAATTGTGCTACAGCGGTATGCGATTGCTATCGGACTTTGCGCGGGCCTCGCCGCTTGCGCCGGTACGGCAGCGACGGCGCCGGCGTCATGCGGCTTCCCTCCGCCGGTTCCCATACCGGAACTTTGGCTTTCATATCCTGAGCCCGGTGCCACCAACGTCCCGTTGAATGTCGGCGAGGTTATTTTCGTCGGCATCCCGAGCGGATTCTTCGGACCCGATACGGTCGCGATAACGTCCTCGGGCGGCACGAGTATCCCCGTCGGGGCATTCACGGCGCCGCCTTCGCCGCTCCCATCACCCTACGCAATCCCAACCGGTTTCAGCGGTAATATTCCGTTTTCAGCGGTTCCCGTGCCGACACTCTCTCCCAGTACGACGTATAACGTCAGTTTTTCGTACATCGATTGGGCCGAAAATCCGCCGTCGTGTCGCACGCACGTCACGCAGCAACTGGGCGCATTCACAACTCTATAATGGTCATGGTGAAAAGTTGTCATGGTGAGGTATCGAACCACCCTGAGGAATCGAAGGGCGTGTTTACATCGTCATGGTGAGGTATCGAACCACCCTGAGGAATCGAAGGGCGTGTTTACATCGTCATGGTGAGGTATCGAACCACCCTGAGGAATCGAAGGGCACGTTTGCGATCGTCGATTTCTCAGGTGCGCACACTGCAACGCCCTCTCGACCGCACCAACCGCGCGGTCAACCGCGTTCGTACCGGTACGCCAATTGCATACGCTAATGCGCATCGCACGTGCTCCGCAGAACGTCGTTGCGCCGAAATACGCATCACCGCTCTCAACGACGGCGGCGATAACGCGATCGGTGTAGCGATCGTGCTCGCCGGCGGTCGCCCCGGGACGCGGAGCCAAAAAGCGCACCAGAGCTTGGTTGAGCACCGGCGAACTAGTGCCTTCGACACCCTCAAGACGTGTCAACCGCTCGTAGAGATTGCGCGTGGAATCGCAATTGCGCTCGACGAGCTCGGCGATTCCGCGCGTTCCCAATTCACGGATCGCCGCATATGTTGCAAATCCGCGCGCGCGGCGCGACCAGTCGGGATTCCAGTCGAGCGGATCCCGTGCGTCGTCCGACGGCACGATGTACGGCGCGCGAATGCTCATCGCAGAACGATGCGCGCGGGCATCCGCAACGAACGCATAACCGCAGTCGAACGGTACGTTGAGCCACTTATGGCCGTCCGCCGTCCAGGAATCGGCTTGCTCGATGCCGGCAGTTAGATGTGCGAAGCGCGGCGATGCCGCGGCCCAAAGACCGAATGCTCCGTCCACGTGCACCCACGCGCGGTATTGATGCGCGAGCGCCGTCAGCGTGCGAAAATCGTCAAAGGCTCCCGTGTTGATTTCGCCGGCTTGGAGCAGCACGATGGCGCCCGCATCCAGGCTCTTCAGCGTCGATGCCACGTCACGTGCGTCCAGCGTGCCGTTTTCTCCCGGTTCCAGCAGCACCAGTGCATCGGTTCCGAGCCCTAAGAACCGTAATGCGCGATCGATTGACGGATGCCGTCGCGTGCTCGAGATGACGCGAATGGCGGGAGCGCCGTTCAATCCCTTGGATTCAACATTCCAACCGGATCTTTCGAGCAGCGCGTTCCGGGCCGACGCCAGGCACGTGACGTGCGCCATTTGCGTGCCGGTGACAAAAGCAAAAGCGGCGTGCGCGGGCAGCCGAAAGATCTGTTTGAGCCATTCGCCGGCAATTTCTTCGACGATGGCGGCGCCGGGCGAAGTATTGTAGACGGCAGCATTTTGATCCCAGGCCGCCGCCAGCCAATCCGCCGCAACCGCGGACGGAATGGCGCCGCCGATCACCCACGCGAAAAAGCGATCGCTCTGCGATCGCAGTAAGCCGCCGCGCACGTTCGCAATAAGGTCGCGCACGACGTCCTCCGCGGGAGACCCTTCGATCGCGAGGCCGCAATCGAGGCGTTCTCGCAGCGATGCGGCGCTCTCGATTGCCCGGACCGGACACGACTCGATCCCGTGCAAGAACTCGAGCGCGCCTTCGAACGCTGCCTTTAAAGCACCGGTGTATTCCATCGTGAGGCAGTCTCGCACGTCATTGCCGAGACGGCAACACGAATCTTGCGCCGCAATTCTCGAAGATCAGCGCACGGCAACCGCTTTAAAAAAGGTGTAGCAAAAGACGCCGTCCGGTTCCGCGGCGCGATTGAGCGCGACGATACCCCGATCGAAGTCCTGCGCTTCAATCATCCCGGCGTCAATTGCCGGCGCGCGCACTCCTTCGATCATCGCAGTGAACGTTCGTTTCGTGAAAATCTCAGCCAGCGGCGGCGTGTTGCCGTCCACATACACCATGCGCGGCGATACGCACACGTCCCGAAAACCGGCATCGGTCAGCATCGGAAAGAGCGCGCGGCCGATTTCGGCGTTTCCGCCGGCGTAACGCTGCAACTCGATGAGGCACCGAATTGCGCGGCGTGCCGCGTCACTATCGGGATGAAAGTACGCGGATCCGTGATCGCCCTCGATCGCCGTGATCGTACCGCCGGGTTTCAGTACGCGCCCGAGCGCCGCCAATGCTCGGTCCGGGTCGCGCAGATGTTCCAAGACGAAGCATGCAAAAACGTGATCGAACGACTCCGCCGCGAACGGCAGATGGTAAATGTCCGCCGCCGCAAACGTCACATTCTGAACGCCTGCTTCCGCGGCAAAACGGCGTGCTTGAGCCAGCGACGCAGGCGATATATCGATCGACGTTATCGCCGCGTCAGGGCTGTTGCGAGCCAGCGTCACTGTCTGCGCTCCGACGCCGCACCCGGCTTCAAGCACGGTAGCGCCCGCCGGATACGCCGTATCGTGATGCAGCAAGTCCGTTAACGCATCGGCCTGATCGCGCAGGCGCGCCGCTTCCTCGTCACCGTATCCGTGAACGTAGAGCATCTATTGCGCGTCCAACGCAGTTCCGGTACCCATGTTTGGTGATACGACCGGGAATGCCGGAAAGGTTTTTGTTAGTGACCCTTGGCGCTTACCGGTTCATCCACGGACGCGGACGCTCGAGCGGTTAGCCTACACGCTTCGCGTTGCCGTTGATCCTGTCCAAGTCCGCAATTAACAACAATAGAATCCGGCCTACTATCTCGCATAAAACATCAAGACAACCAAGACGATTAAACACAGAACCAGCCCGGTCATCCCCAGCGTTTGGATACCGAAGCGTACTACCGGTTCCCGAGTTATTGCTAGTCGTTCGGCGTTCGCAAAGTACCAATAATTAACATACCCGACGGCTGCGACCAGCGCAACGCCGAATATTTCCACGGCAATTCTTAAACCAACCGTCATACGCTCTCTTCACACCCAACGGAAATTCGCGTTCTAAGCCCCGTTTCCAGGCGTCCAACCACACCTCACCTACCGAACCTGCCCCCGCATCTCCCCCCGCAGCAAAGCCGTTTCGTGCGCCAGGCTCGTGAGCGATTCGACATGACGGCGAGTGCATGTTCCAATGCGCCGTCTACCGGCTGCCGTTTGCGGAAAGTACGTCCAACGCAGTTCCGACGCCATGCGCAAACTGCGAATCGCCTCGACCTCGTCGGGCGCATATGCTTCACCGCCGGCGCGCTCGCCTAGAGGCACCACGCCGATCGCTATCGCGGACTTCGGCCGGTACTGGAATGCATCGGAGATGGCCCGCGCAGACGCCCCGCCTCGCCCCCTCTACCGCCCCAAGCCCGCGTTATTGGCGAGACTAAACGTAACGAACGCCGTGGCCTTGGACGTTAACTCCAAAATGAACGGATCGTTGTTGGACAAGTTATCGCACCAGCGATCCGGCGTGTCGACGCAGCCGCCGTTGAAGCTCGGAATCTTGCCCTCGTAGTTGCCGAGAAATCCGCCCCAAAGCTTCGTCTCCCAAGCGTGCTTGCAGCACTCTTGTTGCGTCAAGATGCCGGTGTTCGGTACTCCCACCAAGCTGAACGAGTTCGAGTCAGTGCCGTCGTTGCCGAACCACGCGTTACGCGACACCACGCCGCTCGTCGCAAAAAAATCTGCGAACAGGTCGTTTCCCAATCGCGACTGTGGTACGACGTTCTGCGGAAACCGTTGTACGTTCCAAGCAAACTCCGGGTCTGCGACCATGATGTCGAAGTTTGGAGTGGCCGTCACGTCGGCGTCCACGTCGAAAACGAGCTGTTTTAGCTGCGCTTGCGCCAAATGCTTCGTGTAGTAGTGCGACCCCAGCAATCCGAGCTCTTCACCGCCGAACCAAATATAGCGTAAGCGATTCACCGTCGGTGTCTTTGCCAAATTCAGGGCGATTTCCAGAATCGTAGTCGAACCCGAGGCGTTGTCCAGCATGCCCGCTCCGTAAATGGAGTCGAGGTGCCCTTCCACGACGACCGTGTGGTTCGCATCGCCGTACGGTGAATCGGCAATCAGATTATAATCCGTACCACTTACGCTTTGCGTGCGGACCGCAACGTGCACGCGCCGGATAGCGCTCGATCGGCTATCCGCAATCAGTTCCCGCGCAGAAGTTGCGGACAGCGCTCCGATAACCGGAATCGTTGCAGGTTCGACCAGCCGCGCTTGAAATGCCGGACCGTCCGGCGTGTACAAAACGGCTGCTGCTGCGTCCGCCGCCTGTGCATTTTCCACTTGCAGTTGAAACGAGCAATTGCCGCGGCCGATCAGCGCGACGTTCCCGCGATGAAATCCGCTGAAATCACCGGCAGCACAGCCGTCGCCGCGCGCAGGTTGTTCGATCGGGGCGGTTACGTCGCCGGAACCGGATCCGCGAGCGGCATACCAATCGCGCTCAAAGGTAAACGCGTGTGACGGCGTTTCGAACACCGGCACGCCGGCGACTTGCGATGCCGTGTACGTGTACTGCTGCACCGTAACGGTGTAGCCGGCTTGCCGCATCAGTCCCGCGACGTAGTCGACGGACGCCTTATATCCGGCCGTTCCCGTATCGCGATTACCATGACCCGCTGAGTTTGGATGTTGGTTTGCGATACGTTGAAACTGCGATAAGTGATTCCACAGCGATGTTTCTTGGATGCAGGCATCCAGTTTCTGCCACGTATCGTTGTCGCGCTGCCCACAGGGTATTGCCGCCTGCAGGCGCGTTGTTTGCAAGCGATCTTGCGCGTTCGGCAGAGCAGGGTGAAAACTCGAACAACCCGATAAAAGGAGCGCTGCGGCGCAAAAACCCGCGGTGGTGCGTTTCATGCAGAATCCCCTGAAGCGCGGCGGTATAAGCGCAGTACTACCCCGTGCATGATCCGTTGACCCCCGTACCGTTCTAGGAAATCCTGCCTACCGCGCTACGTGAAAGCAGTTCACCGGCGTCGAAGAACCCGCCGTTATGAGACGCTACGCGACGCTGTTCGCACCGCCGCTCGCCGCCGCACTGCCCGCATGGCCGGCGCAGCCCGCCCCGCCGTTTCCGAAGCCGCCCGTCCCGAGCGCTCCGAAGGTATGAAACGCGCCTGGATTATTTTCGATCTCGACGGAACGCTTATCGAGAGCGAACAAATTTGGCGCGACGTGCGTCAAGAGTTCGTCATCCGGCACGCAGGCCGGTGGCACGATGGAGCGCAAGCCGCCATGATCGGCATGCGTACCGGCGAATGGGCGCGCTATATCCGCAACGATCTCGCGGTCGATTTACCGGAAGACGAGATCGTGCGCCAAGTGCTGGACGGCGTGGTGCAGCATCTTTCCCGGCACATTCCGGTGCTTCCCGGCGCGGAGCACGCGTTGCGGACGTTATCGCAAAGCTGTACGCTCGGGCTTGCCACTTCCGCGAGTGTTCCGGTTGCGCAAACCGTTCTGCGCAAGACCGGATGGGATGCATTCTTTACCGCCACCGTGTCCGCAGACGAGGTCGAGCGCGGAAAGCCGGCACCGGACGTGTACGTGCGCGCGCTCGAGCTGCTGCACGCCGATGCCTCCTGCAGCGCCGGAATCGAAGACTCCGCGAACGGCATCCGTTCGGCGCACGCGGCCGGACTCGCGGTTGTCGCGGTGCCGAACCGCGAGTTTCCGCCCGACGCACAGTCGCTCTCGCTCGCAACGCGTGTATTACCGGATTTGGAAGAGCTCGACGACGCGTTGATACGCGAGATCCTGGCAAAGAAGAAGGGAACGTGAATTTCACGTTCCCTTCCCGTATCGCGCGTTCTTGCGGCGTTAGCAGCCGTTGAACGTACCCACGACGACATAGTTCGCCGTGATGATCTTCTTGTTGTAGCAGCGGCCGGTATTGTCGCTGTACTTGTAGTGCTGGTTGCTGCTGCCGTTCTGCGCTCCGACCAGATTGAAGCTGGAGTCAAACAGCAGTTGATCGGTCGCATTGACGGTGTTCGACGTCGTCGACCAGTCGAGCGGGCCCTTTCCAATCGTCGCCGTACGAATCTCCTTCTGCTGCTCCACGGTCGTGTTCTGCTGATAGCCCGAGGAGGTCGGGAAGAAGTAGTAGTCCAGCGTGAACGGATAGACGACTTGCGCAACGGCGGTCGTGCGCGAGCCGTGTGCTATCGTCGTCGTCTGCGAATCGACTTGCGTCTTTTGCGTGATGTTTTGCTGCCACGTCAGCCCGTTGTACGCAACGTTGAGCTGCTGCGCATTGCTGAAGCTGATGTGCTGCTGAACCTGCGTTTCGATCGTCCCCTTCGACGTGTTCAGAATACCGTCCAACGACACGGTATGGAATCCGAACACCTTAACCGGTCCGGTTAACGCGCTCGAGCCGAACGTTACGCCTTCGGTGACGTGCTGCGACGGCGTCGGGGTCGTGCCGTTCGCCTTCAAATATCCGGTATCGACGCTCTGACCGTGATCTTCGTACAGCAGCAACTCGGCGTTGCTCGAGAAGTAATCTTGGTCGTTGAACACCGTGATCGAAACCGTATGCTGCATGCCGTTGTCCAGCAAGCCGGCAAACGGCGTCAGATCGACGCGATACGGATTGAAGTTCAGCGTCTCCACACCCGGTACGGGAATCCACAGATACGGATCCCATCCGCCGGTAAATATCCACGGATAAATCGGTGCAACACCGGCGGGTTGCCCGTCGATCGCGACCTCGCCTTCGCGGAAGCCGGTCCCTTCGCATTGTGCCAGATTGTACGTGCCGACCATCTTTTGTGCGAGGTCGTTCGGCAGACACGCATACCAGAATTCGTCGTAGCCTTGCAGCGGATAATTGTCGAACGACGATTGTCCCTGCAGATACACGTCCAGATACGCGCGTTCCACGTTTTGCGGGAAGGTGAACGTTCCGGTCAGCGCCGGCGATTCGTACGGGCCGACGAACGTATTGTTACCCGGCGGCGGGTTTGCCAGCGAATACACCAGGTCCGGCGTGTCGGCCGCCGGATATTGGGAGGTCGCCGGATAGAATTCAAGTTGCGCGGTTCCGTAGATGATGCCGGTCAAACCGCAGCACATGTTGTTGCCGATAAACACGTTCCCGGTCGATGCGCTCGTGAAGATCGGCGCCAGATCGGTAACGTCGCGTTCCACATGCCACGTGGGGCTTTGCGACGGCGAGGGTTCCGCGGTGGTTCCGAACCAAACGTTCGTGCCGCCGACCCAGATCGAACCGGTGCGGTCGTACTGAATGCCGGCGGAAACGTTGAGGTTCACGTCGAGCACGACTTTGTTCCACGGACCCGCGCAAGGCGAAGCCGGCGGCGTGTACGGGAACGTGTGGTTGTTGTAATCCTCAAACGAGTAGTTGGAAAACAGCGTCACGATGCACGGCGTCTCGTGCGGCCTGCTGACGGGCATGTCGGCCGTCACGGGTTCGTTTGAAGACGCGGGCATGCGCAGCGCGTGCGAAGCGAATTGACCGAGCACTTTGTCCGTCCGGTGCCGCATGTCGGCAGCCCAGGGAACCGAACGTTTTTGTGCGCCCGCGGCTGTTGAAGCGCCGCCCGCGACCGACTGAGCCGTGCCCGGAACGATCGTGTTCGAGTTGTGCGCGCCGCACCCGGCCAGGAAAAGGCTTACGCCCAAGCAGACCGCCACCGCGCGCAACGCGGGGCGAGGCGTCCTACGCACCATGAAAAACCTCCACAGATGGTCCAGATAAAAGAAAAACCAGGGAGGCCATCTGGCCCACTGGTCGCGGCGTTCGTTCAGTGCCGGATTTCTCGGGACCTGGCGAGGTTCCCAAAAGCACTAGTGCGGTCCGGCAGGACGCGGCGCTAGCGCGAGGCGGCTTGGATGCGATTCTCCAAAAAGCGGCGTTCCATTGGGTTGCGGGCCAGCGCCGCAGCTTCTTCAAAGTGTTTGCGCGCGCGGTCGACGCGGCCGGCGCGCAGCTCCAATTCGCCCAGGGCGGCGGCGAAAAACGGATACGACTGCAAACGTTCTCGCTGTTCTATTGCATGAATCTCCTGAATGCCGCGTTCCGGTCCGCTCTGCTGTGCCAATGCGATCGCGCGGTTCAACGCGATCACCGGCGAAGGACGAATCGCCATTAGCGTGTCGTACAGCCAAACGATCCGCTCCCAATTCGTGTCCTCGGCGCGTGCGGCGGTGCAATGGATCGACGCTATGGCCGCTTCAACGTGATATTCGGACAGCTCCGAACCGCTGGCGGAAAGTTCCAAAAATTCGTTGCCCTTTGCAATCAGCCGCGCATCCCACAGCGTGCGGTCTTGATCGCCCAGAGCAACCAGCTCGCCGTGCCCGTCGACGCGCGCCGGAAGCCGCCCCGCATGAAGCCACATCAATGCGCATAACGCGTACGTCGCGGGCGAAGCGACGAGCGGCTTGTCCAATAACAGCGAGGCCAGGCGCATGGCTTCGCGGCACAGTTCCACGCGAACGGAACCGCTCTTGGACGCGCCGTGATACCCTTCGTTGAACAGCAAGTACAGCGTGCGGTGCACCGCAGACAGCCGCTCCGGCAAATCGCGATCCGTCAGATCGAAGAGCGATTTCGACGCGGACAATACTTTCTTCGCGCGTTCGATGCGTTTCTCGATTGCCGCGCGCGTCGTCAGGAAGCTGCTCGCGATCTCGCTTGCGGTAAAACCCGCCAGCAGATTCAACGTCACCGCTACTTGCGCTTCTTCGGAGATGTGCGGATCGCAGCACGTGAACATCATCCGCAGCTGATCGTCCTTCAGCGTTTCGTCGGTGAAGATGCCGTTGACCGTCGGAACCAGCGTCCATTCACTTTCGAACAGGCGCGCTAGTTCGGGGGCAAACCGCCGCGCGGTGCGTTCGCGCCGCAACAGATCGATCGCGCGGTTTTTCGCGGCCTTCATCAGCCACGCGGACGGATTGTCGGGAACGCCGCGGATCTTCCAGACCTCGAGCGCGCGGCAGAAGGTGTCTTGGACGACGTCTTCTGCCAGCGCGAGATTTTCGAGGCCGAAAATGCGAGTCAGCGCAGCGACGATGCGACCGGATTCGTGCCGGAAGAGCTGCTCGCCGTCGTACATCTACATGTTCATGACGGGGCGGACTTCCACCAGGCCGTCGCGCTCGAAGATGGGACATCCGCCGGCGAGTTCGGCGGCCTGCGCAAGGTCGCTCGCTTCGATCAGCGTGTAGCCGCCGACCACGTCTTTGGACTCCGGATACGGTCCGTCCGTGATCGTGCGCGAGGTGCCCCGCACCACCTTGCCCTCGGGTTCGAGGGGCTGGCCGCGATCCTTTAAATGCCCGTTCGCCGCCAGCTGCTGCATCCACGTAACCCATTTTTGCATAATCTGCTCGCTTTCGGCAGGCGATTCACCGCGCCGTCCTCCGCGATACAAGAAAACGAATTCACTCATGTCGGTCCTCCTTAGTATTTGAAAGACGCTCGGCGGCGTTCAAAACCGACACACGCCGAATCGGGTCCGGCCGGTTGGCACGGTTTCTGTGATTCGCGGTTTGCGCCGGCTCCTGCCGTTCGGACTTCGACCCGGTTTTTGCTATACTGGGCTACGAGCACGAAAGGGTGCCGCCGGTCCGCGGAAAGGGCAGTGCCCGCCTATCATCGTCCATCACGGAAACGAACTTTCTTTCAGCCCGATACGTGCGGACAGCGGGCGCATTGCGTGAAAGCGAGTTCGCCATGTTCGTTACCGATTTACGTCCGCTGCCGGCGCGGCCCAACCTCGAGCAATACAAGAAGCAAGCGAAGGATCTCGTCAAGGATTTTCGCACGGCTGCATACCAGACAAAGGCTCGAGCCGCTCGACTCCTGGAACGCGTCCCGGAACGCCTCACCCTCAGCGTCGCTCAACTCATCATTGCCCGCGAACACGGCTTCGCGAGTTGGCCGAAATTCGCCGCGCACGTAAAAGCGCTGCAAATTGAAGATTCGCCCGCCGCCGCATTTGAAGCCGCCGCCGGCGCGATCGCTCGCGGTGAAATCGAATTATTGCAACATCTGCTGCGCGCAAACCCGCGGATCGTGTTTCAACGATCGGCTCGCAGTCACGCGGCGGCGTTGTTGCACTATACGGCGGCGAACGGCGTTGAAGACTTCCGGCAGAAGACGCCGCCCAACATCGTCGCGATCGCAGACGCGCTGCTGAAAGCGGGTGCACCTGTCGACGCGGTGGCGCCTATCTACGGCGGTTCGACGGCGCTCAGTCTTGCGGCAAGCAGCGTGCATCCCGAACGCGCGGGCGTCCAGATCGACTTGCTGCAGCTCTTGCTCGAGGGCGGCGCGGCGATCGACGGCGTTCCCGGATCCGCGAACCCGATTCTTTCGGCGCTGCGAAACGGCCGCGGCCGAGCTGCGCAGTTTCTTGCCGGGCGCGGCGCACGGCTCGATTTGGAAAGCGCGTTGGGCACCGGACGCATCGATGCCCTTCGCGAAACGCTTCAGCGCGGCGAGTACACGTTGGAACAGTGGAAATCAGGTCTCGCATGGGCGTGTGAGTACGGACACGCGCGCGCCGTCGAGTATGTGCTTGAACGCGGCAGCGATCCGAACGAGCTGATTTTTGGTCAGACTCCGTTGCATTGGGCGGCTATGAGCGCGCAACACGAAATCGTTCGCCTTTTATTAGACCGGAACGCTTTACCGCAAATTCGCAACCGCTATGGCGCTACCGCTCTAGGGCAGGCTCGCTGGTCGGCAGAACACGACGACGATCCTACGCGCTTTGAACCGGTAATAGCGCTCTTAGCATCCGCAGAAGCTGCGAGTTAGGCTGTTACTCAGGCGGCGCCCGGCCGCTACTCAATTTCCCACGCGGGACACCGTAGAGCGTGGTCGAAGGGCGTCCATAACCCCATCGAATCCGACCGCGTTCCGATCGACCGAGGAGAAAAATTTCCGATGCAAACGTTAACCGAGATTTCCGAAACGCTTCGCCTGCCCTCGCCTGCGCCAAAACCCTTGGGTTTGGCTTTTGACGGTGACGTGCTGTGGATGGCAAGCCGCGAAACGGAACGGCTGTACGCTATCGACTCAAAAACCTGGACCGTGCGCGAGGAGGCCCAAGCGCCGGGTGGACCGTTCGGCATCGCGGTGCTGGGCGACGAACTGCGTGTAGTGATTGGCCTCGGAGAAAACCAGAACGATCGTTACGTGTATCGCTTCATTCCGGGGCACGGATTCAAAAACGACGCAATTGCTTGTCCCGATTTAACGGGCTCGCACGTGGCGTTTGACGGCGACGTACTATTCCTCTCACAGGCGCATTACCGGCGCATCGTAGCGTTGGACGCGCAAGGGAACGTCACGCGCGAGATTCCGCTGCCGCGCGTTCCGGTCGGCATGACGATTGCCAACCGCTGTTTCTACCTCGTAACGACTGACGAAGAATTTGAAAACGTGCAGTTGACGCGAGTCGACGCGCATGGAGAAGAGCCGCTGGTCGAAGCCGTGGCCGCGATCCCGTTCGACGCGCGCGGCCTTACGTTCGACGGCTCCCGCTTTTGGACGAGTCACCGGGACAACAACGAAATCGTCGCCTTCCAGTCACCCTGAAATCCGTCATCCTGAGGTATCGGCTTGTCATCCTGAGGTATCGAAGGACCCTGAGGAATCGAAGGGTGAGCTCAACGCAAACACGCCCCTCGTCATCCTGAGGAATCGCGCAGCGCACGGATGCGCGGAGTGTCGGCGGAACCACGGATGTGCGGAGCCGACAAGGACCCTGAGGAATCGAAGGGCGGGCAAAACTCAAACAAGACCGCGCAACACCGCAATCGCCCGCCGCGCCCGCACCGGCGCTGTCGCCGCGTACCCGATCACTAAGCCGTTGCGCCGCGCCCCGCCGTAATAGTACGACGACAACGCCGGCACAATGAGCCCCGCCTCCGCCGCGCAGCGGCTAACGTGCGCATCGCTAACGCCGCGCGGCAGTTCCGCGATGAAATGCAGCCCCGCGCGCGAGTCGTGGATCGTAAACGTGCCATGCCTGCAAAACTCGCTTGCAGCGATCCGGCGCCGCTCGTCGTAGATCTTACGCATTTTCGTAACGTGCCTGCCGAAAAGCCCGGCTTGCATGAATCGTGCGAGCGCCGCCTGCACGGGTGTGCCGGGATACGACCCGGACACCAACTGCACGGCACGAAGCGATTCGCGCAACGAGTGCGGAACGACGATATAAGAAACCCGAAGCGACGGGGCCAGCACTTTGCTGAACGTTCCCGCATATATGACGCGCGCCGTTTGGGACAACCCGTACAGCGCCTGTTGCGGCCGGCCCGTATAGTTGAACTCGCTGTCGTAATCGTCCTCAAGGATCCAACTGCCGTAACGCTGCGACCACTCGAGCAGCGCGAACCTCCGTTCCAGCGAAAGTACCGCGCCGGTCGGATATTGATGCGACGGCGTCACGTACGCAAGTTTCGCGGCCCGGCGCCCAAATGCGGATACGTCGATCCCCGCCTCGTCCACCGGCGCACTGACGATCTTCGCGCGGTGCGCAGCGAACGTCGCCCGCACGCTCGGATATCCCGGATCTTCCACGATGACGGTTTCACCCGCGTTCAGCAGCGTCTGCGCCAGCAGCCAGAACGCACCCTGCGCTCCGCTCGTAACGAATACCTGATCCGCGCTACATTCAACACCGCGCGTCTGTCGAAGGCGGCGCGCAATCTCGCGGCGCAGCGGCTCGTACCCTTGCGGATCCGGGTAATCCCAGAAATCCGCGTTCCAATCTTCGCTCTTGAAACAGCGTTTGAATTGCGCCGCCGGAAACAGGTCCAGTGCCGGCACGCCGGGCCGAAACGGTTTTGTCTCGTGCAAATTGCGTGCAAGCCCGCACGCCTTCAAGGAACGTTCTGCGCTCCGCGATGTGCGAACGGAAGGGACCGCGCTGGGCTTTCGTTGCGCAGACCGCTGCCTTTGAAAGTCCGCGACGAATGTTCCGATGCCGCGAACGGTTACCAAATACCCTTCCGCCTGAAGCTGTTCGAACGCATCGACGATCGTGTTTCGGGAAAGACCCAAATGCGTTCGCAATTCGCGGGTGGAGAAGACGCGTTCGCCGGGCTCCATCGCTCCGGAGCGAATCGCCTCGCGCAACGCCGACGTCAGCTGACGGTTCAGCGCCACTGACGACGTTCGGTGGATTGCAATCCCGGAGACCTTCATCGTGGCACCATGATTTTAGTAAAATGTGGACCTTTTCCTGGGTCCACTCCACGGGCTATGGTTAGGTCATGCAAGCTGAAACGCGAACGCGGGAGGGGCAGAGCGACTTTGACTTCCTGTTCGGACGATGGACCGTGCGCAACCGAAGGCTGCGCCATCCGCTGAGCGGATCCGAAGAGTGGTACGACTTCGACGCGTCGTATCGTGCGATTCCGCTGTGGGACGGCAAAGCGAATCTCGACGAATTCATCGCCGACACCCCGTACGGGCGCATCGAAGGCCTTACGCTTCGTCTCTACGATGCGGCCACGGCAACGTGGAGCCTGTATTGGGCGACGTCGAAAAACGGTCTGATCGTCGTGCCGAATGTCGGTGCGTTTAACGGCGGCGACGGTTTCGGCGAGTTTTTCAGCCGCGAAACCTTCGATGGCCGGCCGATCGTGTGCCGCTACCGTTGGACGAAGGAGTGCGAACACGGCGGCTGCCGCTGGGAGCAGGCGTTTTCGCCCGATGACGGAGCAACGTGGGAAACGAACTGGATCATGGAGTTTACGCGCGCATGATTGCGCTGTCCGCACAAACGCGCATCGTCGAACTGCGCCGCTACGTCATGCGCCCGGGGCGGCGCGACGATCTGATTGCCATTTTCGAACGTGAATTCATCGAAGGCCAAGAAGCGTGCGGAATGCTTCCCATCGGCCATTATCGCGATGTGGACGACGACGATGCGTTCGTGTGGTTCCGCGGCTTTGAAAGCATGGAAACCAGACGCGCCGCGCTCGAAGCATTCTACCTGAATTCTGATGTGTGGCGGATCAATCGCGACGCCGCCAATGAAACGATGATCGACTCCGACAACGTCCTGCTGCTTCAACCTGCTCGAGCGGATCGCGCATTCGATTTGCAAGGTCTCAGTCGTCCGCGTTCCGGCGATCGATCGGCCCACTCGTTCTCCGGCCTCGCCGTCCTGATGCTTCAGCGCCCCGCGCAAGACGCGATGATTGCAGTATTTGAAGAAAAGGTTCTGCACCGGCTCGACGATTTGTCAACTCGAGTCGCCTGCTACCTAACCGCGCCGTTCGAAAACGACTTTCCGCGTTTGCCGGTGCGCGAGGATGAATACGCGATCGTAGTAAGCGGTGTGCTGAGCAACCTCGACGATTTCGCGAACTGGACGGAGGTTCTTCAGCCTTCAAATCTGCCGCGGGAGCTAGCCTCGCACGTTATTGCCACGGAGTATCTCCGGCTGCACCCCGCAGCGCGATCGTTACTGCGCTAATTCGAGCGTGGGGTGCACCGCCGGATTATAGCCCGCTTTGAACACCGCAACGATAGAAGGAGGCGTCAAAACTTCTATCGCACCGTTCGCCGGTCGCGATAACCGTCGTTCGTAACCGCGATCGCTCCAAGCCGCTAACTGCGTGCCCCAAACGATAAACGCCGCGCCGTCGATCGTCACGTACGTGCCGTCAGGAAGCGTTTCAACCGAGGCAAACCACGTGCGTTTTGCGCGGCCGTTTAACCGCTCGGCGTGCAACACGGCGTCGATCGCATCTGCTCCCGCCTCCGCGCCTTTGACCGCTTCCCAAAGCCGCCGGAAGTGTTTGTAGTCGGCGTTCCGGCATTCCGCGCACGGACGATGACCGGCCGAAAACGCCGTTGCCTCATCCAGAAAAAACAACTCCGTCCACGACCGCGGCCGCATTATCGGCCGGTGCCGCCCTCGAAATTCCAAACGGCACGCGATCCAGCGTTTGAGTTGCGTCGCGCGAACGATCCTGCGCTGCTCGTCGTGCAGCACGCCGCGGTTGCCGAGAACCAACCCGCGTCCCGGAAGTGCCACGATTTCGCCATACGGCGTCACACGATTTTGGAGCGGCATCGAGCATACCTGACAGCCTTTGTCAGGTATCCCCTGCTACAGTTTAGAAAAAGCACCAGGCAAAGGAGAACACATGACCGCTAGTCAGACGACGACCTCAAAAGGTACGGTTATCGGCACCGACATCTCGGGCTTTCTCGTGCGCGACCCGCAGGCGATGATCGCGTTTTACCGCGATAAACTCGGCATGGAGCCGACTGCCATCGACGACGAGGGGCGCGGCGCCGAGTTCACGCTCTCCGACGGGTCCACGTTCGGCGTCTGGAAGACCGAATCGGGCGAAACCGGCGGTTTTACGATGCTGGCCGTGGACGACATCCACGCCGCCCGCGAAGCCATGACCTTACGCGGACTCGAAATCAGCCCCGTCGACGAGTCTCCCGTTTGCCATATGGCGTTCGGCAAAGATCCCGAAGGCAATACGATCATCATTCACCAGCGCAAGCATCGCGATTAGCCTTCGCGGTCGCATGGTGATGCCCCAGGGCACTTCGGTGTCCTGGGGTGTTTTTGAGTGTCCGGCGAATCGTCTGCGGTAATGGGTGAGCGCAACGGCGAGGCGGAGATCTATCGCAACCTTGGCGAGGCCGAAGCAGATACGCAGTTGCTGCGATGGATCGTCTCCATCGTCGTGTTTGCGCTGTGTTGTTGGTGGGCGGTCAACGCAATGTCGGGAGCGCCGTTTTGGTCTTCGGTAGCGTTTGGCGGTGCTGCGATATATGGCGCCGGACTGGTTGCCGTTTCACGGCCCGGTTACCGCGTCGCGGCGTTTTTGAAAGAGCTTCCGTATCTGATCGGTGTGGCGATCGTCTCGACGCAGGGCCTCATCCAGTCGAAGACGTTCACCGGATTATCGCCCGCGGTGCACAACTCCACGATTGCGTTTCTGCTCGCCGTTGGCGTCACGTTCGTGCTGCAAGCCGCCGCCGCGTTTTTCAAACGTAAAGCAAACGACGCTTTGTCGAAACGCCTCCCCAAGTCACCCTAAGGAATCGAAGGGCTCCGCATCCGTCATCCTGAGGTATCGAAGGACCCTGAGGAATCGAAGGGCTTCCTCTGAAAAGCGCCTCGATACCTCGGCGTGGTTGCCGGCTCTCGTTCCTCCGTGGACTTCGCCGGGACTAGCGCATCCTGCGCATCGCGATTCCTCACCATGACATGCCCCAGCCTAAAAAGCTCACCCGCACCCCAAGGTAACCGTGCGCAACGATTCCCGGATCCACAACGTTCTCGGAATATTCTCAGTTTCGTATGCTATCCTAATCCTCTGGTTCACCCATCCAGATTCGGAAGGTGCGCACGATGATTCTCGAGCCCCGAAAGAGCGCGGAGGAAATCGAACGCCGGCTCGCCGCACTCCACGACCCCGAATTAGCCGATCTTCTGGACGATCTGAATCGCCGCTTTTCCGGCGACGAAGATCCGCAGAGCTACACTTCACCGTCCGCGCCTTATTGGAAGCGGCGCATCGCACTCGTCGCGCTGGCAGGCTTACTTGCGACGTCGGCCGGGTTTGCGAGCACGGTAACGTTACTGCGCGAGAAGAACGATACGAAGCCACGCACCCCCGTTCCGCTTATCGCGCCGAAGCATCGCGCGAAAGCCGCCGTCGTCTATGTTGCTCCCAAACACCGCGTCGTCGTAACGCCGCATAGCAACGTCGAAACGCCGCATAGTGCAATTGCGGCGCCGGTGCGAATAGCGCCCGTGACCGCACCTGACGAACCTGCGATCCGGCAAATGCGCGCGCAGTTGCTGCACGAACGTCTGCTTGCAGCGCAAGCGCAAGCGCGTGCGATGCACTTACAGCGCGAGGCGCAACTCGCCCGAAGCGCCGAGGCAATGGCGCGTGAATGGCAGCACGCCGAAGCGCTCGCTCAAGCGCGTGCGGAGGCTCGTGCAGAAGCTGCGTCCCGCACGCAAGCCGAAGATGCAGCAGCGCTTCAGCGCGATCAGGATCGCGCGCTTCAAAACGCCTCCGACCCGAACATCAAGCCGGGTGACAATCCACCCGCCGACGGCGGAACCGTTTCGCGCTATCCGTCCGGCGGAATGCCGCTGCCGATGCCCGGGCCGGTCGACACCAATTGCACGCCGCATCGCGGCAGCCTGTTCGGCGCAGTTTTGGGACGCACGCTGCTCAGTCACGTCCGTGTCGGAAACACGAACGTCGGAGCGATGTTACAACTCGTCAACCACTAGCCGGTTCGCTTGATGCAGCGAAAACCGACGTGACTCATGCTGGAATCGATCATCTGCGGCGATCGCGCCGCGGGGCGAAAACGCAGGCAGTAATTCGGCGCGCAGAGGTGGGAGCCGCCCTTTAGCACCTTCCGCGGAATGTGAAACTGCGGGTTGCGCGGATCGTAACTGTCATCGATCGTCGCACGCAGCGATGCGCTGCAGCACGCGCCCTCGGCAGACGCGACGTGCTTATCGCGATACCAATCCGAAGTCCATTCCCACACGTTGCCTGCCATGTCGAACAACCCGTACCCGTTCGGCGGAAACGATCCCACGGGCGATGTGCGCGCGTATCCGTCGGTCAGCAGATTTTTCCACGGAAACTCGCCGTGCCACGTGTTCGCCATGATTTTGCCGTCCGGTTCCATCTCGTTGCCCCACACGAATGCGGTGCGATCCAGACCGCCGCGTGCGGCGAATTCCCATTCCGCCTCGGTGGGCAGCTGGGTGCCCGCCCAGTTCGCGTACGCCGCTGCATCCTGATACGTGACGTGCACGACCGGGTGATTGCCGCGGCCATCGAGCGAACTTCCCGGGCCCTCGGGATAGCGCCATTGTGCGCCGGGAATGTACGCCCACCACTGCGACCAATCGCGCAAATCGACCGGTCCTGCAGTGCCTTGAAAGACCAGCGAACCGGCAACGAGCGCTTCTACCGGAACGCCTGGATAATCGGCGGGATTCGGCGGCTGTTCCGCAAGGGTTATGTAACCTGAGTCGTTCACGAATTCGGCAAAACGGTCATTCGTGACCGGAAACCGGTCGATGAAAAATGACCCGACCGTTTCTTCGTGAACGGGAGCTTCCTCGGGATAGAAATCCTCGGAACCCATGAAGAACGTTCCGCCGGGAATCAGCACCAGGTCTTGCGTTATTGCTTTGGCCATTGCGGCTGCCTCTGGAAGCGGTTCTTCGCCAAAGCTACGCCGTCGACCTGAGAAAGGGATGAGTCGGTTGCCCGACCGCGACTACAGCCATCGCACATTGCTCGAAAAACTGGGTGTTCGCAGCGGGCAGCGCATCGCGGCACTGAATGTGTCCGATGCCGCCTTTCTGGATGACGTGTCGCGGACTGCCGGTGAGTCGATTTCGACGGTCCTGCGCGGAACCTACGACCTGATCTTCCTGCAAGTGAACGAGGCACGCGATTTAGGACGAATTCCGAAAGCCGCCTCGCATTTACAAGCCGCCGGTGCGCTGTGGATCTTTCATCCGAAAGGCAAGAACGCGGCGGTGAAGGAGGGCGAGGTGCGAACCGCTTATCTGGCTTGCGGAGTCGTCGACAATAAGGTGAGTGCCTTTACCGAAACGCACACGGCCACACGCTGCGTGATTCCGCGAGTGAAACGCTAGCCGTGCTGGGGTACACGCCGCCGAAACCGATGTTCTGGAAAGCGCTGCTGACCGTCGCCCCCCTCGTCGCGCTCGTTTCCTGGTCGCTGCACCTGATACACATCGTGCTTCCGGCGCCCGTACTCGTCGGCTGCGCGCTGCTGGCGTGGCTCGTAATCGCCGCGGGCGTGCATGCCAGAGTTTCGAATGATTGGCGCACGCAGTGGGCGATCGGCGTGGACACCGTCGATTACCGGACTCACCGCACGGACGAGTAACCTCTAACCGGTCCGCACAAGGGCCAAACCGTGCAAAAGCGGAGTTTATTCAAATTCCGTTGAATGATTCAAATTGTGTCGAATAAGGCGCTTCTGGGTGAAGCGGAAATTACCGGGCTGCCCGGCCTGCGCGCGGTCGCCGACTCGCAGCGCCACCGCATCTTGACTCTGCTTATCCAGGAGCCGATGACTGCGGCGTCCATCGCCAAGCGGCTGAAGATCAACCGTACCCGCGTCTACTACCACCTCGATCTGCTCGAAAAGCATGGAATGATTCGCGTGATCGAGCGCCGGCAGGTAGGGGCGGTGATGGAACGGACCTATCGTGCCGTCGCACGATCCTTCCGTGTGAACCGCCGGCTGCTGGCGAGCACGGCGAGCCCCGCCGCCATTGCGCAGACCGAGGCCGCGCTGATCGAGAGCGCGGCAGCAGACGCACGTGCCGCACGGGATCCGAAAATGTGGGTCGCTCGTGCATTTCTGCACTTGCGCCCGGCCGACGCGAACAAACTGCGCGCCGAGCTGCGCGCACTCTTGAAAAAGTATCGTACTCGCGCGGCATCCGGTGGAAAGCAGTTCGAAGTCGCCGCCGCACTTTTTGCCATTCCAGGAGACGATCTATGATCTCCCTTCTACTCAGCGCAATGGTAGCGGGACCGATGGTGGTTCGCGAACCTACGCTTCAAACAGCCCCGCAGATCGTGCGAATACATATGCGCGTTCAGGGATACGGTGTCACCGGAACCGGAGAGATGATTCTGGATCGCGCGACCGGCAGTTTTGTGCAGCGTTTGAATTTGGGACCTGCCTCCGAAACGATCGGTTTTGACGGAAAAACCGCATGGTTTGCCGACGCTACCGGACTCCCGATCGCCGAAGGAAATGTCGATCAGCGCAGTTCGATCCTTGCCTGGTCGGCACTCTTTGCGCGGCCATGGCCTGCGGCGGTGACGGGTGGCGTCGTGCGGTTTCGCGGCTTCTCGCGCGCCATCGCGCTGACCGTTGACAGAAGCTCCGGCCTCGTGCAGCGCGCGATCGTGCCGCGCGGCGACGTGAAAACGATCGTCGCGCCGTCCGACTACCGCACGCTGCCCGACGGCTCGGTGATGCCGTACGTTATCAAGTACACGGATGACAGCGGCACGTGGACCGGTTTCGTCACGCGCGTATCGCTGCAGCGTAGTGCGCCGTCAACGCTGTTCGCTCAACCGGTGCGCCCGGATGATGCGCGCATAAGCGGGGGGATCACCAGCGTTCAAACTCTGCCCGGGGCACCGCTGATTATCATTCCGGCTCGGATCGACGGCGGTCCGCTGATGCATTTTATTCTCGACACCGGAGGCCAGAATATTCTGACTCCGGATGCGATGCGCCGATTAGGGCTGCAAAGTGTCGGCGGCGGAACAGTTGGCGGCGGCGGGGCGAACCTGATATCGACGCGTTGGGCGAATGTGCGAAGCGTGCGTGTGGGAGCGGCCGAGATGACCGATCAGCCGTTTCTGGTGATCGATTTCGGAAAGCTTCTCAGAGGTATCGATGGAATTCTGGGCTACGAGCTGCTCGCTCGTTTCGCCGCGCGTCTGGACTACCGCACCGATACTCTGCAGCTGGCCTCGTCGATTCCCGCTTCATGGATAGCCGGTGCACGTGCAGCGCCGTTCACGTTTCGCGAGCGCCAGCCGCAAGTCGGCGGCGCTGTCGACGGCATCCCCGCGCAAGTCACGATCGACACCGGCAGCACCGGAACGTTCGATGTGAACGCAGGCTTTTCACGCGATTACGATCTGTGGAAGCGGTACCGCGTTACGCGCGCACGTGTGCTCTACACGGGCGTCGGCGGCGGCGTAAAAGCGGCACGCGTCCGGCTCGCGTCGGTCGATCTCGGCTCGCTGACGTTGCACGGTGTCGAGGCAACGCTAGCGCAGGCGAGCGCGGGATTCGAAGCCGATCCGTCGTTTGCTGCGAATGCCGGTGAAGGAATTTTTCGCGAATACCGCCTGGTCTTTGACTACGCGCACCGGCGGCTCTACTTCGCTCCGGGCGGCTTACGGGACCGGTCCGGGCTTACGCTGACGGCTCGGAACGGCATGCTTATGGTAAGTGCCGTGCGCGCCGGTGCTCCCGCTGCCGGCATCGCGCCCGGAATGCGCGTAACGGCTGTCAACGGGCGCGCAGTTTCCGCAAACGATTTGCAAGCAGTGCGCGCGATACTCGATGCGCGAGCGGGCACTCAGGTTTTGTTGATGCTGAACGGAACGGTAAACCGCAAGATTTTGCTCAGAAACTACTTGTAATCGCCGTGCTGCAGTCCCGCAATCCATTCCCGCGCCGTCAAAACCTCGGCCTGACGCGGAAAGACTTTTTGCGTTAAGACGCGGTGCACTTCATCGTCGCCGTCGGTGCAGCAGTCCGCCAGCACCGTAATGCGGTAGTCGCGATCGGCCGCTTCGCGCAGCGTTGAAAGTACTACGCCGCTCGTCGCGATGCCGCACAAGACGACGTGCTCGATCGCCCGCGCGCGAAGAACAACTTCCAGGTCGCTCCCCGTAAAGGCCGATACGCGCCGCTTTACGACGGTAACATCGCCCTCTGCCGGTGCGATCGCCGGATGTACTGCTGCGGCGGAGGGATCCGCGAATGAGGCTCCGCTTGACGCGAGCGCAGAAAAGCTCTTGTTTCTCGAACTGACTTCCGGAAAACCGGAACGAAATTGCACGACGACGTAGACAATCGGAACTTGCCGCGACCGCGCAGCCGCGATCGCGTCGCCGATGCGATCCAACAGGCCTGGGTCCGAGGCGTATCGCTCGACGATGTTGCGCTGCACATCCATAACCAGTAGCGCCGTGCGCTCTTGCGATGTCATAGTCCGTAGTATAACCGGTTGCCGCCTCGCTCATTCCACGCGGAAGCCCGGACACGCAAAGAACTTCCGGCGCCGGCCGCCGAAGCGTAGGGAGCCATGGCAGTAGCGGCGCTTGCGCTCGACGGTGCACGGATTTCGGAAACGGACTCGCCGTTGGGCCGTTGGCTCACTGCCGACTGGTCGCCGGATCCGCTTTGCGCGCTGAGCGGCATAGTGGAATCGATTTGGTATTTCGACGGCAAACTGACCTACGCGCGGGAACGGGTTTTTCCGGACGGATGCGCTGACCTTATCGTGCAGCTCGACGAAGTCCACCGCGACGGGGATAATGCCTTGACTCCGTTTCCCGCCGTCTGCATCAACGGTGTTCGTTCGCGCGCTGGCGTGGTCGTGGGGCCCAGCGCGCGGACGCGTGTTTTAGGAGTGCGGCTCAACCCGGCCGGTGCGTACGCCGTCCTGCATCAATCGATCGGAGAAGTCGGCGGAAATACACTGGAGCTGCGCGAGTGCGTCGGGCTGGCTGCTGCCGAGCTCGGTGAGCGGTGCTGGGATGCGGCAAATGCGCGTGGCAGCGCGCGGAACGCAGCACGTGCGATCGTCACCGCAGCAGCGGCATGGCTGACGCAACGCGTCTACGCCGGATGCGTCATCGATCCGGCTTTGACGTGGGCGTTTCGCGTGATGCGCTCGCAGAATGGAATCGTTCCGATCGAGCAGATTCAGCAGCAGACCGGCCTTACGCGAGCGCAGTTTGCCGCTCGTTTCCGCGGAGTCGCCGGGGTGACGCCCAAGCGCTACGCAAGAATCCTGCGCTTTCATCGGGCCGCCTCGCGCCTGGTCGAGGTACCGTCGATTTCCGGCGCAGCCATGGAACTCGGCTATTTCGATCAAGCCCATCTTCACCGCGACTTCGTCGAGTTCGCCGGTATGACGCCGTCCGCGTTCGTTGGGGCGCGCCGGTACGCGCAGTCGCTGAGCCTGGCCGAAGGGTAGGATCATTTTTCCAAGACGGCAGCCGGCGGATACGCTACAGTATCCTCATGGAAACGAAGAACAAGACAGCTCAAAGTGTCTATCCGGCCGTCCGCTACACCGATGCGCGAGCGGCAATTGACTGGTTGAAAAACGTGCTTGGATTCCAAGAGCGCGTCACGTATGGGGACGACGCGGGCGGCGTCGTTCATGCGGAACTCTCATTGAACGGCAACTTGATCATGCTTGGATCCTCTAAGCCGGACGCGTACGGGAAGAGTCCCAAAGAACTCGGCGGCCTGACCGGAACGATCTATATCGCACTGGATTCGCCTTCCGATGTCGATGCGTTGTGTGCGCGAGCCAAACGCGCCGGCGCGGCAATCCTGAGCGATATTCACGACACCGACTACGGGTCACACGACTTCACCCTGCGCGATCCCGAAGGCCACGTTTGGAGTTTCGGAACCTATGCACCGCAGGCGAACGAGGCGCCGGAACACGGGTAGTAGCGTCCACGGCGCAGGAGCTACGAACTCGGATCGTTCCCGATAACGATCTTGATATCGACGACCGGCGTTCCGTCGATCGCTTCCATCGGACCGGCCAGTATTCGAAGCCCGGAGATACCTTTGATCGCGACGCGATGCAAACCGAGCGGATTCGGCCGGTCCGGCGAACGCGTGGCGAAAACGCCCGTCAGCGGCAAGCGCGTATCTCCGCGAGGGTGGACGCGCAGCACGTCGCGCTGCGATCGATGAAACCACGTGATAACGATGACTTCCTCGCCGATAGACAAGCCGCTCAGCGCGTCTGCCACGTCGGGCTCGATCTCGATCCAAACGTCGGGCGCCCCCTCGTTGCCCTGTTTCGGTGCATCTTCGCGATTGACGATTGAGGATCGAACCGTGCCGATCGCACGCAGATTCATTAAGCCGCCTCCGTTCATTCAGTCGCGTGCTCGTATTTCAGCCGGCGTACGCCTTCGCTTCAGAAATTACTTGGGCCGCAGCGCAACACAATCCTTGACGCTGCACCGATGAAAACGCCCGTAAGAGGCTCCTTAGCCACCGCGCCGGACCGCTGCTACCCGGCGAATTGATAAGGTTTGATGGCCGCCGAGCAAACCGGGTGCTACGCTCTCGCCATGAGAAACGCGATCCGTCCATAATGCGACGTCTGCATTCGTATCTTCCGGCGGCAGTGCGGATATATCTGGGCCTCGTGTGGTTCACATATGGGGAATCCAAAATCGATCCGAGCTGGGCCGGCGGAAAGCAATACTTTCTTTCGGCGGTCCGAGATTCCGAATCGTCTACGGGCGAACCGTTCCGCAGTTTTCTCGCGCATGTCGTCGTGCCCCATCAGCAAATTTTTGCCGAGCTTATTGCGTACGGCGAGACATTGGTCGGAATCGCCTTGATCGCCGGGTTGTTGATTCGGCCCGCATCGCTTGCCGGAATGTTCCTCGCGCTGAACTACTATTTTATGACGGGAAAGTATCTGTCTCACTTCGGCGTGGAGTCCTTGGAACTTATGCTGTTCGTACTCTGCGCAATCGTCCTGACTACCAAAGAAGCGAGCGTCGCGAGCTTGGATAATGTAATAAAGCGCCGGCGATCCACCCGAGGTTCTTGATGGTATCGTAGGCGTTCGCGAAAAATAAAAGAGCCCTCGCAAGAGGGCTCTTTTATCGCGCGTTAGTGCCCGCGCCGGCTCTGCTCGGTACGCCCGCGTGACCGCGAGTTGCCGTAGTAATAGCCGCCGTTGTTGTAGCCGCCGTTGTTGTAGCCGCCGCCATTGTAGCCGTAATAGCCGCCGCTGTTGTAACCGCCGCCGTTGTAGCCGTAGTTGGCGCCGTTGTTGCCGTTGATCGTGCAGGCTTGATTACTGCAGGCAACAGTTTCACCGTAGTTTCCGGGGTACCACGTCGTTCCGTTCGGAGAGACGACGTGGCCGTCCTGATAAACCACCGCGCCGTTCGGGAGATACCCTTCGATCGTCGTCGCAAGCGCGTGCTTGTGCTCGACGTTGTACAGAGTCAGCGCCGCCGCTGCCGCCGCGGCACCGTAGAGAATGTCGTTTGTCGTATTCGTGTCCGCTTTTGCCGGCAAAACCATCGAGGAGAAAAGGACTGCTCCCAGAGTGAGTGCGCCGACGCTGGAGCGAAGGATGGTTGTGTTCATGCTTAAAGCGTACGCCGCGTTTCGGCTAATTTGCTGAGAAATGCGGAACGCATAAAACGACGCGCGTACCGTGCCCCGGCTCGGTTTGCAGAGAAGCGCTGCCCCCGGCGCGTTCGACGGCGCGCTTTGCAATCGCCAAGCCCAAACCCGAGCCCTCGACTTCGCCGCGCGACGGTCCGCGATAAAAGCGATCGAAGGCGTGTCGTGCATCGACGGGATCCATGCCGGGACCGCGGTCCTCGACCGCGATGCAATATTCGCCGTCGCGCCGCGTCAGCGATACGATAACGGGCGATTCGGGTGCATATTTCAATGCGTTTTCGATGACGTTCTTCACGGCTTCGTACAGCTCGGATTCGTCCGCGCGCGCGGGAACCGCCGCGTCCGGAAGGCTCAATTCGATTCTGCCGTTGGCGAGCGGCGCAAGTGACGCCGCCGCTTTGCGCACGACGTTTCCGAGATCGATCGTCACGGGGTTCGATGCGGTGATGCTGCGGTCGAGCCGCGCCAGAAGAATCAAGCGTTCGATCAGGCTGCGCATCTTGCGGCTCTCGTCCAGCATCGTCTCGTACGCGCCGGCGGTGCCTTCGGCGCCCTGAACGATCCCTTGACGCAAGGCGTTGAGATAACCCATTACCACCGTCAATGGCGTGCGCAGTTCGTGCCCCGCGTCGGCGATGAACTGGCGCATCTGCGCTTCGGTTTCTTTACGCTCGGCGCTGGCCTGAGCCAAACTCAGCGCGACGTCGTTGTAGGCCGATGTCAATGCGCGCAGGTCGCTCGCCTCGTCCGGCAGCCGCTGCGGCGAAAAATCGCCGGCGGCGATCACTTTCAGCGCTTGAGTCACATCGACCAGCGGTCCGATCGCGTCCGAGGTGATTCGTCTGCCGATCAGCCAGGCTGCCAAAATCGCGATCAGGCCGATCGGTAGCATGATCGACCAATACCAGAGCATCAACTCGCCGAATCGATCGAAGTCCGCACTGATGACGGCCGTACCTCCCTGCACCGGAACGCGCGCCCGCGGTAGTCCCGCAAGTTCGCCGAGTGCGATCACGATCTCGCGTCCCGGATTGGGCGGACCCTGATGCTCGTTCGACGCGATGCGGTGCCCGCTCGCATCCAGTATGGTTATATGAAAGCGCGAGCGTCCGACAGCGCGAAAAATCTGTGGCGCCGCATCCGCCAACGTGCGTCCGCTTTGCAGCGCGGAAGAGGCCGCCTCCGTGACTCGCTGTGCCGTACCGGGCAGCGCATCGTTGATACCGCGGCTGTAGAGCAAAAGCGCCAGCACGGTTACAGCGAATGCGACGAAAACGACGAGTGCCGCCGCAAGCAGCACATACGAGCGCGTAATGCGCCGGCGGAACCGCGCAAATGGTTCACTCATTGCGAATCGTATAGCCTACGCCGCGCACGGTTTGGATCAGCCGCCGCTCAAATCCGTCGTCGACCTTGGCGCGCAGGTACGAAATATAGCGTTCGACGGCAGCCGGCGTTACGTCGCGATCGTCGCCCCAAACCATTTCCAGCAGCTCGTCGCGTGTAAATACGCGTTTCGGCCGCCGAAGCAGCGTTACCAAAAGGTCGTATTCCAGCGGCGAGAGATCCAACGTCTTGCCGGCACGCTGCGCCTTGTGCGTTTGCAGGTCGACACTGAGATCGTCGTATCCAAGAACGTCGCGGTGTTCGATATGCGGGCGGCGCAGTTTCGCTTCGATGTGCGCGATCAGTTCGTCCAGTTCGAACGGCTTGCTGAGATAGTCGTCGGCGCCGCCGGACAGGCCGCTTACCTTGTCTTCGAGTTCGCCTTTTGCGCTGAGCATGATCACCGGCGCTTCGGTTACGCGCCTGAGCATCGGCAACAGCGAGATGCCGTCGATCTTCGGCAGCATCACGTCCAAGACGATTGCATCGGGCTGCCACTCACGCGCTGCTGCCAATGCGGCTTGACCGTCGGCCGCCGAGCGGACGTCGTATCCGTGGTGCCGCAGACTGAGCTCGAGCAATTCACGGATGCGGCGTTCGTCGTCCACGACCAGTATGCGCGTCATTCGAAGCGCAGCGCCTCGATCGGACGCAGTTGCGATGCTTTCTGCGCGGGGTAGTAGCCGAAGAAGACGCCGACCATTGCGGAGAAGACGACGGAGAATGCGATCCACGTCGGCGGAATAGACATCGGCCACTTCGCCAGCGCGGCGACCAGCACGGTCCCTGCTAACCCAAACAGCACGCCGATGATGCCGCCCGCAGTCGAGAGCACGATCGATTCAGTCAAGAATTGACGGAGAATCACTCGCGCTCGCGCGCCAACCGCCATACGTAATCCGATTTCACGCGTACGCTCGGTCACGGAGACCAGCATGATATTCATGATCCCGATGCCGCCGACGATCAGCGAAACCGCCGCGACGCCGGCAAGCAAAAACTCCATCACAGCGCCGGTTGACGACGCTGCTGCGGCAATGTCTTGCAGATTGCGCACCGAAAAGTCGTCGGGCTGCGGCGGCGTGATGCGATGCCGCTGCTCCAGCAATGACGTAACGGAATCTTGCACGCCCGAAACCGCCTGCGAATCTTGCGCAGAGACCATCAGCGTGTTCACGGTCGTCAGACCGGTGAGCCGTTCCATAGCCGACGTATACGGAACCAAAATCGTGTCGTCCTGATCCTGTCCTATCCCGCTTTGACCCAGCGGCGAAAGCGTACCCACCACCGTGAACGGTACGCCCTTGACGAACACGGTCTTACCCAGCGGCGACGAACCGTCCGGGAAGAGGTTGGCCACGACGGTTTGACCGAGCACGGCCACCTTTGCCGCCGACAGAACGTCGCTCTGCGTGAAGAACGTTCCCGACTGCATCGGCCACGATCGCACGAACGTATAGGTCGGCGCCACGCCTGCCACCTGCGTCTGCCAATTGTTGCCGCCCGAAACGACCTGCGCTCGAACGTTTACGACCGGCGAAACCGCCGCGACGCCGGGCAGTTTCGCGATCGCCATTCCGTCGTCGGGCGTCAGGGTCGATGCGCCGCCAAGACCGCTGCGGGCACCGCTTTGCGTAACGCTTCCCGGAAGCACGACGATCAAATTACTGCCCAAACTGTTGATCTGGTTTTGCACGGAGATGCGCGCGCCTGCACCGATCGCGACGGTAACGATCACGGCTGCAACGCCGATGATCACGCCGAGCATCGTCAGCAGCGATCGCGCGCGGTTGCGCAACAGCGCGTCGAGCGCCAATTTCATCGTCTGTTTCATGCTGCCGCCTTCCCCGCCGCGTCCGATACGATCCGCCCATCGCGGAACGTCACCACGCGTTTTGCGTAGGCTGCGACGTCGGGTTCGTGCGTTACCAGCAGAATCGTTATTCCGTGCTCCTCGTTCAGCTTGGTAAAGAGGCGCATCACGTCTTCCGACGTCTTGGTATCCAGGGCGCCCGTCGGTTCGTCCGCCAGAATGAGTCCGGGGTTGTTGACCAGCGAACGCGCAATCGCGACGCGCTGCTGCTGACCGCCGGACATCTGATTGGGCGCGTGATGCGCGAGGTGATCGACGCCGACGATTTGCATTTTCTCCAGCGCGATCCGCCGGCGTTCGGCATCCGGGACACCCGCATAGACCATTGGCAATTCAACGTTTTCCACTGCGGTCGTCCGCGGCAACAGGTTGTAGGATTGGAAGACGAAGCCTAGACGGCGGCTCCGAATATCCGCGCGTTCGTCCGCCGACAGATTCGAGACGTCGTGCCCTTCGAACACATACGTGCCGCCCGTCGCCTCGTCGAGCAATCCGATAATGTGCATGAACGTGGACTTTCCCGATCCCGACGGTCCCATGACCGCGACGAATTCGGAGGGTTGAATGGTCAGATCTACACCCGCGAGACCCGTGATGTGTTGCGAACCGAGTTCGTACGTCTTGCGTAAATCGCGCACCGTTACGACGGGAGTCATTAGCGCAGCGCCCTCCCGATGTTGCTCATACCCGGGCCGGTTTGCGCGCTGCTGTGAGAAGGTGCGGCGGGGGACCGTCCGTCCGAGGATGTACCGCTCGAGACGATCGCTGCATCACCTGCAACCAGCGTCCCTCGCAGCGGCGTTACCGCGGCTTGCGTTCCGCTGATCAGATCGATGTGCACCGGAACCGGACTCGCTTTGCCGTTTTGGTCGACGAAGATGATGCCTCTTCCGCCTGCCGCTACACTCGTGCCGCCTGCCGCAGACGTTTGTCCCCACGGCGAGGCCGCCGAGGCAGAAGACGCTGCCGGCGAAGACGACGTTGCCGCGGGCGATGACGCACTGCTGTGCGAGCGGTGTTTGCCGCTGAACGCACCTGTTGGACGGAAGCTCAGCGCCGCCACCGGCACGATGAGTGCATTGTGCGCGGTCTGCACGCCGATCGAAGCGTTCGCCGTCATTCCGGGAAGCAGTTTGTTCTGCGGATTGTCGACCAGCGTGATGACGGTGTACGTCACGACGTTCGACACGGTGGTCGGATTTTCACGCACCTGCGAGACGACGCCGTTGAACGATTGGTTCGTAGGCTAGAACCGAGAAGCTCACTGTATCGCCGGGCCGTACGTTGCCGATATCCGGTTCGCCGACGGCGATGTCGACTTCCATTTTCTTGAGATCTTGAGCGATGCTGAACAGCGTCGGCGTCTGCAGGCTTGCCGCAACGGTTTGACCGACCGAGACGGCACGTGAAATTACGGTTCCGTCAACGGGCGACGTAATAACCGTTCGCTGTAGATTGAGTTCGTCTTGAGCGACTTGCGCCTGCGCCACTTGAACGGCAGCCTGCGCTGCATCGGCTGCATCTTGCGATGCACCGGCTTGCGCGCTGCTGACTTGCGTTTGCGTCGCGCTTGCGGCAGCCTGATTCGCGCTGGCGGCGGCTTGCGCTTGTGCTTGGGTCAACGCCGCTTGAGCGGATTGAACGCCGGCGGCGGCGCTTTCGGCCGAGGCCTTGTCGCTATCGTATTGGCTTTGCGAGATATATCCGTTCGAAAGAAGTTGGCTGTCGCGGGTTACGGTTTGCTGGGCCAGCTGGGCCGCACTCTGCGCTTTGCTCACGTTTGCCTGCGCGGAGGCAATCGACGCTTGCGCGGCCTGCGCATTCGCCGTTTGCGCGGCGCTGGTTTGCTGCGCTTCCGTTATCGTGGCCTGCGCACCGCTTGCGCTTTGCGCCTGCTGTGCCGCTTGCGCCCGTGCTTGAGCGAGTGCCGCTTGCGCTTGCGAGAGCTGCGCTAAGAACTGGCTCGGATCGATCTTTGCCAGTACTTGTCCCTTTTTCACGTGGCTGTTGTAGTCCACGTACAATTGCGAGATCGTTCCGGAAACCTGCGTGCCGATTTGCACGGTATCTTGCGGGTTTACCGTTCCCGACGCCGTGATCGTTTGCGTCAGGTCTTGCCGAACGACGGGCTCCGTAACGTATGCGCTTGCGGCGCTGGAGCGCAATGCGCCGGTCCAGACGACTGTCACCGCGAGCGCCAAGAGAAGAGCGGCCAGCGCAAAGATCGTTTTGCGATCTTTCAGACGCTCCAATACTGTTGCGATTTGAAGCGAGCTCAGAGGGCTGGCTGCCTGTCCCGCCTGCAATTTTCCTATCATCGAGCCGAGCATACCGAAGGTTTCTGACAACGGTCGGAGAGAAGGCCGGGCTGAAAATGCGACCGGCTGCCCGTATGCCCCTCGGCTCTTTATACGCCGCCGTACTTTTCATACTGCTTGCTGCGTGCGCGCCGCACGGACGCGCGCCCGATGCGCCGTTCACGTTCACCGGTTTAGCGGGCGAGCCGGATACGCTCAACCCGCTGGTCAGCGCGTCCGACGATTTGGTGAATCTCAGCCATCTCTACATGTCGCTGCTGGTCGAAAGCGACGGCAGCGGGCACTTGATTCCTGAAATAGCAGTACGCGTTCCCACCGTTGAAAATGGCGGCATCTCCAAGGACGGGCGATCGGTTACGTACCATTTGAGACACGGCGTGCGCTGGCAAGACGGTGCGCCGTTAACCGCGCGCGACGTCGTCTTCAGCTATCGTGCCGTCATGAACCCCGCGAACAACGTGCTGACGCGCGTCGGTTATACCGAGATCGCCGCAATCGATGCGCCGGATCCCACCACCATCGTCGTTCGCTTGCGCCGCCCGTTCTCGCCGGTCGTTGCGTACTTTTTTGGCCCTCAAGGCTACCCCGCGCTCCTTCCGGAGCATCTACTTGCCCGCTATGCCGATCTGAATCGGGTGGCCTACAATCAGCTTCCGCTCGGCGCGGGTCCGTATCGCGTAGTGCAGTGGAAGCGGGGCGATTCCATAACGTTCGCCGCGAATCCGCGCTACTGGCGCGGAATGCCGCACATCGCTCGCCTGATTTATCGTATCGTGCCCGATCCGAACACGCGCATGCAGCAGCTCAAAACGGGCGAGACGGACGCATACTTCGACGTCGATCCGCAGCTGTTACCGCAGGTGCGCTCGATTCCCGGGGTGCACGTCGTGATGACGCCGGTGAACGACCTGCATATCCTCGAGTTCAACGCCGCGGATCCGGTGATGCGCGATGTACGGGTTCGCCGTGCCGTCGCGCTTGCGATAGATCGCAAGAAACTGATCGAAGCAGCAACGCATGGTGCTGGCTTATCTATTGAAGGCGACCAACCGCAAAACGGTTGGGCACACGATCGGGCGCTTCCGCGTATTCCGTTCGATCCGCAACGGGCGTCGCAAATCTTGGATACGGCGGGCTGGCGACGCACGCCCGGCGGCATTCGATCGAAAAACGGCCGCCCGCTTTCGCTGACCCTCGCGATTGCGCCGCAGGGAATAAACGGCTCCGCGCTCGTCGCAACGATGGTGCAGCAATACTTGCACGATGCCGGCATCGCCGTGACGATCAAGCAATTCGCTCCGGGGTTGATGTGGGAGCCCAAGCCCGCCGGCGGAATCTTGGCGAACGGTCATTTTCAGATTGCGTACAACGCGTGGTGGACGCTGGGCCCCGATCCCGACGACAGCTGGAACTTCGGCTGCGATCAAATTCCGCCGGGCGGTGAAAATTATTATGAATGGTGCGACCCGCGTGCCGATTCCGCGATGCAAGACGCGCTGCGGACCGTCGATACCCCTCGGCGGCGCCGCGATTACGCGGTCGTTCAGCGCGAACTGGTGACTCAGCTACCCGAGTTGACGCTCTGGCAAGTCGACATGCCCAACGCGCTGCGGGTCGGCCTAGAACATTTTGAGCCCTCACCGGCCGGGTCGGCGTTTTGGAACGCCTGGCGATGGAGCGTTGTCACACGGCCCCACGCGTAATCGCTCTTTGATAAATGCATGATGGTGCCAGAGCAAGCGAGCTGCACTTCTGCGGCTTCAAATTGAGTGCGGCCCAACGCTCGCTGCGGTACCACGCCGCGCATATCACGCTCACGCCGAAAGAACTGGATCTGTTGATTTTGCTCGCGCAGGCCGGAAGCCGCCCGCTGACGCGCGACGAGATCATTTATAATCTTTGGCCGAACGAGGAGATCGGCGATTCGGCCCTTTCGCAAACGGTGTACCGGTTGCGGCGGACGCTCGCGCGTTATAACGCAACGGCGGAATACATCAGCACGATTCCTGGCATGGGCTACCAGTTCGTCGCTCCGTTGGACGGCAGCCCGGCGCGCATGCACGACGTCGAATATTCCGGTGCATCGTTCCACGACTACCGGCGCGCCGTTTTTTATTTGGAGCAAGACACGCAGGCATCCGCAAATCGAGCGGTCGCCATGCTCGAGAATCTGCTGCAGGCGCACCCGCAATACGTCCCGGCGATCGTCGGGCTCGCCGACGCGCACGCACGCATGGCCGAACTCGGCTACTGCGAACCGCAAGATGCGTACGCAAAAGCGAAGCGTCTGGCAGCATATGCCATTCGCTTGGATCCGGTGTGCGGCGAAGCATACGCGGTGATGAGCCGCGTCCTGCTGTTTGCCGATCGCTACTGCGAAGCCGCGGCTACCGCCGCGCAGAGCGCCGTGTCGCTGGCTCCGCATGCCCATCGTGCGCGCGCGGCGTCGTTGTGGGTCAGCATTCGGCGCGGCGAAAGTTGGCAGGCGCTGACGCAACTGCGCGATGCCTTGGTTGCCGACCCCAGTTCCGCGCAGCTCACGACGCTGCTCGGGATTTCGCTCTACTTCTCGCGGAGATTCGCCGAGGCACATCGGCAATTTGCCGACGCATTGATATTCGATCCGCGGTACACGGCCGCCGAATACTTCGACGCGTGTTGCCTGGCGATGCTCGGCGCATACGATGCGGCCGACGATCGTTTGGCGCCGGCGCTGGGCGATGCCGCCGAGCAGCGTGTAGCGTTATTGCGCGGCTTTATCGCGGCACGGCGCGGCGACGAGGCGCTTGCGTCGCGTTGTATCGAGCAACTGTCATCGGGCGCGGCTTCGTCCACTGCGGGGAAGGGCGTGATTCTCGGCGCACTGGACCGCCCGCAAAACGCGCTCGACCATTTGGAACTGGCTGTCCGCAGAAACGAACCGAAATTGGCCATTCTCGCCGCCGATCCGCTGTTGGATTCGCTGCCGCGCGATGCGCGCACGACGATGGTTCTGCAATCCATGCGCGCGACGCGGTCGGATTTGTGTCACGCCTGCGGCGCGCGATTCTCCGGAAACGCCGAGCGCTTCGAGTGTTCGTTCGGGTGCACGTACTGCGCGCAATGCGGATTTCGTGAAGAGTGCACCGACTGCGGCCAAGCGCTGGCGCGGCATTCGGCGCGCTACGCCGGATAGCACCGTGACCGAGAAAAGAAATCGCCGGGCACGCGGCCCGGCGATTCTTGTTTTGCCGAAGTTGAGTTAGAACGCCGGATTTAGTGCGGCGTTAAACCAGGCTGTCGTGAATGCACCTTGCGTTCCGGTCCAATTGATGGTCGTAGAGAACTGCCCGTTCTGAAGGCCGAGCGGATACTCGAGATAGACGATATTCGCGCGCTGACCGGACAGTGACGCCGCGTTCGTCCAATTCGAGGGTGCATACGTGAAGCCGGTGTTCGGCTGCGGGGGATTGTATCCGCTGAAGAAGCTGATCTCGTACTCGCCGCCGTTCGTAGGCGACAACGACTGTGTCGTCTCCGAGCTCACCTGACCGGACGACCCCGTCGGTCCGGCCGATACGTCGATGGGATTTGACACGTTCACGCCGGTGTACGGCACCAGCATGGCGCCGTATCCGCCCGCCGTTCCCCAGCTCCAGGTGTACGACGACTGTTCGTTCGTACTGGTCGTAACTAACTCGTACACGAGTTCTGCGGCATTGCCGTAGTCGTCGTATCTGCCGAGCAGCTTCCAGCTGCTTGACGGAGGCGTCACGGTGATTCCCGGCGATTGCCCTTCATGGACGGAGAGGTACGCCAGCAGAACGTCGCCGGCGGGATATGGGCTCGAGGGTTGCAGCGTGACGCTCGAAGAGTACGCCGCTTTCGACAAAATCGTCCCGTGCGTGATACCGCCGAAATACGGGTTGAGGCCCATTGCCGAGAACGATTGCGTCGCCGACCCGGGCGCGATCACCCAAGAACACTGTCCGTTCAAGAATTGTCCTGCCGCATCGAAGTACATGAACGCTCCGATGTTCGGAAAGACTTGTTGGGACCCCGGCGCTATATCGTTGGTCGCGTCGGTAAAGTATTGCGACTGGCTGTACGGCGCGCCATATTGCTGGCAGGACCCCGTTTCACCAACCATCAGCGGTTTGGTCGTCGGGGCGTTACTATAAAATGGATTTATCGTCGCCGTGAACCCGTTGCCGGTGGAGCAGAGATTGCCGTTATTGGAGCACTTGTCGTATTCGTCATCGCCCACCCAGTCGACGTACGAATCTCCGGGGTAGAAGTTCGACGGCGCGTACCACGTCGGCGTATAGTCGGGGTTCCACAGCCACGTGACATTCTTCACATTCGCAAATTCACCATAAATGTACTTCCATGCGGCGATGAAGTTCGTTGCATTGTCAGTTTGAACTTGCTGAATGGTCTTGCCGGACTCGGACGTCGCCATGCACGTATTACCGTTGGCTGTCGGGTTCGTCCACTGATTGTTGTTGTTGATGGTATCGTTGATGTTCATTTCCCAGAACCAGCGGATGAAGACTGGATGCCCATAGGCAGCGATGGCCGACGCCTCGTTGTCGATTATTGCTTTCGCTGCGGAATCGCCCGCGGCGATCTTCGCGAGCGTCGTACCGCTGCAGCCCCACGACACTACCGGAATGCGTCCGTGCGTGTAATCGTCGGCAAGGCCGTCGGTGTTGTTTGCATCCGGGAACACCGTGCTAAAGCCGAAATAGTGCAAGTGCAAACGCAGCGGTCTGCCGATCGCGGACTCCAGCGACTCCGTTTCTTGCTCGTACAAGCCGGTTGGAAGCGGCGTCGGTTCCGGGCTGGGATACACCCACGCACCGAAATAGGCGCCGGCGGAGGGCGGTGCGATTGCACCCGCTCGCATGGCAAAAGTGTAGGTGCGTTTGCTGATGTGACTTGAGGTGGTACTGCTGCTTGGAATGGAACCGTGTCCGCCGCATCCGGAAAACACGGCAATTGCAGCCAACACCGAAAAAGAAGTGGTTAACGTATGGGTCCCGTTGACCCGCCAGGAAAGTCGCATACGTCTCTCCAGTATTGAAAAGCGCGACTCCACGATCGGAGTCGTGCGCTACCCTTGGATGACGAACTGCACTGTTCCTTACAACATTAACTGAAATTAATGCGCATCAGAGATGCTAACAGTAATCGACTAATCAACATTGAGTAGCGCGGCGCAAAAGAAAAACGGGAGTGGAAAATTCCACTCCCGTCTTCGTCCTGGCTCTTAGAGCCTGCGCTGCAGGTAGAACTGAATGTTCGTCCCCAAACCGCCGCCGGGGAATCCGACGGGCACTTGGAACGGCCCGTTGGCGTAACCGGCTAAGTAGTTGTCGCGCACGCCGGCAATATACGTCGGCGTTCCTGGGTACGCGGTTGCAAACGTTCCGGTTTGCGGTCCCGATACGCCGGTTGCAACCGGCTGGTATTGTTGGTTCGGATACCACAAGCCGTAGTGATTGTTGAAAACGTTCGCAATGTACGCGCCCATCGTCCACGGCGAACCGGGTGGTGAGTACTCCAGATCGAGATCCAGATTGCCGTGGGCTTTCGTCAACGCATTACCGGGAAGCGCCGGCTCCGGATATCCGCGCGACGCGGCAATATTCGGATGCAAGTAATTGCCCGGATTTGCGGGATCGACGAAGTACGAGGCGTTGTACGGATTTCCCGGGCCGTTCGGTCCGCCGAGCGGCGCGCCCGAACCGAAGTTCGTCTCCGGTATCCACGCATATGCGCCGTTCACCGCGCCGTACGTTTGGGATCCGACGCCCGTCGGGAATCCGCCGTCAAACGCGACGATCGGGTTGATCCGCCAGCCATTCGCAGTTTTGTACGTAAGCCCAAGCCGGCCTTGGAACGGGGGTAGGAACGCACTGCGATAGAGCTGTCCGGCGTTGAACTCGTAACCGAAGAGAATCGGTAACGAATCGTTCGGCAGATTTCCGCTGCCGAGCGCCAACGCTTGATCCACCGGCGGCGAGGACGAGAACTCGCTGATGTAGTTCATCGTCAAGAAGCCGGAGATGCCGGTCGGACGGTCGGGCGAGGTCAGCATGAACTCCAGACCCGACGTTTTCTCCACGCCGTTTGCGCGAGTCGCAAACACGGCGGCGGACGTTTGTCCCGTTACCGGATTCGGCGGCCCGTTGGCGATCAACGTGTTTTCTTCCACGTTGTAGCCGCGGCGATCGAAGCCGGTGAGTTTCATGCCGAAACCGTTCATCATGCCCTTATTGAACTGATGCGACCACTGCAGATCCCAGTTGTTGTAGGTTGGCGGCCCGAACCCGCCCAGGTCCGGCGCATCGAAGAACTGATCGCCGACCCAGTACAGCGAGTCCGCATAGTTCGGGCACTTGAACAAGAAGCCCGGACCGCCGTTCGGCGCGGCCGGACCCGCCGGCTGCGATTGGTTCCAGCCGCTTCCGCATCCGGGATTCGCGGCCGTGTCTTTCGCCGGCATCGTATTGAAGAACGACGGATAGTTCTGCAAGTCGAACGGCGTACCGGCCGTTTGCGCAAAGAAGAACTCCACCGAACGTCCATACGAGAAACGCAGCGCGTCGTTCGGTCCTACTTGGTACGACGCAGCGAACCGCGGTTGGAAGATTCGCGGACGCAGGAAGTCGTTGCCGAGCAGTGACGGGCTTACGTCGGATGGGTTGGCAAGTGCGCCCGACGACGAATTGAACGGATTCCTCCCGAAGTCCAGATTATCGATGTCCATGCGGACGCCGTAATCCAGATGCAGCCGCGAGCTGACCGTCCACTGATCGCGCAAACCGATGCCCGATTCGTGGAAGATCGAGTGATGGTAATCGATGCCCATCGTTGGAATGCGCGGCAGCGAGCCGTTCCACAATCCGTTCGCAAGCATGTAGCTGTAGATGTAACACGTTCCCGGCCCACCCGCCGGACCGTTCGGGCACGGGTTTGTGGCGGAAACGGGCTGACCCGGCGTCGCCGGCAGGTACCAGTCCGTTACGTCGGGTTCGTTGGGCAGGAAGATGCTCAACGCTTGGAGCGTTTGCGAGGGCCCTTCCTGGTGCCAGCGCGGCAAGTCGTCTTCATAGCGAACGGCCAGCGTGGTCGTATGGTTCTGGCCGAATTGGTGCGTCAGATCCATTTCGCCGAAAATGCGCTGGCCGCCGATCTGCACGATTGCCGGAGTGAAATTCCCCAGCGTGAGATTCGACGCGATCGACTGGTTGTAGAAATTCGCCCAATTCATGTTGAGGAATGTCGTCGGGTTGATGTTCCACGTATAGCCGATCTTGTTGAAGGTGAGCGGCGTTGCAACCGTTTCTTCCGCCGTCGTGGGAAGCACGTTCGAGGACGGCACGCCGGGGAACAGCCAAACATCGTTGGCATACTCCGCGGCACCGCCCGGGAAAAGCCCGGCCCAAGCCGGCGTCACGATCGGGTTGTACGGATAGAACGACGCCTGTTGTAATCCGCCGTAGTTTCCGTATTGCCGTTCATCCGCGTTCCTCAGCAGCCATTGCAGCGACATGTTGTTGTTGTGGCCGAAGCGGAAGACGAAGTTGTTTTGGATGTCGTCGTGATCGACGCGGCTGGTCCCGCCGTATTGCCCGATCGTCGCCGCATCCACCCCGAACGGATATTGCGGAACTCCGCGCGATCCGTCGTACGAGAGATAATCCGAAAACCGGTTGTTCGGCGTTGCCCATGCATAGTTCGCGTCGAATTGATGCTTATAGAACGGTTCGTCGACTTCGACGTTGAGCATGCCGGATGCCGGATACGTGCCGCGCGGCGGAACGACGTTGATGACGCCCGCGCCGATGTTGCCTTGCGTCGCATCGCCGGAACCCGAAACGACTTGAAGCGATCCGCCCGAGCCGCCGGCGAGGTTATTCAAGTACCCGCCGCCGCCGCCCGCGCCGCCTCCGCCGTTACCGTCAAAAAACGGTATCGTGAAGTTGACGCCGTCGTACTGGAAGCCCAGTTCGACGTTCAGCGAGCCGCGAACCGTAATGTTTCCCTGCGAGTCTTGAACGGCGCCCGGCGCCGCCAAAATCAGGTTTGTTTCATTCTGCGAGGCCGCGTTGCCCAGCGCTTGCGTGATGCGCTGACCGCTGAGCGTCGTGACGTCTTGTGTCTGCGTCGGTTGATACGCGTTACTGCGTACGCGGGACGTGACGTGCGCGATCGTTACGATCGAGCGGTTGAGTTGGATCACGCCGACGCTGTCGGTCTCGTCGCCGAAAACCGCGACGCCGGGCTGAGTAATCGATTCGTACTTGTCTTTGGTAAACGAGACGGTGTACGTGTCGGCGGGCAGACCCAGCAGGGTGAAGTGTCCGCCTGCATCGGTTGCTCCGCTGAATGTTCCGGTAGGCGATTTGGCAATGACGTGCACGTCCGGAAGGGGCGCGTGCGTCGTTGCGTCTTGAACCGTTCCGGTCAGGTTACCTTGAACGCCGCCGGCTGCAAATGCCGGCAGTGGTGTAGAGAGCATCGCACTGATCGCGAAGACCAAAGCGATGCCCGCGGCCGCAAGCGCGTCGCGCTTGCGCCGGAGTATTTGAGTCATACGCTACTCCAATCGAGTTTGCGGACTCGAGCGAGTGATGCGCACTGACCATGTTTCGAACGCACCGGCGTCGCCCGGGCTGCCGCTTATGCGGGCGCGAGGTGTTCGCGCCCGTCATAAGTATGCAGCGGAAGCGCGCCGCTGACTTAACAAAATCTCACGGGCCGGCGGCGGTCGCCGGCGTAATACGTTAGAAGGGCGGTGCGCCCGCTTGCGCGTAGGCACGTTCGTCGGCAGCCAATGCGCTCAGACACGAACGAATCGTTTCCGCTTGCCATACGCCCTTGAGCGTAATCCAATCGCCGTTCGAGTTCTCCAAACGCCAGGATGGCCGCTCGTCGCATTGCCACCGTGCGAGTTCGGCATTCGCGTCGTTCAGGAACTTGCCGACTGCGGCGGATTCGATAAGGCCGGCTATCGCTTCGCGATCGGTATTCGATATACGGGCGGCTACGTCGATCGCCACAGTGCGCCTGCCCAAAAGTTCGCCGTTTCGCATGGCGGCCGTCATGACGCCGTGCGCTGTTTGCGCCAAATCCGCTCCGAGCAGCGAGGCCGCGTAGACGGCCGCATTTGCCCATAACGTGGTCGTTCGTTCGTCCTCGTACCAGTCTGCGCGGAAAGAGGTGGCGTACGCGCGCGACCCGCGCTGATAAAACCAGCGCTCCGCCTGCGCGGGTACGCCCATCGGGAATCCGTTCAAAATCGGCGCAAGGCGAAGCTCCGCGTTTTCCTTTCCGAGTTCGTTACGGGCGCTTTCAAATGCGGGCCACGCGGCCAAACACCAATGCGACAGAACGTCGAAGATTGCAGTAACGTGCATCGTGTTTCGATCGTATCACGAGCCGTCAAAGCGCGTAAAACGTCTTCGCGTGGAACGGACTCTCCTCGCCGAACGGAACCAAACGATCCAGCCATCCGCCTTCCCAAATGCGCGCCGCGACGATTTTCGAATTTTCCGGAACGCGTGCATGGACCGCGCTCGAAAATGATTCCCCGGGAGCGACCTCCGAGTTCAAGTCGCGATCGTCCGGTCCCGGCAACGCACGGAACCATCGGCCGGTGCTATCGATGAAGTACACGTGCGGATCCGAGCCGTGCATCGTAACCCGTTTCGCCGTGCTGACGACCCGCACGACGGCCGAAACGGTAGAAGCGGGAGAACCGGCATCGGTGTGAACGCTCGCAACGGTTGCGCACCAATCGTCGAAGCACACCAGCGTTCCAAGCGGGATGCGTCGCTCGCGCGCGATCGCGCTGCCCGCCGCCACGAGCAGTACGTACAACGCGATTACGCAGATCAGCGGCATTGTAGCCTGCGCAGACGGCCCGCGAGTCACGGCGGATACGACGAACCATGCAAGCGCCGCGACGAACGCCAACGCGAAAAGAAGAAAGAGCAGGATCGAAAGCGTGGGGACGAGTTGCACCATACCGCTCCTCCAGACTTTGCGCTACAAAGTAGTGTGTAACCTTTGTAGCACAAAGTCCGAAGGACGGCAATACTACGGCGTGGCTTGTGGACCGGGCGTCGCCTTGGGCTCGACTTTGATCACGTCACGCATCGACGGAACGTCCGGATAATGGAAGGCGCAGCCGACGAAATAGAAGCCCGGCACCGACAGCGTCACCTTTACCGAATGCCCCGGCTGAATGACGCCGCTGGAGTAGCCTTTTTGCATTGGACCGCCGGATGCGGTGGTCTTTAGCGTCGGATTCTTCGGGAAACCCGACAAGCTCAGCACGTTGAGCGTGTGCGGGATCGAGTGCGACAAATTCATTAGTGTAATCGTGACGCCCGGTTTGAAGGCGATTATTTGCGAGCGCGTGGTTTGCGTGTATCCGCCTACCAAACCGAATTTCACGTCTTTGACGGTGCCCAGACCTTCACCGGGCAGCTCGAACCCGATGGTATTCGCCGGCACGGTGCCGATCTGCGAGGTGTGCGCGGACGATGCGAATGCTGGCGCGTTTGGAACGCCGCCCTGGCGTTGACCGCACGCGGCAAGGACCACTGCGAGGACAAAAGACGCGACGACGTACTTCTTCACTGGAAGCCTCCGGCAAGAGTGTGATGCGTCGAACATCGCGTGTAGTTCTGAAGATTTGGTGAAGCGCGGCGTCACTTTCGGTAACCGGCAGGAGGCCAAAATCAAATTGAGAATGATTCTCAAAGATATGCGAACCATTCTCAAATTGGCCTTGGCTTCGGCTTGCTTGCTTCTGTCACCGGCCCTCGGGCTCGCGCAGGGCGTCGCGGTGCTGGAAGGCACCGTCGTCGATAGCGGCAAGCCGGTCGCCGGAATCGCGGTGCGTGCCGCCGGAAACAACGCGCAAGCGAGTGTCGTGAGCGATCGAAACGGCCGCTTCGTGTTCACGACGCTATTGCCCGGAAGTTATGTCCTCTCGGCCATAAACCGCGACCGCCGCGCATCGATCGGCGTCGTTCTCCCCGCAGGCGGTACGAACGTCACGATTGATTTTGGCCTCAAAACGATCGGCAGCGTCTTTACGCGGGTCGCGCGCCCGTCGATTCGCGGTTCGGGGACCGATTTGACGCTTACGCCCGGGCTGCTCGCGCATTCGGTCGCGGCGACAACGTTTCCGAACCTGCTCCTGCAGCTTCCGGGTTCGGCGCGTGGTGCGAACGGCGTCGTTCACATCAACGGCGATCACGGCGACATCGCATACGTGGTGGACGGCATGCCCGTGCCGCAAGAACTCAACCGTATCGTCGGAAATGAATTCGATCTCAGCGATGCCGCCTTCGTCGACGTGATTCAGGGTGCGTATCCGGCGCAATACGGAGGCAAGTTTGCATCGGTGCTCGAGGTTTCGACTCGCGAAGGTGCGCCCGCGGCGGGATACTCTGCAAGTCTGTCGAGCGGATCGATCGGCGAGGACGCCGCCTCCGTGGGATATCACGACCAAATCGGTAAGGCAAATTTCGTCCTCTCGCTTCGCGGCAGCGAAACGGCGCGCGGCCTGGATCCGCCCGACCTCGGCTCGCCGGTGCACGACGATGCCTCGGATACGAATGAGTTTTTGCGCGTTACGCTGCCGGCGACGCAAACGGACTATTTCAACTTCGACGCCGGAAACTCTCGTCAGACGTTTCAAATTCCGAACGACGTGGCGGGCGGAGAGCCGCTTCGAACCGACGACAACGAAACGCAAAGCGACTCCTTCGCATCGTTGAATTATCATCACGCGCTCTCAGCCGGCGCATCGCTCTCGCTCGGGCTCTCGTATAAGCGATCGCGAATTCGCGACTTCGGCGATCCCGCAAACGATTTTACGTACGGAGAAGCGTTGTACGCTGCAAGCGGCGGAAGCCCGGATGACTGTGCAAACGCGCTGACGCGCAATAATTTCGGCCCGGCGACGTGCGCGTACAGTTTGAACGGCGATCGCCTCGCAAGCGACTACGGCACGCTCGCCTCGTATGCCGCTCAGACGAAAAACCACGCCGTTCGCGCAGGAGTGTATTACGATGCGACGCTCGTCGATAAAACGTACGCGGTAACGCTGCAGCCCGGAAACTTTCTGGCGCCGATCTATTCGCCGGCGATGCCGGGCAGCGCGTACACCGTCGTCGACAACGCGCCGAACGTCGGCCATACGGAGTCGGCGTACGTTCAAGATACGTGGAAAATCGATTCCAACTACGAACTGCAATATGGTCTGCGGGAAGATGCGTTTCAACTCTTCTCGACGCAGTTTTCGGATGGCGCTTCGCAACTCAGTCCGCGCGTGAAACTGACGCGGTTCTTAGGTTCGCGTGCGAGCGTGTACGCATATTACGGACGTTTCTTTACGCCGTTCTCGTTCGAAAACGTTTCACCGGGCGCGGCGCAGCTGCTGAATTTGCCGAATCAGCCGTCGGTGGCGGCGTTCGATTTAAAGCCGCAGCGCGACTCCGACTACGAGCTCGGCGGCCACCTTGCGTTGGGCGGCGGCGACTTGGGCCTGCGCGTCATGCAGAAGAACGCAGGCGACCTCATCGACGATACGCAAGTGGGTGTAACCGCGCTGCATCAAGACATCAACTATCAGTTGGGGCGAATTGCTACGCAGACGGCATACTTTCAACACGCCCTGGCCCGGGACGGGCGGTTCTACGTTTCGATGAATCACACGTACTCGGTAAACAAAGGATGCGAAACGCAGCTGCTCGCGCCGTGCTTCGGATCGCCGTCGGACTGGACGCCCGCGGATCACGAACAGCGCTGGGGCGCGAATGCGGGCGTGTTGCGCAACGGCGCAAGTGGGGGCTGGTTCTCGGCGGACGCGGAATACGGAAGCGGGCTTTCGTCGGCCGGGTGCGCCTCCACGGTCGCTGTTTGCAAGTACACGCCGCATACGGTGTTCGACGCCGAGCAGGGGATCCGGCTCACCGCAACTTCCACGCTGGTCCTGCGGTTGCAAAACGTACTGAACGACCGGTACTTCATCACGTACCTCAACGCGCAAGGGAATCACGTCTCCCAGGGCCGTACGCTGGAAGCCGAACTGCGGTTAGACGGCCCGCCGGGGCGATAGTCCCGAATTACAGCGCAAGAAGTGTGGTGCGAGTGGCGGCCGTTCGCCGTACGATCGCACTATGACCGCTCAAACCGCAAACGAGTATTATCAGGCAATCCTCGATCGCGACGCTCGCTACGAAGATCGCTTTTACTATGGCGTAAAGACGACGGGCGTATTTTGCCGGCCGACGTGCGCCAGCCGCACGCCGCTGCGCCGCAACGTGGAGTTTTTCACTACGCCGCAAGCCGCGCACCGCGCATCGTACCGCGCTTGCAAACGCTGCAAGCCCGATGAAGCGCGCGTTGCTCTGGACGAGCGTTTCGTGCGGGTGTGCCGCGCGATCGAAGCGGCGGAAGAAGCGCCGGCGCTCGGCGAACTGGCCGCGATCGCCGGCATGAGCCCCTTTCACTTGCAGCGCCGCTTCAAAGCGGCCGTCGGTGTGTCGCCGCGGCAGTATGCGGAAATGGTAAAACACCGGCGCCTTCGCGACACGCTCAAATCCGGCGATTCGGTTACCAACGCGATCTACGACGCGGGGTTCGGCTCGCCGTCGCAAGCCTACACGGCGGCGCGAAGCCGCCTCGGAATGACGCCGTCGCAGTATCGTGAAGGCGGAAAGCATGCGTCGATCGTGTACGCCGTGGTCGCATCGCCGCTCGGCAGAGTGCTGCTTGCAGCGACGGAGCGTGGAATTTGCCGCGTCGACATCGATGAGAACGACGCCGTACTCGAACGTCGTTTGCGAAGCGAATTTCCCAAGGCACAAATAGCGCGCGAAGACGATTCGCTGGAATCGTCCGCATCGTTAATCGTCGATTACCTTTCAGGCACGGGTCCGTGGCCTTTGCTGCCGCTGGACGTGCGTGCTACCGCATTCCAAACGCGGGTTTGGGAAGCGCTGCTCGCAATCGCGCCGGGTTCGACGGTGACGTACACCGAGCTCGCGCAGGCCATCGGCGAGCCGCGCGCCGCGCGCGCGGTAGCGCAAGCATGCGCGTCCAATCCGGCAGCCTTACTGATTCCCTGTCACCGGATCGTTCCGCGCGCCGGCGGCGTGGGCGGCTATCGCTGGGACGCCGAGCGCAAACGGCGGCTGCTCGAGTTGGAACGTGCGGGCAATTAACCATCCGCCCACCGGCGTTGAGCAGATCGAAGCCGCGCTGCTGCGCGACGGCTATGCGCACATACCCGCACTGCTCGCGCAATCTGAATGCGTTCGCGTGCGCGCGATGTTCGACGAAGACGAGCTGTTTCGATCGCATATCGTCATGGAGCGGCATGGCTTCGGACGCGGGGATTACAAGTATTTCCGCTATCCGCTGCCCGGAATCGTGCAGCGTTTGCGCGAGCGGTGGTATGCGACTCTGGTACCAGTCGCGAATCGTTGGAACGAGTTGCTGCGCGTGAACGCGCGCTTCCCCGATACGGCGCAGCAGTTCCTCGATTTTTGCGTTGACGGGAATCAAGCGCGTCCGACGGCGCTGCTCTTGAGGTATCGAAGCGGCGATTACAACTGCTTACACGAGGACGTGTACGGCGAGATTGCGTTTCCGTTCCAGATGACGGTGTTCCTGAGCTCGACAGATGAATACGACGGCGGTGAGTTCGTGCTGGTCGAGCAGCAGCCGCGGCGCCAGAGTCGTCCGATCGTCTTGCGTCCGCAACAGGGCGACGCGCTGGTGATTCCAAACCGCTACCGGCCGGCGCCCGGCCGCAACGGCTACTACCGGACGAAATTCCGGCACGGCGTTAGCGAAGTCCGTACGGGCGAACGGTTCACGCTTGGCATAATTTTCCACGACGCCAAATAGCCTTTCGTCATGGTGAGGTATCGAACCACCCTGAGG
>DASZHD010000030.1:0-250913 GCA_035938175.1 Vulcanimicrobiaceae bacterium
GACCAAGCGGCACTGCGTAGCCCTTGAGGTAGCGCAGATCCACGCGCTTGCACGTGTGAGCCCGGCAGCCAACTGAGTTATTTATTGAGTGGATTGCGTTATTTTCTTCGAGCGCTGTCGCCAAAATTAACGCAGAGTTGGACGTCGGCTTTTTAGGCGAGCGCTTGCTTGTTGGCGCGTGCAATTTCGCTACGTTACGTCATCGGAGTAAAATGTAGTAGGTGCCTGGTTGGGCAGCCGTGCAGCCCGTAGAGGTTTGGGAAGATGGCCGATGTCCGGCTTTACGGAACGCGACGCACGACGTGGCGCGTCATACTCGTGGCGGCACTTGGGTTACTTGCGGCGTCGCAAATAGTGGCCAATTTTTTAGATTCGACGATGGGCACGCTGCGGGGCTACGTCCTTTTCAGCACCGGCTCGGACAGCCAAACCGTCATCGCGGTGCAAGCCGGCGGCCCTGCTGCTGCGGCTGGATTACGCCCCGGCGACCGCATCGACTTGGACGCCTTATATCCGATTCGAAAAACGAATTACGACCCAATCATTCTCTTCCATCGGATGCCCGGTCAATCGATGACGCTGCCATTCGTGCGCGGCGGGCGGCGTATGGTTGCGAAGCTCACGCTCGCGGCATCTCACGATCGCGCCCTGGATGTCTTTCAAGCAATCGCCGAGCTAACCAACCTTGCGTTGCTTGTGGTCGGCGCTTGGATCGTGCTGGCGCGGCCCTCGCTCATGACATGGAGTTTCTACGCGTTCCTCGCCGGCATAGGGTGGAGCTCCAGCCTCGCCTTTTCCGGGCTAGGCTACTGGCCGGTGTTCGCTAGCGCAGTGTTGGGCCAGATGCTCGGCGCTATGTTCGTTTTCATCATCGTTTTCGCAGCCAGAGTTCCAAACGATAGGGCCACGGGGTGGCGATATTGGCTGCAATTTAGTGCAATACCGCTCTACGTCATTTGGGCTGGCGTCGGCTTGTATCCGATCGTGGCTTGGTCGCTTCTGGGTGTGCCGGCGCGTTACGCAATTCTGCCCGTGTCGGTCGGCAATATCATAAGCGTTGCGCTCCTTGCCGCAGTAGCCTTCGCGTTTGTGCTCACCTATTTCAGCACGCGCGGATCCGATCGCGTGCGCATGGGGTGGGTGTTGCGCGGTGGACTGCTGTGGGTAACCGCCGCGCTGATCTTTTCGATCGTGCCGATCCCATTTTCCGGCTATGGGGAGTGGCTGAACGCGGCGCTTACACTTGTGTTGACCATTGGCATCGTCATGGTTGCATACGGCGTCGTTACGAGCCGTATTATCGATGCCGCTTTCTTCGTAAGCCGTACGATTGTCGTCGGTGCTATCGCCGGGGGGATCGTAGTCGCCTTTGCAGTCTTGGACTGGCTTGTGACCAAGAAACTCGAAGCGTCCCGCCTCGGCATGGCTGCCGAAGTAGGCCTCGCGATCGCGTTGGGGTTTTGGCTCAACGGATTGCACAATCGGGTCGACCATATCGTCGATCGACTCTTCTTCCGTAAGCGGTACGCGGCGGAGCAGCGATTAGCGCGCGCTGCACATGCGGTCGTTCACGCTCACTCTATCAACACGATTCGCGAGTTTCTGGTCGACGAACCGCACAGCGCGCTGGATCTTGCTTCCGCAGCTCTGTTTGAGCAGCCGAAGCCCGAATCGAATTGGAAAAGAACAAAATCGATCGGATGGGAGTCGCACAACCTTGCCGAGATGGATGCGGGTGACCCGTTAGTGTTGCACATCGAAGCCGAACAAGCAACGTTGCGCGCGTCACACATCCGGTGGCCCGTCGAAGGCGTACCCCATGGAAGAGCTCGCCCAGTCATTGCGGTTCCAGTCATCGCACGGCGACGTGTCATTGCGATCGCCTTGTATGGAGAACACGCCGGCGGCGCAGACCTGGATGCGGATGAAATAGGCGCGATTGAAAATCTCGCGGAAGCGGCCGGCGCTGCCTACGATCACGTGGAGGCCACCGAACTTCGCTCTCAATTGGCGGCCATGTCACATGAGCTGGATATGCTGCGACTTGGTGGACCAGTGACAGCAAGTGACTGAGCAGGTGGTAAGAGCGCGTTCCGCCTTGCGCAACGCTGCGCTACGGCCGCATCGCACGCATCGATTCGGACGTGCCGTCTGCAGTCACTGACACCGCTCCATTCTGGTCGGCCCGAAAAAAAACACGAGCTCCGAGGCGCTGCAGGAAGAACGTCCTTTTCCCTTAGGATCGTTTTGAATAGGCTCCTCAAAGATCGCGAGCCTTTCATACTTTCCTCATGCGTTGGTCGTATGGTCCGCTCACGAAGTGGAGGTGCAGAATGTGTGCTTTCTCACCTAATTACCCGTTTGCAGCTTTCGCAGTTGCTCTCATCTGCCTCGGGGGCTGTGCGGGAAAAGGCAACCCGCCGCCACTTCTGTCTAATGGGCCGGCTTCTCAACAGGTCGGTCCGGCCTCGCGCGCGGCTGCGGCCGGCACCACATTCTATGTGAACGGCGTAGCGGGGAGCGATACGAACGATTGCAAGTCTCCGCAGAGCGCGTGCAAGACCATTCAACACGCCGTGCATATCAGCGCGTCCGGCGACACGATCGACGTCGCGGCAGCAGTTTATCCGGAAAATGTTTCGATCCATCATAGCCTTCATATCAACGGCGCCGGAGCGGATAAGACGATCGTCGACGGACATCGGCACGGGAGCGAGTTTCTCATCGCATTCAGCACGATCGACGTCACGATATCCGGCATGACGATGCGTAACGGCACTGGCAGCGGCGACGGCGGCGCGATCTACCATTGCAACGGTACGCTGACGCTTGAGGATGTGGTCATCGAACAGAACAGCGTCCGCGGCTCGGGCATTAGCGGCTACGGCGGAGCGATGTACAACTGCCCCAGTAGCACGGCGACGATCGTCGACAGCACGATTCGGAACAACTCTGCAGAAGTGGGCGGCGCGATCTGTAACGGGGGACTGCTGATCGTCGTCAGGAGTACGTTTAGCGGCAATACCTCCTTGAAGCTGCGCGGCGGCGGTGCCATTTTCAACTACGGGGTCCTGCACGTTGCGAACAGCACGTTCAGCGGTAATACCGCAGCGGGCGGCGTGGGAGGCGCGATCGACGTCGGAACCCTGGTCGGCCTCACCGGAGGTGCGCAAATCGACAACAGCACCATCAGCGGAAACACCGCCGCTCTTGGACAGTCCCAAGGTGGAGGCATTTTCAACAGGTTCGGCGAGCCGGTTTACGTGCAGAATGACATCATCGCCAACAACGTTCCGCAAAATTGCGGCGGCGCACAGCTCCAGACCGAGGGTTTCAATCTGAGCAGCGATGGATCGTGCAATCTCGCCGGCGCCGGCGATTTGAACGGCGTCGATCCGAGGCTGGGGTCATTGCAGAACAACGGCGGTCCGACGCAGACAATGGCGCTGCTCCCTTTCAGCCCCGCGATCGACGCCGGCAACGCTAGCGGTTGCAGGGATTGGCTCGGCCGCGCGCTGGTAACCGACCAGCGCGGCATGCCTCGGCCTGATCGGAATGAGTCGAGGGGCTGCGACATTGGAGCGTACGAGAGCCAATAGTTACCCCCGCGTGTCATCCTGACTGTTTTCGGCATGGTCGCGCTGCGAGGGCAGCATTGACTGAATCACCATCGAGAGGCCGTCAGTCGTTATGAAGGAGGCGCCATTTTCATCCGTACGAAAAACCTGTGCGCCGGCGCGTTGCAGCGTTGCGATCGTTGATGGAGCCGGGTGGCCGAACATGTTGTGGCGGCCAACCGAGACGATAGCGAAATGCGGATGAACCGCCGCGATGAAAGCTGGGCTGCTGCTATATGCAGAGCCATGATGCCCCACCTTCAGAACGTCCGCTCTCAAATCAAGTCCTTCATTCAAGAACCGCTGTTCTGCTGACACGCCCGCATCGCCGGTGAAAAGCATCCGAAAATGCTTGTATTGCAACACGAACGCGACGGAGTTGTCATTAATAGTGTTGTCGCTTTCAATAAACGGCAGCGAGGGACCGATGAACGTCAGCACTACGCCGTCGTTCGTTCGCCACACCATCCCGGCTCGCGGATACACGATCGGAACATGCTCATAACGTGCGGTCCCTAACGCGTCGTTGTACGCATAACCGCCGTACTGCTGCCCGCTGTCCGCGAATTCGTGCACGTCAAACGCCCGCAAAATGGGAGCCATTCCGCCGGCATGATCTCCGTGCGGATGAGAAAGAATGAGCGCGTCGATCCTACGTACGCCGGCGCGCCGCAAGAACGGCACGACGACGCGTTCGCCGGCCTGCTCGGCCGTGGACTGCGTTCCGCCGCCGCGTTCCAATCTGCCGCCTGCGTCGACGACGATCGTATGCCCGCGCGGAGTTTGAATAACGATGCCGTCGGCTTGCCCCACATCCAGAATCGTAATTCTCAAGCGGTGATGGGTGAAAACGGGCGGCGCCACCGCCGTAGTAATGCCGATAAAGACGGCGGCGATCGCGGGACTCGCGGCCTTGCGGCGCGTGCACCACACGGCAAGCGCAAGGCATGCGTCATAAAACGCGATCGTCCAAGCCGGCGGCGGAGTCATCGGAACCGACGCGCCCGGAAGCGTGGCGATCGTATGGACGCAGGCAACGATCCACGCCAATATCCAACTGTTGACGTTCGCTATGCCTTGCGCGATACCGGGAAATGCGAAGAGCAGCAGCTGCACGCCGCCGAGCAGCATCGTTATTCCCACCACCGGGACGACGCACAGATTCGCAATGACGGCGTAGGGTGCAAACAGCAGAAAAATCGAAGCAGTGAGAGGCCACGTACCGAGTTGCGTTGCAATCGTCAACGTGAGCGCTTCTTTGACACGTTCGGGAAGCGCAAAATGCTCGAGAAAATCGAGGATTTCATCGGCGCACAAGAAGATCGCGCCGACGCAGGAAAACGACAACGCGAACGACGCGCCCCCAAGCGCATATGGCTGCATCACCGCTACGCCGAAGGCGGCGGCTGCGAACGCTCGCCACGATAGCGGTGCCAGTCCGCAGGCTCGCGCGGTCAATGCGAAGGACGCCATAATTGCGGCGCGCAGTGACGGCAAGTGTAATCCGCTGAAAATCGCATAGATCCACACCGCCGCAATTGCCGACGCGCACGTCCAAGCGCGAGGCACGCTGCATGTCCGCAGCAGCGATAACGTCAATAGCGCAACGACGCCCAAGTGCAAGCCCGCGGTAACCAGAATATGAACCGTTCCGGTTTCTTGAAACTCGGTATGCAGTTCGGGAGGCAGCGATCCGCGCGCTCCCCATAGTTCGCCTGCAAGAATCGACGCGTACGGTTCGCTCATGCGCGCGTGAAGCTGATCGCCGGCCCAAGCATGAACCTTTGCCAGCGCGATCCTTGGTGTAATCGGCGCGGAAGGAAGCGCCGCGAGGATCGTGGCGCCCTCCAACCGGCCGTCGATGCCGCGTTCGCGTTCGATCGCTCGCTGGTCCGGTTCGCCGGGATTGCGCGGGCCGTCGAATAGTTCGAAGCGGCCGCGAACCAGCAGGTGCGTTCCCGCAGTCGGCTGCATCCCGCGCGCCGCGACCGCGAGCATCGCGCCGTCATCTGTTTCGCACGTGAATTCCGATTCGCCGGGAAGCTGCGAAGGGGTAACGTCGATGACGCTGCACGCAATTCGAGCCGTATGTCCGAAGGGGCCGGGAGGAAGTGCGCCGGAATGGAACCAGGCGAAGAGTATCGCGGCGAACATCATCACGCAATTGCGACGGCGCGGGCTGCTCGCAAGACCACACGGGGAGTACCGGAGTGCGCGTTCTCATAACCGGCGGGGCCGGTTTTATCGGTTCACACGTTGCCGATGCCTATTTGGCTGCCGGCCACGAGGTGCTGGTGCTCGATTCGTTATGGGAGCATGGCGGCGGCCGGCGCCAGAACGTTCCTGCGCGCGCCCTGTTCATGCACATGGACATCCGTGATGAGAATATCACCCGCGTATTTCAAGAGTTCAAGCCGGACATCGTAAACCATCACGCCGCGCAGCATAGCGTTGCAATCAGCTCGCGCGACCCGAAATACGACGCCGACGTCAACGTCATGGGCCTGGTGAACGTATTGGAAAACTCCGTGAAGGGCGGCGTAAAGAAAGTGATCTTTGCGTCCAGCGGTGCGACGTTCGGCACGCCCGAACACCTGCCGATAAACGAGCAAACGCCGCAACGGCCGGAGTCACCGTACGGCATTACTAAAATGGTAGCCGAATATTATCTGCGATACTACAAAAACGAGCACGGCCTGGACTTCACGGCCTTGCGCTACGGGAATGTCTACGGTCCGCGGCAAGATCCCAACGGCGAAGCCGGCGTCATCGCGATCTTCATTGGAAATTTCCTAGCAGAGCGCGCCGTGCGCATCGATTGGGACGGCGAACAAACGCGAGACTACGTGTTCGTCAAAGACGTAGCGCGCTTGAACGTGGCCGCGGTCGAGCGCGGCTCCGGCGGGGCGTATTGTATCGGTACCAACAAGCGCACCAGCGTGAACGAGATCTATCGTATCTTGTGTGAAATCAGCGGACTGCAGCTGCCGATCGAAAAGGGCGCGAAGCGGCCCGGTGATGCACGTGACGCACAGATCGATCCATCGCTTGCGCGGAAGGAACTCGGTTTCGCACCCGATACTCCGCTAGCGGACGGGATGCGCGAGACGTACGGGTATTTCAAAGAGGCGCTGCGGTTGGCGCCCCAGTAACCGACAACGGCTGACGCACCGTCATCCAGCCGTACGCCGAACCCGCGCGGTGGGCGAGGGCCGAAAGCGTTTCAACTTCCTCAGGGAGGTAATGTGTGTGGTCTCGTTTCGGACCGCACGCAATAAACCCAACGAGCTGCGTGCGTGCGGTCATCGGTAAGAGCAGCGCTCCGCGCAGCGGATGCTCCGGCTCGTCGCATTCGAAGGCTTCGCTCCACCGGCGCAAGCGCAGCACGGCGAAGTCATCGCCCGGAAGCAGGGTGGGAAGCGCGTCGCTGCCGGGCGTTCCAAGCACGAACGACCCGCCGTCCGCCGCGTAGATTCCCACGTAGTCGCTTTCCAAGCGCGTCCGAAGCGCGTCGTAGGTCTGCAATAGAAGACGGCGCGGATCCGGGATGAGATCGATCTCCTGCGTAAAGCGCCGGAGCGCATGCAGTGCGAGCGTTTGTGCGCGAAAGATGATGTGATTGAGCGAGTGCTCGATGCGCCGGTGCACGGTTGTGAGCAGCGTGCCGAGTGCGAGCGCCAGTGCGAGCTCGCCGAAGATCGCGAAACGCGATTCTGCGATCCAGCGGCCGAAAGCCCAGTCGACCAGGGCCAAGACGCCGACGATGATTGAAGTTAACACACCGTACACCAGCGTACGGCTTACTACCAGACGAATATCGAACAAGCGGTGCTTAAAGATCGTGTATGCCAGCGCCATTGGGGCAAGCAGCATCCAGGCGAGCGCGATGTTGTCGACCCAAATGCCTGGGAAGACGCCGAACACGTTCGCGATAATGTTCAGAGCGAGCACCGGTACGTAGGCAAAGGCGAACGCGAGCACGATCCAGCGCAACCGGTTGCGCCGTTCCGAAGCTGCCGTCACATAACGCACCAGCAACGCAACGATCGCGGTCGCAATCGCTGCATAAGCGATAAAGTTGGAAGCATTGATTAAGGTGGTCGCGGCCGCGACGTGACCCAGCAGAAACGCCGCGATTGCGGAGATTCCGCACGCCGCTGCGATTGGCGCTACGCCGTAAAAAAAGACGCGCTCTACCGTAAGCGCGGCGCCGGAGAGCCGATCGTCGGGAAAGCGAAGCGCGAAGGAAAACATTGCAGCGAAGCTGGCGGAACTTGCCAAAGAAATGAAGATCGCGAGCGACACCGACGCTTCGAACGGCATGTATTCGGGGAAGAGCGTACCGGCGAAACAATAGGCGTACGAGAAGACATAGAACGCCCACGTTACCGGACTCGGGCGGATTAGGACGAGTAACGCCGCCAGCAGAATGTACAGAATCGCCCCGAGAATCGCGAAGATGACCGTAACGTTGTCGATGACCGACCGGGCATGCGGATGCGCAACGACCGTAACCGTGCGTCCGGAGGCCAGTGGTACGAGAAGACGGCGCCCGTCACGCGCAATCGAGGTCGAACTCAAAACCCAGCGGTCCGACGCGGCCATTTGGTCCACCGCAACGCGATCGCCGGCGCGCAGGCCGGCTCTTGCTGCGACGGGATCGACCGCAGTGACGGTCCCTGTCTGGTCGACGCCGAATCCGAACGATGCCCAAGGATGCCACGGCAGGGCCAAATCGCCCGCACTGGTGATTACGGGGATCGCCGTTAACGCGATGATGAACGCTGCACGTATGAGCGCCCGCGTCTTCATAATCAGACCATTCCGGCTGGACCCCGGCGGCTTCCTGGTGTGCTAAACGACCAAATTCAGCAATTTGTCCGGAACGAAAATCCGCTTGCGGATCTCCTTGCCGTCCAGCTGTGCCCGAACCCCCGACTGCTCGAGCGCCAGCCGAAACGCGTCGTCCTCCGTTATTCCCGGCGAAGCTTGGAGGCGCGCGCGGATCTTGCCGTTCACCTGCACGACGAGCGTAATCTCTTCCACGGCCAGCGCGCGTTCGTCGGGTTCCAAGTACGGTTCCAAATGCACGGACGTCGCATGGCCCAAACGTTCCCACAGCTCTTCGGCCATGTGCGGCGCGAACGGCGCGATGATTAGCGGTAATGCGTGAACCGCGTACAGAACGGCGCGCGACTCGCGGTGTGTTTGCACCATTCCGGTCAAAGCATTCACGTACTCGTCGAGTTTTGCGATCGTCGTGTTGTAATGAAAACGCCGGCTGCGCGTTTCGTCGATCGCCGACTTCGCCGCGACGTGGACGGCGCGAAGCAGCGCTTTTTCTTCGGGTGTGTCGGGTTCCGGCATGGAGCGGACGTCTACCGAACGTGCCGCTTGTGTCAGCGGCTCGCACGCGCGCCAAACGCGATTAACGAACCGCACGCGGCCGCTGATACCTTCTTCGGTCCAATCGGCAGTATCTTCCGGCGGTGTCACGTACATCAGGAACAGGCGCATCGCATCGACACCCGTCGTGTCTGCCGTTTGATCGATGCCGACCACGTTGCCGCGCGACTTGCTCATCTTCTCGCCGTTGCTTAGGACGAACCCCTGATGAAACAGCCGCGTGAACGGTTCGTCCGCGCCGCTGACCCAGCCGCGATCGTGAAAAAACTTGTAGAAGAACCGCGAGTACAGCAAGTGCAGCACGGTGTGTTCGGTGCCGCCGATATATTGATCGACCGGCGCCCATTTCGCGGCTTTGCGAGGATCCCACGGCTGCTCCGCGTTGCGCGGATCGATGTAGCGCAGATAGTACCAAGACGATTCGAAGAACGTGTCCATCGTGTCGCTCTCGCGTTTTGCCGGACCGCCGCACTTCGGACAATTCGTATTGATAAAGCGCTCATCGCGCGCCAGCGGCGATCCTTCGCCGGTAATCGGAACGTCGGCCGGCAAGACCACCGGCAATCGATCGTCGGGTACCGGAACCTCGCCGCACGCGCTGCAGTACACGATTGGAATCGGCGTGCCCCAATAGCGCTGACGCGAGACGAGCCAGTCGCGGAAACGGTAGTTTATGCGCGCCTCGCCTATACCCATTGCCGCAAGGCGTTCGGTAATGGCTTTACGCGCTCGCGCGCTGGACATGCCGGTGAAGTCGCCGCTCGCGATCAGGCGGCCGTCTTCGACATAGGGTTCGGTCAGTGGCACGGTAATGTCGCTTCCCGGCTTTGCAATGACCTGCGCGATCGGCAGCCCGTTCTTGCGCGCAAAATCGAAGTCGCGCTCGTCGTGCGCCGGCACGCCGCCGATCGCGCCAGTTCCGTACTCCGCGAGCACGTAATTGGTCACCCAGATCGGGATGCGCTCGTGCGAGAGCGGATTTATCGCGTACGCGCCCGTAAACACGCCCGCCTTTTCCATCAAGCTCGTGCGTTCCAATTCGGACTTGGAACGCAGGCTCTGCGCGAACTCGCGAACTCCCGCAGCTTGTTTCTTGGTGACGATCTGCTCGACGATCGGATGCTCGGGTGCCACCGCGAGATACGTAGCGCCGAACAGCGTATCCACGCGCGTCGTGAAGACGCTGATTCGCTCTTCCGTATTCTCGATGCCGAAAGAATACTGCGTTCCTTCGCTGCGTCCGATCCAATTGCGCTGCATCGTCTTCGTGCGGTCGGGCCAGCCCTCGAGTTCGTCCAGACCCGCCAGCAACCGGTCCGCATACGCCGTGATTTTCAAAAACCACTGGGAGAGATTGCGCCGCTCGACGGGCGTGTCGCACCGCCAGCAGCGGCCGTCGATGACTTGCTCGTTCGCCAAAACCGTTTGATCGTGCGGGCACCAATTGACCGGCGCTTCGCGTTTGTACGCGAGTCCTTGCTCGTATAAACGCAAAAAGATCCACTGATTCCAGCGGTAGTACTCCGGATCGCACGTCGTGATCTCTCGCGACCAGTCGTAGCTGGTACCCATCAAACGCACTTGCCGCTGCATGTTCGCGATATTCTCGCGCGTCCAAACGTTCGGATCCGCGCCGCGCGCGATCGCGGCGTTTTCGGCGGGTAAGCCGAACGAGTCCCAGCCCATCGGATGCAACACCGCGTATCCGAGCATGCGCGTCATGCGCGCGATGACGTCGCCCAGCGTGTAATTCTTCGCGTGACCGACGTGGAGATCGCCGCTCGGATACGGGAGCATTTCCAGAACGTAATATTTCTCGCGTCCGTCGTCCGGCGTCGCGTAAATGCCCGACGCTTCCCAGCGTTCTTGCCATTTCCGCTCGACAGCGCGAAAGTCGTACGTATCGGCCATAGGAACTGGTGATATAAGGGCACGGCCTTGGCCAACCCTTTCTGCGCGCCGCGCCGGGCGTGAACGGCCCGTGATGAACCGGCTGCTCGTCCTCGGCGGCATCGCATCGGCAGCGATCCTCGCTTTCGCGTTTGCACGGCCCGCGGCGCCGCCCACCCTTACGGTAGCGGCGAATCCGCCTCCACGCGCGCACCGATTTCAGAAAGGACATCCTTTCGCGTCGCCGGTTTGCGTCGTGTACGTCGTAGGCGCCGTCGCGAGACCCGGACTCTATCGCGTTGCCGAAGGCTCGCGCATCGACGATGCGGTAAAGGCCGCCGGCGGTTTGCTGAATGCGGCAGACCCCGCGTCGATCGATTTGGCCGAACACGTCGCAGACGGCGAAGAAATCGACGTGCTGCGCGCGGGTGAACGCACCACGGCGCGATTGCGCTCGCATGCAACGCGCTCGGCACATGCTCGCAAGCGCCGCCGAACCCGTGCGGCGCCGTCCGCTCCGGTCGACGTCAATACTGCCGATGCCGGCCAGCTCGCGTCGCTTCCGGGGATCGGCTCGATTCTTGCCGAGCGCATCGTTGAATTCCGCAGCCTGAACGGGCCGTTTGCGTCGGTCGACGAACTCGCCGACGTCGCAGGCATGACGCAACGGCGCCTGGATGCGCTCGCTCCGTACCTTCGTACGACCTCGCAATAGCAAAGGCGCGAGCGTGCGGGGCGCGAACGAGGTTGCATGGACCAGCTCCCGGCGCGGGAAACTTTACCCGCGTTCATCCGCCGCTCTCTCTCGAAGCCTCGCGACAGCGTACTTGTAGAGCGCGTCCACACTGTTTGGACGCCGACGAGCAGCGAGCAACTTCTGCGCCGCGTAGAGGATGTCACATGCGCCATCCGTGATGCGGGTCTGTCCACCGGCGATCGCGTCGCGCTGATTTCCGTCGACCGCGTGGATTGGATCGTGGCGGATCTCGCAACGCTTTTCGCCGGATGCGTGGTCGTGCCGATCTTTCCAACGCAAGCGGCGGATCAAGTAGCGTTCATTCTCACCAATTCGGAAGCGAAGCTCGTGTTCGTCGATACGCCTGCGGCAGCGCAGCGGCTGCGCGCGCTTTCCGTGCAACTGCCGCGCGTGATCGTTTTCGACGGCGCGGGGGAAGGTACGCTGTCCGAATTCGAAGCGCGGGGTGCGCAACTCCGCGCCTCGCACCCGGAATGGCCGGCCGCTTTCGAAGAAGGCGTCAAACCGGACGACATGGCCGTCTTGATTTACACGTCCGGAACGACCGGCGATCCAAAAGGCGTCATGCTTTCGCATTACAATCTGGTTTCGAACGTGCAATCCACGTTTCGCAGCGCGATGAGCGTACTCGTGCCGGGAAGCGACGTGCTCTCGGTGCTTCCGTTTTCGCACATTTACGAGCACACGATCATGTACGGCTACATGACGACGGGAACGCACCACTACATCAGCCACGACGTCAACGAGTTGGTCAACGATCTGAAAGACGTTCGCCCCGTCGCCATGACCGCCGTACCGCGCATCTTCGAACGCATGATTGCGGGCGTTACGGCCAAGGCTAAGCAGCATGGCGGTCTTCAAGCAAAGCTCGTCCCGTGGGCGTTGGAAACCGGATGCGCGTACATGACGGCCAAGGTGCTCAAAACGAATCCCGGACTGCTGCTTGCGCTGAAGTACCGGGTCGCGCGAGCGCTGGTGCTGCGAAAGATTCCGGCACTGCTGGGATTGGATCGCGTGAAGTTTTTGGCGAGCGGTTCTGCGCCGCTGCACTTCGACGTTGCGATGACGATGCTCGGGATGGGAATTCCGATTGTCGAAGGCTACGGTCCGACGGAATGCTCGCCCGTGATCACGGCAAACACGTACGAGAACAACCATTACGGCACGGTCGGACGGCCCATTCCCGGCGTGGAAGTGCGGATCGCACCCGATGGCGAGATCCTTGCCAGAGGCCCGAACGTCATGCTCGGCTACTACAAAAATCCCGCCGCCACTGCCGAGGTACTTATCGACGGCTGGTATCACACGGGCGACATCGGGGAAGTCGACGCGGACGGGTTTCTGCGCATCACGGATCGTAAAAAAGAACTGTTCAAAACCTCGGGCGGCAAGTTCGTTGCCCCCTCGCGCGTCGAAGCCGCGATAAAGCGTTCCGTATACGTGAATCAAGTGATGCTGGTCGGCGATTCGCGTCCGCATCCCGCCGCACTCGTTTCTCCGAATTGGGATCTGGTGCGCACCGAACTGGACATTCCCGCAGACGTCCCGATTGCCGAATTGGCGCGCCGTGACGACGTCATCGAATTCATGACGGCTGAAGTACGCCGGAACACGGACGACCTCGCAAAGTTCGAGCAAGTTCGCAAAATTGGAATTCTGCCGCGCGATCTTACCGTCGAAGACGGCGACCTCTCGCCGACGCTGAAAGTGAAACGCCGCGTGGTCGAAGCGAAATATGCGTCGCTGGTGGATCGGCTGTACGCGCAGACGCCGGAACCGGCGCACGCATAGAACGCTGTGGCGCATCCCGCGGTTGCTCCGACCCGCGTCGACGAAGTCCTCAAAGGCCCGATAAAGAGCAAGACCGTTTTCCCCGTCTTGATCTTGCATTTGGTGAAGAAGCGGCCCGATCACGGGTATGGGCTCATGCAGCGAATCGACGCGCTGTGCGGCGGACTCGTCGCGGTTAACACGAACAAAATTTATCCGCTGCTGCGTCGCCTTGAAGAGCGCGGCTTTCTGAGTGCGACCTGGGAACACCCCAGCAAACGATCGCGGCGCATCTACCACATCACTGCGGACGGAGAGGCGCGGCTCGACCGCATTAAAGGCGCGATGGTTCCGTACTTGGATGCGATCGTTCAAGCCGTTGACGATCTGCGGCGCGAGCTTTATCGTTGAGCGGTGTTCCTGAGCATCGTGCATCTGCGCGAACGCCGCTGCCCGTTATGTAACGCGCTCCTGGCAACGGCGGGAGCGCGCTCGTTCATCGTGGATTCGCAAGGAGACCCCGTAGCGTTCGCCACCGCAAACCCTCCCGCGCAAATGCAATTGGAGATGCGGTGTGAAAACGGCCATATCGATGTCATAACGGTACCGGGGGAAGCGAGTGCCGAAGAGTCGATACATACACCCGACGATGCTCCGATCGCGCTCGACGCCGTTTATAGAGGAGAACGCTGAATGAAGCGGTTTGCGGAATGCCTTTTGGCGGTATGCGCATGCGCCGCGTTTTTGGCACCGTTTGCACGCGCCGCTACGCCGGCTCCCAAACCTTCGCCCACGCCGGTAGCCTCGCCCGAATCACCTGGCGAAACGCCGGATGCCGTCAGCGAACATACGGTGACCATCGGCGGGCGCGCCATTGCGTACACGGCTCGCGCGGGAACCATCACGTTGCGCGACGAGCGCGACGAACCGACGGCTCGCGTCTTCTATACGGCATACACGGTCGAGGGAGAAAATCGTCCGGTCACGTTTCTCTACAATGGCGGTCCCGGCAGTTCGACGATGTGGCTGCGCATGGGGTCCGTCGGACCGGTGCGCGTGCTCGCCGGCGACGGGAAACCCTCGGGTCCTCCGCCGTACCGCATCGCCGACAATCCGTACAGCATTCTCGACAAAACGGATTTGGTGTTCATCGACATGCCCGCCACCGGATTCGGCCGCCTGACCGGCGCCGGAACGCCGAAGATGTTTTTCGGCTTGGACGCCGACGTTCAAGCATTCGGACAGTTCATCCAGCGCTACATCACGCGCTTTCACCGTTGGAACGCGCCCAAGTTTCTTTTCGGCGAAAGTTATGGAACCACGCGAAGCGGCGCGCTTTCCGCATATCTTCAGGATCAGGGCATCCCGCTGAACGGCATCGTGCTGCAGTCGTCGATCCTCAACTACGGACTGGATTACACGAACGGCGATCCGATTGCGGCCGGTGACTGGCCGTACGTTTTTTATCTGCCGACCGAGGCGGCGACGGCGTGGTTTCACGGAAAGATTCGCAACAGACCGGCCGATCTGGGCGCGTTCGTCGCGCAGGTCGAACAGTTCGGGATCGGCGAGTATTTGAACGCGCTGTATCAGGGAGCGCGCCTCCCCGGGGCGCAGCGCAGAACCGTTGCGGCGCATCTTGCGGCGTACCTGGGCGTGCCCGTCGGCTACGTCCTAACGTCGAATCTTCGAGTGCCGTACTCCCGGTTTCAGCAAGAATTGCTGCGCGATCGAGGTATCGTCGTCGGCCGGTTGGATTCGCGGTATCAAACCTATTCACTCGATCGGGCGACCAACGAAGGACCGCCGTGGGATCCGACGGACTCGTCGATCGATGGTCCGTACACGACCGCAATCAACGCGTATCTTCGCGACGACTTGAAATACGAAACGCCGCTGACGTACCGGACGAACATCTACAACCTGGTGTTTTCGCCCGAGTCACGCTGGGACTTCAGCCACAACGGTCAGTCGAATCCGAACGTCGCGCCCGATCTGGCGTATGCAATGACGCAGAACCCGAGCTTGAAAGTATTCTCCGCAAACGGGTACTACGATTTTGCGACGCCGTTCTTTGCCACGCAGTACACGCTGCAGCATCTGAACATCGCCCCGGCGCTGCGCTCAAACATAACGTACGGATTTTACGAAGCCGGACACATGATTTATTTGAGCGACGCCGCGCTGGCGCAGTATCAGCGCGATCTCGACCGCTGGTACGATACCGCCCTGAGCCGCTAGGAGCCGAACGGAATGCATCTTCGTAAATTCGTCACCGTGCTCTGTGCCGTCGCGCTCGCTGGTGCGACACCGTCGCCGCGCCCCAGCGCGCCGCCGGTTGCGCCGCCGCCGCCGGACGCGGTGACGCATCATCACATTACGTTGAACGGCCGTGACGTCGCGTACACCGCGCGCGCCGGCAACATCACGCTGCGCAACGATCGCGAACAGGTTACCGCCCACATTTTCTACGTGGCGTACACGCAGGATGGGGCGGATCTCCGGCGGCGCCCGGTGACGTTTTTCTACAACGGCGGCCCCGGCAGTTCGACCATCTGGCTGCACATGGGCTCGTTTTCACCCATGCGCGTGCGCGTCGTCAACGGCAAGGCGAACCCGGCTGCGCCGTACACCTTTGCGCCGAATGCCTTCACGCTGCTCGATAAATCCGATTTGGTGTTTATCGATGCGCCCAATACGGGCTTCAGCCGTGTCGTCGGCGCCGGCGATCCGAAAGATTTTATGGGCGTCGATCAAGACGGCCGCGCGTTCCGCCAGTTCATTCAGCGCTACATCGGGCAATTCAACCGGTGGCAATCGCCGAAATTCTTGTTCGGCGAGAGCTACGGAACGACGCGGGATTGCGTGCTCGTGAACATGCTGCAAGATGCCGGCGTGCAGTTCAACGGGGTCGTGCTGCTGTCGTCCGTTTTGAACTTCGGGCTGCTGGATCTCGGCGGCGGCTCGCCGATTGCCGAAGGCGATTGGTCGTACGTATTTTGGCTTCCCTCCGAAGCAGCCGCGGCGTGGTATCACGGCAAGATTCCGCGCAACGGGCAGTCGCTGCAGTCGTTCGTCAACAGCGTCGAGGATTTCGCAGGTTCGGAGTATCTGCACGATCTGGCACTCGGCGACACGCTCGATAGTACGGAACGCGCACGCGTTGTGAGCAAACTGCACCAGTATTTGGGCCTGCCGGAAGCGTACATCCGCAACTCCAGCCTGCGCATCTCGTATCCGCGCTTCGAGAGCGAATTATTGCGCGGACAAGACACGGTGATCGGACGTTACGACGCGCGCTACGCCACGTACAGCATCGATCCGCCGGAAGATCAGCCCGACTGGGATCCATCCGACGTCGGGATCTCCGGCGCGTTCGTCGCGTCGTTCAACTCCTACATCGGTCCAACGCTCGGATATCGCACCAACCTGCTGTATCGCCCCACGGCTTACGGCGGTCAGCTCGGCGCGCGATGGGACATGCATCATAACGGCCAAGATCCGCCCGCCAACGTCGCGCCCGACTTGGCGCAAGCGATGTCGGAGAATCCGCATCTGCACGTATTCTCGGCGAACGGTTACTACGATTTCGCGACGCCGTTTTTCGCGACCGAGTACGCGCTGCAGCATCTCAACATCGCGCCCGAACTACAGCGGAACATCACGTTCGGATTCTATCCGTCCGGGCACATGGTGTACTTGAATCCCGCAGCCTTGGCGTCGTTCAAAGCGGATTTGAACCGCTGGTACGACGCCGCGTTAGCGGACCGGTGAAGCGGTCCGCAATTTCGACATCGCCGCGGTAGCTTTGTCGCGCAGCACGGCAAACGCGCGAATGAACTCCGGTGTCGGCGCCGAGGGCGCACTCTCGACAGCTCCGTAGAGCGCGCCGAGCGCACCGCCGATGTAGCGCAAGCTCTGGAAGTCTTGCGGTATCGCCCCGCCTTCGTCCGGCGTCGCCGAAGGCTCCGTACCGGCCAGCGCTTTCAGCCCGGCCTTCTGGGCGCGCGTCCGCGCCGCCTGAACTTGCTGCATCAAGCTTTGGACCTGCAGTGCAAACGCATACTGCGCGCGCAAATCGGCATCGCTTACGCGCACGCGCGGATCGTTTACGACGCGCAGCGGCGATCTGTACGACCGGCCGTCGACTGACAGCGTTACCGTGTAGCGTCCCGGCGGGACGACCGGTCCTTGATCGTCGCCCTCCTGCAGATTCCAGATCCAGCGGTGTGCGCCGCTGGTTGCTTGGAGCGGCTGTGCCGGATGGAACCAATACGCGGGAATGTCGAGATGCTTGTAATCGATCGTTTCGGGTTTGTCCGTGCTCGCATAACGGCGCACCGTTTTGCCGTTTGCGTCGGCAATGGTCAGAACGACCGGCGTCGACGCATTCGAAACGTAGTAATCGATCAGCGCCCCGTACGGCGCGTTCTCGCCTTGCGGCTCTTCCGGCGGGATCGGCGTCCCTTCATCGTGCAGACCGGGACCGAAACCCGCACCGCGTTGGAACAAAATCGCCGTTTCGGGTTTCAGGAGTGCCGCGCGCGACCGCGCGACGCGTTCGCTGAGTTGCCGCAGCGGCGCCGCATCGTCCAATATCCAAATCGAGCGTCCGTGCGTTCCGGCGATGACGTCGCCGTTGCGAAATACGATGTCGCGCACCGATGCGGGCGGCAAATTGAGCTGCAGCGACTGCCAATTCGCGCCGTCGTCGAACGACACGTAGATCCCCAGGTCCGTCCCCGCGTACAGCAGGCCTGCGCGCTCGGGATCTTCGCGTACGACGTTCACCCAGGTGTTGCCCGGCAGGCCGTTGGTGATAAGCGTCCAGTGCTTACCGGCGTCATGCGTTTTGTAGATGTAGGGACGATTATCTTCCAAACGGTGCCGGTCGATCGCGGCATATGCGGCATTTGCATCGAAATGCGACGCATCGATGATGCCGACTTTGCTCCACGGCGTGAGCTGCGGAGGCGTGACGTTTTGCCAGCGCGCGCCTTCGTCGGAAGTAAGCCAAATGCGCCCATCGTCGGTTCCGGCCCAAATGCGATGCGCGCGGATCGGCGAGGGCGCGATCCAATAGACGACTCCGCGCCGCGTCAGTCCGGTATTGTCCGAAGCGGTGTACGGATCGAGATTCGCCGGGACCGTGTTCACCGGACGCGTGAGATCCGGGCTGATGACGTGCCAACTGGCGCCGCCATCGGAACTGCGGAAGATTTGCTGATGGCTGTAGTACAGCACGTGCGGATCGAACGGCGAGAACACCATGGGCAGCGTCCACGTGCTGCGCCACACCTGATCGGGACGCGACAACGTCGGATCGGTCGTCTGTTCCCAACCCGTCGTAACCTGTTCTTTGCTGGGACCTCCGCTTCCGAACTCGAGACCCGGATGCAGCGGATCCGGTGCGATGGTACCGCTTTCGCCGCCGACGTCGATCGGAATCCAATCGCGATAGCCGATGCCCGTGTGAATCGAACGGCTCGCCACGGCAATCGCGCCCGAATCTTGTTGCGCACCGAAGATCCAATAGGGAAACCGGTTGTCCGCTGCAAGGTGATACAGCTGCGCGGTCGGCTGGTTATACCACGAGCTCCACGTTTTGGCGCCGTCGACGCTGATTTGCACGCCTTGATCGGTGCCGAGGATCATCCGGTTGGAGTCGGCCGGATCGATCCACAAAATGTGGTTGTCGTCACCGCCCGGCGCGCCTTTGATCGGTGTGAACGTCTTGCCCGCATCGGTGGAACGGTACGTCGACGTGTTGTTCACGTAGACGGCGTCGGCGTTCTTGGGATCGGCGGTGATTCCGCCGAAATACCAGCCCCGCGTCCAAATGCGCTGTTCGCCGTCCGTAAACGTCCACGTGGCACCCGCATCGTCGGAGCGGTACACGCCGCCGGTTTTGTAATTGTTGGTGTCGACGATCGCATACACGCGCAGCGGATTTGCCGCTGAGACGCTCAGCCCGATGTGACCGACGATTCCGGCCGGAAAGCCGTGACCGGCAATCTGCATCCACGTTTTGCCTGCGTCGGCCGACTTGTACAGGCCTCCGCCCGGGCCGTTACTCGGCGGATACGTATTCCACGGCGGACGCCGCGTTTGCCAAAGCGACGCATACAGCACGTCCGGATTCGACGGATCCATTGCGAGATCGATCGCGCCCGTGTTTGGATCCTTGTACAAGACTTTGCTCCACGTTTTTCCGCCGTCGATCGTTTTAAAGACGCCGCGCTGTTCGTTCGGCCCGTATTGGTGACCGAGCGCTGCGACGTATACGACGTCGGGATCCTTGGGGTCGACGAGCACTTTGCCGATCTGCCGCGTATCGTCCAAGCCGATGTGCGTCCACGTTTTTCCGGCGTCGGTCGACTTGTACATGCCGTTGCCTTGCTGAATGTCGGAACGCATGTCGGCTTCGCCCGATCCCACGTAGATGATGCGCGGATCGCTCGGCGCGACCGCTATGGCACCGATCGAAGCAACGTGCTCCGCGTCAAAGATCGGCTGCCACGTGCGGCCGGCGTTTTGCGTTTGCCAAATACCTCCGCCCACTGCGCCGAAGTAGAAAGTATCGGGATCTCCCGGCACGCCGGTGACTGCAATCGCGCGCCCTCCGCGAAACGGGCCCACGAGTCGCCAGTGCAATCCGCCGAACATTGCGGAATCGAAGGTCTGGGCGCGAGCGGGCAGCGCGTATCCGGTGACGGCACATGCAAAAGAAAAAACCAGCGTCATGGCAATAAAACGTCGCATGACGCGAGGCTTTCACCCGTTGAGCAGCACTACCTTGCTGTTGGAATTCTCCGCCTTGGAGTAGGCCTCGCCGGCGCGCGCAAGCGGAATACGATCCGTAATGCGCGCGGGCCGCATCTGTCCGGATTCGAACCCCGCGGACATTTCGGCAAGCATTCGGGCGCTCTGCACGGCCGTCAAATTGGCAGAGTTGACGCCAATCAAAGAGTGATCGCGGCGGTAGAGACTTTTCAAGTCGAAGGTTACTTCGCGCCCGCCGACGCCCGAGATGATCGCCATGCGTCCCTCGTCGCGCAGCGCGGCGAGCAGCTCGTGAAAGATCGGCGAGCCGACAGTGTTGAGCGCGATGTCGCAGCCCTTCCCGTCCGTCGTCTCTCGCACTACGGCATCCAGATTCTGTTCGTCCGAACGCGCAACTGCCACGATCTTTTCGCGATCGAGCAGCTCGATTTCGCTCGCGTCCTTGACCAGCGCGACGACCTGCGCGCCGGCATAATGAGCGATTTGCACGGCCGCGTTTCCGACGGCGCCCGCCGCACCCGAGACGAGGACCCACGCACCCCGCGTCAATTGCGAACGTTCGACCAGCGCATGCCACGCCGTTACGAACGGAATTCCTGCGATGGCCGCCTCTTCGGGCGAGAGTGAAGGCGGCCGAAGCGTGATTGCGTTTTCGTCGAGCACGACGAATTCCGCGTGCGTTCCGTCGTGCGTGAATCCGAGTTCGCCGCCGCCGCTGCCGAAGACGTCGCGTCCGAGCAAATGCGCGGGGCCTTCAACGACGCGCCCTGCAAAATCGCGTCCGACGATACGCGGCAGCACCGTGTGATCGAAGCCGCCGCGTATATTGATCAGGTCGCTCGGATTGATGCCGGCCGCGTCGATCTGAACGACGACCTCGCCGTCACCGGCGGACGGTTTCGAAACCTGTTCCGGCTTGACCGAGCTGGGTGAATTGGTGAACTTGTGAAGCCGGACCGCCAGCATTACCAGCCGCCGCCCGAATCACCGCCTCCGCCGCCGAAGTCACCGCCGCCGAAACCGCCTCCGCCGGAATCTCCCCCGCCGAAGCCGCCTCCGCCCCAATCACCGCCGGCCGAGCCGCCGATTCCGGCTTGCCCCGCATCGGATTGCCACCCGCCCGCGTCCGCCGGAGGCCCGCCGGCACCGGGATCGACGATGTTGCCGCCGCCGCCCCAGTTTTGCCGCCCGAACAACTCGTTGCCCAGCCACGCTCCGCCGAGACCGCCCAGCAGGCCGCTGAAGAAGCCGCCTCCGCCGCCGCCGTAACCGTAGCCGCCGCCGTATCCTGGGCCGTATCCCGGTCCGTAACCGGGGCCGGAACCGGGGCCCGGTCCGCCTCCGTAGTAGCGCGGTCCCGATGCCGCGCGAATGAGCGAGCGGATGATGAAGAACGCGACCAGCGCCATAATGATGATCCAGAACATGCTGATATGTACTCGGTTCGCGGGCGCCTGTTGCGCGTACGAGGTGCTCGGATACCGGTTCGCCGATCCGGCGCCCAACGAGCCGAGGTGCGAGCGGTAAATGCCGAGTGCGAGATTGACGGCGGTCGTGATTCCGCCGTCGTAATCGCCGGCGCGGAACTGCGCTTCCATTGCTTGCGCGATGGACTGCGAGGTCTCGGTCGTCCACCAGCCGGCATTCACCGCGGCGCGATCGGGGATGATGTAGTCCTTGCGATCGCCCTTGTCGATGAAGATCAGCACTCCGTTGACTTGCTGTTGTGAAAACGCGTTGAGCGCGGCGGTGCGCACGTCCGCGCCGCTAACGGAGTCAACCGTCTGCACGACGATCTCTTTGCCGGTTTGCGCGTTGAAATTCGAAATGCGCGAATTCAGGCTGTCGATCGTACCCTGACCGAACATGCCCGCCTGATCGTGCACGAAGTCTTTAGCCAGCGCCGGCGCGCACGTCGCCAGCAGCGCTGCTGCCACTACGAAAAGTCTTTTCATCTCAATGTTCCAAAGGCGATGAGCGCACCGCCGACAATGCTGAAAGCGAAAATGATGATGAACGCCCAAATTCCGGCCCGCAGCCAGAAATCGCGGCGCTTGCGTGCGGACTGCGTTTTGCGTTTCACGAACTTTGTGCCGCCCGCTCCGAGACTGCCGCCCATAAACGCTCGAGATTATAAAACGCGCGCTGCTCTGGCGTGAAGACGTGGACGACGACGTTGCCCAAGTCGATCAGAATCCAGTTTCCGTCCGCGTATCCCTCGACGCGCGAAACGCGAAGTCCGGCAGCTTCGATCTTCTCTGCGATGCTATCCGCGATGGACCGGGTTTGAATCTTCGAGCGTCCGGTGAGGATGACGAACTTGTCCGCGATGATCGTTCGGCCTGCAACGTCGATTTCGACGAGATCTTCAGCCTTTTTGTCCAGTGCGGCCGCGCGCACAATCTCAAGAATTTCCGCCAGTGGATACCTCCCAAGTCTTCATCGCGGCCGCCGTCTGCGGTGCGATGGGCAGTTGCCTCCCCCTAAGATACCGCAGGGACGAGGCGATCGTTGCATGCATTGCAGCGCCTAAATCGCGCGCTGCCAAGCCCGCCAATTCGGCGCGCTCCGCAAACTGCCGTCCGGGCTCCAGCCCGTCGGCCAAATAGACCACACAGTCGAGCGTCGACATCTGCCCGTCGCCGAGGGTGTGCTTGCGGATCGCCGAGAGCACCTCGTCGTCGCGCACGCCGAAGAGCTCGCCGGCAAGGCTCGCCGAGAGCGGCGCGTGCAACACCGTCGGATGGCGGCGCGCGAAGTCGTCGATCGGAATGGCGCGTTCGCCGCATTCTCGCAGCAACCGTTCCGCGGAGTACAGTCTGGCCAGATCGTGAAGCATTCCGGCAAGGCGCGCTTTTGCGGTGTTTGCGCCATGCACGCGCGCGAGGTTCTCAGCCATGCGCGCCACTCGCACGCAGTGCGCGTACCGGTGTTCTTGGCCGAGATGGATGCGAACGCGGCGCGCCAGCTCCGTGAACGTCAGGCGATCAGCGCTGCGCGAAGCGCGCAAATGCGGTTCTTGTAAATTTCGCTCTTCAAGTTTCCCGCCCACATCACGAGCGCGTTCTCGTTATTGTCGCTGTAGTAGCCCTTTCGCGTGGACACCGTCGTGAATCCGTACTTGCGGTACAGCGCCTGCGCTACGGCGTTGCTTTCGCGCACTTCCAGCGTCATCCACGACGCGCCGCGCGACATTGCCTGGTCGAGTAAGTGCAGCAGCAGCAGTTCGCCGTATTTTCGCCCGCGGCAATCGGGCGCAACGGCGATCGTGGTGATGTGCGAATCTTCCAGGATCACCCAAATTCCGCCGTACGCAACGACGCGGTTATTCACGCGGCCGACGTAGTAATGCGCCAGTTTGTTCTCGTGCAGTTCCTGATAGAACGCGTTGGACGGCCAGGTCGTCGAAAACGACTGCTGCTCGATACGGAGCACGTCTTTGACGTCGGCGTCGGACATGGATTCGATCGTCAAACGCTGCGCGCTCAAGCCCGGCGCGCGCGGTTCCAGCTTCACTGCGCGTCCTCGCGCACGGCAAAATCCGGAACGCGTGCGGGCGGCAGTTCGCCGTAATCGGCCCGCACTTCGTGAAAGGTACGCGCAGGCTCGCGTTCGCCGGCGATTAGCGCAACGGCAACGGCGGTTGGAGTGACGGCGCGCGCAACAGGTTCCACGCTCCATCCGCGTTCGGCGAGGGCGGCAACAACGTCCTGTGTATCCCCGGCGACGCGCAGCGGACCAAGCGGCGCCTTCAATCGATCCAGCACGTCCTTCACATACCCGGAGTCCCGCTGCTCCGGTGCCCCGGCTGAGCGGTACCGGATCGACACCACGCCGCGCCGCCCGCGTACGACCGCCAGGAGCGGCTCCTCGGGCGGCAGTCCCGCCTCGATTGCATCGAACGTGTTGACCCCCGAAAGGGGCACGTTCCAGCCCTGCGCCAGCGATTTCGCATAGCTAATAGCAATGCGCACGCCCGTGAAACTGCCCGGGCCGATACCCACGCCCACCCGGTTGATTCGCGCGGCCTGGATGCCGGCGCGGCGCAGGATTCCGGCGAGCGCGCCCAAGCCGTTCTCCAGGGCGACGTTTCCGGGGATTTCCTCTGCGGCCAGCACGGAGCCGTCCTCGGTAAGTGCCGCGGAAAAGGCGCCCATCGCAGCGTCCAATGCCAGAACGATCACCGCGTCACCGTGACGCGCCGCGGTTCGTCGCCTTTGCCTTCGATCTCGATTTCGTAATGCGCGGGCGGAAGCAATTCCGGCGCGTTGCGCCACCACTCGACCAGGACGATCGAATCGCCGCCGAACGCCTCTTCGAGGCCGAGCTCGTTGAGCTCGCGCGGGTCGTCGATGCGATAAAGGTCGAGATGGTCGATCGGCGGATTGCCGGCGTAGCGATGCCAGAACGTAAACGTGGGACTGCTTGCGGCATCCGCCCCAAGCCGCGCGGCCACGACGGCTTTCACGAACGTCGTTTTTCCCGATCCCAGCGGGCCCGATAAACCGACGGCATCACCCGCTTGCAACGTTCCGGCAAACTCCGCGGCAAATGCGCGCAACTGTTCCTCGTTATAAAATGTTCGATCCATGGATACGGCGAAGTAATTCTCCCGTGAGTACTGGTCAGTCGCCCGTTTTCTTGCGATAGGGGCGCCGCTCCTGACAAATCACGTGCGCGAAATCGTCGAACGGGCGCAAGCGTACCTCGAAGACATTCAAGCCGCTACCGCCGCCGTTCACGAACGGCTGAGGGCCGGCATTCTGCGCCTGCGGCCGCAGCCGGAGGAACGCGAAGACGAGCCGATGCCCGACCCGATGGCGGCGCGTTCGGACCCGATTTTCAACACGCGCGAATTCGACCTGCCGACTGAGATTATTTCGACCCGCGAAGCTCATGACGCTATCGTGAACTTTGATGACGAGATGAATGAATAACAACATCAACAACGACATAATTACGCAAATCAACGTCGAAGACGAAATGCGGGAGAGTTATCTCTCGTATGCGATGTCCGTTATCGCATCTCGCGCGCTTCCCGACGTTCGCGACGGCCTCAAGCCGGTGCAGCGCCGCATTCTCTACGCCATGCGAGAGATGGGCATGGACCCCGGCAAACAGCACCGCAAGTGCGCCGGTATCATTGGCGAGGTTCTCAAATCGTACCATCCGCACGGCGACTCGTCGGTGTACGACGCGCTGGTGCGCATGGCGCAGGATTTCACGCTGCGGTATCCGCTGGTCGACGGCCACGGAAACTTCGGTTCGATCGATCCCGATCCGCCGGCGGCGTACCGCTATACCGAAGCGCGGCTCGCGCGTCCGTCAACGGAAGTGCTCAGCGACATCGATAAAGAGACGGTGTCGTTCGTCACCAACTTCGACAATCAGGGCACGGAGCCGAGCGTCCTTCCGGGTAAACTGCCGCAGCTGCTGCTGAACGGTTCCAGCGGCATCGCCGTGGGAATGGCGACGAATATTCCGCCGCACAACCTGAACGAGATCGCCGACGCAATCGCTGCGATCATCGACGATCCCGACGTTGGCGACGACACGCTGGCCGAGATCGTCACCGGCCCCGATTTCCCCACCGGCGGAATCATCATGGGGCACGAGGCGATCAAAGAGGCGTACCGCACCGGCCGCGGTTCGATCACGATTCGCGGCAAAGCCGAGATCGTCGAAGACAAGGGCGGCAAACACAAGATCGTCATCACCGAGATCCCGTATCAGGTTTACAAGAACCGCATCGTCGAAGCGATCGCCGAAGCGCACTCGGAAAAACGCATCCAGGGCATCGCGCGGCTGGACGACGAGACCAATCGCAAAGGCATGCGCGTCGTGGTCGAACTCCAGCGTTCGGCGACGCCCAAAGTCGTCCTGAATCAGCTGTACAAGCACACGCCGCTGCAGTCGACATTCGGATTCAACATGCTGGCGCTGGTGCCGGTCGGCGAACCGCGTCCGGATGGAACCGTGGCTCTCGAGCCGCAGGTCCTCTCGCTCAAACAACTGCTCGAACATTATATTGCGCACCGCAAAGACGTCGTCACCAAGCGCACGCGTTACGATTTGCGCAAGGCCGAAGAGCGCGCCCACATCCTGGAAGGCTACCGGATCGCGCTCGACAACATCGACGAAGTCATCGAGATCATCCGCGCGAGCCAAACGACGGATGAAGCCAAACAACGCCTGACCGATCGCTTCAAACTCACCGAAATTCAGGCCAACACGATCGTCGACATGCGCCTGCGCACGCTGACCGGCCTGGAACGGCAGAAAATCGAGGACGAGTACGCCGAGCTCATCAAGTTGATCGCCGAGCTGCAGGACATTTTGAAGAGCCCGCGCCGCATCGCCGGCATCGTCAAAACGGAAATCCTGGACGTCAAGAAAAAATTCGGCGACGAACGGCGCACGACGATCGTCCCGGCCGAAGACGAATTTTCCGCCGAGGCGCTGATCCCCAATATCGACGTCGTCGTCACCTCGACCGTCGGCGGATACATCAAGCGCGTTTCGGTCGATACGTTCAAGACGCAGAACCGCGGCGGCCGCGGCGTCATCGGCATTTCGAATCTGAAACGCGAAGACGTCGTGCGCAACTTCTTCATCACGAAGACGCACGATCACGTGCTGTTCTTCACGAACAAGGGCCGCGCATACCGTTTGCGCGGATTCGAGATTCCGGATACCACGCGCCAGGCCCGCGGCACGGCACTGGTCAATCTGCTGACGCTGCCACCGGGCGAATACGTCACGGCCGTGTTCCCGGTGCGCAATTTCGGCGGCGAACGCTACATGGTCATGGTTACGAAAAACGGCGTGATCAAAAAGACCAAGCTGGAAGAGTTCGCCAACGTGCGGCGCAATGGGCTCAACGCCATCGGTCTGGACGAAGGCGACGAATTACTGTCGGTCGATCTTTCCGACGGAACCCGCGACATCATCTTGGCATCGGTAAACGGCATGGCCGTCCACTTTAACGAAAAGGACGTTCGCCCGATGGGCCGCAACGCGCGCGGCGTGAAAGCGATGACGCTCGACAAGGGCGACAGCCTCGTCGCGATGGACGTCGTCGAAGACAACCGGCGCGAAGTGTTGCTGGTAACCACGCTGGCGTTCGGAAAGCGTACGCCGATCGACGAGTACCGCCACACGTCGCGCGGCGGTAAGGGTGTGAAGGCGTTCGCGAAAGAGCGCGAAGACATCGGCAAGGTCGTCGATCAGATTCTGGTTGCGCCCGAAGATGAGATCCTGATGATCACCTCGTCGAACCAAGTCATCCGTCTGCGCGTTTCCGACGTACGGAAGGCGGGACGCTCGACCAAGGGCGTGCGCCTGCAGCGCTTGGGTGAAGGCGATGAAGTGATCGCGATCACGAATTTGGGCAAGCAGTCCAAGCAGATCACGGAGATTACCGGGGAACCGGTGGCGCCGGCGCCGTGACGCCGGAATGCCGCCTACCGGGTAGCGGCCCGAGCGGGCGCCGCTAGCCGCAACCCCGAAAGCCCGCGGCGCTGTTAAAAGCCTGGCAGAAGGAGAATAACCACTCGTATGAGCGCATTGGCCGATGTAACGCAAATCAACTTCCAGAGCGAGGTTCTGGGCTCCAGTACGCCCGTACTCGTCGATTTCTGGGCGCCCTGGTGCGGTCCGTGCAAAATGCTGGCCCCCGTCGTCGAGAAAGTGGCCTCCTCGCATGCCGGCAAAGCGAAATTCGTGAAGTTGAACACGGACGACAACCCGAATTTGGCCGGCGAGTATCAAGTCTCGGGCATTCCGTGCCTCATCCTGTTCAAAGGCGGCAAGCCGGTCGATCGGATCGTGGGGTACGTCTCGGAGCAGACGATTACGTCGATGCTCAGCAAGCACGTCGCCTAGGCGCGCTTCGCGCTTCAATGTCTGAACATACGCTGCGCGGCCTTCCGGCCGTGCATCGTTTTTTATCGGACCCGCGCATCGCGGCGTTTGAAACGCTGTTGGGCAGAGAGCGCGTGAAGCGCGCAGTGACGCAGGTGCTGGACGAAGTGCGGCGTTCCGCTTCGAGCGGCTCGGCCGCGCTTGCGCACGCCGAGGGTGACGGGGCGCAACCCGAGATCGCCGATGCCGTGCTGCGCCGCTTACAAAACGAACGGTACGAGTCGCTCGTCCGCGTTATCAATGCGACCGGCGTGCTGTTGCATACCAACCTGGGCCGCGCGCCGATCGCGCCGGCCGCGTTGGAGGCGCTTCGCGACGTAAGCCGCGGTTATTCCAACATCGAATTCGATCTGCTCGAGGGTCGCCGCGGATCGCGCTACGCGCGCGTTACGGCGTTGCTTCAAGGCATCACGGGCGCGGAAGACGCGCTGGTCGTGAACAATTGTGCGGCCGCCGTTCTGCTGATTCTCGACACGTTCGCAAAAGGACGGCAAGTCGTCGTCGCGCGCAGCGAACTCATCGAGGTCGGCGGCGGGTTTCGTTTGCCGGACGTCCTGCAGCGCAGCGGAGCGACGCTGGTAGAAGTGGGCACGGCAAACAAGACGTATGTCGAAGAGTACGAGCGCGCACTGACGCCGTCAACTGCGTTGCTGCTGCGCACGCATCCGTCCAATTTTCGCATCACCGGTTTCACGCATGAAGTTGAGCCGCGCGAACTGGCAGCGCTCGGACGCCGCGCGGGAATTCCCGTCGTGGAAGATCTGGGCAGCGGCGCGCTGGTCGATTTGGCCGAGTACGGCCTTCCCCACGAGCGAACCGTTCAAGACGCGTTATCGGACGGTATCGATATCGTTGCGTTTTCGGGCGACAAAGTACTGGGCGGCCCGCAGGCCGGAGTTATCGTGGGACGCTCGCCGCTCGTATCGCGGCTGCGATCCAATCCGTTGCTGCGCGCGCTTCGCGTCGACAAAATTACACTTGCGGCGCTCGCCGAAACGCTGCGAATGTACGCAACGCCGCACCGCCGGGCCGAGATTCCGTTTTTCGCAATGCTCGGCGCATCCATAGAGACGTTACAAGAACGCGCGCGGTGGTACGTTTCTCAGATTCCCGATGCTGCGATCGTCGAGAGCACCGCGTACGCAGGCGGCGGAACGTTGCCGCAGTCCGAATTACCCTCCGTTGCGCTCGCGCTCCGTCCGCGCAGCGGTGCGCAGCGGCTTGCGGCGGCGCTTCGCGAATCGCCGGTTCCCGTGATTGGCCGCGTTGAAGAAAACCGCGTGCTCCTGGATCTGCGCACGATTCTTCCGGGCGAAGACGGCGAGGTGTTAGCCGCGCTCAAAGCTTCGCCGGAGTAGCGGTGCACATCATCGGCACCGCCGGCCACGTGGACCACGGGAAATCCGCGCTGGTTACGGCGCTTACCGGAACGAATCCCGATCGCTGGCTCGAGGAGCAGCTGCGCGGAATGACGCTCGACCTGGGTTTTGCGCATCTGCGTTTCGACGACGGAGTAGAAGCGGGGATTATCGACGTTCCCGGGCACGAACGGTTCTTGCATAACATGCTCGCCGGCGCTGCCGGTATGGAGCTGCTCTTGCTCGTCGTCGCCGCGACCGAAGGCGTTATGCCCCAAACGCTGGAGCATCTGCAGATTCTGCGCTACCTGAACGTGCGGGAGACGATCGTCGTCGCAACCAAGATGGATCGCATTCCGCCCGAACAAGGCGGAGCGGCTTGCCAAGCGATTCACGAAAGCCTCGCGGGAACGATCGCGCAGGATGCGCCGGTATTCGCGGTCTCTACGGTCACCGGTTACAACATGGACGTGCTGCGCGAGGCCATACATCAAGCACTGATCCGTTTGCCGCGACGGGACCTCGATGCACCGGCGTATTTGCCGATCGATCGGGTCTTTGCGCTTCCGGGGCATGGCACGATCGTTACCGGCACGCTGATGCAAGGCCGCATCTCCGTCGGCGATACGCTGAAATTGCAGCCGTCCGGTACATCCGTCCGCGTGCGAAGCTTGCAGACGTTCGGTCAGCGCCGCGAAACCGTCGAAGGCGGCGCGCGCGTAGCGGTAAACATCCCGGCAGCCGGCGTTCACGAAATTGCACGTGGTGAGATGCTCGTTGCGCCGCAGTTCACCGCATCGGATTCGTTTGTGGTGCAATTCACGCCGCTCGCGGATGCACTGCCGATTTTACGCCGGCGCAATGCCGTACGTGCCTACATCGGGTCGGCAGAAATTTTGGGCACGCTCGTGCTGCCCACCGTTCCGCGCGACGAGACGCCACTGCGCGCGCAGCTGTTTCTGCGATCCGGTACCGTGGCGTATCCGGGAACGGCATTCGTCGTCCGTAGGCTCTCGCCGAAGAATCTGCTGGGCGGCGGTACGATCGAACAGCTTGCAGCGCCGCCGCACGCGCAGGAAACCGGCGATCCGCACGAAGCGGCAGTCACCGGTGTGCTGCAAGCTGCGGCGAATACTGCGCTGACCGCCGGCGAGCTCGCGCGTTCGGCAAATCTTCGCGAAGACGCGGCTGAATCGGCGATCGGCCGTTTGCACGAGCGCGGCGAAGTGCTGCGCGTCGCGCGTCCTGCCGCATACGTGCACGCGGGCGCGGCAAATGCGTTGCTGGAGCGCGTCACGGCGTTTTTGCGCGCCGCGCAAGCAGCTGAGCCGTGGGCGATGGGTGCCACGTCGCTGATGATTTCGCGTTCGCTCGCGATTGACGAACCGTTCTTGGTGCGCGTACTGGAAGCGATTGCCGACGAGGGACGAATCGCGCGCCGAGCCGGGTACTTTTCGACGGTCGATTACGTGCCGCGTTTGTCTGAGGATCAGCAACGGTTCTTTGACTCGCACGTTCCGCTGGACCCGTCGAATCCGTTTGCGCCGTCGTCGCTCGCGGACGTCGTCGGCGCGGTGAAGCAGTCTCGCGTTCCGGGCATCGCTAAGGCGTTCGACACACTCCTGGCCAAAGGCGCGCTCGTGAAGGTGAACGACGATCTCTATCGCGGTACGCAGATCGCGCAGATTCATGCGCGGATCGAGCAGTTTTTGCGGGCCAACGAGCGCATGACGATGGCACAGTTTCGCGACGTGATCGGCACCTCGCGCAAATACGCGGTTCCGTTGCTGGAGTGGTTCGACGCTCGCGGAATAACGGTCCGCAGCGGCGACTATCGCATGCTGCGCGCAAAGCGCGGTTAGTGGCGCAGCGTCAGCACCCCGATAACCACTTCGATGACGATCAGCACGATCACGACGATTTCCAAGAACTGCTCGCGCCCGCCGCGCGCTTGATCGTTCAGAAACCGGTAGATCTCGCCGACGCTGTCGAGTTTGCGGTCGATTTGGCGCTGCCAGTCTTCCAATGCTAGACGCGCCGCTGCGGCGCGGTAGATTCGCGCGTAATACGCATCGCCGATAATCTTCAAGGCGTTGCTCGAGCGATCGATGAGTTCCAGCACGTCGACGATGATATACCGCAGGCTGCCGGCCTGTTCGGCCGCGCGCCGGCCCAACAACGAACGGATCCGGCGTCCCGGCTGCATGGCATAGATGTTGTCGAGCTCGCGGTCCAGCAGTGCGTCGTACGTTCGAAGCTCGACCAGCTGCGAGTTGGCGAATTCCAAAATATCGCCGATCGCTTCGGCGCTTTCGCGCCGATCGTAGATAATGGCCGCGTCCCACTGAACGATCGTCAAGTCGTCGACGAAATACGAAAAGCGCTCGCGCAGCAGCGTCGCCAAATTTGTTTTTGACAGTGCCTGGCTCTCGGCGAGCAGCAGCGCGCCGAGATCGTTCTCCCGTTCCCGCTCCAGAGTTTCGGCCGTCGTGGGCGGATCGAGCGTTTCGATCTCGATGATGAAGTAGTCTTCGATGAGCGGATCGTGCGGTTCGTCCAGCGCTTCGGCGATGTCCGTATGCACCTCGCGCATCGTCCGGTGCGCGGCCGCCGACAGGTCGGTCGTCGTGCGCAGACGGTTGGCGAACTCGATGAATCCGCTCCATTCGCCGCTGAACGGAATCGAGAGGCGGACCGAAACGACCCCGTAGTCGAACAACTTCACCCGCCTCTCCGCTTGCCGGCCGGCGATCGGCGCATCCGGCAGCCGGGCGACCAGGGGAGGGGTCGGAAACTCGAGGTACGCGGGCGAACTGTGTTGACGCAGACGTAGATGTGCGGGAGCAAGTCCCTCGCCGCCTACGCTGCGAAGGCGGCGTAAGTCGATCGTGTCGGCAATGTCGTACAGAAAGAAAGCGCGAAGCGAGCCGGCGACTTCCACACCCGAAGCGTACGTGAAAAGCGCGCACGGGCCTTGGTCGCCGCAACCGGGAGGAGCATCCTGCTGTCTAATATGGTGAACCTATGAATGCAGACCGGATGACGGAGCGCGTACAAGACGCGCTTAATGCCGCTTATACGCGCACGCTCAACGAACACAATACGCAAACGACGCCCGAGCACTTGCTCGCCGCGCTTTTGGACCAGGATCGCGGTATCGCGCCGGATATCGTCAAGCAAGCCGGCGTCGATCCCAAAACGCTCACGGCGCGAGTCGACGAGGCGATTTCGCGTTTGCCGCGCTTGACCGGATCCAACGCCGACCAAGCTACGGTGACGGTTTCACCCGAACTCACGCGTCTGTTTTCGCAAGCCGAAAGCGATGCCAAGCAGCTGCAAGACGATTACGTTTCGGTCGAGCATCTGCTGCTTGCGATGACGCAAAACAGCGGCGCCGTCGGACGCATTTTGCGCGAGAGCGGGCTGACGCGCGACAAGCTTCTGGTTGCGCTGCGATCGGTTCGCGGCAATCAACGGGTCACCACGCAGAACCCGGAAGGAACGTACAAGAGTCTCGAGCGGTACGGACGCGATCTGACGCTCGAAGCCGAACGCGGCAAACTCGACCCGGTCATCGGCCGCGACGACGAGATTCGCCGCGTCATTCAAGTGCTTTCCCGCCGGACCAAGAACAACCCGGTTCTCATCGGCGACCCCGGTGTGGGCAAAACCGCGATTGTCGAAGGATTGGCGCAGCGGATCGTTCGCGGAGACGTGCCCGAAGGTATCAAAGACAAGCGCATCGTCGCGCTCGACATGGGCGCGCTTATTGCGGGCGCCAAATACCGGGGCGAATTCGAAGAGCGTTTGAAAGCCGTGCTCAAAGACGTGCAAAATTCCGAAGGGCAGATCATTCTGTTCGTGGACGAGCTGCACACCGTCGTCGGTGCGGGCAAAACCGAAGGTTCGATGGATGCCGGCAACCTGCTCAAGCCGATGCTGGCTCGCGGCGAACTGCACATGATCGGTGCGACGACGCTGGACGAATACCGCCGCTACATCGAGAAAGATGCGGCGCTGGAACGCCGTTTTCAACCCGTGCTGGTCGACCAGCCCACCGTCGAAGACACGATCTCGATTTTGCGCGGACTCAAAGAAAAGTACGAAGCGCATCACGGCGTTCGCATCAAAGACTCGGCGCTCGTTGCGGCTGCAGTTCTTTCGAACCGCTACATCAGCGATCGCTTCTTGCCGGACAAAGCCATCGATCTGATCGACGAAGCGGCGGCAAAGTTGCGCACCGAGATCGATTCGATGCCGCAAGAATTGGACGAGCTCACGCGCCGCGTGATGCAGCTCGAAATCGAACGCGAAGCTCTGCGCAAGGAGAGCGATCAGTCCAGCAAGCAGCGCTTGGAACAGCTCGAACGCGAACTCGCGGATCTCCGCGAAGATCAGATGCAGTTGCAATCGCGCTGGCAAGCCGAAAAGACGGCAGCCGTCAAACTGCGCGAACTGCGCGAACAAATCGAAGAGACGAAAGTTCAGATCGAGCAGGCCGAGCGCCAATACGACCTCAACCGGGTGGCCGAACTACGCTACGGCAAGCTCGCGCAACTCGAAAAACAACTCGGTGAAGAAGAGCAGCGTCTGAGTCAGCGCGACGGGCAGGCGCGGCTTTCCAAAGAGGAAGTCGACGAAGAAGACATCGCCGAGGTCATCAGCCGCTGGACCGGTATTCCGGTCACCAAACTGCTGGAAGGCGAAGTGCAAAAACTGTTGCACCTCGACGTAGAACTGCACCGGCGCGTCATCGGTCAGGACGAAGCGGTCGACGCCGTAGCCGAAGCCGTCGTGCGTTCGCGGTCGGGCCTCGCCGACCCGAACCGGCCCATCGGATCGTTTATCTTCCTGGGACCGACGGGCGTCGGAAAAACCGAGCTCGCGCGGGCGCTGGCGGAGTACTTATTCGACGACGACCGTGCGATGATTCGCATCGACATGTCCGAGTATCAGGAACGGCACACCGTCGCGCGTTTGCTCGGCGCACCGCCGGGATACGTCGGTTTTGAAGAGGGCGGGCAGCTCACCGAAGCCGTGCGCCGGCGTCCGTACAGCGTAATTCTGTTCGACGAGATCGAGAAGGCGCACCCGGACGTGTTCAACGTCTTCCTGCAGATCTTGGACGACGGACGGTTGACGGACGGTCAAGGCCACACGGTCGACTTCCGCAATACGATCGTCATCATGACGTCCAACATCGGCAGTCACCGGATTCTGGATTACAAAGGCGACTTCTCAGGCGCAGAGTACGCGATCATGCGCGCGACGGTCCTGGACGAAATGCGTCAGCATTTCCGTCCCGAGTTCCTGAACCGCGTCGACGAAATCATCGTCTTCCACGCGCTCAGCGAGGAGCAGCTCGCGCAGATCATCGAGATCCAATTAGGGCGGTTGCGCAAGCGGCTTGCCGAACGGCGCATCGAACTCGATCTCACGGACGCGGCGAAACGTCATCTGGTCAAGGCCGGATACGATCCCGTGTACGGAGCGCGTCCGCTCAAACGGGCGATTCAGAAAGAAGTGGAAACGCCGCTTGGGCGCAAGATTCTGGCCGGCGAGGTTCGCGACGGGCAAAAGGTCGTCGTCGATTACGACGACCTGCGCGGCGAGCTGACCTTCACTCCGGAAACGTCCGGGGAACCGGTACTGGTGTAACGCAGAGCCGCAGCGAAAATGCTGCGGCTCTTTTCATCCGCCGCTAGGCCCCAAAGCGTACTTTCAGCGTGCCCATTATCCCTCAAAATCTCTTCCGAGCCGCGCGCGTACTGGCGCTGGCCGCAGCGTGCGCCGCCGCGTCATCTGCAAGCGCGAGTGCTGCAGAACGCACGCCGGTGCTGCTCGAGCTCTTTACTTCCGAAGGTTGTTCCAGCTGCCCGCCCGCGGACGATCTTCTTGCCAAGCTCGACAGCGCACAACCCGTGGAAGGTGTGCAGCTGATCGTTTTGAGCGAGCACGTCGACTACTGGAACGGGCTGGGATGGAAAGACCCGTTTTCTTCCGCGGCGTTCACCGCACGGCAAGGGACGTATGCCCGGGCGATCGATTCATCGAGCAACGTCTACACACCGGAACTGATCGTCGATGGGCGCGTATCCGCAGTTGCGAGCGATGAGGACGCGGTGCGCCACGCGATCGCCCGAGCGTTGAGCGATACGAAAATCCCCGTAACGATTAGCCGCGTATCGCAATCCGCCGGCGGGATACGGCTGCACGTGGATGCCGCTCCGCTTTCGCGGCCCGCAACGCTCTATGTCGCCGTAGCCGACGAACGCGACGTCTCACACGTCATGGCCGGAGAAAACGCAGGCCGAACGTTATCGCACGTTGCCGTGCTTCGCAGTTTGACCGGCATCGGCCGCGTTTCGGCGCACCGCCCCATCAGTGACGACGTTTCGATTCCGTTCTCGAACGGGCCGGCAAAACGCTTACGGATCGTCACGTTCTTTCAAGGGCCGGACGGCGCAGTGATTGCGCTCGGCCAAATCTCTATCTCTACGTACCGTATCGCGACTGCACCGGATTTCTAGGTCTTTTTGGCCCACTGGATGCTGCGGGCGTCTTGCGGGCTCGAGGGCCGCGCGATGCCGCCGGGTTGGCGCTCCGGCGGCGGTCCCTTCCGGTGCCTTAGGGCTGAAACATTCAGAATTAATTTAGCGTAGTACGAGATAGTCAAGGCAACAAATCGAACGAGAGGTACAAAACGATGCAAGGCCTGACGGTATTCGACAATCTCACCGACGCGCTCAAGGCGGGGTACCACGTGTACGACCGCACGCAAAAAGGCTACTTAATGCGGACCCGCACTTCCGCAGGCTGGGCGCTCGCTCTTGTGGAGCCACTTCACCAGTAAAGTAATGGAAATGCTCGTGCAATCACCAAACCGTACGCCCGAAACCCCGGTAACGCAGGGCCGTGTGCGCCTGCCCGTTCAAACCGAAAGTAAGCTCTTCGGCGGCTGGGGTATCCGCTTCTAGCGTTACGCCTTACTCAACTCGCGCTTGCGCGCACGCAAACGATCCGTTTCATTCAACAACCGCTTGCGTAAGCGAATCGACTTGGGCGTAACCTCCACCAACTCGTCGTCCTCGATGAACTCGATAGCGCGTTCCAGCGACAAATCTTCCGGCGGAGCAAGTTTCACGTTTTCATCCGAACCCGCGGCGCGCATATTCGTGAGTTTCTTTTCACGAACCACGTTGAGCGCGATATCCTTGTCGTCGTTGGCGCGCCCGACAATCATCCCCTCGTAGACGTCCGTTCCCGGACCCACGAAAAACCGACCGCGCTGCTCTAAACCCATCAGCGCGTAGCCCGTTACTCGCCCGGTGTCGCTGGCCACCAGCGCACCCACGTTGCGTCCGGGCAACTCCCCTTGCCATTCTTGATGATCGTAATAGGTATGAGACATTACTGCCGTGCCGCGCGTGAGCGTGAGCAGTTCGCCGCGCAGCCCGAAGATCGCGCGGGTCGGCATGGTGTATTCCAGACGTCGCGACTCGCCCACGTTGATCATGTTCGACATCGCGGCTTTGCGGCGTCCGAGCGCCTCGATGACCTGGCCTTCATACTCTGACGGCACGTCCACGACGACGTACTCGACCGGCTCCCACTTCTTTCCCTCGCGCTCGGTGATGATGACCTGCGGCTTGGAGACTTGGAGTTCGTAGCCTTCGCGCCGCATCGTTTCGATGAGAATCGACAGATGCAGTTCGCCGCGGCCGCGCACTTCAAACGTGTCGGCCGACTCCGTATCGGCAACGCGCAGGGCAACGTTTGACTCGAGCTCGGCCATCAGACGTCCGCGAATCTGACGCGACGTCAGATACTTGCCTTCTTTGCCGGCGAACGGCGAGTTGTTGACGCTGAAGAACATCGAGACGGTGGGCTCGTCCACCGATACGGCATGCACGCCTTCGGGCGTCGCGACGTCGGCGATCGTATCGCCGATGTTGAGTCCTTCGATTCCCGAAACGCAAACGATGTCGCCGGCGCTGGCCTCCTCCACTTCTACGCGTTCGAGGCCTTGGAACGTCAGGAGTTTCGTGAGGCGCAGTCCCGTTTCAACGCTGCCGTCGCGCGCGACTTTCGCAATCGGCGCATTCGTGCCGGCGCTGCCGCGAAATACGCGGCCGATGCCGATGCGGCCGACGTACTTGTTGTGATCGATTGCGGATACCAGCATTTGGAAGCCGCCGTCTTCGGCAGGCGCTTCCGGCACGTGATCGCAGATCACTTTGAACAGCGGTTCGAGATCGGTTGCCTTGTCCTCGAGCGAACGTTTCGCCGTGCCGAGTTTTGCATTGGTGAAAACGGTGGGGAAATCGGCTTGCTCGTCGTTGGCGCCCAATTCGATGAAGAGATCGAAGACCTCGTTCACGACTTCTACGGGGCGCGCGTCTTTACGGTCGATCTTGTTGACGACGACGATCGCTTTCAGATCCAGCTCCAAGGCTTTGCGCAGCACGAACCGCGTTTGCGGCATGACGCCTTCCGCCGCGTCGACGAGCAGCAGCACGCCCTGCACCATCTGCAATACGCGTTCCACCTCGCCGCCGAAGTCTGCGTGACCCGGCGTGTCGACGATGTTGAACTTTACGTCGCCGTGGCGCACCGCCGTGTTCTTTGCCAGGATGGTGATGCCGCGCTCGCGCTCGAGCGGATTCGAATCCATCACTCGCGTTTCAACGTGCTGGCCTTCGCGAAAGACGCCGCTCTGCCGGAGCATGGCGTCAACCAGCGTGGTTTTGCCGTGGTCGACGTGGGCGATGATGGCGACGTTGCGGATGTCGGGACGGGTCTTCATGGTCTGCTACCTTGTACCATAGATCGGGTCCACAGACTAGCGGTTTACTCTGCTGCCAGCGGCTTACTCTGCCGCCAGCGGCAGCGAAAACCAGAAGGTCGTCACCTTGTTGGGCTCGCTTTCGTAGCCGATCGAGCCGCCCATCAGCGAGACGAGTTCGGAACAGATGTACAGGCCCAGGCCGATCGAGGCATCGCTGCTTTCGGCCGAGATGCGGCCGAAGCGCGTGAAGAGCTTGTCGCGGTCGCTTTCGGGTACGCCGGGCCCTTCGTTTTTCACGGAAAAGGTTACCGATTGCCCCGAGGGCCGAATTTCCACGACGATGACGGACTCCGGAGTCGAATATTTCGCCGCGTTCGAAAGCATATTCGCCAGCACTTGTACGACGCGTCCTTCATCTCCGAACACGCGCGGAACGGGCGCGAGGTAAAGCGTGCGGAATTCGCGCTCCGGATGTTGACTCTCGATGCGCGCCACCGATTCGTCCACGACCGCGATCGCATCGATGGTCTCCATGCGCAGCGTTAATTTGCCGGCGTCCATGCGCGAGAGCAAAAGGAAGTCTTCGAAGATGGCGGACAAGCGCGCCGTGGACGTGCCAAGTACCGCAAGCAATTCGGTGCGGCGCTCGGGCGTGAGAGAATCGAAATGCTGTTCTAAGAGACCGGTGGCACCGCCGATTGCGGCAAGCGGCGAGCGCACCTCGTGCGAGACCAAACTGAAAAACTCGCTCTGTGCGCGTGACGTTGCTTCGAGCAGTTCGCGCCGCTCCACTTCGGCTTTGTGGCCGCGCGCGTTGCCGAGCGCTAAGCCGACGAGGTTGACGAACAGCTGCATTTCGCGCAAAGCATCGAGCGTCGGTACGCGCCCGTCCACCGGACCATCGACGGAAATATAGCCGATCATTTCACCGTCGCGGTCGGCGAGAACCAGCGTGAGAGAATCGTGTTCGTGCCAAGCATCCGGGCGTTCGCGCACCCGCATCTTTCGCGATTCGCCCACATAGATGTTGTGGGCCCAATACTGATCGCGCTCGGCCGGAATATAGAAGCAGCGCGGCATCACTTCGTATTCGGGCGCCAGCAATTGCGTGACTTCGGCGCGCGGAATATGCTCGCCCAGCCGGCCTTCGATTTGCTGCGGATCGAAACCGATGAGTACGCGGCGGAACATCTCGCCGCCGGCGGCTTCGGAAGCGACGATCGAAACGTACCGGAAACCGTACAGTTCGCTGAGGCCGCGCGCGATTGAATCGAGAGCGGGCCCGATGTCGCGGGCTTCCAAGATGTCTTGCGTAATCTCGAAAAGACGCTGCAGCGTGCGGCTTTCGTGAGATCCTTCTACCGTCGCCATAGTCGAACGTCCAGACTTCAACGGGAGACCGGGCCGTGCCTAGCGTAGCTCTTAGTCGATGGCGCAAGCGCTCGTGTACAACGAGGACTGCATGCCGGGCGCGCTCGCGCACCTGGCCGATTCGAGTGTGGACCTGCTGATTACCGACCCGCCGTACGGTATCGACGGGGACCTTTTACACCGCCATTACAATCGCGACGAGCGCTTCGTCGTCGAGGGATACGTCGAGGTCGCCCGCGAGCGTTATAACGCTTTCAGCCGCGCGTGGATGGCGCAGGCCGAGCGGATCTTGCGCCCCGGCGGTCAGCTATATGTGGTTTCGGGTTACACCAACCTGTACGACGTGCTGGACGCGCTGCGCTCCACGCGGCTTCAAGAAGTGAACCACATCATTTGGAAGTTCAACTTCGGCGTGTACACGAGCAAGAAATTCGTCTCGTCGCACTATCATATTCTCTACTTTGCGAAACCGGGTCCCAACCGCACCTTCAATCTGCAGGCGCGCTATGCGTTGAACGCGGGCGCGGAAGGCGGCGGTTCGCTGAACTACCGCGATCGCGAAGACGTGTGGATCATCAACCGCGAGTACAAACCGGGGCGCAAGAAGAATAAGAACGAGCTCCCGCACGCGCTGTTGAAGAAGATGATCGCGTACAGCAGCAATGAAGGCGATCTCGTTTGCGACCTATTCATGGGCGGCGGATCGACCGGCGTGGTCGCGGTTGGAATGAATCGCCGCTTCGCGGGCTTTGAAATCTCGCGGCCTGCGTATAAGACGGCCGTGTCGCGGATTCGCGCGACGAAAGCCGGCTCGCTTTTGGATCCCGCGCCTCGCCAACACGTCGTGCGAAATCGCGGCAAAGCCTGGAGCGATGCGGAAGCGGAAACGTTGTACGAGCGATATCGCGCGCTGCATGCAAACGGCGCGACGCAGGCCGTTATCGTTCGCACGCTCAGCCAAGAGTTCGAGCGCGGCGCATGGGCGATCCGCAAGCGCATCCGCGCCCTGTCATCGTAGCGTTAGCGCGGATATCCCGTGATTCGCGCGATCGCTTCGTACAGTGGACGAAGCCGCGAATATAAGCGCCGGTATACCTGCGCGTAGAGATCGTCGTAGAGACGGCGGTTTTTCGGGTCGGGTTCGAACGTTTCGGCAATGCGAGTCATCGAACGCGTCGCCGATTCAAAATCGCGATGCAGCCCGATGCCGACGGCGGCATCGATCGCGGCGCCCAAACCCGAGGCTTCGTAGACGTGCGGCCGCGCAACCGGCAAATCAAAGACGTCGGCCGTTAACTGCAGCGCCCGTTCGCTCTGCGATCCGCCGCCGCACGCGCGCAGCGACGTAACGCGCAGACCGCCGCGCCGTTCGATGCGTTCTTTGCCCTCACGCAAAGCGTACGCCAGGCCTTCCAGCGCCGCTCGATAGATGTGCGCGCGCGTATGCACGTCGCCGAAACCGACGATCGCGCCCTTCGCCTCCGGTCCGGGATTCTTGATTCCCGGCGACCAGTACGGCTGCAGCAGCAGTCCGTTCGATCCGGCCGGTGCGCGAGCTAAGAGTTCATCCAAATCCCCCAAGTCGATTCCAAACTCGCGCGCGAACCATGTGGCCATCCAATAGCCGCGGAAAATCTGCACCTCGACGTTGTAGGCTCCCGGTATTGCGGCCGGATATGGCGGAATGAACGGCGATGCTTCCACGTACCGCGCGCTGCAGACGTTGATCGTCGCGGTCGTTCCGTAGCTCAGCACGCCGATGTCGTTGGAAGTTACGCCCGCTCCCAGCACTTCGCACGCCTTGTCGGATGCCGCTGTGACAAGCCGCGTTCCGGCGGGGATTCCCGTAGCGTTTGCGGCCGCCGCCGTGATTTCGCCGGCGATGGTTGCCGGTGGAATGAGTTCGGGCAGACGCTCCGGATCGATCGGTACCGCCTGCCATTTCCAATCCGACGGCTTCGCCCACGAAAGCGCTTTGTAATCGAACGGGATGTATCCGACTTGCGACCCGACCGAGTCGACGAATCTGCCCGTCAATCGATACAGCAGATATCCCGAGAGCAGCAAATATTTGTGCGTTCGTTTCCAAATGCCGGGCTGCTGCGATCGTATCCACGTCGCTTCCGCTTCGCGCTGGAAATACCGGATCGTGCCCGTTACACCGGCGGCCGCAAATGCCGCGCGCCACAGCGGCGAAACGGATGGGAAATCGTCGCATTTTCGCTGATCCAGCCACGTAATTGCCGGCCGCAGCGGCGCGCCGGTTTCGTCGACGTTTACGACGGTGCCCCGCTGCGCCGTAACGGCGACGGCCGCAATGCGCTCGCGAAGCTCGGGGTGTTCGCGCCACACGCCTCGGCACGCATCGCAAAGCGCTTCCCAGAATCCAACCGCGTCGTGTTCGTGCCATCCCGGTTGCGGCGACTGGTAATCGTCCAGCAGGACGCGGTATTTTGCGGCAAGCGTACCGTTTGCATCAAAAACTAACGCACGCACGCTTTGCGTGCCGTTGTCGATCGCCAGCAGCAGATCGCGGTTCACGGACTGCGCATCACACGAGTTTTCCGGGATTCATCATGCCGTCCGGGTCGAATGTCGCAAACACCGCGCGCATCGCGTTCAAACCGAGCTCGCCTTTTTCGTCGCGTAAGTATTCCCGGTGATCGGTTCCCACGCCGTGCTGATGACTTATCGTGCCGCCGTGCTGCACGATCGCAGCGCTCACTGCGGCTTTCAGACGGCGCCCACGCTCCATGGTTGCTTGCGGATCGGCGGCGATCGGAAAAATGAAGGTGCCGTACACGCTGCTGCCCTGCGGATAGACGTGCGAAAGGTGCGCGTACGCGTGCACGTGATTGCCGAGCGCTGCTCGCGCCGCCGCCTCCATTCCGCGAATCATAGCATCGACGCGTGTCCAATCGACGGCGGTTTCGATCGTATCCACGGCATACCCCAAATCCCAAAGCGTATTACGCAGATAGACGCCGCGAAAACGGTTCGCCTTCCACGCAGAGCCCGGCCGGCGCCCGGCATACAGCGCGCCGTGGCGCGCGGCGATTTCGCGAGCGTGTTTCAAAGCCGCTTCGGCCGCCCGCGTGCTTCCGGTCACTCCGGCGATCAGCAGGCACGTGCTTCCGCGTTGTCCGCGCAGCGCGAGCCAAGCTTGAAGCAGTGCGGTCCCGCGGCTCGCAGCCATGCGAAGCGTCGTCCGGGTTTCGCTTTCGCCGGCAAGCCGGACCATGGAAAGTCCCGTTTCATTTTGTACGAGCGCGCGTGCCGCGTCCCGAGCGCGGTTCCAATCTCGAAAGAACCATGCATGAAACGATTCGTGGGCGGCGACGGGCCGAACGCGAACCGCGGCCTGCGTGATGATTCCGATGCGGCCTTCGCATCCGAGAACGAGCTCGCGGATGTCGAGGCCGGCTGCCGAAGCGGGAAACGACGGAATCTCCAACCTTCCTCGCGGCGTTTCAACGTTCGCCGATGCGAAGAGTTGCTCGATGCGGCCGTAGCGCAACGATTGCTGCCCCGAAGAACGCGTCGCGATCCATCCGCCGAGCGTCGAATACTCGAACGATTGCGGAAAGTGGCCCAGCGTGTAGCCGGCGCTTCGCAGCTGTGCTTCCAAATCCGGTCCCGCCACGCCGGCTTCGAACCGTGCCACACGGCTTTGCTCGTCAAAGTGCAGCAGCCGCCGCATGTGTGCCATCGACACCGTCAATACCGGAGCGTCGCCTTGCAACGGATTGACGTGTCCCGCCACGCTCGTGCCGCCTCCGTAGGGAATCACGCATGCGCCGGTTTCGCGGGCAAATTGCACCAGGTCGCGCACGTCCGCCGCGCTATGCGGAAACGCAACGCCGTCCGGGACGCAGCCGAGTTGTCCGGACCGCAGTGCGATCCAATCGGGCAAACTTTGGCCCCGCGCATGCCGGACACGCGTTTGCGGGCTCGCATCGATGAATGATGCGGGACGTAACCGTGACGGTGGAACAAAGGCGACGACGGACTCAAAGGTTGCATCCCGGGGTGAAACGCCGGCGCCGATCCGTTCGCGCAAATACGCGAGCGCGGCGCGTGGTAAGTCCAGACGAACGGATTCGTCTCCCCAGCCGTTCCATCGGCGCATGGGCGTATGTATCAGGCGGTGCAGTAACGAATACCTGCGGTGTGACAATTTCCCGCCGCCGCCTTTTGGCCGGCGGAATCGCTGCCGGTGCGGCATTGGCCGTTGCCGGAATGATCTACGAATGGTCGCCCGATAGTACGAGCGCAGATCCGTTTTTTCGCTTTACGGTGCTCGATGACGAAGATCGCGCGATCGTCGCGGCCATTGCGCCGGTACTGCTGGCCGGAGCGCTCCCTTCCCGTGACGCAATAGAACAAGTCGTTCGCGGTACCGATGTCGCGATCGTGGGACTTCCGCTCTCGGTTCGCGCGGAGATTCGTCAACTGTTCGGCGTGCTGCGCTTTCCGCCGTCGCGAATGCTGGCCGCGGGTATATGGCACCCGTGGCATTCCGCCACCGAGGCCGAAATCGGGCAATTCCTCCAGCGTTGGCGTTATAGCGGCATCGTTCAACTGCGCAGTGCGTACGACGCGCTGCATCAATTGCTGATGGCGGCGTGGTATGGCAACGGTGAATCGTGGAGCGCGATTGGATATTCGGGTCCGCCGCGTGTGCACGAATGATCCACGACGCTTCGCTTCTCACCAAGGACTTGCTGCTGGAAGGCGACGTCGCAATCGTGGGAACCGGCGCCGGCGGCGGCACTGCGGCAGAGATTCTCTCGCACGCCGGCCTGCGCGTGATTTTGATCGAAGAGGGCGCATTGCGCAGCGCGCGCGATTTTCACATGCTCGAGCGCGAGGCGTATCCGGATCTCTACCAAGAGTCGGCGGCGCGCAAGACCAAAGACAAAGGCATCACGATTCTTCAAGGCCGGACGGTCGGCGGTTCCACGACGGTGAATTGGACCAGCAGCTTTCGGACGCCGCCGGAAACACTCGAGTATTGGCGCACCAAGTTCGGATTGTCCGGCTACTCGCCGGACGCGCTCGCTCCCTGGTTCGAACGCATGGAGCAGCGGCTGAACATTCATCCGTGGCCGCTCCCGCCGAACGAAAACAACGCCGCGCTGCAACGCGGAGCGGCGAAGCTCGGTATCGCGACGCACGTGATTCCGCGCAACGTGAAAGGCTGTTGGAACCTCGGCTACTGCGGCATGGGATGTCCGACCAACGCGAAGCAGTCGATGCTGATCACGACGATTCCGTCGGCGCTTCGCAGCGGCGCGGTGCTGGTCACACGCGCGCGCGCCGAGCGTATCTCATTTGCCGGAAGCCGCGCGAGCGAGGTCGTGGCGCGCGCACTGCGTCCCGACGGCATTACGCCGAGTCCCTACGCCGTCACCGTACGCGCCGCGCACATCGTCCTCGCCGGCGGCGCAATCGGTACGCCCGCCCTGCTGCTGCGCAGCGAAGTCCCGGATCCGTATGCGCGCATCGGAAAACGCACGTTCTTGCATCCGGTCGCAGTGTCGACTGCGCTTTTCGGTCGCGAGATTCGTGCATTTTCAGGCGCACCGCAATCGATATACTCCGACCACTTTTTGCACACGCAGTCCATCGACGGCCCCATCGGCTACAAACTCGAGGTTCCTCCGATTCATCCGGTGCTGATGTCCACCGCGTACACCGGTTTCGGCGTAGAGCATGCGCGCGTCATGGCGCAGGCGCCGCACGCGCAAGCGATTATTGCGCTGATGCGCGACGGATTTCACGAATCGAGCCCCGGCGGATCGGTCGGCTTGCGCGGCGACGGTACGCCGGTTCTGGATTATCCGATTACGCCGTACGTTTGGGATGGATTGCGCCGTTCTCTGGACACGATGGCGCAGATACAATTTTCCGCCGGTGCCCGCAGCGTGATGCCGCTCCACGAAAACGCGCGTGCCTACCGATCTTTCGACGAAGCGCGGGCGGCCATCGCCGCGCTGCCGATGGAAATCCTGCGCATGCGCGTGATGAGCGCGCACGTGATGGGCGGATCCGCGATGGGCACTGACGAGAAAGCGTCCGTGGTCGACGCCGGCGGACGCTTTCATCATCTCGAGAACGTCTTTGTATTCGACGGCTCGGTCTTCCCGACGAGCGTTGGGGCGAATCCGCAGCTGTCGATCTACGGAATTACGGCCCGCAACGCTTCGAGGTTAGCCGAACAAATCGGCGGCAACCGCCTAACGCACTAGTCGCGATCCTGCGGAGCGACCGTAGCGCGGTCTCCGTACCACGGGAGGTCCGACTCAAAGAGTTTCGCGACCGATCCGGGCGGCCTTACGCGCGCATACGGCAGCGGCGATTGATTGTAGTTGAAGACGTCCAGCAAGTTGTCTGCGCGTGAATCCATCTTCCCGAGGCTGCCCAACCCGAAGTTGGTTTCGATGTAGTGCAGTATCGAACCCGTGTAGTGCACGTCGTGGTTCACCGTTCCGCGCAACGCATATGGTGAAACGATGACGATCGGCACGCGGAAGCCGGGTTCAAACGCGTCGAACTGCGTGGGCGGTTTGACGTGATCGTACCAGCCGCCCCAATCGTCCCACGTGATGAAGACTGCAGTGCTGTTCCAATCCGGGCCCTGGCCGATCGCATTGACGACGCTCGTAACCCACGTAGGCCCGTTTGAACTCGGAACGTTTTGCCCGTCGTGATCGGAGTTTGCAAACGTCCCGATGACCCACGACACCGCGGGCAGCGTTCCGTTTTGCGCGTCGGTCAGCACCGTCGTTTCGGGCGTCACGACGTTATTCCACGCCGAGCTGTTGTAGATCTGTTTGATTTGCGAATACGCGGATACGTATTGCGTTTTGTCGGCGCTCGGAACGTAATATTTCCACGATATGCCCTTTGCGTCCAACAGATCGGCCATCGTTTGGATGCCGATACAGGTGGTAGCGCTCCCGCTTTCCACGCCCGTCACGATGTTGATCGTTCCCGCACTGCCCGGCGACGCGCAACTGCCGCTGCCGTCTTCGGAGAAATATTCGTTGGGCTGCGAGGGCGTCACGGGGCCCGAGGCACCGGCAATGGGATAGAGGTGGCCCGAATAGCTTTCCGACCGGTGATCGGTAAACGAGTTGTCGGTTACCACGCCTAACTGCGCGAGATTCCAATACGGCTGCACGTCGGACTGCTGCGCATAATCGTACGCAAAGTCTTTTGGTGCGCCGCTCCCGAAGTCCAGCGAGTCGAGATCGAATCCGTTCATTCCACCGTTGTTGTACTCGGTTTTCCAATCCGAGTAATGGTGCGCGGGATCCCACGGGTTCATCAGTGCGATCGCCTTCATCGTCACCGGATTTCCGTTGTGGTCGGTGGCGCTGGTTGCATAATTCAAGCCCGGATATCCGTGGAACAAGTCGTCGGTACTGCGGTTCTCCTGCAGAATGATGACGACGTGCTTGATCGGCGATCCGCCGGTCGGCGTTGCGGTCGGCGTGGGGGTCGGCGTCGGCGGTGGTCCCGTGGGAGTCGCGGTCGGCGTCGGGCTCGGCGTCGGCGTCGGGCCGCCGCCGCTCAGCGAGACGTCGTCGACGTACTGATAGATGTAGGCGCTGCCGTAGCCGTTGCCGTGCACGTTGAACTTGATCGTGACGGTCTGCCCGGCGTAAGCGCTCGCGTCGTAGGATTTTTGCACCCACCCGTTGGTGGTGGCGCAGACCTTCATGAACGTTTTGAGCACTTGGCCGCTGGAGTTCAGAAATTGCGCTTGCTGCCACGCGTACTGAATCGTGTCCGTCGTGCCCTGATAGACCCAGAAAGAAAAAACGGCGCCCGCAGGGACGGTTACCGTTTGACAGACGGCTGAGTTGCCGTTTAATTCGGGATTCGCGGTGGTGCCCCCGAATTCCGAGTATTGGCCGCTGTGCGCTTTTGCAGTCGTCATTTGCGCGTTGACGGTACCGCATTGCTTCCAATAGGTAAATCCACCGGACTCAAAGCCGGGATCCTGAACGACGTTACCCGACGACGCCGTTTTTGATGTTTGATGCTGCTGTTGCGGTAAAGCGGGACTTGGTCCGCCACCTCCGCTGCAAGCACCCAATGCAAACGCAATAACTGCCAACCAGGCAGCCCAACACCGGTTCACAACAAGCCTCCTCCACACGCGACGGTGACGAACGCCTGTAGTATCCAACGAGACGACACCGGCGTGCTAGAGGTGCAGTTCGCAGTTATAAGAAATGAGGGGCGCGCTACGAAGAAAAGATTCCGACTTTCTCGGGAAGGGCCGGCTGCGGCGACGCGCCTTTCAGCGGATGCATCGTCAGCGGTTGACATTCGTGACATTGCGGGGCGTAGCCGATCAACGAGGTCACGGGAACGGGCAAGCGGTTCGATCCGTCGACGTGAATTTCAAGCAATCCGATGCTGCCGTATGCGCCTTGCGTAACGACGCGCTCGAAAATATTTTGCGCCGGCACGCTCCATGGCGTCGTACCGCCGCTCGCGCCGGAATCCAGGCCGCCGGGAACGAGTGCGTTGCGCAAGGCGTCAAAGTCCGAGGCGTCGCTGACGATCTCTTGCCGCGTGAACTCGGCATCTTGAATGAAACGCCCCATGTCGCCCATTTGCCCCAGTGCGGAATCCAACGAAGGAACGCCGGGCACCGTGCTGGAGATCGTCGACCACCGCGATTGCATCAATTCGACGAAGCTCTGCGCGATTTGCGAACGCCATCCCGGAAGCACCGTGTCGAACGCCTGCTGTTGATTGCCCGGCAGCTCTTCGTATTTCAGACCTTCCTGCAGCGACCACGAGAGCGGCTGCAGCGTGGGCCAATCGAGCGCGGTGTGGCCCGCATTTGCGTAGAATGCGGTAAGCACGCCTGCCCGGGTGCCGCGCAGCGGCCCCAGCAAATACGTTTCAACCGATTTCGCGTGACGGTGAATGTCCGTGCAATACAGGCGGACCGGCAGCGCGTAGTCGCCGGGCGCGAGCATCACCGAACCTTGCGTCGAGCCGTGCAGTTGGCCGATCGCGCCGCTTTCGAACTTCAGTTGACGCTGCGAGTCGACCGTCGGCGAAAATACATGGTTATTCGGAAGCGAATCGACCGTCGGAAATATCGCCGACCAATCGCGGACGATCGGCTGATTCGCCTCGAAGTACGGCGCGAGCTGCTTCGCGGCGGCCTTGACTGCGACGTTGCCGCCGAGACCCGGCAGACCGGGAATGCTGAATTGCAGCACGGCAAGCGAAATACAAACGAGCCGAATCATCAACGAGCCTCCTTAGTACGTCGTCGTGCGAGTTTGTGGGCCTGTTCTTCGGGCATCGATGCGCCTTCCGCGAGAAGGCGCGCGAGTAGCGCGGGATCGAGCTTTTCGCGCAATGTGGCCATGAGCCGTTCGCGTGTATATTGTTCCGTACGCTCGACGCTGAAGCCGGAGATACCGAGAATCTTGCCGGAATAGCCGAGAAGTCGCGCCGCGCGTTCGGGGTCGCTCGGCGAAATGATAGCCGCGATGTGCTGTATCGGAACGGCGGCGTAGTAGTAATCGGCATCGCGCAGCGCCAGCAACGCCATGCTGCGTGCCTCCTCGTCCTGTCCGAGCGCAAAAAGGTACGCGGCAAGATTCGCCTCTTGCGTCGCGCGCAGATCGACGCTCTTGCGAAGCATCGGATCCTGCGCGAGATTTTCGCGGGCGCGCTCGGCGGCGCGTTCCGCGTCTCCCAAAGCAAAATCCGTTTCCGCGATGTTCATCGACATTACGATCGCCGAACGCTCGTCTTCGATTTCCTTGGAAAGTTGCAATACCTCGACCATCAGCGATCGGGCGTCCTCAAATTGTCCCTGCAACTGACGCAGGCCACCCAAACTGCCGAGCGTTCGCGCCACCATTCGCACGTCGCCGAAGCGGCGGAACATCTCGAGCGAACGCTGGAGATCGCGCTCAGAATCGTCGAACGAGCCGACGTGCATCTGCGCGATCCCGCGCTCGCGAAGCGCCGTGGCAAGGCCGCGCTCGTCGCCGGCAGCCTCGAAGAGTTCGCATGCGCGCGACGCGGCCTCGAGCAACGCGGTCGGACTATTGCACTCGTGCTGCATTCGGGCGAGCGAAAGCCACAGCGGCGCGCGAAGTTCCGCCGGAATGTCGTCGAGCGCGGTTTGCGCCTGATGTGCGTAGCGCAAAACCTCCGGCGCCAAACCTTCCAGCAGCCAAAACTCTTGCAAACTCGTCAATAGCCGCACGCCGGTCTGCATATCGCCGGAATTGCCGAGCGACCAGTCTAATGCGGCGCGGAAGTTTTCGAGTTCGAGCTCCAGCGCGCCGGCCCAGGCCGTGGTGGAACTAGCCTTAGAAAACTCGCTCGCGGCGCGCTGCGCCAGCGATGCAAAATACTGCGCGTGTCGCCGGTTTGCGCTTTCGGTTTCTCCTTCGTCGAGCGACTTTTCACGCGCGTACGCGCGGATGCTGTCCAGCATGCGGTAACGCTGCGCGCTGCCGGATCGTTCGCTCAGGACGAGCGACTTGTCGACCAGCGAGGCCAGCAATTCCAGGACGCGCCACTCGTCGATGCCTTCGTCGCCGCACACGGCCGCGGCGGCCTCCAGCGAGAACGGTCCCGGAAAAACAGCGATGCGGCGCAGCATTGCACGCTCGTCGGCGTGAAGCAGTCCGTAGCTCCAATCGATCGTCGCGCGCATCGTTTGTTGCCGCGGCAATCGCATGTGACTTCCGCCGGTCAGCACGCGAAAGCGTTCGGCCAAGCGTTCTTCGAGCTGCTGCGGGCTGAGCAGACGCAGCCGCGCCGCCGCCAATTCCAGCGCGAGCGCGATCCCGTCCAGGCGCCGTACGATGCGCTCGATCGTTTTCCGGTTGTCGTCGCCGACGTCGAACGATTCGGCCGTGCGCTTCGCATGCTCGACGAAGAGCTCCATCGCCGGCTCCGGCTGCAGCGACGCGACGCGATAGATCTGCTCGCCGCCTAAATCCAACGATTGACGGCTGGTCGCCAGAACACGCACGCCCGGACAGTCTTGAATCAAGGCTTGAATCAATGCGGCGGCGGCTTCCAAAACGTGCTCGCAATTGTCGACGATCAGCAGCAGGTTTTTGCGATGCAGTGCGTGCGTCAGTGTTTCGGTCAACGGGCGATCCGCAGGCTCCGTAACGCCGAACGGCAGCGCCGCTGCGCTAGGAACGAGCTTCGGATCCGCGACCGGAGCGAGATCGATAAACCACACGCCGTCGGCAAAGCGCGGCGATAACCGCTCGGCCAGCTCCACCGCGAGCCGCGTCTTGCCCACGCCTCCCGCCCCGGTAAGTGTTACCAGCGGCGAGTGATCCAAGAGCGCGGCGAGGACTTCCAGTTCGCGTTGCCGCCCGTACAGGCGCGTAAGCGCGCGCGGCAGATTGTGCCGCTTCGTCAGGCGTTCGGCGGTTCGGCGCGGCTTCGACGGCCGTATCGCGGCCGCTTCGATCGCATGCTGCTGCTCGGGCGTAAGGCCCAGCGCTCGGATCAGCAGCGCCAACGTCTCGCGCTGCGGCGCGTGATTTGCGCCGCGCTCCAAGGCACTGATCCCGTCGGCGCTCATGCAGGCGCGCTCCGCGAGCGCCTCTTGCGAAAGCCCGGCAGCAAGCCGAAACTCACGCAAAAGAACGCCGAAGCGTTGCGCAGGCAGCGTCGCGCTCGTCATCCCAACACCATTATACGGATAAGTTATACGGATATCGGTGGTTGCTTGCTGCCCCCTGCGGCATTATGAGTTCGGAAGCCCGGTTCAAACAACTGACTGCTCGTTTGCTTGTAGAGGAAGAAAGTAAGGCCGATGTTCGATCGAGGTCCTATTCGCGTTTTCATCATCGAGCAGCAGCTGCTGTTCGGAAAGGCCGTAGCCAAAGTCGTCGGCGACGACCGCAGCATCGACGTCACGGGCATTGCGCGCGACCGCGAGAGTTTCGGCCTGCAAGACGGACAAGTCGACGTCATCATCGTCGACGTCGATCACGACCTCAACGATATCGAGGCCGCAGTCGAGCAATTACGCACGTGTTGTTCCTCGGCAAAGATCTGCACGATGTCGATGTACTTGCAGCCCGAACTCATGCAGCGCTGTCTGTCCGCCGGCGTCGACGGATACATCGTCAAGGATACTTCGCTGCAAGAGCTCATCGCGGCGATCAAAACGCTTGCCGAAGGCAGTAGTTACGTCGATCCGCGGGTCGCCGCGAGCCTGCTTCGCACGCGCACCACTCCGCACGTTCCATATAGCGCCGAACTTTCACCGCGCGAAACCGACATCATCCGTTTGATTGCCAAAGGCCTTTCGAATCGCGACATCGGTCAGCGCCTGATTCTTTCCGAAAAAACCGTGAAGAACCACATCAGCCGGATCTTTTCGAAATTGAACTTTACGGCGCGTTCGCAAGCCGCGGTACACGCCATTCGCAACGGCCTGGCCTAAGCGCAGCGCCGCATCAGACCTCCCCAGGCACAAGAAGGACCGCTAATGCACTGCACTAGCGGTCCGTTGTGATTCGCCGGTACGAAGGAGCTACGGCTTACATCCGGCCGTTTTCGCCCGCCGATGCCAAAGCGGCGTTGAGTTGCTGGCGAGCTTGGCCCAGGGCGCCGATAGCCCGCACGCGATAACCGTCGTAGTCGTGCGCGTCGCGATCGAGCATCCGGATTGCGCGCGAGACCATCCCGCGAACGTATTCCAAGTTCTCGTTGCTGCCGTTCTGGCCGCGCATCATGATCTGCGCACCGTTCACGCCGTTCGGCGGTGCGATGGCCGAGAAGCGCGGATCGCTTTCATCGGCGTGCAGACCTTGCAGTATGTCCTGGCGCGCTTGCTGCATGTCGTTCATTGCGTCAACCCGGTGGCCGCTGTAGTCGTGCTGGTCGTTCTGCAGCTGGTCGATGCCGCGTTCGATGAACCAGCGCGCGTACCGCATATTGCGATCGCTGCCCGAATCGGCGGGGCCGTTCTGATTTTCGTACGCAAGCGCTTCGCGGATCTGGCCGCGCGCTTGTTCGAGGCCTGCGATAGCGCGCACGCGCCAGCCGCCGTAATCGTGCTGATCCTGCTGAAGCATCGAGACTGCGGATTGCAAGTAGCCGTCGACGGCTTCCAGATTCTCGTTGCTTTGTCCCTGATTGCGCCGCCAGCCCTGCGCCGTGCGCGGAGCGATGATCCGCGTGTCGGCCGAGCGGTCGTGATTTGCATCGTAGGCGAGGGCATTGCTCAGGTCGGATTCGACGCCGTTCAGATCGGAGACGGCACCGGCCCGGTGGCCGCCGTAGTCGCGATCGTCCTGCTGCAGCATGGTGATCGATTGACCGATGAAGCCGCGGGCGTAAGCGATGTTTTCGTCGCTCCAATTAGCGGCGAAGGCGGCCGAGGGCGCCAGCAGCGATGCGGCCATACCTGCCGCGGCGATGAATGCGAAGGCGCGACGCGCCCGATGATTGCTGTTCATGAATTCTACTCCTAGTCGAGAAGTGCGTTCGGAGTAGAAACGCAGACGCTACCGGGCCGCGTCGCGCGCGGCGATTAGAAACGCGTGAAAGTCAGGGGCGGCGGCTGTAGTCGGCCAGGATGCGGTCTTCGATCTCCTCGATCGACGGCCGGCGCCCTACGAACGCCAGCGCGATGGTGACGGCGACGATAACTGCCAGTGAAATCCAGCCATAAAGCATTGAATAACGGCCTCATCGGTGCGGTTTGCGCGGAATTTTGCAGAACCGCGGCGTCCGGAGCAGAACGCCGCGGTTCACGGTTAGTATGGCGCACCGGACCGCCGGCCAACACCGATACCCGGATAAGTTAGACGTATAAGTTAGCGCGGGGGAAGTGGGGCCGTAGAGCACAGATTCCCGCTCAGTATCCGGCGATGACCGTAGCCGTGACAGCGGAGCCTGGCGGATCGCTTGACGGCGACCACGTCTCTATCGGACCGATTTCGTTCGCCGCAGGAACGATAGTGCAGGCGATGTTCGTCGTGCTGGCGTCGAGCTGTTCGAGATAGCGAATGCGCTTCTGTCCGAGTTTCGCAATGGCGCTGCGCGTTGCATCGTAAAGCGCGCCATCAAGCGGCGAGTGACAATTATCAGATGCAAACGCGTAGCGCCATCCCGCCGTGGCATTGGTTGCGTGCGGGCTGTTCGCAACAAACCTTTGCACGGATTGAACGTCCCTCTCCAGCGCCGCCGTCGATTCCGCCTTTAACATGATTGTCGGCTGCAGCAACCCGACGCCTTGGCCCACATACATCAGGTTGCGTGCATACGGGGAATTCTTCAAAATCGCATACGCTTCATCTGGGAGTTGGATCGACACGATATCTGCGCGCAGCGAGTTGAGGACCATCACGTTGCCGTCGCTTCGTAGCCCGTTCGCAACGAAAGGCAAAATATCGCGCCGTTGATGCGAAAAGGCATTGTAGTCGCGCCCGTTATCATACGAAACACCGTGACCGTTCGGCGGTGCCACAAGACGCCACGCCGCACTCAGTCGCCGAATGACGGTCGCCTCACCGGGAATTGTCATGTCGACGCGATTTATGCCGGTGTTCGTGTACCCCGGTTGGATCAAACCGGCAGCCTCGCGCATTGACGGCTCAACGCCGGACCCGCACACGGCGTCGATGACGCCCCCACCCGCATCGACAACCCCGAGGACCGGGCCAAGGCGATTGGCAGCGGCTCGCGCCATCACGAGCGCCCGGCGGTGCGCGTCTTGCAGTGCGGCCTCGCTGAGTGATTCATATGCCGCAGTACAGTCGCGAATGAAACCGGTTTCGAAATAGCCGACGGGCTCGCGAAAAAGCTGCGAGCGCTCGACGATTTGCACGATGTGGCGCACGCGCTCTTCCGAAAAGGGTCGTACGCGTACCAGTAAGTTGTTAATAGTCCGCGTGCTGGTCATGTCCGTTCGGGAAATCCCGGCGTTCTCCAGCGCGAAGGCTGCCGCCAGCGCGTCATCGACGCGCAGCGCAACGAACAAATCATCTATGGGCACGTGCGCTAGGATCGTGCTTGTCGCCGCCGCAAACGGAATGCTTTCGGGCACTTCGAAGCCGGTTTGGATCTTGGGTGTGCCGTTTATGCGATCGAAGTCGTTGTAGTCCAGGATCTCCGCAGAGCGTACCGGCTTTGGCGCCGTCGGCCCATCGAACGTTGCGGCAAATTTGCACTGCCACTGCACGGCTGCGAACCCGAGCGACGAGGCGTCGCTACGGAGAAGCCGCTGCCCGTCGGTGCATTGATCGTAGTCAACGTTTTGGAGCACAGCCTGTGGAGCAGTGCCGGAAAGCACCGGAATGTGCCAAAGCGACATAATTGCCAGCGACAACGCCGCCATCCCTTGCAGTATGCGCATGATGTGCTAGCGATTCGGTGCTCACGTGCGTGACGCCCTACGCGCTTCGGTCCGGCGAGGGAGTAAACGGCTACTTCACGGTAAGCGTAAAAATGGCCGAGTGTGTTCTCCCGTGACAGCAGTCCCCCGAAACAACTTTACCTTGAATCGTAATCGTGTACGTCGTCTTCAAGGTGTTCGGTGTTGCTCCAAACGTGATGTAATCCGCTGCCGTCGAGTTTGCGTCCAGCGGAATGTCGTAGCGCGGCTCATAGATGCTGAGTCCATCGTTCTGCTGCGTCGGCGGCGACACACTGTGGACGCCGACGTTTATCGATCCGCTCAGGCCGCAAACACTCGTTAGCTTCACTGTTACCCGGACGCTCTGGTTACTGGTAATGATCGCGTGACTCGGCGTGAGGTTTAGGGAAAAATCCGGCTGACACGCCAATCTTTCGCTGCTGAGCGGCCGCGTGCGCGCTGAAATTTGTGTCATCGAAGAGGTGGCGGCTGAATTGCAGCCGACCGTCTGAAGTAAAGCGAGCACAACGATCGACTTCAACACTGCGCGATTTTTGAACATGTTCAATTAGCCTCCTATCTGCAGCAGATGATGTGTCGAACACGTGAAGGATCTCTGAATCTCGAGCGATCGCGCGATCTCGTGCGATAAAAAATCAAAATAAGTCAAAGGACGAATAGCGTTGGATCTAGTGTCTCGCACTCGTGCAAGACTGCTCGCAATGGGCAGCCCTTAGCGGCGCTGCTGAGCGTATGTACGCGAACGCAATAGCGCAACCGGAGGGGGCTGCTTAGCCGGCCACGCAGGGATGCAGACGGGAAATGGCCCAAACAGCGATCCGAACATCGGTACGACGGCATTCTCTCGCGGAGAAGCTTGGCCCGATTAAACGCACTGATGAAGCAAGAATTACCGGGATTATGGGAGAGTACAGGTTGCAAACCTTCGTGGAGCTGAATTCGTCCACGCCCGTCCAGTGTTGATGCAATAAGAAGAGGGCAGCTACGCTACGACCGTCCCCGAAGTTCTGAGGAAGTCCAGGACGCTCGATTCCCTGAGCAACATTTTGTGCAACAAGGTGGAGCATCGTTGCCACCGGCTTTACATTGCCCTTCGCGCCCGAGGAGTAGACGCTTACGGCGCCTGCGTTCACGACAGAGAGCCGTAGCGGTAGTGCATTGGCGTTCGATGCGCTTCGCGCTATGGCGACGCTGGCAGGCACCACGCTACCGCGAACCTCTTTCTATACCACCGCTGCATCCTGAAAAGCGACGTCATGCCGAGAGCTACGATCAATCCGGTAAACGACCGTATCAGCATGCGACGCCTACTTTCGAAGCGAGGTACCAAATGCGAGGCGCCGCAAGCGCAACGTTTACGCAACCGTCCGCAACGCGTCCCCGACGGCGAGATTTGGGCTCGGCGACTCGACCTGTTCGAGATTCTCGAGAAACGGCATCCACTGCGCCGATTGCAACTGTGTTTTGTTCTGAAATGAGAAAGCTGGGCTTACTCGCTTATGCAATATTGCGTGCAACATTCGCGAAGACCTTAAAGCAATCCACAAATGCTCTTCGCGCGCTACAGTAGACGTTTGCGAGAATCGTCGCACCCGTAAGAGTTGATTCGGATCGAGGTTTGGATGCAGGGGCTTCCAAGGTTGCGTGGGCTTGTTACGGAACAAAACTATATGGTCGTATTAAAGTGGACCTTGCGTGCGCTTGGCGGCTTGTTTTTGCTTTTTGCCTTTGTCGCACTCGGACTTTATGTTCACGGTCAGCAGGTCGTTAACGAACGTCTCATTCCTCAGAGGAATCTGGCTGAGAATCTGGCCGCCGGCGACGCACGTCGCGGAGCGCACTGGGCAACTGTTGTTGGCTGCTCCGGTTGTCACGGCGCGAAATTGGGCGGGAATACCTTAATAAATAGCGGCATGCTCGCAGTCCTCTATGCTCCCAACCTCACCCGAGGCAACGGTGGAGTCGGCGCAACGTTCAGCGATGCCGATTGGATTCGTGCACTGCGCTTCGGGATCGCGCCCGGCGGGCGCAAACTGCTTATTATGCCGTCGCGTAATTTCGCAGAATTTAGTAATCACGATCTAGCCGATACGGTAGCTTTTATCAAGAGCGTTCCGCCAGTGAATAACGTTACGCCCGCATTGCGAGTCGGGCCCCTTGGGTACCTAATCGTTGGGGCGGGTCAAATCAACTTTGATGCCGACGAAATTCGACGCGATCATCCTACTCCTAGCTCAGTGCCCGCGGCAGTTTCAGCTGCGTACGGACATTACTTGGTTCGAGTCGTCGGCTGCATCGGCTGCCATGGGGCAAGTCTTTCGGGCGGTCAATCAGTTGGACCGGGCGGACCGCCGGCGCAAAACCTCACTACTGCTGGCGATCTCGGGCGCTGGACGTTCGCGCAATTTAGAACAACGCTGCGGTCTGGCCGCCGTCCCGACGGGACTCACCTTGCGTCTTCGATGCCATGGGCCGAAATCGGGCAAATGAGCGACAATGAACTGCAAGCGATCTATCTCTACCTGAAGATGATACCAGCGATGCCCACCGGAAAAGGTTGAGGTCGCGTAAATAGTATTGACGCTTGAAAAGCGCGCTCCAAGCCGACGTAATGTCTGTCGTTGCCATCACGCAAGCTCGCGAAGTTCAAGCAACCTAGTAGGGCGTCGCGCTGAGGACTGTGTGCGTGTTTGCGAACCGCATATGCAGCAGGACCGCAACATCTTTGGTGGCATTCACCGAAAAATCCCGTTGCAATAAGGCGTCGCGGCAGGCTCATGGGAGAGTACGGGTCTGGTGGCCCGCACGGTCTTCAAAACCGCTGAGGCCGGGGCAACTCGGCTGGTAGGTTCGATTCCTACACTTTCCCGCCAATTGCGCGTTTTCCGTGATTTCACGCGTTCAGCAGGCATACTTCATAGCACAACCGCTCGCTCGCACAGCCTCCCGTTGCGCGGAGCGTAGTACTTTCTTACCACGCCTCCTTATAGCCAACGGGTTAGAATAAAATACTTGCCGGAACGCTTTACAGTTGGCGGTAGCAGCCGCCGTTTCCGGGACGCCCGGTCAGAGGAGCGCATGCTGGACTTTTCACCATATCTCAAACGAGTGAGCTCGGTCGCGGTCCTCATCGCGGCGGTTGTCGCGTGTTCCGGACCGAAGACCGGGGCGCTCCCTCAATCGGCGGTGAAAAGCGGCGAAAATTTGCGCCTGCGCGCGCTTTCGTCACCCAATCCGATCAAGCACGTCGTGATTCTCATCATGGAGAATCGCAGTGTCGACAATCTCTTCAACGGCTTTCCGAACGCCGACACCGTGACGAGCGGACAAGATTCACAGGGGAACACGGTGCCGCTCCATCAGGTTTCATTGACCGCCCCGTACGACTTGTTGCACTCGCACAAAGCCTTCGAAACCGAGTACAACAACGGGTCGATGAACGGCTTCGATCTGGAAACGTATCACCTAGTTCATCCGTCGCCGTCGCCCTCTCCGCTTGTAGATGCGGCTTACGGAATCGTACCGCAAAGCGAAGTGCAGCCAGATTGGACGATAGCGGAGCAGTACGCATTCGCGGATAGGATGTTCCAAACGAACTCCGGCCCAAGTTTTCCGGCGCATCAGTATCTGATATCGGGAACGTCGGCGACCGGCAAGATCGCCGGCTATTCGGCAATGGAAAATCCAAATGCCGTCTTCTACGATGCGAACATCGGAGGATGCGACTCCAAAAGCGGCACGAGCGTCAGGCTCATTAACCCGTCGACGAACGATCAGTCAAAGTGGACGTTTCCGTGTTTCGACCACACGACGCTCATGGATTTGCTCGACGCCCAGAGCGTTACGTGGAAGTATTACTCGAACGTGCAATTTGCGGGTCTTTGGAACGCCCCCGATGCCATCAAGCATCTGCGGTACAATCCGAACTACAAGACCTACGACGTGGCCCCCGCAGACAAAACGTTCTTTGCGGATGTGACCGCGGGATCGCTCCCGGCGGTCTCGTGGGTCATCCCCTCGTCTTGGGAGTCGGATCACGCCGGAGTCTCCGGCAAGTACGGGCCGGCGTTCGTGGCCAAAGTGGTGAATGCGATAGGGCTCTCGCCGTACTGGAGCAACACTGCAATATTTATCACGTGGGACGATTGGGGCGGCTGGTACGATCACGTTCCACCGCCGCAATACAACTACTACGAACTCGGTATGCGCGTACCGCTCATCGCGGTCTCGCCGTATGCGCTCCCCGGCTACGTGTCCCACACGCAGCACGAATTTGGAAGTATCTTGAACTTCGTCGAGGAAACGTTCAATATCCCGTGCGCGCAGCCGCCGCCGAATTGCGGAGCCCTGGGTTATACCGACATGCGTGCCGACGATTTGGGAGACATGTTCAATTTCTCGCAAACGCCGATTCCGTTCAAACAAATCCCGGCGCAGCGAGTGCCCGACGGCATCTTATCGAACGATCAGAATCCGGACAACGATTAGCGCGAGCCTTCGTCGCAACCCATCATCAAGAAGAATATGGCGCAGCGTACCTCACTCGCGCCCCAAACGGGTCACAAGCAAAGTACGCCGCACCAAGCTGTTAGCAGTCTTTTATCGGGCGTAAGACATCGAGAGTTCGGCAAAATCCGGATCGTAGTCGTACGGATAGAGATACTCGTACGGATGATCGTCGTCGCCGAAGAACGTGGTTTTTCGGACATCCGAAACTTTACGTCTATAAACGACGCCGCCCCAACGATGCATCTCGGTGTCGATCGGCGTCGTCCAGTCTTCGGAAACGTCCGCTACCAGCGCCGACTGCCCCGGCCGTAACGAAAAATCGCTTCGTACGCGGCCTCGTCACGCTCCATCGCCTTTCCACCTTCGGCTAACAGTCCGGCACCGCTACCTGCGGCAGCACCCAGGCCTGCAGCACTTCCGGCTGCGATCGTCGATGCGCCCGCAATGCCCATCGCGCTTCCGACGGGACCGGCGATGGCACCGAGAAGTGCGCCGATTCCCGCGCCCAGAATTGTTCGCATTCCGAGCTCGGTTTTTTGCGTTGCAACGTCCAGATGTCCGCGCCGATCGCGATGGACTACAGCAGCGCCGTGCACTGTAACGTCTCCGCGGTCGTTCATTTTCCAAAGCGCATGGAGAGCCTCGGAAGCGTCGTCATCGCTATCGAACACCACTGTCACGTAGTTGTTCATAAATCGATCCTCTCTTAAACCAGCTGCTTTGCGGCTTTGGAACGCTGGGCGGCTATGCCGTGGCTGATGTTCTGAAGGGAATCGCGCACGTGCTGGACCGTCTCTTGCTGACGCGCGCGCAGGTCGGCGCCTTTCGCCTCCGCTGTTTTGCGTGCTGAAGCTGCAGCTGACTCGAGTGACGATGCGGCATTCGCAAAACGCGCAGCGGCTTCGCTCTGCCCCGTCCGCGCTTGCTCGCGCAACGAAGATGCCAACTCTTGTGCCTTGGCCGTTGCATCCTCGTACGACTTGCGCATCGCCGGTTCGGCTTTTGTACGCGCCTCGTCCAGTGTCCGATGCAGCTCGCTCGCCTGCTTGCGAATCTTGTCTACAACGGGATTCGTTTTTATCGTTTCGGTTTTACTCATTGACTAAGTTCTCCTAAATGCCGGCAATTACGTAGCCATGATAGGCGCTTGTGAACGGCCCAGAAAGGGAGTAGCACTCACTCCCAAACGCGCACCGGGCTGTGTTAGCATCGCAGCACTATAGGGACGCCGCGGCGGCCGGCAACGTTCGCCGCCGATTCTGGCTGGTCCGGAGCTCATATGGATAACTACGCAACGATAGTTTTGGATAGCGACGAAAAAGCGTTTGAAGGTCTTCACGCCCTTTGGGACTTGAACGATCGCGGAGACCTGACGGTACACGGTGCGACGGTACTTCATCGCACTCGGCGCGGGCAGATCGAAGTTGCCACGGAACGAACCGACGAGGGCGCGCGAGCGATTATCGGCACGGGACTCGGTGCGCTTCTCGGTATGCTTGCAGGCCCGGTAGGAATAGGCATCGGCGCAGCCGCCGGCGGTCTTGCCGGCCTTGCGGGTGAGGGCGTAAAAATTCAGGAGCGCGAGGAAACCGAATTCGAATCGCGTTTAGCCATTAATCCCGGGCAATCGGCGATCGTCGCCGAAGTTTCCGAAGATTCGACGTTTGCGCTCGATTCGGAAATGAATCGCTTGGACGGAGTTGTGTACCGCAGGTCGGTCGCGGCCGTGCGTCGAGCCTCGTTTCTGGGCGACGACCACTTTCACCATCTGCACCCGTATGACCACGAGCCAAAGTTTGCCGGCTAGTTCCCGATGCGTTCTCGAAGCGTTCGCCGCGCGTTCGCAAACGCGGTATACGCTCGAGTAAGGAGCACATTCGCTTGTAGGTGACATTGCCAGACCAACTGCAGCTGAACGCGGCGGCGACGCTGCCCGTGGAGGCGGTCTTCAGCAAACTTGGGACCTCTTCGGCGGGTCTATCCAGCGGCGAGGCGGCGCGCCGGCTTTCCGAGTTCGGCCGTAACGAGATTACGGATCGACAAACGAGCGCGTTCAGCGTACTTTTGCGGCAGCTGAACAATCCGTTTTTGATCCTGCTCGTTTGCACAGCGATACTATCGATATTTTTGCACGATAGCTCCGATGCGTACATCATTCTGTGCATCGTCGTGCTGAGCGTCGGACTGAGTTTCATCAGCGAATACCGCTCCGAGCGTGCCGTCGCGGACTTACGGGCTCGCGTACGGCCCAAAGCTTTGGTCTTACGCGACGGACAGCATACCGAAATCAACGGGGCAGAACTCGTGCCGGGAGACGTCGCGTATCTGAACGTCGGTGACATCGTTCCCGCCGACATGCGGCTCCTAGAGGTGCGCGGGCTGGAGTGCGATGAGTCGGCGCTCACCGGTGAGGCTCTGCCGCAAGCCAAAACTGCGGCGGTAAGCACCGGCCAAGAACAGAGCGTAACGCGTTCGTGTTGCGCGTACTCCGGTACGATCGTGAAGGACGGAGTCGGCGCGGGCGTCGTCGTAGCAACGGGCGCTGCGGCGCAGTACGGCTCCATCGCGCAGCAACTGATGAGCGAAGGTCCTCAAACTGCTTTCGAGCTTGGTTTGCGCAACTTTTCGCTGTTGCTCGTGCGGGTGACCGTGGTTCTAACGAGCTGCACCTTCGCCATCAACGTATTGCTGCACCATTCACTGGTAGAATCGCTGCTCTTCGCGCTCTCGATTGCGATTGGGTTGACGCCGCAGCTTCTGCCGGCGATCGTCACCGTCAGCCTTTCCTACGGCGCCCGCGTTCTGGCAAAGCGCGGCGTTATCGTGAAGCGTTTGGTCAGCATCGAAGACCTCGGGAACGTCCAGGTGCTGTTCACGGACAAAACGGGGACGCTGACGGAAGGTCGCGTACGGTTTCGCGGCGCGTTTGACCGTATGGGCGCGCCGAGCGACGAAGGAATCGTGTTGGGGATCGTCTGCAGCGACGTCGTCGTCGAAAACGGACACGTGCTGCACGGCAACGCCATCGATATGGCGTTGCGGGATGCCGCGGGAGATACGCCCATTGCAACCGCGTCGGGCTACCGCGTGATCGATCGCGAGCCGTTCAGCTACGATCGCCAAATGATGTCGGTATTGGCCGATGCGCCGAATGGCGAACGGCTGCTGATCAGTAAAGGCGCGCCGGAGGGCGTTCTTCTTCGATGCGCAGGGGTCGACGATAACGTTCGTCAGCTCATCGATCGCGAAACCGGCAACGGAAATCGCGTCATCGCGCTTGCCTCGCGAAGCGCGCCCGGTCTCACCCACATCGGCGCGGACGACGAGCAAGGCCTGCAGATTACGGCGCTCCTCTCGTTCGCCGATCAACCGAAGGCCGATGCGCGTGCAAGCATCGATCGCTTGCGGCAGCTCAACGTTGCGCTGAAGATCCTCACCGGCGACAATCCCCAGGTCGCGCAAAGCATCTGCCGTCAAATCGACATTCCCGTAAGAGGCGTTCTTACCGGCCCGCAGATCGCTGCTATGAGCGACGAGCAGCTTCGCAGCGCTCTCGACGGAACCGACATTTTTGCACGCGTCACGCCGGACCAGAAGTCGCGCATCATCCGCCTTCAACGGGCTGCGGGCGTCGACGTCGGCTATCTGGGCGACGGCATCAACGATGCGGTCGCCTTACACGATGCGGATGTCGGAATCTCGGTTGACTCGGCCGTAGACGTAGCCAAGGATGCCGCCACGATCGTGCTGCTCGAGAAGGATCTCGACGTCCTTGCCGACGGAGTGATGGAAGGCCGGCGTATCTTTGCGAACACGACAAAGTACGTGCTCATGGGCACCTCCTCAAACTTCGGCAATATGTTCAGCGCAGCCGGCGCGTCGCTCTTTCTGCGCTTCCTGCCAATGCTGCCGTCGCAAATTCTGCTGAACAACCTGCTGTACGACGTCAGCGAGATGTCGATTCCCACCGACAACGTCGATGAAGAACAGCTCCAGCGGCCGGCTCACTGGGACCAGGCGTTCATTCGCCGTTTATGGTCTTTTTCGGTCCGATCTCCTCGATTTTCGACTTTGCCACGTTCGCCGTAATGTTGCTGGTGTTCCATGCCGGCGCGCAGCTTTTCCGCACGGGGTGGTTCGTAGAGTCGCTCTCCACGCAATCGCTTGTAATTTTCCTCATTCGCACGCGTCGAATACCGTTCTTCAAGAGCAAACCGTCGGTGGCGCTGACCGTAACGACGCTTGGGGTGGTCGCCGTCGGCATGATTCTGCCGTTCACGAGCGTCGGCCGGCTTCTCGGCTTCGTGCCCCTGCCTGCGGCATTCTTCGCCATCCTCATCGGGTTGATCGTCCTCTATCTGGTATTGATCGAACTGGGAAAGATGTGGTTCTACCGGACGGCCACGACGAGTCCGCGCGCGACTGCGGAAGTGATTGGCCGAAACGAGAAAGCTGCGGTCAAGACGTGAGATATGCGTAGAGGTCAGGGCTCAGGCGTGGGCAGATTTTGCATCGTCGCGGTCGCCCTTGAGTTCCAGGTTGGGGGTGACTCGTTGTCACTCCCTTCGTCCAGGCGGCGGATGCTAGCATAGATTGTGCCGAGGAGGGCTCGAAAAGATGAGAGCAGCAACGTGGAAGCCGCATGAAAAGCACGGGCGCCTTACGATGCAGAGTGACCTGCCGGAGACCGTATTTGCTTTTCCAAAGCAGCGAAAAGAGCCGCTGACGGATGCGCGGCATGTCCGGAACGCTGTCGCGCGGTTCGATCAGGTGATGGGCGTCTCCGACGAAGACCGCGATTTGGCGTTCGCGAACATCGAGAAGGCGGCGAAATACTACAAGGTCGATCTTTCCGAGACGTCGTGGCACCAGTTGGGCGTCCATCCGCAGCCCCATCGCAAAGAGAGCGCCGAAAAGGGTGCACGAACACGGGTGATCACGGGGGAGTCGAAAGAAGCCGCGCGCAAAGCCGTGGCGACGAAAGAAAAATACGGTATCGCAGAGGAAGCAGCGCTAAAAGGGGCAGAGACGCGTAAGCGCGAGCGGGCAGAGCATAAGGCGTAATCATGGATATAAGACAACTCGCGCACGAGCCGTATGCGGAGGACCTTCAACCGCTCGCTCTCGAAAATACCGATTTCCGCCGGGTATTAAAAACCACGGAGCGTTCGCAGCTCGTTCTGATGTGTGTTCCCTCGGGTGGCGAGATCGGCGCAGAAACGCACCCGGGAAACGATCAAATTCTATCGTTTGTCCAGGGCTCCGGCCACGCCGTCCTGGAAAACACACGGCTAAGTGTTTCGGCCGGTATGGTCGTCGTCGTTCCGGCGGGGACGCGGCATAATTTTGTGGCCGACAGCGGAGATGCATTGAAACTTTTCACCATCTATGCTCCGCCGCATCATCGGCCTGGGACGGTGCATAAGACCAAAGCCGATGCCGACGCCGACACGCTGGACGCCTACTGAGGTCAAACAAGGGTAATGGAACGGCAGCACGCTCGTGTGCTCGACGCGATTTTCGAGCATCCATTCCCGCACAATTTGGAATGGGCCGATGTGTTGAGTCTGATGCAGCACATCGGCACCGTTACCGAACGGCACGACGGAAAGTACGATTTTGAAACTCACGGCGTGCACGCTGTTTTCACAAAGCCGCACGATAAGGACCTCACTCCGGAAGCCGTCTTGGAGCTTAGGCGCCTTCTCAGCGACGCAGGCGTGGCAAAGGACGAAGAATCGCCCGCGACGCCGGAGCAACCGCCGATCGTCGCCGTATTAATCGATCACCGTGCGGCTCGCTTCTTCAAAGCTGGACCCGAAGATGGACGCTTCGTCCAGGTCGATCACATCGAGCCCAAGGACCCGCATGGATTCCGCCGCCACCTCGAGCATCGCAAGGAGGCGCACTACAAAGGTGAGCGTACGCCGGAATCGGACGAGCTATTTTACGAACCCATCGCGCAGCGCTTGAAAGGCGCGCCGGCGATCGTGCTTGTCGGCGACGCCAAAGGGAAGAGCAGTGCGATGCATTACCTGACCGCGTATTTGGAAGACAAGCATAAGGACGTCGCCGCGCGCATCATCCACGAAGAGCGCGCAGATCTCTCGAAGATAACAGTCGGCGACATCGAGCGCATTGCCGCAGCGGCGGGCGAGCGGGCGCAGCCGTAACGGTGACGAATCCATTCTTGCGTGAGCGGTTTTCGCGAGGAATCTGAAGAGCGGCTCGTCCACCGGCTAGAGGCGTTTTCGGACATCGTAATCGCCTTTAGTCTAGCGCAGATGACGCTGAGCCTTACGCTGACCGCAGATCCGCTGCAACTCTTTACTACAGGCTATGTAACGCTGGTGGGATTCGGCTTGACGTTTCTGGTCGTTTGCGGCATGTGGTGGGCGCACCATCGGCTGTTCACGCACTTCTTTTATCCCACGACGGTGAACATCATCTTGAATTTTCTCTCGCTTGCCGGCGTGTTGTTGCTCGTTTACGCGCTGCAGCTTTGGCTGCATGCCACCGTTCACAAGTGGGTCGCGTATACGATGTACACCGGCGCCGTTGCCTGGGTGTTGGGATTGAACGCGATCCTGACCTACCGCGGAATTGCACTGCGAGGCGAACACTTGCCGGCGGAATTGGCAGAGCGCGGAAAGCACCGCGCCATCGGTCAAGGCATCATGGCCGTCGCATTCGCGCTTTCTACCGCTTGGGACGTGCGAACGCAGACCTTCGGTCGAGCCGAAAGTACACTCATATTGGCGCTGCTGGCTTTGGGATTTGGAGCGGCGCGCTTCATTCAACGAAGGCGCAGTTCCGCTACGCGCTCTGCGGTTTAACGCGCTGTGCACGGCGCGACAGGGCAATTGCCGCCGCAATCGGAACGATACCGGCGAGCATCAATACGGCAAGCGCATTCCACGCCATTCCAATGCCGGCGTCGTGCATAAGGGATTGAAACACCGGCGGCGTGATCACTCCCGCAGCCATAACCAGCGTCATGCCGAAGCCCAAGGCGCTGCCTGCGTCCTTTTCGCCGCCCGTTTCCGCCATTGCAATCACGGCTAATCCGAACCATCCTTCAATCGAAAACCCCAACAGGACCGCAACCGCCGCCAGCGCCGGGATTCGCAGATCGCCGGCGTGCGCGACACCGGCACATGCGAGCGCCGAAAGGACGCAAATGATCGCCATCGGCGTCAAGCGATCGCCGTGAAAGCGCCGGTCGCTGATCCATCCCCACGCAACGCGCCCACCCGCTGCGGCAAACTGTGCCAGCACGAAAAAGATCGAAGCAAAAGCGGCGGACAGATGAGCGCCTTGAATGAGACTCAAGGGGAAAAATCCCATCAGTGCAACCTGTCCCGCGAACAAAATGAACGACGCGATCGCAATCAAAATCAAACGCGGCTGCATGCCGGTACGCAGCATGTCCTCGAGCAGTACCGTCGTTCGAATAGGATGGCCGCGCAGTTCTGCAGGCTCGCGATACAATAGCGCGCATCCGACGGCGATCGACAAGACCAGCACACCGCTGATTGCAAGGGCTCCGCGATACCCGGCGTACTCTGCCGCCGTTGAGAGCACGATACCGCCCGCGACGCCGCCCAGCGGAACGCCCATTTGGCGTATGCCCATCGCTACGCCGCGCTCTTCGGGTTTGAAGAAGAACAGAATTGCGTGGCTGCCGACGGGCGTCATCGCCGCAAATCCCATCCCGTAGACGACGAACCAGCCGATGACCCACGCCAGCGAAGGAACGGCGGCCGCCGCGAGCAGCGCAATACCCATCACGACGCCGCACACCGCCAACACCGCTTTATCGCCGAAACGATCGGTCGCGGCTCCGCTGGCCGCATTGGTCAGCATCGCGCCGAACAGCAGTCCGGTGACCAGCAGGCAAATCTGCGCGCGTTCGTGCGGAAACGCCGCGCCGACATAGGGAAGTAGTGCGCCGACCGCAACGACGATCAGCGACGATGCGATCATCGAGACGGTAAAAAGCGCCAGAACTTCGTATCGGGACTCCGTAGGGTGTGCGGTCTGGCGCAGCACGGCTCGCTACTCCGGTGGCTCTTGTTCCAAGCGGTCCAAGACGTACTTGGCGTACCATTTCGGCCAGTCGTCGTCACGGTGGCCGAGCGTCACTTCAAACTGACCGTGCGCCGTTTCCGCGTCTCGCAGCAGGCCGGCCAGTTCGTCAACCGTTACCTCATACATGGCCTAAGTGTAGTCCAAGGCGCCATGCCGGTCTATCCTCATATCGGCTATACTACGTCTATGCCGATGCAATCGTATCAACCGCTTCGGGTGCTCTTGTACGCCGGCGCCGTCGTGGAAGCCGTCGCCGGAGTGGTCCTCATCTTTGCTACGGAGTGGGTACTTTCGTCCGCTCCGAAAATTCTGGTTTTTCCATATTCGGGGTATGTCGTGGCTTTGGTGAAGGGCGTCGGAATTCTCGTTCTCGCGCTCGCGTATCTGCTGTGCGTTACCGCCCGCGATCCCGTTCGCTATGTTGCCGTGCTGGATACGCTGGCGTTCATTTGCTTTGCGGCCGCCGCCCTGAACGTGTACGGCGTCGTCGCGTTGCATTTGGGGATGTTCTATCCCGGCCCGTATCTGCTGGTGCGCGCCGCGTTTCAAGTGGCTCTGGGCGTGGCGATAGTCGCAATGCGTCCGAAGCGCGCGCCGAAAGCCGGCTCAACGTAAACGCAAGCTAGTCGTCGTCGGGATCGCGCAAATCCGCTCGATCCGCCGGCGCCGGCGATGCCGCCGGAATCGGCTGGAACGGCTTGAGCGTCTGCTTGAAGTTGAACATGTCGGATAGATCGTCGGCGCGCGCGTCCGTGTAGCCCAGCGACGGCAGACCGAACGTTTCTTCGGTAAATTTCAAGATGCTGCCGAATTCGTGCTGCACGTGCGAGACGTACCAGTGCTTCGACCAGGGCGAGATGGCGATGAGTGGGACCCTGAATCCCAGCTCGTAGTAATTGAATTGCTGCGGCGCGACGTGGTCGTACCAGCCGCCCCAGTCGTCCCATACGACGAAGATCGCCGTCGAATCCCAATACGGGCTCTCGCCGATCGCATTGACGACCTGCGCAACCCACCGCGGCCCACTGTCGTTGCAGACGCCTGCGTGATCGGATTCAGCGCCCGTCGGGATCACCCACGAAACACCCGGAAGCGCGTTGTTCTGAATGTCCGTAAGAATCTGCGTATCGGGCGTAACGACGTTCGCATAGTCCGGACCATAGCGTATATGCCGGACCGCATCGGGCCCGTTCCAAAGCCCGGGACCCATGTGCGTTTGATAATAGCGCCACGTGATGCCCGCCTGATCGAGCAAATCCATCAAGACGGGATGATCGAAACAGGTCGAGCCCGCCTTCTTAGGCTGATAGTTCGTCGCCGGATTGATCAGATTGACGGTTACTTTCGGCGGGTCGTCGCAGCCGCCGACGTTGCTCAAATAGACTTCATTCGGGTTGTCCATTGCGTACAATTTGCCCGTCGTGTCGATAGCCGACGTGCCGGACAAAAGGTACTGGTGAGCCGGGAAACTGGGACCCGCGTTGGTTTGGAACATCCGGTCGGCGAGTGCATAGTGCTCGGCCATGGTCCAGTACGGGTCCACTTTAGATTCGCGGACGTAACCGTACGCAGTGTCGGGCGGCGGCGTTTCTTTCGCTCCGGGGTGCACTTGCTCCAGGTCGAACCCGTTCATCGCACCTTTGTCGTATTCGATCTCGAAGTAATGGTGCGAGTGATTCAGATCGTAGGTCACGCCCAATCCGGTCGGGTGCAGCGGCACTTCATTGCCCTGCGAATCGACGCCGGTGCGCACGGTGTCGGCACCGGGAAAACCGTTGAAGAGATTATCGAAGCTGCGGTTCTCTTGAACGATGATGACGACGTGTTGAATCGGGTTCACCGTACCGGCGCGGTGCAGCGCGCCGGCGGTATGCGCGGGCGTGCGCGTGAAAACTGCCGGCAGCGACGAACCGTGTGAGGCCCCTGCGCACCCCGCCAAAGCGAGAACCGCAAGCATCCGTTTCATTACAGCTCCTTAAGAACGGATAAAGTCGTAGGACGAAAATCGGCCCCCCGATCGGGCCGACTTGCGATTCATTTTCGCCTGAACTGCGTCCCTGCTGCAACAGGCCAAAGGTACTAGGGAACTACGGCTACGTGGTACGAGGCTTGCGAAGTACTCCGGTTATTTTTCGAAAAGCGTTCCGGCGTTCACCGGAGCGGATCGCATTGCCGTCGGCTGCAATCCCCATTTCTGCAAGAGCCGATCGTATGTGCCGTCCGCGATCAGCGCAGCGAGTGCGTGCGCAATGCGATCGCGCAACGCACGATGCGTTTTTGCGACCGCGATGCCGTACGGCTGCACGTCGATCTGACGCCCGACCACCTCATAGCGTCCGCCGGAAATTCGCGCGCGATAAGCGAGCACCGGGAAGTCCGTGCTTTCGACGTCGGCTTTGCCGGACTGGAACGCCGCAAACGCCGTGTCGTCGCTGGCAAAAGTCAAAATCGTTACGCCGCGAAGGCCCAGCGCTTTACAGTTGGCGCTCGCTTTTTCTGCGGCTGCCTGCTGCGTGGTTCCCGCTTCTACGGCAAAGCTGTGTCCGCACAAGCTGTCGAACGAAAAGATCCGCTTGGGGTTGCCGCGTTGCACGATGATGCCGCTTCCGACGAGCAGATAGTCCACGAAGTCGTCGATTCGCTCGCGGGCTCGCGTGTCGGTGATGCCGGAAATAGCCACATCGAACGTTCCGTCTTTGACGGCCTTGAAAAGATCGTCGAACGCATGATCCCGGATCTCCACGGGGACGCCGAGCTTTGCGCCGATTGCACGGATCAGGTCGATATCGAATCCCACCGGAGCCCCGGAGCGCGGATCGTGATAGGCCATCACTAGGCCCGAGAGATTCGCGCCCACGCGAAGGGGCGTCTGTGCCGCGGATACCGGCCCTGCGGTCAAAGCACCGGCCAAGGCGCAAGCGCTTGCAAAACGCACGATGCGGCGAACCATAAGGTCTAGACTATACCATCGCGCCATGCTACGCGCTACTTCGCGCCCCCGGAATTTGCCTGAGCGATCAGCCGCGAATACGCCTCGCTCGACTCCGTAGGCATTCGCTTGAGCTCGGGATCGTTGTCCAAATCGATGTGGTAGAGCCCAAAATCGCTGTTGTCGTCGAAATGCAAACCCCACTCGCGGTTCGACGTGATACTCCAGCAGAGATAGGCTTCTACCGGAACGCCCCGATCGCGGGCACGCTGCACCTCGCGAATATGCGCTTCCAAATATTTTGCGCGCGTGAAACCGTCGGCGCTCGTCACGCAGCCGTTCTCGATGACGATGATGGGTTTTCCCGGAAACTGCTTTGCCTGTGCGCGCAGGATTGTTTCCAAAGCGCTCGGCCATACCGGTGCGCTGGCGTAACGAAATTCCGCCGCCGCGCTCAAGCGGTGCAGTTGCGAGGGCCAGAATGCCGGTACGCCCCAGTAATAGTCTAAACCGACGTAATCCAGGGCGCCGATGCACTCTTTCGGACACAGAAACTCCGGCAGCTTTCCCGCCATACCGAGATTCCACCAATTGGTACCGAGCAGCGTTCCGAAAATCGCAACGGTTTTTCGCAGCGTAAAAAGGACTTGCAGCCACGACCGCGTGGCGCTCATGCGCTGCTCGCCATGAAGCGGCACGAATTGCACTTTGGATGCGTCGCCCAAAATCGCTTTTGCGATCGCCCGGGCGATGTCGGGTTCGAGTCCCGTGTAGTTGCCGCGTTCGTCACGTTCGCACAGGCCTTTGACGCCCGGGTGGATCCCGACGCGCAGCACGCCGCGACTGCGGATGCGGTGGAGCGAGCGATCCATGTCGGGCACGTTGGTTGCGTCCTTCGCTGCCTTCGGAGATGTCCGCTCATCCCTGCCGGGGCGAGGAATGGTCTTGCGCGTGAACACGTTCGGAAGTTCCGGATGCGCGGCTTTGAAATCGCGTAAGGCGCGGTCTACGGCATTGAGCAGAGAACGGCTTCCGAAGGCCATTGCCACCGCGAAATGCTGCCCGTGTCCGCGCAGCTTCGTGAGCACGCGATTGCTCGACACGTATTGCGCGAGCGGAGCGTCATCGTCGAATACGGCGTCGACCTGCTTTGCGTTGAGCGCGTCGACGGCTTGCTGCACGGTCGCATAGTACTGAATGTCGGCCGCGGGAAAGTAGCCGCCGACGAGCGTGGCGGGCAGCATGTCCGACATCACGCCGATTTTGCCTTGCCACGTTTGCATGTTTCCGCCGAACGTCTGCTGCGGGTCGTGCAGTACGCAAAGATGGGCGGTGAAATACGGCTCGGAAAACAGTGCGCGGTCTTCGCGCGCGGCCGTCAGCGTTATCTGCGCAACCGAAATATCGACTTTGCCGCCTTCCAGAATATTCGTTTGCGAAAGCCGCGCCGCTTGGCGCCGCACCTGCTGCGGACTTTTCAAGCGCGTTGCATTACGGTCGATGGCGTTTTGCAGCCATTCGGGCAGTCCGAGAACGAGCGGGTTCGTTCCGACTTTGGCCTGCGGATGGAGCGCGTGAATCGCTTGCCGCGCGCGAGCGTGGGCGCGAAACAGATTCGGGATCAAACGCAGGAGATCGTGCATCTGCTCCTCGCCCGTCGCATACGGCGGTTGCCCGGGAGGCATGGCGTAGGAGCGCATCCAGAATCCTTTGACGTATCCGTACACGAGCTGGTTCGGCTCGTTCAACGTTACGTAGTAATCGATCAGATCGCCGAGCCGCTTCGCTGTTTCTCCGGCAAAACGCGCGACGCGCTCGGGAAAACCCTCGTGCAGCAGCCCGGCTCCATCGCCCGCCGCTTGGACGTGCAGCGGCCACGTATTGTGTACCAACGTGACGACCGTCGCCATTCCCGCGTCGCGCATGCACTGGAGGACGCTGCGATAATGCGCGAACGCGTCTTCGCTCCATTGCCCGATCTCCGGCTCGAGTCGCGCCCAGGACAACGACAGGCGGAACGCCGTGCATCCCATCTTTGCCGCCAGCTCCACGTCCTCGGTATAGCGGTTCCAAAAATCGGTCGCTTTGCCGCGCCCGACTAGGCCGCGTACGCGCTCCCAGACGTCGCGGATATCGTCGTGCCCGTCGTAGGCCTCGCATTGATGGTCTGCGGTGGCTACCCCGAAGCGAAAGCTCTGCGCCATGCGGCCGAACTGCGCCCACGAGCGGGGCCTTCCCTTCGCGTGGCCGAACGCGCACGCGGTATGAGGTTCAGCAACAAAACGTGCATCGTCAGCGGCGGCGGATCCGGCATCGGCCGCGCGACGTGTCTGCAAATGGCGGCGGAGGGCGGCCGCGTGGTCGTTGCCGATTTGCACAAAGATGCAGCGCAGGCAACCGTCGACGCGATCGTGGCCGCCGGCGGACAGGCGATTGCCGTCGAAGTAGACGTCGGCAACTCCGCGCAGGTGCAGAACGCCGTTGCTACCGCGGTTTCGACGTACGGCTCGCTGGACGTCATCGTCAACGACGCGGCGATGATGACTTTTACGCCGATCGTCGATCTTGCAGACGACGATTTCTTTCGCGTCATCACCACGAACCTCGGTTCCGTGTTCTTCTTTGCGAAATACGGGGCACCGCATATGCCTGCGGGATCCTCGATCGTCAATATCAGTTCGGTCCACGCGCACGAGACAACCGCCAACGTCGTGCCGTACGCGGCTTCGAAGGGCGCGATCGAGGCGTTTACGCGAGGATTCAGCGTCGAAATGGAATCACGCCGTATCCGCGTGAACGCGATCGCGCCGGGCGCAGTGGACACGCCGATGCTCTGGAACAATCCGAACATCAAAAGCGGCATCGAAAAGGTTGAAGGCGCGATCGGCAAGCCTGAAGATCTCGCTGCCGCCATCTGCTTTATCGCGTCGGATGACGCCCGTTTCGTGAACGGTACGACGCTCGTCGTCGACGGCGGACGCTTGGACATTTTGCCGTAGCGCCTATTTGGGTATCACGCCGATGGAGGCTCCAATGGAAAACGATCGCAAGAGTGGTTTGAAAGATCCGTTTGAAGACGACGAACTGGACGACGCCGTCTCTGCTGCCGACGACACCGGCATGATTGCGGAACAACGCGAGATCGTCGCGGAGCAGATCGCGCAGGCCCAAGAAGAAGAGCCGCCTGAAGGCGGCTGATCGTCAGTCCCGCCCGGAGAAGTCCCACGAGAGCATCACCGGCGTACTTTCGCGCCGGCCTCCCGCGCGCTCGTAGGTGGCGATGGCGGCAGCGTTGTCTTGGTCCGCTAAGACCCACATCGCATAACAGCCGCGCTCGCGTGCGAGTCGCGCTAGCGCGAGCACCAACGCCGATCCGCAGCCCCGCCGGCGGAAGCGCTCGTCGACGGCCAACTCGTAAACGAACATCTCGGTGCCTTTATCGGGATGCGTCGTCTCTACGCCGCTGATGAATCCGATTGGCTTGCCGTGCTCGTACGCGAGCAACATGTGGTGCGTTCCGGACGAGAAAAACCGCTCGACGGCGTCCGGGCGAATCGCCGCATCGAAGCAGGCGGACAGCCTTTCCAACTCCGTTGCCGTGTCCGGTGAAAGCGGTTCTATGTCCATGCCGTGGTGACGTTCGGGCATAGGCGGCAGTGACCCGGGCGTCGCAACGTTTTAGCGCGACATGAAACTTTGGGTGATTGCGGCGCTGATCGCCGCCGGGCTTGTCGTTGGTGCGTTTGCGCCGGGTACATTCACCGGCTGGTTCCGGTACGCCACGTTCCAGGTGTTCTTACCGGCGATCATCTTCGAAGCGGCCTGGCAGCTCGATTTTGGGATCATGCGGCGCGCCTGGCGGCCCATCATGCTGCTCGCGATTCCGGGCGTCGCGGTTACTGCGGCAGCCATCGCCGCGATCGCGTACTACGGAGCGCATTTACAGCTCCCGGCCGCGCTGATTTTGGGTGCGGTGCTCAGCGCCACGGACCCGGTTGCCGTCACAGCTATCTTCCGCCGTCTGGAAGTCCCCGCGGTTCTTGCGACGATCGTTGAAAGCGAGTCGTTGCTGAACGACGCCGTTGCCGTAGTCTTGTATCGAACGGTGATTGGCGCCGTCACCGCCGCCGCCGTGGCGCAAGACCGGATTCTGCCGCTCGCATGGCATGCGGTTTTGGGATCCGTTTTGGCGCTGGCCATGGGGGCCGCGTTTGGATACGCGGGTTCGCTGGCATTGCGGCGTTACGTGCCGGTACCGCTGCAGTTGCTCGCGACGTTTGCATCGGCATATTCAGCGTATCTGCTCAGCAACGGCTTGGGATGGTCCGGAATCTTTGCCGCGATCGCGTGCGCGATCGTCATGCGCGAATTGGAACGCTCGTATGTGAGCGTCGGCATGGAAAAGAGCGTCGAGCGCGCGTGGCACGTCGCCGCGACTCTTTCGAACGGCGCGCTGTTTTTTCTTATCGGGACCGCCGTTGAAGTGGCCAACCTTTGGCCGCTGCGTGAAGTGCTGGTCTGGACGCTGATCGCGGTATTGGCTTCGCGCGCGATCGTCGCCTATGGTTTATTGCGGCTGGTTCCCCGAATCGTTCGTTCTTGGATGACGGTCGTTCGTTTGGCCGGCGTGCGCGGAGCGATTTCGCTCGCGCTTGCTCTGAGCGTTCCCGCTTCGATCCCACAACGCAGCGTCATCGTCGACGCAACGTTTACCGTTGTGGTCGTAACGCTGGTGATCGGCTCGCTGACCTACGGAAAGCGGATTGCGCTGCTCGATCTGAGCGCCCGGTAAACACCTACGCGCGCCGTTCGAATCGTCCCGCGCATTCTTCCAGCACGATCTTATAAACCACGCCGGAATCCGCGGCAGCATCGATCGGATGGACGGTCTCGCCGGGAGGCCCCTCCAGCCGGCACGACAGCTCGGAGACGAGCCAATTCAGCCGTTCCTGCGCTTCGTCGCCGTGCAGTTCGTGAAACACGCCGGCTGCGATGACGCTCTTCCAATTCGCCATTCCATCCATTGCATCGACTTCGAAACACACGTGCGGGTTCTCGCGCATCATGTGTAACTTCATGCCTTCCTCGGATCGTGCATAGATCGCGCGCCCGTCATACGCGTACGTGATCGGCACGACGTACGTGCGTCCGAAGGCGTGACAACCGATGCGCCCGATCACGTTGGCGTGCAGCACGTCGTCGATTTCGGTGCGATTCAACTCGCCGAGCATGGATTTACACCTTGGCGGGCGTCGCCGCTTCGGGCGCAGCAGCGTTTCCGGCGCGCGCGTGGCGATGCCGCACCACGAGCACGGGAATGTTCGCGTTTCGCAGAACGCCCTCGGCAACGCTGCCGATCAGCGCGCGTTGAATGCCGCTGCGGCCGTGGCTTCCCATGACGATCAGATCGCATTTTTGCTCGGTAGCGTAGTGCACGATGCAATCGACCGTGTTGCCGTCCAGACGCACTCCTTGCGCTTTCGTCTGCGATATCGCCTTGAGTGCGTCGGCAACCATCGCCGACGCCTCGTCGTCCAGCGCGTCGAAGCACGCGGCGCTCATCGCCGGATCGCCGAATGCCATCGCGGATGCCTTCGAGGGGTTGACGACGGTGCAGACGGTCAACTGCGCACCCTGCTCTGCGGCCAAGTCGGCTGCCATGTCGAGGGCGTACAGCGACGTATCGGAACCGTCAATTGGACACAGGATGGACGTGAACACCGTTTTCTCCAATCACACAAGTGGTTTTATGTCGCTCTTGTTCGTATTCCGCTTCGATTTCGACGGCCAATTCGCCTAAGAAGTGATGCATCGTTCGCCGGGCGATGTATCGGCCGGCGACGAAATCGAAGATTTTGCCGGCTATGCCGAAAGGCGGATCGTAATGGCCTTCCATGCGCAGCGACGAGCCGCGATGCTGCGGCCGCACGGTCAATGCTCCGTGAAAGTCGGGAAAGAGTCCGCGTGTTTGCGGGCGCCAAGCGATGAGCAGCGCGTCGTGCTTGCGGACCAGGTCCGTCGTATCGGAAGCGCACGTCGCGGCAAAGCGAACGCGTTCGCCGAGCGGCGGCGAGGGAGTAAGGTATAATCCGTTCCGGCGCGCGATCGCTTTTTCCGCAAATTCCATGGTTGCGGAAAACGGGCAACTAACGTGCCGGTGTACGGCCACTTTGGTCATAACAATCTCCTCATGCGAACTTCGCCCAGCGCGCCAGTGTAGCAACGCGATTTGCGATTTCGCGCACGAAACGCTCCAAGCTCGCTTGCGCCGCGCCGCACAGAAACGTCGAATCGATGGCGCGCCCCAGTACGCCCAGCGGTACTGCGTACGCGCCGTCCAGAAGCAGCTCGCAGCTGCGCTCGCCGGCCGGTGCTAGGGAAAGAACGCCGGCGAACGTGGGGTAAAGTTTGGGCTGCGAGGCCGCGCAAATCCGCAGTTGCCATTCACCGCGGCCCTGAGGGATCACGCGGGTCTCGACTGGAACGGAAATCATTGCCTGCAGCGGAACGTGAAGCTGTTGAATCTCCAGAACGAGCGAACTCGCACCCGGGAATCTCGCCAATTCATTGAGTACCGTTTCCACTGCCGGGAGAGCGTAATTTCCCGGTAGCCCGATCGCCGAAGCCGTATGTATTGCGATGCCTTCTTTGCCGCTCATGTCATGCCACCGCGATTAGCCTAGCAGCGGCGAGGGAAACGGCAAGGAATGACACGCGGGGGCCGGTTCTCGACCCGTTCTCAACCTGTTCCGAAATCCGGCTCAGACTAAGGCCGTGGCAAGACGCTACGGTGGATTCGAAATTGCCGTGCGGCAAGCTCTGGAGATCGGCTGATGCTGGAAACCCGTACACGAACCGACGATCTGAAAACTCTGGATGCGTATTGGCGCGCGGCGAATTACTTGAGCGTCGGGCAAATCTACTTGCTTGCCAATCCGCTGCTGCGCGAGCCGTTGCGGTTAGAACAAATAAAGCCGCGTCTCTTGGGACATTGGGGCACTACGCCCGGCCTGAACCTGGTTTACGCGCACATGAACCGCGTCATCAAGCGCGACCGCTTGAATGCGATCTTCATCGCGGGACCCGGTCACGGCGGGCCCGCTGTAGTTGCAAATGCCTACCTCGAAGGAACGTACTCGGAGCGCTATCCCGCGATAACGCAAGATGAAGCGGGTCTTCGCGCGCTGTTCCGGCAATTTTCGTTTCCCGGCGGTATCCCCAGCCACGCATCGCCCGATGTGCCCGGCTCGATTCACGAAGGCGGCGAACTGGGCTACAGCTTGCTGCACGCGTACGGCGCCGTGTTCGACAATCCGGACCTGATCGCGTGCTGCGTGGTCGGCGACGGCGAAGCGGAGACGGGACCGCTGGCGACGAGTTGGCACGGCAACAAGTTCTTGAATCCGCTGCGCGACGGCGCCGTGCTGCCGGTCCTGCACCTGAACGGCTACAAGATTGCGGGTCCTACCGTCCTAGCGCGGATCGATCAGACCGAACTGGACGCACTGCTGCGCGGCTATGGGTACGATCCGCATTTCGTTGCAGGCGACGAACCGCAGGCGGTACATGAGGCATTCGCGTCGACGCTCGACGCGGTGCTCGCGCAAATCCGCGAAATTCAAGATCGCGCGCGCTCGAGCAATGCGTTTGTGCGCTCGCCGTGGCCGATGATCGTGCTGCGCACGCCGAAAGGCTGGACGGGACCCAAGATCGTCGACGGCCTTCAGATCGAAGGCACATTTCGCGCGCACCAAGTCCCGCTCGCCGATTTTCAAGCCAAGCCTGCGCATCTGCGCATGCTCGAGGAATGGATGCGATCGTACCGGCCCGATGAATTATTCGACGCGGCGGGCAAGCTGCGTGCCGAGATCGCTTTCGCCGCTCCCGCCGGCCAACTGCGCATGAGCGCGAATGCGAATGCGAACGGCGGCGAGATCCTGCGGCGTTTGGTGCTGCCCGATTTTCGCAAATACGCGGTCGCCGTCGCAGCGCCCGGCCGAGTGACCGGAGAGAGCACGCGCGCCGCGGGGAGTATGCTGCGCGACGTGATCCGCGCGAACCCGGAATCCTTCCGGTTGTTCGCGCCGGACGAAACGGCATCGAACCGCTTGGACGCCGTGTTCGACGTTACCAGCCGGTGTTCTACCGCAACGGTATTGCCGGCGGACGACCACGTGTCGGCGTTGGGCCGCGTGATGGAAGTGCTTAGCGAGCATTGCTGCCAAGGCTGGCTCGAGGGCTATTTGCTTACCGGCCGGCACGGTGTTTTTACGTCGTACGAAGCGTTCATTCACATCGTCGACTCCATGTTCAACCAGCATGCCAAGTGGCTGGCAGAATGCGCGCGAATTCCCTGGCGCCGCCCGATCGCTTCGCTCAATTACTTGCTCAGTTCCCACGTTTGGCGCCAGGATCACAACGGGTTCAGCCATCAGGATCCCGGTTTTGTCGACGTCGTCGTCAATAAGACGGCGCAGGTGGTTCGCGTGTACTTGCCGCCCGATGCCAACACGCTGCTGTCGGTGATGGATCATTGCCTTCGCAGCGTGAACTACGTGAACGTCATCGTCGCCGGCAAGCAGCCCGAATTGCAATGGCTCGACATGGAAAGTGCCATCAATCATTGCACGCAAGGCGTGGGAATCTGGAACTGGGCGAGCAACGACGAGGATGCCGAACCGGATGCCGTCATGGCTTGCGCAGGCGACGTTCCCACGCTGGAAACGCTGGCGGCGGTGGATTTCCTGCGCACGCATCTGCCCGATCTTCGCGTGCGCGTGGTCAACGTCGTCGACTTGATGGCACTGCAGCCGCCCACCGAGCACCCGCACGGGTTGGACGACCGCGAGTTCGATTCTATCTTCACAGTCGACAAGCCGATCGTCTTTGCGTTCCACGGCTATCCGTGGCTCATTCACCGCCTGACCTACCGCAGGCACAACCACGACAACCTGCACGTGCGCGGCTACAAAGAACAGGGCACGACCACGACACCGTTCGACATGGTCGTACGCAACGAAATGGATCGCTTTCATCTGGCCGGCGATGTTATCGATCGCGTGCCGCGTGTGTGCGACAAGGCGGGACACGTCAAACAGCTCATCCGCGACCGTTTGGTGCAGCACCGGTTGTACATCGAAGAGCACGGCGAGGATCTTCCCGACATCCGGGATTGGAAATGGACGCCGGCCGCGCGCTGAATGTCCTGAGCCTCAACCTCGGGTCGTCGTCGCTGAAGTATTCGGTGCATGCAATTTCTGCACGGAATGCCGGTGAACGCCTGAGCCGCGACGTTGAAGCGCATCCCGATCCCGCCTCCGCCGCGCAGGCCGCTTCTGCGGCGATTGCCGATGCGGTATCCGTGTGCGGAGCCATCGATGCAGTCGGGCACCGGTTCGTATTCGGCGGTCCGGACGATGCGCCCGTACGCGTAACGCCCGCGGTCATCGAGCGCTTGCAATCGCTGCAGTCGCTCGATCCGCTGCATTTGCCGGGCGAACTGGCGGTGATAGAGCAGTCCCGCCGGCAGTTGAGCGATGTGCCGAACGTGGCATGTTTCGACACGGCATTCTTTCACGATATGCCGCAGACTGCGCAAGTGCTTCCCGTTCCGGTACACGACAAGCTGCTGCGCAGGTACGGGTTCCACGGCTTATCCTATGAATCGATCGTTCACCGCTTAGGCGCCGGACTTCCATCGAAAACGATCGTCGCGCATTTGGGCAACGGCGCCAGCGCTGCCGCCCTGCTCGACGGAAAGCCCGTCGAGTCGACGATGGGATTCAGCCCGCTCAGCGGCCTGATTATGTCCACACGTCCCGGCGACTTGGATCCCGGAGTCGTGCTGTATCTGCTGGAGCGCGACGCCATGGATGCGGCAGCGTTGCGCGACATGCTGGAAACCCGCAGCGGGCTCACCGCTCTTTCGGGCGGCGAACCGGATGTTCAAAAATTGTGCGGCCGAAACGACGAAGCGGCAAAGTTTGCCGTGGAAATGTTCGTTCGCTCCGTGGCCAAAGCGATTGGCTCGTTGGCAACCTCGCTGAACGGCGTGGATATGCTGGCGTTCACCGGCGGGATCGGCGAGCACAACGCGGCTGTGAGGGAAGAGATAACAGCGCGCGTCCGATTTCTCAATCCCGCAATGGACGTTTGCGTTCTGCCGAGCGACGAGAACCTCGCAATTGCGCTGCGCGCCGCGCAAGTTGTGAATACAGAAAGGGAGCCGGGGTACGGCTCCCTGCGCTCCTAATTTCGGTTTTTGCGCGGATCTATTCGCCCTTGACCGCGATCTTCTTCGGAGCGATCGGTTTGATGGGCGTGAGCGTGACTGCCAACACGCCTTTGTTCAGCGTCGCGTCGACGTTCTCGGGATCCAAGTCCTGAGGTAGCGTTACCGATCGGCTGAACGATCCGCTTCGCACTTCGCGGCGATAGAACCGCGCCTTCCGTTTTTCGTCCGTCTCGTTGTGCGTGCCGGATACCGTTACCGTGCTTCCGTTCACTTCAACGTTGATGTCCTTGCTTTCGTAGCCCGGCACCGCCACGTCCAGCACGTACTTCCCGTCCTTTTCGTAGACGTCCAGCGCCGGCATCGAATACGGTGCGCGCGCGAACTGGAAGTCGGGGAGAAACGTGAAGTCGGCAAACGCACGGTTCACGAGCGATTCGAATTCCGAGGTGAGATCTTTTCTTTCCAGCATTACAAGCCTCCGTTCATACTGTCAATCGCAGTGTAGCGCCGGCGGGAGAATCGCAAAGGAACGCGTCTTCCCGGAATGTTCCTCATTCGAAGCGCAGCGCGTCGATCGGGTTCAAGCGCGACGCCTTCTTTGCGGGATAGTATCCGAAAAAAACGCCGACGGCCGCGGAAAAGAGCACCGCAATGACGACCCACTGCGCCGGAACCATAGTGGGCCACTTGGCGATCTGAGAGACCAGCGCCGTGCCGGCAAAACCTGCGATGACGCCGAAGATTCCGCCGAGCGTCGAGAGTACGACCGATTCCGTCAAAAATTGCCGCAGGATCATTGCCGCGCGCGCGCCGACCGCGCGACGCAACCCGATTTCACGCGTACGTTCGGTGACCGATACCAGCATGATATTCATGATGCCGATGCCGCCGACGACCAGCGAAACGGCCGCAACGCTGGCAAGGAGTAATTCCATCACCGAGCTCGTCGAGGCGGCAGCGGACGCGATATCGGCGAGATTGCGCACCGAGAAATCGTCCTGATTTGGTGGAACGATACGGTGCCGCTGTTCGAGCAGCGCTTCGATTGCATTTTGAACGGACGGAATATCGCCCGCCGAGGTTGCCGAAACCATCAGCATATTCACGTACGTCGTCTGCCCTGTGATTCGTTGCATAACCGACGTGTACGGAATAACGATCGTATCGTCTTGGTCTTGGCCCAGTCCGCTTTGGCCGCGTGCGGAAAGCGTGCCGACCACAGTAAACGGCACGCCGTGTATCGAGACCGTCTTGCCGAGCGGTGACGAGCCGTCGGGAAAAAGATTGGTCACGACCGTCTGACCCAGAACGCAGACTTTGGCGGCCGACGTCGTGTCGCTTTGTGAAAAGAACGTTCCCGCAGCGACGGGCCAGTCGCGAATAAAGGTGTACGTCGGCGCAACGCCGGCGATAACCGTTTGCCAGTTGTTGTTTGCGGCCACCGCTTGCGCCCGCGTTCCAACAACCGGAGAGACGGCCGCGACATGCGGTAATTGCGCAATCGCCATCCCGTCTCCGGGAGTAAGGGTGGAAGATCCCCCGAAACCCGTCCGCACTCCGCCTTGCGTGACGCTGCCCGGCAAGACGATCACCATGTTGCTGCCGAGGCTATTGATCTGCGAACTGATCGAGCTGGCGGCGCCCGCGCCGATAGCGACCGTGACGATGACCGCGGCCACACCGATAATGACCCCCAGCATCGTGAGCAGCGAACGGACGCGATTTCGCATCAATGCGTCAAGGGCCAACCGCAGAATCACGTCACACCGGCTACTTTCGCGCCGTCCGAGACGACGCGTCCGTCCCGGAATGCAATGATCCGTTTGGCAAAGGCCGCGACGGATGGCTCGTGAGTTACCAGCAGGATTGTGATGCCGTGCTCTTCATTCAACTGCGTGAAGAGCTGCATGATGTCCGCGGAAGATTTCGTATCGAGCGCGCCGGTGGGTTCGTCGGCCAAAATCAACGCAGGGTCGTTGGCGAGCGACCGGGCTATTGCGACGCGCTGCTGCTGTCCGCCGGAGAGCTGATTGGGCATGTGCGTTGCAACGTCGGCGATCCCTACGGAGCTGAGTTTTTCCATCGCGATCCGCCGGCGGTCGCGTTCGTTGACGCCCGCATACAGCATCGGCAACTCGACATTTTCCTCAGCCGTCGTACGCGCGAGCAGGTTGTATGATTGAAAAACAAACCCGAGCCGCCGGCTTCGGATATCCGAGCGCTCGTCATCGTTCAGGTTGGAGACGTCGGTTCCCTCAAAAAAATACGTTCCCGAGCTCGGCTCGTCCAGCAATCCGACGATGTGCATGAACGTCGACTTGCCCGATCCGGACGGTCCCGTAACGGCAACGAATTCGCCGCGCTCGATTACGAGCGTGACGCCGTCGAGCGCGACCGTATGAGAGGAACCGGTACCGTAGTATTTGCGCAAATCGCGCACGTCGACGATCGCGCTCATTAGCGGATCGATCGCACGCCGCTTATCGGAGAAGTCGTGCCCGAATGCTGCACGCGCGAGCCCTGCTCGGAGTCTTCGACGACGATGCTTTCGCCCACTCGCAGCTCGCGCAGCGGCTGGATCGCGGCTTGCAGCCCGCTCACCAAAACGACGCGCACGGGCACGCCGCGAGGCGCACCATCCCGCATTGCGAAGACGACGCCTTTGCTGCCCGCAACGATTGCGCCGGAAACGTCACTTCCGGTGGCGCCCCAGGGTGAGGTTCCCGCCGCTTGCAGCGACCTGCCGCTTTGGCGCGTGCGCGCCGGCCGGTACGTGAGCGCCTGCAGCGGCACGAGCAAGGCATTCTTTACCGAGGCGACGGCGATGGACGTGTTCGCAGTCATGCCCGGCAACAACGCGTTGCTCGAGTTGTCGACCAAGACGACGACGGTGTACGTCACGACGTTGGCAACGGTCGTGGGATTGACGCGAACTTGTGAAACGGTTCCGTGAAACGTGCGGTTGGGGTATGCCAGCACGCTGAAGTCGACGGCGTCACCCTGACGCACGTTACCGATATCCGGTTCGCCGACCGCGATGTCGACTTCCATTTTCTTCAAGTCTTGAGCGATTGTGAACAGCGTCGGCGTCTGAAAGCTTGCGGCGACCGTTTGCCCGACCGAGACGTTTCGCGCAACGATCGTACCGTCGACGGGCGAAGCAATGGTCGTGCGTTGCAAATTGAGTGCATCTTGGCGCACCAGCGCTTCCGCGGCTTGCACCGCCGATTGCGCGGCCTGTGCGTTGCTGAACGACCCAAGCGCGGTTGCGGAGCTTTGCAAGCTCAAAGCGCTGTTTTGCGATACCGCGGCTTGTGCGGCGCGCACGGTGTTTTCGGCGGCAAGCGCGTTCGCGTAATCGGCGTCATATTGACTCTGCGCGATGTAGCCGCGCGTAAGCAGCGAGCGATCGCGCGCGAGCGTTTGGCGGGCCAGCACCCATGCGGCCCGCGCTTTGGCGACATTTGACTGCGCTCCGGACGTTGCCGAATTTGCCGCAGCCGACGCGTACGTCGCGCCCGTTGCCGTTTGCCCGCTGGCAGCGGCCTGGGCTCGTGCTTGCGCGAGAGCGGCGTTCGCCTGATCCAATTGCGCCTGGAATTGGCTCGGATCGATCTTCGCAAGAAGTTGACCGGTGTGCACGCGGCTGTTGAAGTCGACGTAGAGCGATTGGATCGTGCCGGATACCTGCGTGCCGACGCTGACCGTGTCTTGCGGGTTCACGGTGCCCGACGCTGCGACGCCTTGCGTCAAATTGCCGCGTGCTAAAGCCACGGTTTGGTACGAGGGTGCGGACCGCCGGCGCTCGAGTAGTTGCCAAACGGCTATCGCGAGTAAGAGTAGAAGCACCGCGGCCGCCGCCGGAAGAAGCCATTTCGGAAATTTCTGCCGCGGCGGCGGAGGTGAAACGCCTCGCCCTTCACCGTTGAGGCGCGGTTTCTCGGTTTGTAACATGTCAGCGCCGTCCTGTCGGCCGATGAGCGAAAACTGCTCCCTTATCGTGCGCGTGCGGCGCCAGGCGCGGTTTTACGGCGGCTGACCCGAGTGCGTTTGCATGCGCGCAGCCGATGCGATAGTCGTTCTCGCGCAAATATACCGGCGATAGTTCCAGGCTTTCGAGTTGCTCGCGCGAGTACAGATCCGCGCAGCGCACCAGCAGATTCGTAAGCGTATTCCGTTCCTGCGCACGGTCGGGAAGCACGCCGCGCCGGCGCAGTTTGTCGACGATGCCGGACGCCTTTTCGCGCGTGAGCGGGCAACTGCGAAAGACGCGTTCGTCCTGGCACGTTACGGCAAGTATCTTTCCGTATCGATCGTCCGGCTCGCAGGCGATCTCCAAAACGATTCCGCGATCGACGTCGGCATGACCCAAGAAACGCTCGTCGGTTACCGGCGCGTGGATACCGTACCGCTTGAGAAGGATGCCGAGATCCTCTTGCGTCAACATTGTCGTTTTTTCTCCTCGACCAAAAGCCGGGCTAACGCGCACGATAATACGCGAGCGTCGATTGAATCTGCGCGGCTCGTGAACACGATCGGAACGGCAGCTCCGGTAACCACTGCGGCAAACGGCGCATGCAGCAGCACGTCGAAAGCTTTGTAGAGGATGTTGCCGGACTGCAAATCGGGCGACAGCAGAATGTCGGCGCGTCCGGCCGCGCAGGAGTGTATGCCTTTTGCCTGCGCCGCACCCTCGGCCAGCGCATCGTCGAGTGCGAGCGGTCCGTCTACGACCCCGCCGGTGATTTGCCCGCGCCGCGCCATCTCCGAAAGAGCGGCCGCGTCCAGCGTGGCTTGCATGCCGGAAACCACTGTTTCGACGGCGGCAAGCACTGCAACCCGAGGCCGGGGAATTCCGATGGCTCGCGCAAGATCGATCGCGTTTTGCGCGATCTGCGCTTTGACGTTGACATCGGGCGCGATGTTCACCGCGCCGTCCGTCAACAGTACCGGCGTTTCGCGCCCGGGAAGCTCTGTTACGACGACGTGGCTGAGCCGCTTGCTGCGCAACCGCGGCTCGGCGAGCACCGCATGAAGCAGCGAATCGCTGTGAAGTGCGCCCTTGACGATCATCTCGACATTGCCGTCGGCAGCCAGCAATGCGGCTGTAACCGATTCGCGCCCGGGAGCCGCGCGCACGATGTGCGCTCCGCGCAGGTTCCAGCCGCAGCGGTTTGCGGTGTCGTAGATCTTGTTTTCATCGCCGACGAGCACCGGCTCGATGACGCCGCGCTCGCCCGCGGTCAAAGCCCCGCCCAGCGAAAACGGGTCGAGCGGATCGACGATCGCGGCGCGTACCGGTTCGAGCCTGTACGCCTGCTCCGCCAGCCGCGCCAACGGCTGCGGGACGGTTTGCGTTGGAATGGGGCTCGTCATGCACCGAGCCTACCGCAGCGGGATGACCGCTCCGAGAACGACTGAGGAACGGGCGTTCCGCAGTTAGTCTCGCGCGGGTCCTTTACTAAGTACTGGAGGTAGTCTCGATGATCAAAACTGCAAACGAGGAGCTGCGCGACGAGGTGCTAGCCGAGCTCGACGACGACCCGAGCGTTCAGTCCGAGCGCATCGGGGTGATGGCCGCGCAAGGCGTCGTCACCATCACGGGCGTCGTTCCGACGCTGGCTGAAAAGTGGGCGACCGAAGATGCGGTCCGCCGGGTCAAGGGCGTGCGGGCGATTATTGAGGATCTTCGCGTTGACCTTCCGCAGACTCACGTGCGTGACGATGCGGACGTCGCTCGAGCAATTTCGAACATCCTGTATTGGAACTCGCTCCTGCCGTCCACGATCCAAGTCACGGTTCAGAACGGATGGGTCACGCTGAACGGACAAGTCGAATGGCAATATCAGCGTCAAGAAGCCGAGCGTGCGATACGCAACGTCGCCGGCGTCTGCGGCATCACGAACGCAATCGCGATTGCGCACGCGCCCGCCGAAAAAGACGTACGCCGCGAAGTGCAGCGTCTGTTACACCGCGACGCGCAGCTCGACGCCGACGGCATCGACATTCGCGTCGACGGCAGCACGGTTACTCTCACGGGCAACGTGCGCACCTGGTTCGAGCGTGAAGAAGCTTCGCGCGCGGCTTGGAGCGTCAAGGGCGTTTGCGCCGTTCACAACGACATTACCGTGTTCTAACGGTAAAGGCGAAAAGAATTATGAGTACGACGAGCATACCCACTCCCGAACCGGCGGTTACCGGAAAAGCCGTGATGCAAGCGTTGGTCTACCGCGGACCGGGCAAGAAATTTCTTGAAGAATGTGCCGTCCCGCAGATTGCGTCCCCGACGGACGCGATCGTAAAAATGCTCAAGACGACGATTTGCGGCACGGACTTGCACATTCTCAAAGGCGACGTGCCGGAAGTCACCGACGGCCGAATTCTCGGTCACGAGGGCATCGGCGTAGTGGAACGCGTCGGTTCCGCCGTTACCGAAGTGAAGCCGGGCGATCGCGTGTTGATTTCTTGCATCACGTCGTGCGCAAAGTGCGAATATTGCCGCAGAGGCATGTATTCCCACTGCGTCCGCGGCGGGTGGATCCTCGGGCATCTGATCGATGGAACGCAGGCGGAATACGTGCGAATTCCCTACGCCGACACGAGCCTGTACCGGCTTCCCGCCGGAATGGATCCGGAATCGGCGGTAATGCTCAGCGACATCTTACCGACCGCGTATGAGTGCGGCATCCTCAACGGGCGAGTCAAACCGGGCGACAACATCGCTATCATCGGCGCGGGTCCGATTGGTTTGGCCGCGATCATGACGGCTCGATTTTTCTCGCCCGCGCAAATTATCGCCGTCGATTTCGACCGGAATCGCCTGGAAGCGGCGAAGAAGCTCGGCGCGACCGCGGCGCTCGACGGCGGCAACGGTAAACCGGTGGCAAAAATTCTCGAGATGACGGAGGGACGAGGAGTCGACGTCGCGATCGAAGCGGTCGGCGTACCGGCATCCTTCGTGATGTGCGAAGATATCGTAGCGCCCGGCGGCGTAATCGCAAACATCGGTGTCCACGGAACCAAAGTGGACTTGCACCTGGAACGTCTGTGGTCGGCGAACATCGCGATTACGACCAGGCTCGTCGACACCGCAGCGACACCGATGCTGCTTCGCGCGGTCCAATCGCAGAAGCTCGATCCAAAACCGCTGGTTACGCACCGGTTTGCGTTCGATGCGCTTTTGGATGCGTACGACACGTTTGGGCGGGCGGCCGAAACTCACGCGCTCAAAGTCATAGCCGGGTTCTAGCAGAGCCGGAGGGCGAGCGATGGGAATCATGGTTTTCAGCACGCTGCGGGCGGCGTTATCGGCGGGGTTCGAACCCTACGAACGTACTGCGGATGGATACTTGGTCCGGACGCGGATGGCGCGCGGCTGGGCATTCGCGATTGCGCTGGCGGCCCCGTGATGAACTCACCATCGCCCGCGGCCCTGAAAAACGCGCGCTGCGCCGACATCATGCAGCCCGCGGCGTGTATTGTCGATCCGGATTTTACGTGCGAGCGCACGTTTCAAAGCATGGCCGCAACACGCAGTAGATTCGCAGCGGTCGTCGTAGACGGCGCCCTCGCCGGTCTGGTGACGATTGGCGATTTTGCGCGCTTGCGCGGCCGCGATCCGGCATCGCTCTTTCTGGGTGCGATCATGACGCCTGCAAAAGACCTCATCACGCTTGCCCCGCAAACGATAGCACTGGACGCCTTACGCGCCCTCGATGAGTCTCACGTGCATCAGATGCCGGTGCTGAGCGCCGGCCGTAAACTCGAAGGCTTCATCACCCGCGAAACGCTCATGAGCTTGGGTGCGTGGGACGAATAACGACGGTCACGCTCAATCCGGCTTTAGACGAGGCGGTAGCGCTCGAATCGCTGGTTCTAGGCGGCAAGAACCGGTGCTCGCTGGACGCTTTGGATCCCGGTGGAAAAGGCGTGAACGCGAGCCGCGTGATTTCACGGCTGGGGCGCAGTACGATTGCGCTCGGTTTCGCAGGCGGTCTTACCGGTGATTTCCTGCGTGAAAAACTTCAAGCCGAAGGCGTGTCCCACCGGTTCGTCACCGTTGCCGAAGCGACGCGCGTCAACATCATGATCTACGAGTACCATGACGGACGCAGGAGCCGGTTGTATCTGCCGGGCCCGACGATCGCGCAATCGTGTCTACGGGAACTGGAACTGCAACTCGATGCGGTCGAGCCGGGCAGCGTCGTTATTTTCGGCGGCAGCGTCCCGCCGGGCATTCCGGCGAGCGTGTATCGCGATTTGATCCGGCGCCTGAAATCGAACGGCGTTCAAAGCGTCGTCGACACGTCGGGTGCTGCACTTGCCGCGGCGCTCGAAGCTGCACCTGCCATTATAAAACCCAACGTCGAAGAAGCGTCGGAATTGCTTGGGCGCGCGCTGCCCGACGACGATGCCGTGCTTGCGGCGGCGCGCGAGTTTCAGTCGATGGGCGCGCAGCGTGTCGTGATTTCGCAAGCGGCCGCCGGAGCGATTTGCGTTGAAGGATCGAACGCCTGGAAAGCCGTGCCGCCGGCGGTGCAATCGCGCGCGACGGTCGGCTCGGGAGATTCGATGGTAGCCGGTCTGGCGATCGGACTGGACGAGAACTGCAGCATTACCGAAGGCTTGCGCCTCGGCACGGCGGCCGGCGCCGCAACGGCAATGGTTTCCGGAACGAGCTTGTGCCGCGCTCGAGACGTCGCCGCGTTACTGCCGCGCGTGACGGTTGGCGAACTCACCGCAGTTGCCTAACGATGAAGGGATACTCCATGTTCAAGACTCTCAGCTGCGCGGCGATGTTCGCGTTTGCGGCGTCCGCCTGCGCGATCCCCGCTGCAGCACAGACGCTTACGCAAACCCCCGGCTCAAAGATTACCGTCAGTCAATGCAATCCGCACCAGCATCACGTCGGCATGCCCGGGCACCCGTGGATCGATCCGTACGGCATTTACCACGGTGCCGAACCATTTCCGTACACCGAAGGTTTCTTGGAGGTCGGCTATACCAACAATGCTTCAAAACCGGCTAAAGAAGTGGATTTCGGCTTGGTCTCGCGCGGATCGCTGATCGCGTATGCCAAGGACGTCGGCACCTTTAGCCCCGGCGTCGCAATCGATCACGAATTCAGCGTCGATCCGGAGATCTTCCCAATCGGCACCGCCCTTCCGTACTGCGCCGTGCTGCGCGTGGTCTATACCGACGGGACGCAGTGGCAAAATCCCACTCCGCCGCAGCAATAACATGGCAATAGCATCCGGCCTGAAGTTCGTCCGCTCGTTCGACACGATTCGGGCCGACGACGTCGCATCCGTCGGCGGAAAGAATGCGTCACTGGGCGAGCTGTATAGCCAATTGCGGCCGGAAGGCATTCCGGTTCCGGACGGATTTGCGGTAACGGCCGACGCCTACCGCTACGTTTTAACCGCGAACGACGCGTGGGAGCCGCTTCACGCCCTGTTGGACGATATCGATCCGGCCGATATGCAAGATTTCGAAAAGCGCGCAGAGCGCGCGCATGCGCTCGTCGCCGGCCTCGAGATTCCGAGAGACCTGCAAGCGGAGGTCATCGCAGCCTATCGTTCGCTGATCGACGAGTACGGTCCCGATCTTTCGGTCGCGGTTCGCAGCTCTGCGACTGCGGAGGATCTCCCATCGGCAAGTTTCGCCGGCCAGCACGAAAGCTTCCTCAACGTACGAGGCGAAGAGCAGGTAGTGCAGGCGTATTCGCGCTGTTTGGCGAGCCTGTTCATGGGACGCGCCATTCATTACCGTATCGACCAAGGTTTCGATCACTTTCGCGTGGGCCTCTCGGTCGGTGTCGTGAAAATGGTGCGATCGGACCTGGCCGCGGCCGGCGTCGCATTTACGTTGGACACCGAGAGCGGCTTCCGCGACGTCGTCTTTATCAATGCATCGTACGGCTTGGCCGAAAACGTCGTGCAAGGAAATGTCGATCCCGATGAGTTCTACGTTTTCAAGCCGGCGTTTGAGGCCGGTTACCGCCAAGTGCTCAGCCGGCGCATCGGCTCGAAGACCGTAAAACTCGTGTACGCCCAAGGGAGCTTCGAACCGGGAACCTCGACGCGAAACATTCCGGCCGAGCCCTCCGAACAGCGTGTCGCGTGCATTTCGGACGTCGACGTCTTGAACATAGCGGAATACGCGATTGCAGTCGAAAAACACTATAGCGCCTTGAACGGGCGCGCCGTTCCGATGGATCTGGAATGGGCAAAGGACGGCTTGGACGGCAAGATCTATCTCGTTCAAGCGCGCCCCGAGACCGTGGCATCGCAAAAGCCGACGGAGCGCGCGTCATTCGACGAGTACCGTTTTGACGGACCGCTTCCGGCGCCGGTTGTTACCGGCCGCGCGGTGGGACGCAAAGTCGCGGTCGGAAGGGCGCGCGTCGTGCGAGGCGTGGACGAACTCCACCTCGTTCAGCCAGGAGACGTGCTCGTCGCAGCCACGACCTCGCCCGATTGGGAGCCGGCGATGAAGATCGCTTCGGCGATCGTCGCGGAACGCGGCGGACGAACCTGTCATGCGGCGATCGTGGCGCGCGAATTGGGCATTCCGGCCGTGGTCGGCGCCGCCGGTGCGATGGCGAAATTAGGCCAAAGCAGCGTTACCGTTTCGTGTGCACAGGGAGAAACCGGCGCCGTGTATTCGGGGCAATTGGCGTACCGGCTCGAAACGTTCGACGCGTCGGCGCTTCCCGCGCCGCCGGTGGAAATTATGATGACGATCGGCAGCCCGGACGCAGCATTCGAAGCTCGCGCTATTCCGAACAGCGGCGTCGGACTTGCGCGGATGGAGTTTATCATTTCGAACGACATCAAGGCGCACCCCATGGCGTTGGCACATCCCGAGCGAGTTACCGATCCCGCCGTACGCAGCGAACTCGAAACGTTGTGCGCCGGATACCGCTCCATGCCGGATTTCTTTATTCAAAGACTCTCCGAAGGCGTGGCGACGATCGCGGCAGCGTTCTATCCCAAGCCGGTTGTCGTGCGGATGTCGGACTTCAAGACGAATGAATACGCGGCACTCCTCGGCGGTAAAGATTTTGAACCGCTCGAAGACAATCCGATGCTCGGCTTTCGCGGCGCTTCGCGCTACACGCATCCTGCGTACGCCGACGGCTTCGAGCTCGAGTGCGCCGCGATGAAGCGGGTGCGAGGCGACATGGGACTGACCAACGTCGTGCTGATGATTCCGTTCTGCCGGCGCATAGAAGAAGCGAAGCGCGTGCTGGAAAAGATGGCGGAACTCGGACTGCGGCGTGGCGAGGCAGGCTTAGAAATATACGTGATGTGCGAAATCCCCAACAACGTCATACAAATCGACGCGTTCGCCCAATTGTTCGACGGCTTTTCAATCGGGTCGAACGACCTTACGCAGCTCACGCTCGGCGTCGACCGCGACTCGGAGATCGTGTCGTTCGACTACGACGAACGCGATCCGGGTGTTCTGGAGATGATTCGCTTGACGATCGAAGGCGCAAAGCGCAATCGCCGGCACGTAGGCATTTGCGGTCAGGCACCGTCGGATTATCCCGAAGTAGCCGTTGCGCTGGTAGGAATGGGCATCGAATCGATGAGTTTGAATCCCGACAGCGTTTTGCGAACGCGCGTGCGTCTGAGCAGCGCGAATCTAAAATAACGTACCAGGCAGCCACTTGGTCGGCAGATGCCATGACAACGGAGCTAGTGTATACTATGTGACAGGTAGGCGTTCAATCGCCGAGTGTTCTCATGAATTACCCAAGCCGCTCGGCCGATACTCCAGCCGTGCGAAATTTCATTGTCCCGCTCGACGCGCAGCGTGCGATCGAAACGGGGACCTCCGTATTAAAAGATGAACTCGAAATGGTCGTCGACGGCGACGCTGTCGCGCGGCAGTCGTTTGTCGGTTGGTGTCTTCCGCAACTATGCAGTCGGTCGTACACGATCGCGTTTTTCGAGCGCTTCTTGAATTCGGTAATAGACGTTTCCGTCCAAATTCATGCCGGATCGATCAAGTTTGAGACCCGGGCTCAGACCTTTGCGTTCAACGCGATCGTAGAATACGCGCAATGGTGGGCCGAGAATACGTTCGACGACGTGCAAGCGCAGGCACAGACCGATTCTTTGCGCCGGCTCGGGAATGCCGTGCTTGCAGAATGCGGCCTTTCGGCGGTTCTCGACGGAGAGCTGCGCGATAGCGATTTACCCGAGTCGTGGTTCGAAACATTGCAGAAATAGCGATTGGGCTCGCGCTAAATGCCGCTGGGATACGTCTCGGGAATTTCACCCGCTTCCCAAAGGCTCGTACGTTCCAGCGGTTCCACTGCTCGGGTGCGATCGTAGTGAAGGACGTCGTCGAATTGACCGGCGATGCGCGCTTCGAAGTAATGACTATACAGCTCGCTCTGAGGCCGGTAGATGACACCGATGGCACGCTCCAATAGCCGTCCGCCCAGCGGAGGGTGTGCCGCAGCCGCGCTCGCGAGTTCCATGTGAAAGTTTGCAATCCCGATCGAATGAAACAGCGATTCCCAGCTCCCCGGAAGCGGCTGTTTGACGTTTTTTCGTTCGCCCGCTGCGTCCCACCGTGAAGCGGCCGTGACCGTTCCCGAACTCGTCGTGAAACCCACGAGGCGGCATTCCGACGGGTAGCGCTCGCGAACGAGCTGTCCGATATTGATTTCGCGTCCGGCACCGAGCGAGGTGGCACGGGCGTCGCCTACGTGCGAGTTATGCGCCCACACGACGATCTTCGGGGCTTGTTCGCGCCTGGTCTCGAGAAAATCGGAGAGACGCTCCAGCGTTTCAAACATGAAACGGTCGCGAAGATTCCATGAAGAGACCTCGGCGCTGATCATCGTGCGATAATACCGCTCCGCCGACGCAACGACGCGGGCGTTCTGTTCGGCGAAGAAGTGGCCGTCGTCACCGCGCGTATCGAGCTCCCCGAAGTCGTGCCGCTGGATCTCGAGCAATTGCTGCAGCACTTCCGTCTCGCAAGACGCAGTCAATCCGGCGCCTGCCGTATACGCATACGATTCCATGTCGGGACCGAAACGGTCGAAACATCCGTAGCGCTCCCTGGCGCGCTCTGCCGCGGCCGCATCGACCTTTTCCAGATATCGCACGACTGCTTCGATGCTCGCGTATAGGCTGTACAGGTCGAGCCCGTAAAAGCCGGCCTTCTCGCGTTCCGGTTTGGTATCGTTGTGCGCGCGAAGCCAACCGGCGAAGTCCAAGACGTCCGCATTACGCCACATCCACACCGGGAATCGTTTGAATCCGCCGAGCGCTTCGAATGCTTCGCGATCGGTGCCGCGCCCTTGCACGTAGCGGTGAAGGCGGTACGCGTCGGGCCAGTCACCTTCAGCGGCGACCGCGGAAAATCCACAATCCCGAATTAGCCGCTTCGTAATCTCTGCACGAACCCGGTAAAACTCGTGGGTTCCGTGCGTCGCTTCTCCCAGCAGCACGAAGCGCTTGCCGCTTGCGGCGCGCACGATGCGATCGAAATCGGAACGATCGCCGGTAAGCGGATGAACGAGCGTGCGAAGGAGCCCCGGATCGTATTCCGCGTGTCGCGAGTTTCGCATCACGCCGTCATCGCGCCGCCGCCGTTTTGTTTTGCAGGCAGAGCTTTTTCAGCAGTGTCAAAAACGTGTGAGCGGTTCGTTCGGCGATTTGCCGGCCGATCGCGGCGTCGAACACTTCGCCCATCGTACCCAAAGGCGGCTCGTACGATCCTTGCAGTTCCACGAAGCACGCGTCCGGACGATCCTCGCTCCAAACGACTAAGCGTCCCGTGAAGACGGGAAACGGACCGCCGTCCGTGGGCCGCCACGAAATGGCGATTTCGTCATTGATGTTTTCCGCGTCACGCCGTTTGACGGCCTGAATCGTAACGTCGCGCTCCACAGCAAGGTGGTCTGGAAGGCCGAAGTCTCTCAGCGAAACGCGAAGCGGCATCGTCGTCGTGCCGTCGTCCCCGCGAGCGGCTTCAAAGGTTTTGAGAATCGCCTCTTGCGCGGCGTCGGCAGAAAGCGGCATATCGATGGTTTGCGAAATACTGGTCACCGGCTTTACCTCGGTTCTACGGAAAAAAGAACGAAAAGCGCATCTCGTTCCATTTGTGGATGGCGTCGGAGCGGCTTATTTGTCCGAGTTGTAATTGCTGGCTCAGCGTGTGCAGCAGTTGAACGCGCGCCGCTTCGGCTGACTGCGTTGTCGGCTGCGCAACCGAGAACGCCGTTTGCGCCGATGCGGCCGCCTCGGCGAACCGGCCTTGGGAGGCCGCCGCATTAGCCGCGATGTCCGCCGAAAGCTGCGCCGCAGCTGTCCGCGAGAATCGGCATCGATGCGAAAGCGTCACGCTGGAAAGCGTCCCAGCCGGGAGTTCGCAGGTAACGCGCCACGTAACGCCCTGACGGCTCAGCCCTTCGCGAATTTCAGAGCCGCCCGTTTCGCTTTGCGCCACCGCGAAGTCGCCCGAGATGAAGACGGAGGTTACTCGCGCTCCCGGGTGGCCGCGTGTCACCGCCGCTTCAATAGCGGCCTGGTCGCTGGCATGAAAAGCCGGCGGCGCGCTCAGAACCACCAGCAGCGCGAAAATCGATAACATCATGTATCGAGCATAGCGCAAACTCGGGAACGTTCCGTGAAAGCCCCCGGCCGCAAAAACGGAACGCCAAAAATTTGGTCGAACCTGACAAGCGTGAGGCAGCAAACCCTCAGCACGCCCGCCGCGCGACTATCGCTGCTCGAAGCCGCCCCGGACGCCATGGTTGTCACGGATCGGGGCGGTCAAATCGTCCTCGTCAACGCGCAGGCCGAAAAGCTCTTCGGCTATTCGCGCGACGAATTCTTGCGTCTTGCGATCGACGCGCTCGTGCCGACGCGCTTCCGCGGGAATCATCACGAGCACCGCGACGATTTCTTCAACGCTCCGCGCGTGCGGCCGATGGGTGCGGGTCTCGATCTCTTCGGTCTGCGCAAAGACGGCACGGAGTTTCCGGTAGAAATAAGCCTCAGCCCCATCAAAATCCGGGGTGAGACCTACGTGTCGAGTGCCATTCGCGACATTACGGCGCGCAAGCAGATCGAAAAAGCGCTGCACGAAAAAAACGTCGAGTTGCAAAACGCCAACCTCGCGAAAGACCGGTTTCTGGCGAGTATGAGCCACGAATTGCGTACGCCGCTCAATGCGATCATCGGGTTCACCGGTACGTTGCTCATGCGCTTGCCCGGACCGCTGACCGGCGAACAGGAACGGCAACTAAAAGTCGTCGATTCCAGTGCGCGGCATCTGCTGTCGCTCATCAATGACATTCTCGACGTCGCGAAGATCGAATCCGGAAAGGTGGCGATCAATCCCGAGCCGGTTTCGGTGACTGCCGTCGTACAAGAAGTTGCCGATTCGCTGCGTGCCATGGCGCACGAGAAAGGCTTGGCGCTGGAGCTGGACCTGCCGCCGCAAGACGTGATGACCGTTACCGACCATCGCGCGCTTCATCAGATTCTTCTGAATCTGGCGAACAACGCGATCAAGTACACGCAGCGCGGTTTCATTCGGATCGAAGTGGAGCCCATACGTCACGTCGGACGACGCGTGGAAGTGCGCGTGATCGATAGCGGAGTCGGCATTCGTGAAGAAGACCGTACGAGGATCTTTCAAGCGTTCGAGCAGATCGACACCTCCAGCACGCGCCAGTACCAGGGCGTCGGCCTCGGGCTGCATCTCAGCAGGCGCTTGGCGACGCTCCTCGGCGCAACGCTGGAATGCGACAGCGAATACGGCAAGGGCACCACGTTCACGTTATCGCTGCCGTACAAGCAATGAGCACGCGCGTTCTCGTCATCGAAGATAACCCCACCAACTTGGATCTGATGACGTATCTGCTGCGCGCGCTGGGATATGAAGTTGCGACGGCTCCGGACGGCGTCTCGGGCCTCGAACTGGCGCGTGCGGAAAAATATGACGTCGTACTGGCGGACATCTTGATGCCGCGAATGGATGGATACGAGTTCGCGCGTCATTTCAAAACCGATCCGGCGCTGCAGTCGACGCCGCTCATCGCGGTTACTGCGCTCGCGATGGCAGGAGACAGGGAACGGATCGTCGCCGCCGGATTCGACGACTACATCTCGAAACCGATCGATCCGCAAAACTTGGGACCGCAGATCGAATCGGTTTTGTCCAAAGCAGCGCGTGGCTAGCGTTCTCGTCATCGACGACGACGCGAACAACCGCCTTCTTTTGGCAACGCTCATCCGTCACGCCGGCCATACGGCGGTGGAGGCTGCTTCCGGAAGAGAGGGCATCACCGCCGCGGAGAAGCAGCCGCCGGCTGCAGTGGTCGTGGACCTGTCCCTGCCCGACATTTCCGGCGCCGAAGTGATTCGCCGGTTACGATCGAGCGACGCGACGAAAAATGTAAAAATCGCGCTATACACGGCGACGCAGATGAACGCTGCGATAGAAGAGCTCGTCGAACTTTTCCGCGTAGAGGAAGTGATTCCGAAACCGGGCGACCCGCGCGAGCTCCTAAAGACGCTGCGACGCTTGGTCGAAGGCAACTTGGAGCGTTAACCAGCGCGGCGCCGGGAATCGATTCCGATTTCCCGGCGCCGGACGCCTTCTATTGTGCGATGGGAGTCGTCCACCAGAACAGCCAGCGCCATGTGGGCCCGCCGTTCGGAGCTGCCGAGTTGGCGCCTAAGCCCGCTTCGACGTAGGCGTGGAAGTACGGCATCTTCGGAATGTTGGTCGCAAAGTCGACGACTTGCGAGTGCGCGAGGTTGCCTAATCCGTCGCTGCTGAATTCGTCACGCAATCCCAGGACGGCCGTTTGGTTGAAGAGCGGTTCGAATACCTCAGCCGTCAGTGCGCGGCTTCGCGCCGACGGAAGTTGAAGGCCGTTTGCATCGAGCCCGGGATTGGAGTCGTTGCCGAACTGGTAGATTCCCAGGAAACCCGGAATGCCGCGCGGTTGCGGATCGCGCTCGACGTACGGTGCAAACGTGTTGTAGTGGTCGACGGCGTTGGTCGACACGATGTAGCTGCCGATGCTGCCGTATGCGCCAATCTCCAGCGGCTGATCCGCATGCGCACTGGTTACCTTCCATTGAAACGTTTTGTCCGTTCCCGGAGTGGGTGCCCAATCGGCGCTGGACAGAAAGCCGTTCGGGCTCAACAGATAGCCGGCTTCCACGTCCAGTGCTCCGTGGACGTAACTGAGCTTGGTGCCCCAGCGGTTTGCATCGAGCAAGTACGCGTGTTCGCCCACGGTGATTTCCGGGGTTGCGTACGCCGAAATGTCGCTCGGCATGCTAAATACCGAGGGACCCGGCGCTTCTATTTTACCGATGAACAGATGTCCGTCGCGGTGCAGAAGATTGTTGTACGTCACCCACGCGGTGTCCAGCGGACCGCCGCCCGAGTCGTTGGCCAGCATCCACTGCTGGACGTGAAATGTCCAATCCGGAGCGATATATCCGGCGCCGTGCACGGCGAAGTTTCCGAACGAGCTGGTGTGCGTGGGCGAAATATCGCTGACTCCGCCGGTACTATCGCCGTTTACTTGTTCCCCGAACCAAATCGGCGCGACGGTCTTGAGGACGTCGCGGTTCAGCGACGAATACCCGGTCCGCTGCACGTAGCGGCCGTACGCATTGAGTTGCGGTACGACCGTGTGGCACGTGCTGCATTGTACCCCGTACGCTTTTGCAAAAACGGGCATCGCCTGAGCACTCGTGCCTGCGGCAGCCGCAAATACTGCGCATAATGCCGCAGGCACGATCTTCCGTAGGCTGCCAAGCATGGCTATTTCTCAACCTTTACGGTGAGCGCCATATTGGGATGGCCGGCTCCGCAGATAATGGAGCAGTGCAGCACGTACGTGCCTGGCTTTTTCGGTGTGAAGTTCACGGTGACGAACTTGCCCGGCATGATGGTCGTGTCGGCGATGCCGAGTTCCGGTGACGAGATGCCGTGCACGCCTTCGCTGGACGTCAGCCGAAGCGTCGTTTGTTCGCCGGCCGGAACGGTGATCGTATCCGGCGTGAACTTCCAATTGGATGCAACGATGTCGATGCTGGGGTGTGCAGTACCGGCGAGCGGCGCAATCATGGCCGCGAGCGCTAGTGCGGCCCCGGCGAAAAAGACGGATACAGACGCTTTCATGTAGTGTTTAAACCTCCTCTTTCTATAGGAAGGCTACCGCACAAGCGCGACCGGTTCGTGAAAGACGCCGCCGTTTCGAAGAACTACCGGGGAATTGCCGTTCTCAACTTCAAAGGTCTGCGAATGGAGGTTCTGATGAAAATCGCCGTTTTCTTTATCAGCGTTCTGTTATTTGCGCAAAGCCCCGCGCCGATGGGGCAAATGGGCTGCCCGCAAAGCGGTATGATGAAGCAGCACATGGCCATGGCGCGCAGCGCCGCCGATCGCGAGTATATGCAATCCATGATGACGATGCACCAAGGAATGATGGCCCATCCCCTAACCGGCGAGGCCGACCACGATTTCATGGTCATGATGATCCCGCACCACCAAGCGGCGATCGAGATGGCCAAAACCGAGTTGAAGTATGGAAAGAATCCCCAGCTGCGCGCTATGTCGCAGGCAATCATCAAAGCGCAGCAGGCGGAGATCGATCAAATGCAGGCGATGCTGCACCGGTAACATTGAAACGGGGGGCCGTTTGTATCGGCTCCCCGTTTCATTTCCCACTGTGGCGGTCGTTGCGATTTTTTTGGCCTGATAGCAGGCCCTAACTTTGAGAGTGGCGTGCCGGTCCTTGCCGCTTCTCCTCTCGCTTTCGCTTTGACCGTACCCCGATGATACTGCGCCCGTGAGAACGCGTGGAGAATCTCGTAAAAGCGCTATTGTGCGCGCGCTTTCGCGGCTTCCTCTTGATCGTAACGCGTCTTCATTCCGGCCGCGAGCGTAGCGAGCAGCGTCTGCGCGGTCGCCGAGGCGATTTTGTGTCCCACTGCGGCGTCGAACGCGGCTCCCGCGGCACCCAGCGGCGGCTTATATGTGCCGCGCAGTTCCAGCACTGCGGTCCGGTACGTTTCGTCAGCCCGCACGGTGAGGTCGCCCGTGAAGTCGGGAAATGGACCGCCGCCCTCGGGCGTCCACGAGACAAGCCACGGCTGATCGAAGTGCATCGGATCGCTGCCCGGAGCGTACGAGACCAGAACCGTTTTCTCCAGCTCCGCCGGCACTGGACCGAACTTCGCCGTCAGCGGCAACCGCTGCGGCCCCGATTCTGCCGCTGCGGGTCGCAAAATATCCGCCAGATATTCGCGGGCTCGCACATACGGGCACTCTACGGTAAAGCGTTCGTCTAGGTTTGTCATGCCGCTAGTCTTACATAGCGGTGGGCGCCGGTTGAGAACAACTTGGGAAGCGTGTGTCCCGATTCATTCCGAGGTCTTTGCTACAGTGCGCACATGTCCATAAACGATCGGGAGCCGGACGAGCCTCTTCCGGCCACGCTGACATTCGTGCTGGCGATGGGTGTGACGTTTCTCGTGCTGTGGTTCGGTATCTTTGCACTGCTGAAGGCGCGCTGGTAATGCATATCAATACCTATGAGCGCTGGTGGATGGCTTTCGGCTTGGCGATGCTCGCCTTGTTCCTTGCCACCATCGGCTACGCGGCAATCGCGGATAACATCAATCCGCCGAGCGGACGAACCGCGGTCGATCCAACGAAACTGGCGCAAACGCCGCCATTCGATCATCCCGGCTTGCACCGTCTTGCCGACGGAACGTACGAAGCGTACTACATAGCCCAAGTCTTCATGTTCAATCCGCAGACACTCAATGTCCCCGTCGGCGCGAAAGTGACGTTCTACGTTACCAGTCCGGACGTCGTACACGGATTTTACATTTCAAAAACGGACGTCAACATGATGGCCGTTCCGGGATGGGTCAACACGGAATCGCACGTTTTCAGGCACGCCGGCACGTATTTGCTGATCTGCCACGAGTACTGCGGAATAGGCCACCAGAATATGTTCGGAAAGATCGAGGTGCGTTGATCGCATGGCGCAAGCAGTTTTGAGCCGCGAAGGATCTTCGGAAGCCCGCGTGGACCAGCGCAAACTCGAAGCCGAAAATCGCGTCGTCATCGCACACGTCTACACCGCAACGGCCGCAATTGTCGTGGGAGCGCTCTTCGGCGCGCTTCAAGGACTTTCTCGGGCGTCCGCATTCATTGCGCCGGGCTGGTTCGATTACTACCGGATCCTGACGATGCACGGCGTGCTGATGGCGTTGGTATTCACGACGTTCTTCATCACCGGCCTATCGCTGTTCGTGACGTACCGCAGCATCCCGCGCAACGATCGCTCCGTGGCGCTCGGTTGGGCCGGCTGGTGGGTGATGCTCGTGGGCGTGCTGATGGCCGCCGTCGAAATTTTGGCCGGTAACGCCACGGTTCTCTACACCTTCTACGCACCGCTCAAGGCCAGCCCGTACTTTTATATCGGAGCGGCGCTGCTGATTATCGGCACGTGGATCGTCGCGTACGATATTTTTGCGAACGTCGTCTGGTTCCGCAAACACAATCCCGGGAAGGCCGTGCCTCTGCCCGCATTTTGCGCGGCTGCGACGTTCTTGATGTGGTGGATCGCAACGCTCGGCGTCGTCGGTGAGATGTATTTCCTCGTGCCCTGGGCATTCGGCTGGACCGGCGGCATCAACGTCGTACTTTCGCGGTTGCTGTTTTGGTACTTCGGCCATCCGCTCGTGTACTTTTGGATCATGGGCGCGTACATCTGCTGGTACAACATCGTCCCGAAATTCTATAACGGCTACGTTTTCAGCGATGGCTTGACGCGCTTGACGTTCATCATGCTGCTGCTGCTTTCGACGCCGGTGGGCATTCACCACGAATTCATGGAACCGGGCATCGCACAGAATTGGAAGATGCTGCATACGATCACCACGTACGGCGTGGCAATACCGTCGTTTCTCACCGCGTTCGCGATCTTCGCGACCTTCGAACTTGCGGCCCGCGCTCAAGGCAAGCGCGGATTCTGGCAGACCGTGCGCGCACTCCCCTGGAACGATCCGGCGTTTTGCGGCCCTGCATATGGCATGCTGCTCTTCATTTTGGGAGGCTTCGGCGGACTGGTCAACGCCTCGTATTCGATGGACACCGTCGTGCACAACACGATCTGGATCGTCGGGCATTTTCACGTCACCGTCGGCGGCCCCGTTGCACTGACGTTCGTCGGTATTGCGTACTGGCTGATTCCACGCCTTACGGGACGCGCGCTTTGGAAACCGGAGTGGGCGTTGTGGCAGGAGCGGCTGTGGTTTGCCGGCATGTTGATCATGTCGATGGCAATGCACATCGCGGGGCTGCTCGGTGCGCCACGCCGCACCGCCGAAGTGGGCTACCTCGGATCGGCGCCGAACGAGTGGCAGGGCTACATGATTGCAGCGGCGGCGGGCGGCCTAATCCTGTTTGCCAGTATCATCGTCTTCGCCACCGTTGCAATCGGTACGCTCTGGGCGAACGAAAAGACCGAGGACATGCATGCCGAGTTCGCCGCGCCGCGTGACGGCGGCGAACGCGTGCCCGCGATGTTGAACTCGCTGTTTCGCTGGGGCGTCGTCGCCTTAGCGGCGGCCGCGCTCGCATACGCCGGGCCGCTGCTGGATATCTTGCACAATCCGGGCTTCCTAGCGCCGGGAATGCGCACCTGGTAACGAAAGAGAACGGTGTGGCAAGACGGGTATTGATCGTCGACGACGAGCCGGAAATCGGTGAGATCCTTGAAGGGTATCTGCGCAACGAGTCGTTCGATCCCGTCGTTGCGAACTCCGTCGCTGCCGCAGCCGCCGAGATCGAACGGCGGCCGCCCGACTTGATCGTGCTCGACATCGGACTGCCCGACGGAAGCGGCTTAGATATCCTGCGCAAAGTCAATGAAGCGCCGCCGCGCATCCCGGCAATCGTTCTCACCACGCGCGGCGATGAGGTCGATCGCATCGTCGGGCTGGAGCTGGGCGCGGACGATTACGTGGCAAAACCGTTTTCGCCGCGTGAAGTCGTCGCGCGTATCCGGGCGGTATTTCGCCGCATCGAGGCGATCGCGCAGAACGACCAGTCACAGGGCACCGTGTACCGGGTGCGCGATCTCGAAATCAACGAGTCGGCGCATGAAATACGAGTCAAGGGCAAACCGGTTACCGTGCGCCCGGCCGAGTTTCGCATTTTGACGCTGTTGGCCCGGCACGCCGGACAAGTGCTCTCGCGCGGGCAAATGCTCGACCTTTTGCACGACGACGGCAGCATCTTCGAACGCACGCTCGACCGGCACATCAACCACTTGCGCCATAAGATCGAGCCCGATCCCGCAAACCCCACGTATCTGATCACGGTGTACGGTGTGGGGTACAAATTGGATCCCGCGGCACGCGTATGACCCTTGAGGGCGAAGCGTTCGAGCGCATAACGCAACTGCTGGAACGTGGCGATGTGCCCGCCGCGCAAGCGGCGCTTGCGCAGGCCGTTGAAGATTGCCGCGCGCGTGAAGAGTTGCGGCGCCGCAGCTTGGCGGAGGCGCGCCATGACTTGGGAAACGCTCTCGCAATCGCGCAGGCCAGTATCGAAGCAATGCTCGACGGTGTCGTCGAGATCAGCGACCGGCGCTTGAACCGCGTCCGCGAGATATTGTCCGAAGTAAGCGCCTCGATGTACCGGTTGACGTCCGAACGGAACGATGGTTCCGCAAACGGCGCCTAAGGCGCCAGACTCCACGAGCCGGCGTCCCAAAAAGCGCCGTCGATCGATGTCGTTTGTCCGCGCAGCCGGGTCGTAAACGTGTCCACTTCGCGCCGGCGATAGATCAAAATGAGCGGCAGTTTTTCGTACAGAATCCGCTGCAGCTGCGAATAGATCGTTTTGCGTTTGGCGATGTCGAACGTCGATTGCCCGGCTCGCAGAAGAGCGTCGATCCGCGGATCGCAGATGCGGGACTTATTGTAGCCGTTCGGCGGAACGTTCGCGCACGCGAATTGATCGGTCGCATCCGGATCGTCGCCGTTCACAAACGGGTAAAGCGCCATCTGAAACTTGCCGCCGTAGACGGGGCCACCTTCGGATGCCGGTGCCACGAATTGCGTAATGTTGAACTGCTTCAGCGTGACGTCGGCGCCGGCTGCGCGCTCGTATTGCGCTACAGTGTTGCCGATGATCGCATCGCCCGGGGTCGCCGCTTGTATCAGCAGTAAAGGACGCAGCGCCGTTCCATTTTTCCGTCGGATTCCGTCGGGGCCCGCATGCCATCCCGCGCGATCCAGCATTGTCCGTGCTTGCGCCGGATCGTACGGAACATCCGGAAACGCGGCGGGATCGTACGACCAGAAAAACAAGCCTTCGGCTGCGTGCGAACTATCTATTGCGCCGCGGTATGCTTTCTCCACAACGCTGCGGACGTCGATTGCTTCGGCCAGCGCACGCCGAACGAGCGGATCGGCCGTCATGGGATCCTGCGTGTTGAAAATGATCGCGCCGACTCCCGCGACGGGCGCTGCCGTCACCCGGTAGCCGGGAATCTGCCGCAGCTGATCGTACTGCGCAAAGTCTTGCGCATTGTAGTATCCCTGCACTTCGTGCGTTTGCAGCAGGTTCATGGCCGTCTGCGTATCGGGCACGAACCGGATCGTTAATTGCGCGATTTTCGGCTTGCCGCGCCAGTAGTACGGGTTCGCGCGCATGACGACGCGATCGCCGCGTATCCAGCGGTCGACGACGAACGGTCCCGAACCGAGCGGCTTGGAGTCGAAATCGATGTGGTTGAAGTCGGGGTACTTCGCGAGCAGATGCTCGGGCAAAATCGGAAAGCCTTGCGCCGTAAGGATCAGCGTCAAGAGCGGCGCAAACGGCTGCTTGAGATGGAGGACCAACGTGTAATCGTCGAGCGCCTCGGCTTTGACGATGCGATCGTACCCATAGCGCGACTGGACGTTATTGGCCGGATTGTCGATGGCGTCGATCGACCACACGCAATCGCGCGCCGTCAGCGGCGCGCCGTCGGCAAAGCGTATGCCTTTGCGCAGATGGTAGACCACGGTCAAACCGTCTTTGCTGATGCCGCCGTTCGCGATCGTCGGAACTTCGGTTGCGACGTCCGGCGTCAGCGTCCCATGTTGATCGTAGCGCAGCAAGAACGAAAAGAGCAGCTGACCCCATTCAGCCGAAGACTGGCCGTTTTCAAGCGCAGGATTCAGCGAGCGCGGCTCACGCTGCTGCGCAATCGATAACGCGTTGACCGAATTGTTCGAGTAGCGCGCGTTCGAAGGGCTCGTGCACGAAACGAGTGCCAGACATGCCGCGGCACTAACGAAAGCGGCGTATCGAGAGAAAACCGATCGAATTTTCCGTTCCTCCGTCCAGCGCGAGTTGTGCGGCGATCTCTCCCGCAACGCTCGCGAATTTGAAGCCGTGCCCGGAAAATCCCCCGAGTATGACGACGTTGCGGTGTTCGGGGTGGGCGTCGATGACAAAATGCTCGTCGGGCGTCAGCGCATACATGCAGACCTTCGCGTCCAAGAATGTTTTTGCCGCGTCCGGCATCCATGCGTTCAACGCCGCACGCACGGGTTCGACGTCTCGCTCGAGATCGATCGCACGGTCGACGGCATCCGGCGGTCCCGGTGTGCCAAGTTTGTGGAACGCCGCTTTGACGCCGTCGCCCAGATCCGGAAAACCGTATAGTATGGCCGGATAGCCGTCACGTTCCAAGAGGAACGACGGAAAATCGCCGGCTGAATATCCGCGAGCGCCGGGCGCAAACCACGCTTGAACGTTTCGCTGCACCACCAGCGGTATGCCGAGCGCTTCGAGCGCCGCGTCCATCCAGGGACCCAATGCCAAAATCAGACGCCGCGCGCGAATCCGCGAGCCGTCTTCGAAATGCAGAGTCACGCCCGCGCCGTCGGCGTGCCAATGCATCAGACGCGCTTCGAAGCGCATCTGCGCACCGGACTGCTGCGCCAGAATCAGATACGCGTTTACGGCCCGCTCCGGTATCAATGCACCGCCGGCGCGCTCGTAAACGCCGACCTCGGTGTCGAGAACGCGTAATTGCGGAAACTTGTACCGGAGATGCGGCGCATTCCACAACTCTACGGGCAGTGCGAATTCGTCCGACGATTGCAGCGAACCGCGGATCAGCCCGGACTCGGGCCTCCCGACCATCAGCAAGCCCGTGTCGTACAGTAGCCGTTGCTGCGTTTCGCGCTCGAGCTGCGCCCAGAGCTCGTACGCGCGCAACAACAGCGGTACGTACGCCGGATTTTCGAAATATGCCTGACGAATCAACCGCGTCTTTCCGCTGGATGCGCCGAGCGCGTGCCCGCGTTCGTACCGATCGAATCCGATAGTGCTCGCGCCGCGCCGCGCGCATGCCGCCAGAGACGAGGCACCCATGGCGCCGAGTCCGGCGACGGCTACGTCAAATACTTCTCGAACCACGCAAGAGTGCGGCGCCAAGCATCGTTTGCGGCACTTGCGACGTAGCGCGCGCGCGTATCGTCGAAAAACGCATGACCGGCTTCGTCGTAAATCTTCAGATCGTGCGGTGCGGAAAGCTGCTCGAAGAATGCGCGCACGTCTGCCGGCGCGATCGATGTATCGCGTGCGCCGTAGCTGCCCAGCAGCGCGGCGGAGATCGCGCCTTGCGGCGGCGGCTGAACGCTGCCGTAAAATACGGAAGCAGCGGTAAAGAGCGTGGACCCGGCGATCTGCGAGAGTACGACCGCGCCTCCCATGCAGAAGCCCGTGATGCCGATCTTGGATTGCGCGGCCTGACTGCCGATCCAGTCGTGCGCCGAATCGATGTCGGTCTTTACGAAGCCCTGCTCGAACATGGCCTTTGCGACGGGCCGGAATGCAGCGACGTCGCTCGAGCCGTCTGCGTCGGGCGCGTTCACGCGATCGTACAAGCGCGGCGCAACCGCGGCGTATCCCGCTTTTGCGTACCGGCGAACGACGTCGCGTAACTGCGCGTCGACTCCCCAAATTGCCTGAATCACGACGACGCCCGGAGTAGTGCTTCGCACTTGGCGCGGAAGTGCGGCATACGCGCCGATCGCGCCACCGGCAGCGGGGAGCAGCCGCGGGCGGCTGACCACGATCGCGGGGTCGTCTTCGGCGACGAACGGCGGATGTGGTTTGCCGAGCTCGTCCGCGGAGGACGCGGCCGCGCCCAGCAACGCCGCCGATCCGGCGATCGCAAAACCGCGGCGAGAGATCTTCAGGTCCGTGGAATTGACGGGATCGATCTCATTCGAAGCCATGGCGCGCTGTTCGACCTAAAAACGCGCACGGAATGCCAAGCAAGCGTCCCCGCCGGAATGGAGGCGCCAAGGCGGTGGAAAAACCGTACGCCGATGCTGGGCTCCAAGCACGACGACTCACGGCATGTCACGGCGATCGTTCGCGACGTCGTCGAAGTGATCGCGATTCTCGCGGCGGGTATTTGGGCGATTTACACCTTCGTCTACGAAGAGCGAATCAAACCGGCATCGGAACCGCCGCAAGTATCGATGACCGGTTCGCTGGTTCGCCAGGGTGAACGCAGCGGATTGCTGGAGTACTCGTACAACGTCGTGGTTCACAACATCGGTCACCAGCGCGTGTATGTGATAGCGACGGGTTTTTCGGCAAACGGAGAGCGCTTCAAAACTATTCCCAAGCCGTATACCCGCGTGACGCCGCAAAACGGGCTCACCGAATACGACCGCGATGCTCGTTCGGTTTCCGAATCTTCGGTGTACCGGTTGATTCAGTATACGCGATACGCCGATCCGGCGTTGAAAAATGCGTACGAGCTGGACCCGGGCGACGAGGTGCCGTATTCAGGCGTCTTTCTCGTACGCGCGGGATCGTATGACGAGCTTACGATGTTCGCAACGCTCGCATTCTCGAGGTACGAACGAACGTTTCCGGTTCAGACGCAGATCCTTGGCGGTACCGTTCAGTTCAAGCCGAGAAACCGCGATCCCGACTTTGAAACCCTTCAAATAACACTCGCCCGAGCTTCAGTATGGTAACGAACGAATTCGAAAGGATCGACCTCGAGAATCTGCGCAAAAGAACCAGCGAGAAATGGATCACGTATCCGCCGGATATTTTGCCGGCGTTTGTCGCGGAGATGGATTTTCCGTTGGCACCGGCTATTCGCCGGTGCTTGATTGACGCTACCGAGCGCAGCGATTGCGGCTATGCGGGTCTGGTCGATCTCGCGCCGGCGTTCTGCGATTTCGCGTTACGCAAATTCGGATGGACGATCGACGAAAAATTCGTGATCGGACTGCCGGACGTCATGGCGGGCGTTACCGAAGCCCTCGAGGCGTTGACGCAGCCGGGTGCGGGCGTCGTTATCAATCCTCCCGTCTATCCGCCGTTTTTCGAAGTCATTCGCGCTGCGCAGCGCGAGGTGGTCGAAGTTCCCTTGATGCGCGATGCCGGCGGTGTCTACGGGCTCGATCTCGACGGTCTTGAACGCGCATTTGCAGCCGGTGCGCAGGCATATTTGCTCTGTTCGCCCCACAATCCGGTTGGAGCGGTGTGGCCGCGTGAGAAGTTGGCACAAGCCGCCGCACTCGCCCGGAGGTACAACGTCCTGGTAATTGCCGACGAAATCCACGCACCGCTGACGATGCCGGGAGTTGCGTACGTGCCGTTCCTGAGCGTTGCGGAAGAAGGTTCGCGCTGCATCGCCTTACTCTCGGCCTCAAAAGCGTGGAATATACCCGGACTGAAATGCGCGCTCGCCGTTGCCGGCTCGGACGCCGTCCTCAAAACGATGATCGGGCATTTGAACGTCTCGCCCAGCAACGTCCGCTTTCGGATCGGGCAGTTCGGCGCCTTGGCTTCCGCCGCGGCATTTCGCGACGAATCCGGCTGGCTGGACGATCTTCGCGAGTACTTGGACAGCAACCGGCGGCTTTTGAAAGATCTGCTGCGCGATCGTTTTCCGGCCGCGAGGTACCATATGCCGCAAGCGACGTACTTAGCCTGGATCGATTGCGCCGATCTCGGCATAGGCAACGATCCGGCGCGTGTGTTTCTCAAGCGCGGGCGCGTGGCGCTGGAACGCGGGTACAAGTTCGGTTCGCAAGGCAGCTCGTACGTTCGCTTGAACTTCGGCACCTCACGAACGATCCTTCGAGAGATCGTCGATCGAATGTCGGCTGCGATGCGCGATTAGTAGTGCGGCTGCACGCGCGTCCGGTACCGTTTCGAAAGTTCGCCCCAATTCGTCAAAATGAATTTCTGCTCGCGGAGAAACTGCCGGAACTGCGCGCTGCGCACCATGTCGAAATCGCGCTGACGCCAAGCGGCGCCCCAATCGGGGTGATCGAAGGTGGCCCCGCGGAACTCCTGATCGTCGTACGCAAGATGCACGATCAGTTGATAGATGCCCGGTTTGAGCGATGACAGATTGCGCTTATACCAGTCGAACCACCGGTTTGGCGGTACGCCCGGATCCATTGTGATCACCCGGTCCAATGCCAAGGCGTTGGGCGGCGGCACGACGCCCGCCGGCATCCGGTAGCTGCCGTTTTTCACAAGCGCTATCGGCAAGTCGTACGCGCGGCCCGTATCCTGATACACGCCGAACAGGTGACGCGTACTGCTTAGCGCGATCATGTGCGAGTCCAGATGCGATACCTGCAGGCCCATAGCACGCGCGCGGTCGATCTGCGCGTCGAGCTCGGTACGAACGTCCTGCAGTTTTACGTGCGCGAACAGCGAGGGATCGTCGTAGAAATACCCTTCTTTATCGAGCAAACTTTGCACTTTATCGACTGGCGCGACGGGCCCCCAGCGATAACCGGTCCATTCACTATCCAGCACCAAGTGCAATCCGAGATCGGCCTGCGGATGCGCGTGCGCCCAGCGCACCACTTCGGGAAACCACGGGCACGGTACCATGACGCTCGCCGACGTCACCCAACCGTTCTCGAGCGCCTGTTCGATGGCGCGGTTTACCGAATGCGCCATCCCGAAATCATCTGCGTGAATAATGAGGATGCGCGCACCGGCCGGGTAGCCGAGGCGTTCTTGAAGACAAGGGGCGGTCTTTGCGTGCAGCGGCGAGGCGAAGAGCGCAATGGCGGCGGTGGCCAGCATCAGACGGTAGAGCGTGTGCATCATTGCGGGCCGGTTTCGCCGAAGCCATCCGCGTTTGCTGCCGTGGCGTATACTATCCATGGTGCTTGCAGATTTTCGCGTCGCGGGACTAAGCGAAGTGACGTTTCGCTGTTCCCCCGAATTGCAGTCGATGTACAAACTGAGTCCCTTCGTTTGGAAGCAGTCCGGTGAATACCGGCTGCTCTTGCGCGTTGTCAACTTCTCGCCCGTCGCGTCGGAGAAGATCGCGCGAATTCATTTCGGCGTCTCCGGCGACGGCATCGACTTTGCGCTTGACGACGCTCCGGCGATCGCCCCGGGCGCGGATGAGCCGGGTTCATACGACAGCGGCGGCTGCGAAGATCCGACGCTCGCATTCGAAAACGGGACGTACTACGTGTATTACAGCGGTTGGAACGAGCATCTCAAGCGCGGTGAACTATTGCTGGCGGCCGGACCGGACGTTCGCAGCCTGAATAAGCGCGGGATCGCGTTGCCGTCTTCCGATCGCGTTACCAATCCGAAGGAAGCGACGATCGTGCGCGCTCCGGACGGAACCTGGCGTCTGTTCTTCGAGTTTGCGGCCGAAGAAAAATCGAAAATCGGCATCGCACGCGCCGATCGCGTGGACGGGCCCTGGGAAGTCCTCGATCCGTTATTCGACGCGCGCCCCGATTCGTGGGATTCCTGGCATTTGAGCACCGGTCCGGTGTTGGATTCGGATCCGCAACGTCCGGTCATGTTCTACAACGGCGCTACGCGGCAAGCGCAGTGGCGCATCGGCTGGGTGATGTTCGACGAGTACTATACCAAGGTAATCGCTCGCTGCGAACAGCCGCTCGTGATGCCGCACTTCAGGCGCATGGCGGACGATACGGACATTGCTTTTGCCGCGTCCGCGCTGGAAGAGCAGGGAAAGATCGCGCTGTACTATTCCGTTGCCGATCAATACGTCACGCGCGCCACGATCGTGCGCGACTGAACCGTCTAGAACAGCAGCGTCTTGAATTCTCCGGCCTGACGAAAACCTACGCGCGCGTACAACCGCAGCGCCGGTTCGTTGAAGCCGTTCACGTACAGTGAAAGCGACGGATGCTCGCGTAACAATTCGTCGCACACGCCGTACAGCGCGCTTGCGGCAAATCCGCGGCCGCGCAATGCGGGTGGAGTCCAAATGCCCTGCAATTGCAGCGTTTCCGAACTGCGCGGCCCGGCGTTGCAGAAGAAGCTCAATCGGCCGTCCGTCTCGCCGACCCACCAGAGACCGCGGTCGATCATCATGCGGACGTTCGCATTGAACTCTGCGGCGAAGGATCGCGGATCGTATTCCAGCTCGTGCTCGATCATTTTGGCCGAATTGTGTGCGACGGATTCCCATTCCGACGGGCGGGCGCGCCGCACAACGACCTCGCCGCGGCTGCCGCGAAGTGAGGGCCGATCGACTGCCAGCACGGGCTGGCTTTCGCGCACCAGCCGCGGCGGCGTATGCCACGCTTTCGCACGCGCCCAATACGCTTCGATCACGGCTTTCGGCCCGACGAGCATGCGCTCGAAACGGTATGCCGGCGCGACCTCCGCAAACGCGTCGACGACCGAATCGTCGTCCGCCGCGAGAACGACTTGGCGTCCAAAAAACGCGACGCCTTTCACCTGCGCCGTTCTATCGAGATACACGTACAGCGCCGATCGCGTCGTCATCGATCGATCGCTGCTGATGATCCACGACAAAAAGACGTTGTCGAACGGCGCTTGCGCGAGATATGCCAAGGCCGCCCGCTCGTGTGCGCGAAGCAGCCGCTGGACACCGCTTTGCTTTACGTAAATTTCAGTACGAATGTCGGCTTGCTCGTCGGTTGCTTACTGCCGCCGTCCGGCTCAACGCTTACCGCGACGGCGACCACCGCTGAACCATTACCCGGAAGCGGCACCACCGCCACGCCTCCCGAGTTCGGTACGAAAGTTACCGACGGCGACATCTGCGTTGCACCTGCGTGCAGCGTCCATGCCTGATAGACTTTGCCTTTCGGCGGAGCGGGCAGCGCGTCCATCGCGATGTAGATCCGGCTCCCGTGCTTGACGACCTGACCATTTTCGACGGGGTAGCGCTGCGAATCGGGGGCTACCAAATCGGCCATTTCCAGGCGTTGAATGGCAAGCTGGCGCGCGAGCTGCGTTTTGTTGGCGTTGAGCTGCGCGATCGTCGATTGCGACGCGTGAATTTCTTCATTCAGCGAAATGTTGAAAATCGAGGTTACCAGCGCCAACACGACGCACGCCGCGGCGACGGCGTATGCCGGCCAAACGATTGGCCGCACCGCGCGTATCTCGCCGACGTTCGGCCGGATCTGCGCCATGATTCGTTTTTTCAGCAAGGGACTGGGTGGGGCGATCGCTCCGCTCCTTGCATCTTCGCACGCCTCGGCGGAGTATCCGAGGGCTTCCGCCGCCGGAGCCAGGTCGCGATACTCGCGGCGGCATTCTTCGCACGTCTTCAGATGCGAACGCACCGCCTGCGCCTCCTGAGGCGAAAGCGATCCCAACGCGTACACGGCGACCGATTCCAGCATCGACTCGTGCGAGTTCATACCGTCACCGTACCCTCGAGCGCGGAGCGCAATCGACGCAAGCCGCTGCGGATCCGCGTTTTGACCGTGCCGAGCGGCACGCCGGAGCGCCGCGAAATTTCTTCGTACGTGATGCCGCCGAAGAAGCCCATTTCGATCGGTTCGCGCTGGTCGGCCGGAAGCGCCGCGAGCGCGTTGCGTACGCGCGCCGCATCGAGCGTTGCGAAAGCGCGCTCCTCGAGTTGATCGGTATCGGGCAGTGTGTCTGACAATTCATCATAATTGCGGGATTTGCTGCGGAGCAGATCGAGCGCGCGGTTACGCGCGATACGAACGACCCAACCGGCAAAGTTTCCCGATTCGAACAACTCGGGCGAACTCCAAATTTTTAAAAAGACTGCTTGCGTGACGTCCTCCGCACTGGCAGCGTCTCCCAGCATACGCAAAGCTACGCCGTACACCAAGCGGTGATACGCGTCGTAAAGCGCCTCGAATGCCGAGGCATCGCGCCTGCGCACGCGCGCCATGAGGCGGGTTGCGTCGTCCACTCTACAGTCTTTCGCTTCATCGGGAGCGTCCCCCGGGTCTGTAACGAACGACCCGCTACGATGGATGGTTTGACGGAAGCATTGGGCGCGGCGCGTTCGGTTTTCGTTCTGAGCGGAGCCGGAATGTCGGCTGAAAGCGGCTTGCCCACGTTCCGCGGAGCGGGCGGGTATTGGGAGCGCCACCGCGTTGAGGATCTGGCCTCGCCGGCTGGGTTCGCGCGGGACCCTCGCTTGGTCTGGCGCTGGTACAACGAACGAATCGCCAAATACCGCAGTGCAGTGCCGAACGCGGGGCACGTTGCGCTCGCGCGGCTCGAGCGCATCGTTCCGGAATTCACGCTAGCGACGCAGAACGTGGACTCGCTTCACCACGCCGCGGGAAGCCGGAACGTCTTGGAGCTGCACGGGCATTTGCGCGAGGCGCGATGCACCGGCTGCGGCGCAACGTATCCGTTGACGGATGGACTGCCCGAGGATTGCATCGGGCACGAGTGCGGCGGCTTGTTTCGCCCGCAAGTGGTGTGGTTCGGCGAAGCGCTGCCGGCGGACGTTCTGCAGCGCGCTGCAGAGGCCGCTTCTACTGCAGATGTGATCCTCGTCGCCGGAACTTCTGCGCAGGTTTATCCCGCTGCCGCGCTTGCATTCCAAAACGATCGCGCCTTCGTCGCAGAGATTAATCCGAACGCGACGGCAATCAGCGAGCGCTGCGACGTGGTCATCCGCGAGGGCGTGGCGGCGGCTTTACCGCGGATTGTGGATGCGGTCGCCTTGTCATCCTGAGGTATCGAAGTCATCCTGAGGTATCGAAGGACCCTGAGGAATCGAAGGGCGCTTGCGATCAGTTCTCCCCTCGATACCTCGGGGTGGTTCGATACCTCACCATGACAGCTACTCCGTAGCGCGATAACCGGGAAGCGGCGGCAACGGCGCCAGCGCCGATTGCTGCGGCTCTTCGTAGTCTCCAATCAACGCAGGCGGCTCGGGCATTGCGGCGAGCATGTCGTCGAAGCTCGAAAACGTGCGCGACGGGGCCGTCTTTGCGGCTGCAGCGGGCGGTTCGGGAGCTTCCGGCGCCACGACGGTTTGCAGTGCGGAGATCTGTGCGGGGAGATGGAGCAGCTCTTCCTGCACGCGTTTCGTCGCGCCACGAACGATGTACGCGCGCTGTAAGCGTTTCAATCCCGCCAGCGGAAGTGTGTCGATCGGAACGCCGACGAAAAATTCGCGAACCGGTTCAAACGTCGAAGCGGCTGCAACGATCGGGGCGTTCACGTCTTCAGCCGCCTGTTGCAGACGCGCGGCAACGGTTGCGGGATTGCCGACGACGGCGAATTCGCGCCGCTGAGCAAAACCGACTTCACCCGCGACGACGTTTCCGGTATTTACTCCCACGTATACTTCGAACGGGCGCCGCCCTTGCGCTTGCCACCGCGAATTCATTGCATTTGCCAAACGAACGATGCGAAGCGCGGCACGCAGCGCGCGGTCCTCTTGAAACGCTTCGGAGGTCAAGACACCGAACACGGCCGTTATCCCATCCGAATGCAGCCGTTCGATGACGCCGCCGTGCCGCACGATTGCACGCCCTGCAACCGCGTAAAATTCGTTGAGATGCCGCAAGGTATCCTCGGGCCCCAGTTCCTCGGCGAAAAAACCGAAGTTGCGGATGCGCGCGCATAATACCGTTGCATAGTGCTGCTGCGCCCACAGCAGGCGCAGATCGCGCCGTGCGAGGATTTCGCCGACGACTTGCTCCGGAACGTAACGCGAGAAGAGTTCGCGAATCCGCTTCAGCTCGGAGCGCTCGTTGAAATACCGCCACGCAAGGAAAGCGACGGCGGCGGCCAGCGCGGTGAGCCCGGAGCCGATCAGCAAGAGGACCATTCGATCGGGTTTTCGGCCGATCCGCCGGGCGGACTTATGGGCGAGGCTTCGGCGCATGGGCCGTCGTAGGTCGCACGCCATGGACCCGCTCGAACGGATTCGGTCGCACATTGCGGATTTTGCCGGTTTTGACGGCGCTGAAGCCCGCCGCCGTTCGGACCAGCAGATTCGATCCTACGCCGGCGAAAAGCTCATTCCGCTGCGCGACGGCTCGATTCCCGACGACCGCCGGCAGCTGCTGGACCGGCTGCTGCTGCGGTCCGAGTTCGCCAATCAGCGCGCATTTCACGGCTTTGACGACGAGGCGTCGGCCGAGCAGATCGCACGGGTCGCCGCTGCCGACGCCGACTTGCTCGATGCTGCGGACGCGGGCGACCTGGATGCGCTCGATCGCGCGTACGACGCCCGCGACGCCGCCATGCAGGGACAATGATCGCTTCGGCTGCCGCCGCGGCTGCGCTTCATCTTTTACCTGGGCCACAAGGCATCTCCGCCGAGCAATGCGCAAACCCGTTCCACTTTACACGCGCGTTGCGCGTTGCGCGCGGATTCGATCCCGGCGCGCAAGACGAGATCGACGAACGCTGGTCGGCGGTGCACATTCCCAAACTTTCGCAAACATCCGCCGCGACTGACGTGCGCGTCGTTCACCAGACGATGCAGGCGCAAGCGTATCGCTTGGAAACGTCGGCAGACGGAGCGGTCCGCATCACGGCGGGCGACTCCTCCGGCGTTTTTTACGCGGCGATGACCCTGGCGCAATTACCGCAGCGTTCGGCATCCGGCTGGATTCTGCCGTGCGTGCGAATCGACGATGCGCCTGCATTGCGCTGGCGCGTGCTGATGGACGACGTTTCGCGCGGTCCGCTGCCGACGATGCGGTATTTCGAAGAACGGATTCGTACGATCGCGGCGTTCAAGATGAACGGGTACTCGCCGATGATGGAGCACGTATTCGTCGATCCGCGCAATCCGCTTCCGGCTCCGCTCGACGGCATAACGCCGGAACAGTTGCACGTTCTGGACGTCTATGCGCGACGTTTTCACGTCGCGCTGATTCCGGCGCAGCAAACCTTCGCGCACATGCACAACACGCTGGCGATCGAACGATACGCCGCAGCCGCCGATCTGCCGCATGCGTTTTTCATGCGTCCGGAGTCGCCGGTCACGCAGGAGTACTTGCGCGACGTTATCGGCGCCGAGCTGCAGGCGGTTCCGCATCCGCCGTTCTTTCACATCATGTCGGACGAGGCGTCCGCTTCGGCTTCGCAATTTGCAAGTCACGTGCAGGCAATGAAGGCGCTCGTGAAGCCGTCCGGCGCGAAAGTCGCGATCTGGGACGATGCGCTGCAGCGGGATCCCGCGGTGGCCGCGCTGCTTCCGCGAGATACCGTCGTAACGACGTACCACTACGACGTCGAGCCGTCGTACGCGCGATATATCGCAAATGTCGCGCGCGGCGGCTTTTCGCAGATGGTCGCGCCGTCCGCCCAAAATTATAACGAGGTATTCCCCGACGTAACGATCGCGCTGGCGAACGAAAACGGCCTGATCTCCGACGGCAAGGCAGCGCACGTCCTCGGCCTGTACGAATCGGTTTGGCACGACGACGGTCAGTCGCTGTTCGAGTCGACGTGGTTTCCCGTGCTGTACGCCGCAGCAAGCGCGTGGGAAGCGCAGCCTGTTCCGGCCGCGCGCTTCACCGCCGATTTTCCGTTCGCGTTTTTCGGCAGCAGCGACTCGCGTTTTGGAACGGACGTGCTGGACTTGGCCGACGCGCAATCGCGCGTAGCCAAGCACGAGTATGCCGGCAGCGATTACTACCTGTGGTCCGATGCGTTCGATTCGCGCGTCGCTTCACGGCTGTCCGCCGCGGATTTGCATGCGGTGCGGTTGGAGGCAGAAAACGTCGAGGAACATCTGCTCCGGAACATCCCGCCGCTCCACGCCGGCACGGCGCGCGCCATGTTTCTGGCTGCCCGCACCTTCGACGTGCTCGGCCGTAAGTATCAGGCGGCAAGCGAGATCGCGCAGTACTACGCGCAAGCGCAGTCGTTGCTTGCAGCGGGCAAACCGGCCGAACGCGACTTATATTGGTGCAAGTATTGGTTCTGGGAATTGCGCGACGACTTCGAGACGCTCGCAGACCTGTACGCGCGCGCTTGGCTGTACGAAGATCGCTCCGGGCACTTAGCGTCCAATCTCGAACGCTATCATCTGGAGGCCCAGCGTGACATCCTTCGTGCCGACCGGATGAACGCGGTGACGTTCGAGGACTACGAACGTCAGCATACACTTCCCGATCTTCGTTCGATCGTCGGTTCGCCGTGATTGCGGCGCTCGGCATTCTTGCCGTATTCCTGATCTTCGCGGTACTGATGTATACGCGCATCGTTCCGGCACTGATCGCCGTTCCCGCGATGGCCGTCGTCATGTCGTTCGTCGCGGGCGTGTCGCCCGCAAACGTGGGCGACGTGATCGTTACCGGTGCATCTTCGCTCGCGCAAGTTTACGTGGCGGTCATCTTCGGCGCGCTGTTGGGACGCGTGACGCTGGATACCGGCATCGCGAAAAGCATCGTCAATTTTGCGGCGGAATTCGGCGGAGAACAGCCGCTTGCGGTGTCTCTGCTCATGAGCGCGGTCGTCGCGCTGCTGTTCGTATCGCTGAGCGGGCTCGGCGCCATCATCATGGTCGGATCGATCGTCTTGCCGATCATGATGACCACCGGCGTCCCGCGGAAAATCGCGGCGACGCTGTTTCTGATGGCATTCGCGCTCGGATACATTTTCAATATCGTCAACTGGAAGTTTTACACGCAGTACTTCGGCGTCAGCCAGCAGTACCTATACCGGTACGCCCTGGTGCTCGCCGTCATCGACGCGCTTGCGCTGTTGATATACGCGGCCATTTCATTTTCGCGCTCACGCGATTACGCGACGTGGGCTGTCGATAGCGAAAAACGCGTGCGGACCGTTCCGTGGTTTGCCCTGATTACCCCCGTACTGCCGATTGCGCTGTACTTCGTACTGCATATCGAGCCGATAGTCGCGTTTTTGATATCGGCGATTTACGGTGCGCTGTGCACGCGTCCGTCGAAAGCGATTTCCACGTTAGTCGCCGCAGCGATTCGCGGGGTCGAGGACGTAGCGCCGGCGATCGTGCTGTTCGTCGGCATCGGCATGTTGCTCACCGCAACACGGCAACCGCAGTTCGCCGCGGCGATGCGTCCGATCTTCTCGTCCAGCGTGTTTCACAATCCGCTCGCCTACGTCGTGCTATTCGGGCTGCTCAGTCCGCTCGCGCTCTATCGCGGGCCGCTGAACCCTGTGGGCGTCGGCATCGCCGTCTTCACCGTCCTTCTGACCGCCCACGTCCTTCCGCCCGTCGTGCTCGTTGCGGCGATAATGGCGGTCGTTCAGGTGCAGAACGTGTGCGACCCCACGAACACGGCAAACGTTTGGGTGGCCAACTACACGGGCGTGCACATCGAAGAAATCACGAAGCGGACGTTGCCGTATCAAGTGTGCGTTGCGACGGCGGCCTGCATTGCCGTGGCGCTCTTTTCGCCCAAGCTGTTCGGACTGAACGCCTTTGGCCCGGCTGCGGAGCCGGCTGCCGCCGCCACGTTGCCTCCGGCCGGTCTTTTCGCCGGCGCCGATGCCGTCGGAAACATCGCGGTGGGAGACGATGGAAGCGCCGACGGACGGCGCGCCGCCGCGACCGCGTCTTCTCTCCTTCGCAGCGGAGAGGTCCGCGCGTTCCTGTTGCAAACGAATCCGGCTATGGGCGACTGTTCGCGCAAACGGTACGCGGGGTACGCCGCTTTTTCGTCGACGCGGTTTTCACTGATCGAGGGAACAGACGTCGATATCGGCTTGCGCCTGTACGATTGCGGCGGATGGCAGGTCGGAGAGTGGCACGAGCACGACGTGTTTGCGGCGCCTGCCCCGGCGGACATCGATACGCTTGCTGCGCGCGACGTCGCGCGCTTGCACGAGTGGGCGCGGGATAATCCGCAACGGTGGCAGCACTTTGTGCTGCAAGGCCTTGCGTACGCGCCGGGCGATCCGCCCACATACTATTACGCCTTGTACAAAACGGTAGACGGCAACATGCGCGCGTACGTCCGCAGCGGCGGACCGGCTTACGACGCGGGAATGCGCACGGACGACATCGTGAACAAGGTAGACGGAAAATTTTGGTGGGAGTACGGTACGTACCAAACGCAGGCCCGCGCGTACGACGGCAAGCCCCATTCGTTCGAGCTCCAGCGCGGTTCGCAAACGCTGGAGATACAATTGGGAGCGCCCTTTACGTCATGAGCATCGATGCGGTGTTGAAGTACTGCGACGAACGGCGCGACGATCATCTGCGCGAGCTCGCTTCGTGGGTAGCGATTCCATCGATTTCGGCCGATCCTGCGCATGCCGCCGACGTCCGCCGATGTTGCGAACTGCTCGTCGATCGGCTCGCGAAAAGCGGGTTGCAAGCGGAGGTGTTGGAAACGCGCGGCAATCCGCTGGTGTACGGCGAGTGGCTGAACGCACCCGGAAAATCTACGGTCATTATTTACGGCCACTACGACGTGCAGCCCGTCGATCCGCTCGAGCTTTGGCACAGCCCGCCGTTCGAAGCGCAAGTGCGCGACGGAAAAATTTACGGACGCGGTGCGGTCGACGACAAAGGACAAGTGCTGATGCACTTCGCCGCAATCGAGGCGTATCTGCGCACGATCGGAACGCTCCCCGTCAACGTCAAAGTGATAGTCGAAGGCGAAGAAGAGATCGGCTCGCCGAATTTTGAAGACGCCCTTGCCACGTATCGCAGTAAATTTGCCGCCGATTTGGCAGTGATTTCCGATACGGCGGTGTACGCCGAAGATACGCCGTCCCTCACGACCTCGATCCGCGGGTTGATCCATTGGGAGATCGCCGTGCACGGCCCGGCCGAAGATTTGCATTCGGGCTATTTCGGGGGCTTAATCTGCAATCCGATCGAGGCGCTTACCAAGATTATCGCGACGCTCAAAGACGAAGACGGACGAGTCGCCGTTCCCGGCTTTTACGACGGCGTGCCGGACCTCGATGCGCGCACCTTGGACGAGCTTCAGTCGCTCGCGTTCGACGAAGAAAAAGAAGCGCGGGCCCTGGGGGTGGTGCAGTTCGCGGGCGAAGCCGGTCGGTTAGCACTGGAGCGGCAGTGGTTCAGACCGACGCTGGAATGCAACGGCATCTGGGGCGGGTACAGCGGGCCCGGAAGCAAGACGATCATACCGAGCTGGGCGCGGGCGAAAATCTCGGCCAGGCTCGTCGGCGATCAAGATCCCCAGCGGATCAAAGAGGCCGTTAGAACGCATGTAATCCAATCCGCGCCGAGCGGCGTTCGTGTAGAAGTCGAAGCCGCAGGCGATACTCGCGCCGTCAGTACGTCGCGAGACCACCCGGCGGTGGCCGCGGCTGCACGTGCGATGGAACAGGGATTCGGGAAAACGCCGGTCTTTATCGGAAGCGGTGGAACGATCGGCCCCGTTTCCAGTTTCGATCGCATTCTGCATTTGCCGCAAGTGCTGATCGGCGTCGGTCTTCCGGACGATCGGATCCACGCGCCGAACGAGAAGTTCACGCTCTCGCAGTTCTTTCGCGGGATCAAAACGATGTGTATTTTGTACGAGGAACTTGCCAAGCTGTGACGGCGCGATCGTCTACGACTCGCTTTACCGGCCGCGCCGCAGCGTATAGCGCGCACCGGCCCGGGTATCCGGATGCCGTTTTCAGCGCGTTGTTCGAAGGCTTGGAGGATCCGCAGTCCTTGGTCGTTGCCGATATCGGCGCCGGCACGGGAATTTCTACCGCGTTGCTGGCGCATCGTGTACGCGAAGTTCTCGCCGTCGAGCCGAACGCATCGATGCGCGAACGAGCGACCGCGATTCCCAACGTGCGATGGATTGCGGGTACCGCTGAAGCGACCACGCTGGCCGGCAAGAGTGTGGACGTAGCGGCGGCGTTCCAGGCCTTTCATTGGTTCGACGCGTCTGCCGCCTTTCGCGAACTCTCCAGAATTGCGCGCCGCCGAATCGGCCTCGTGCAGTACGAACGCGACGAATCGCAACCGTTCTCCGCCGCATATGCGGCGGTTATCCGGCCGTTCATGCTTGACGACACGGAGGCGCTGCGACTGCGCACGCTGGACCGTTTCACGGAGCTCGCCGGCGATCGTCTGCGCCGCCGCGTTATTCCTTCATCGCAAACGTTAACGTTGGAAGGCGTGCTGGGCCGCATCGCGTCGTCGTCGTACCTGCCGCAGGAAGGCGACGCCGCTGCGCAGCTGCGCGCGAACGCGACCGCGATTTTCGAGGCCCATGCAACGGACGGAACGGTCGAAATGGCGATGTCGATGTTCGTTTTGACGGCGGACGTGAGAGACTGAACGTGCAGGACTATTTGGCGACCACGCGTTTTTCGCGTCTTGTAGACGTCTACGCGAAATACCGGTACCGCGATTATCCGGCAAAGGTCTTGGACGTGATGTTCGCCGGTCTGCCCGACCCGCGCAAACTCGTCGTTGCCGACGTCGGTGCCGGCACGGGAATTTCGTCGACGTTTATCTCCAGCCGCGGATCGAAGGTCATTGCAATCGAGCCGAACGCAACGATGCGCGAATCAGCGCCGGAGAATCCGCTCGTGGAATGGCGCGACGGAACCGCCGAAGCAACCGGTTTGAGCGACGAATCGGTCGACGTCGTGGCGACGTTCCAATCCTTTCACTGGTTCGATGCCGCCGCTGCGTTGACGGAGTTCCGCCGGATCGCTCGTCACCGCATCATGAGCGTCCAATACGAACACGAGGAAAGCGATCGCGCATCGGCGGCGTTCGAAACGCTGCTGCGCGCGTTTTCAATCGACGACAGCGAATCGCTGCGCCGGCACGCGTTAGAAACCTTTGCCGTTCAGGCGGGCGGCCGTCTTCGGACCTCCATTCTCAACGTCGACTGGCTGCTCACGCGCGAAGAGCTGCACGGCTACGCCGCTTCGATTTCTTTTATTCCGCACGAGGGGCCGCGCGCGGAGGAAGTGCGGCTGCAGCTTGACGACTTGTTCCGGCGGTATGCAGTACGCGATGCGATAAACCTTCCGCTCCGCCTATACGTGCTCGCGCTGAACCGGTGATCGGCCCGCGTCTGCGACTGGGAATCGACGTCGGCGGAACGTTTACCGACGTCGTGGCGATCGATGCGCAAACGCGTTCGCTCGTAGCGAGCGTGAAAGTCCCGACCACGCACGACGCGCCCGAAGGCGTCGCCGCCGGAATCGTCGACGGCATCGAGCGATTGCTGGCGCGCGCGAACATCGATCCGGCCAACGTCGCATTCATCGCGCATTCGACTACGCAAGCGACGAATGCGCTGCTGGAAGGCGACGTTGCGCGCATCGGCGTTCTGGGTTTGGTGGACCGCTTATCGCCGCTGGCGCAGATGCAGATGCGATTTCCTCGTCTGGATCTGGCACCCGGCGTGCCGTTCGATGTGGAATTCGCGTTTGTGCGATCGAACGGCCCTCGCGAGCGCGACCGCGCGATCGAAGCGTTTCGGTCGCATGGGATCGACGCCGTTGCCGTATCTCAGGCGTTTTCGGTGGACGATGCAAGAGCGGAGAACGCCGCCTGTGAAGCGGTACGCGCGCAAGAGCTGTTTGCGACATCGGGGCACGAAGTCAGTTCGATGTACGGCTTGCGAGCGCGCACGCGAACGGCGGCACTGAATGCGGCGATATTACCGAGGATGGTACGCACGGCACGTATGACGGCGTCTGCGGTTCAGCGCGCGGCGATCCCGGCTCCGCTGATGGTGATGCGCAGCGACGGCGGCGTAATGGACGTGCGCGAGATGGAACGCAGGCCCATCCTCACGCTGCTCTCCGGTCCGGCGGCCGGTGTGGCCGGCGCGCTGCTTCATGAAAACGTCACGGACGGAATCTTCATCGAAGTCGGCGGAACGAGCGCGGATTGCAGCGCGATTCGAGCCGGCATGCCGCAGATGCGCCCGGCGCGTGTGGGCGGACATCGCACGATGCTGCGCACGTTGGACGTGCGCACGCTCGCGATCGCGGGCGGTAGTATGATTCGCGCGAACGATCGCACGATCGTCGACGTCGGCCCGCGATCGGCGCACATTGCGGGGTTGAAATATGCCAGCTTCGCCGACGAACGATTGCTAGAGGGCGCGACGGTGGAGCGGCTGCGGCCCTCCCCGCACGATCCCGCCGACTACGTGGCGCTTCGCGCGCAAGATGGAACCGGGATTGCGCTCACGACGACGTGCGCCGCCAATGTACTCGGCTACGTTCCCGAAGGGGCGTTCGCAAAAGGCAATGCGGCGGCGGCGCGGCGCGGCTTCGAGTTGCTCGCGGCCTCAATATCTACCGATGCCGAATCGCTTGCGCGCTCGGTGTTGGAGCTGGCTTCCGCGAAAGTAATCGCGGCGATTGAAGAGCTGATTGCCGACTACGAATTAGACCGCGAAACGCTCGTGGTGATTGGAGGCGGCGGCGGAGCGGCGGCGCTGGTGCCGTATGCGGCGCAGCGTACCGGTATCGATTTTCGTCTCGCGCGCGATGCCGAAGTGATTTCTCCCATCGGCGTCGCCCTGGCACTCGTGCGCGAAGTGGTGGAACGGACGATCGTCGATCCGTCGCCGGACGATATCGTGCGAATACGGCGCGAAGCGCAGGACGCCGTGGTTCTCGCGGGCGCAGCTCCCGAACGCATCGAAGTCGCCGTGGAAATCGATGCGCAGCGCAATTTGGTGCGCGCCACTGCGTCCGGCGCAACGGAGCTGGCGCAAAGCGCCGGCACGCACGTGGCGGAGGCGGGCGATCTGCGTGCCGCCGCAGCTCGGCTTTTTCGCGACGAAGCCGGTCGCGTGCGCAGCATCGCGCTGACGAACGGTTTAGAAGTTTTCGAGCGCGAACGCGTCAGGCTGGGTAAGTTCGGGCGGCGCAGCGCAACGCGTGACGTGCGCGTGCTGGATCGGCTGGGCGTCGGACGCCTGGCGCTGCGCGATGCCGGTGTGCGGCAAACCGATGCCTCGCATGCGCTGGAACTTTTGCCGCAGGTTGTCGAAGGCGCTACGGCGTTCGGCGACGTCGGCCGGGCGCTCCCGGACATTTACGTGCTGCACGGCGCGCGCATCGCCGACTTCAGCGGACTTGCTTCGGCCGAGCAGGCGGTTGCGCTCGCCCGCGAGGAACTGGCGGGACGCGAACCCGACGCGCCCGTTGTGATTTTGACCGCTTCAAAACCCGCTTGATGCCACAACGCCCACCGGAGAAGACATGGCAAAGATTTCGATAGAGAGCAACAACGTGCAAATTCAACTTTCGCCGCTCGATCGATTTTGGTCGATTCACGGGTCGCTGGAGATTCCGCTTGCGCATATCACGTCTGCTCGCGTCGAGGACGAAGACGGATGGAGCCACGTGTGGCGCAAGGTGATCGGCACGAACGCGCCGGGTTTGAAAATGGCCGGAACGTTTTTCATGGAGGGAGGACTGGCGTTTCTAGACTACGGCGACGGCAAGAACTGCGTGGTAATCCAGACGCAGCACGAGCGGTATCAAACCGTGATCGTGCAACTGGATCGTGGCACCGATCCGGACGCGATTGTCGCGGAGATTAACCGGCGCGTCGGCCACGTGTAGTCATCCGGAGGTATCGAAGCACCCGTTCGTCATGCTGAGGTATCGAAGCGCCCGTTCGTCATGCTGAGGTATCGAAGCACCCTGAGGAATCGAAGGGCCACCCGGTTTTCAGAAAACGCCTCGATGCCTCGGCGTGCTTCGATACCTCAGCATGACGAACGGGTGGTTCGATACCTCACCATGATGAACGTCTAGTTCACGCGAGGCTGAGCCGCTGCAAGACCCTCCGCTTCTTGGAGTGCGACGGTGCTCTTCTTACGTCCGTACAAGAAGTAGAAGACCAAACCGATGACGAGCCACACCAAGAACCATAGCCACACGATCGGGAAGAAGCCCCAAACCACCGGGTTCCCGACCTTCAGATAAAACATCAGGCCGAGCGCCGTAACGGCGGAGAGAACCGGAATGACGTACGGTCCGCCGGGTACTTCGAATGCGCCCTTCAGCTCAGGGTGCTTCGTGCGCAGGATCGGCACGGCAATTGAGACCAGAACGAACGCCGCGAGCGTTCCCATATTGGTGAGCGATCCGACGATGTTGATCGGGGTCAGCGCCGCGATGATCGCGATGCAGATTCCGAAGAAAATCGTCGAGTAGATCGGCGTACGCCACGTCGGGTGAATCCGCGTGAAGGACGGCGGAATCAGTCCATCGCGGGACATCGCAAAGAAGATCCGGCTCTGCCCGAACATCATGACGAGCAGCACGGTCGTCAGACCCGCGATTGCGCCGAGCGAAATAATCACGCTGGCCCATCCCAGGTGCACGTAATTCATCGCAAACGCCACGGGAAACGCCACGTTCAGCTTGTAGAATGGAACCATACCGTTCAGGATCGCGACGACGATGATGTACAGAATCGTGCAGATCGCCAAGCTCATGATGATGCCGAACGGCAAGTCTTTGCCGGGATTGCGCGCTTCTTCCGCGGTCGTGGAAACTGCGTCGAAGCCGATGTAGGCAAAGAAGATGAATGCCGCGCCGCCGAGCATACCCGTCCATCCGAACGGGAAGTAACCGCCTAGCCCGGTTTGCGGCCCCGGCGCCAAGTGGTAATTCGCTTGGTCGATGTGACCGACGCCGACGGCGATGAAGAACAGCACGATCAAGAGCTTCACGGCGACGATGATACCGTTCACCATTCCCGATTCGCGCGTTCCCCTGGCAAGGAGCGCAGTGATAATCAAAATGATCGCGGCGGCCGGAATGTTCGCGTATCCGGAGACGCCGGCTTGTCCGCTGAGGCCCCAATGCGGCCCGTTCGCCCACTGCGCGGGAATCGTGACCCCGAATTGGCTTAGGATATTTACGAAATATCCGGACCAGCCGATGCTTACCGTAGCAGCACCGAGCGCGTATTCCAGCACGAGGTCCCAACCGATGATCCACGCCAAGAATTCGCCGAGCGTCGCGTACGTATACGTATACGCGCTGCCGGAAATCGGAATCTTGCTGGAGACTTCGGCGTAACACAACGCAGCCAGTGCGCTGACGAAGCCGGCCACGACGAACGAAATCGTAATCGACGGGCCGGCACGCGTCGCCGAGGCGACACCGGTGAGAACGAAAATTCCGGTGCCGATGATCGCGCCGATGCCCATGGCGGTGAGCGCCCATGGACCCAGGCTTCGCTTCAATCCATGTTCTTGGTTGGAGCCTTCGGCGAGAATCGTCGCCAGCGGCTTTACGCGTTGCATTATCATTAAGAGACGTGAATTAACCCTTGCCTGCCGACTCCCTCGTCGCTCAATGCCAAAAACCTGGACGTGTCGACGCGCTACGCGCTGGTGTAGCCGACGTAGAGGCCCCGTCCGGCCGTCAGCCCGGGCTCCTCGAATTCCACGTAGAGTCCGGCTTTGCGGAACGCGTTGCGGTATTCATCGTCGGTGAACAGCGTCAACCGGTGCGGTTCGGTGAAGGTACGGATGCCGTCTCGCGAAGCCACCATATAGTGGAAGTTGAGGATCGAAACGTTGCCGTCGCGCCGGCTGACGCTCATCCGGGCCACCTTGAGGTCGGGCTCGTCGACATAGAGGGCGTGCACCGAGCCGTCTTTCCAGTCTTCCGGGCGCAGCCACGGTTCGACGATCACAACGCCGCCCGGGCGTAAGTGGCGCGCGAACGTCTGCAGCGTTTGATCCAGACGCCCGACGTTCGGCATGGTGCCGATGGCGCCGAACAGGCTCACGATCGCATCGAAACGCTTTCCTAGATTGAAGCCCATCATGTCGCCCAAATGAAACGGGACGTCCGGATTGCGATCGCGCGCGATATCCAGCATCGTGCGTTCGACGTCGAGTCCCTCGCAGGTGAAGTGCTCGCGCAGGTATTCCAGATGACGTCCCGTGCCGCAGCCGACATCCAACAGCGCATTCCCGCCGGAGCGGCAGCGCTGCTCGACGATCTCGCGCACGTGGGCGGCTTCTTTCTCGTAATCCTTTCCGAGCGCGCGATATAGGGCATCGTAATACTTGGCGGACTGCGTGTACATCGCAAGCTTCCTTTGTGCCGCGGCAGGCAATGCCTGCGAACTAGGCGCATCTCGTCGAACAATGCGCAACTACGACGTGCTGGTCGTCGGCGGCGGAAACGCCGGATGTGCGGCTGCGATTGCAGCTGCACGCATCGGCGCGCGCACGCTCCTGGTCGAGCGGTACGGCTTCCTCGGCGGAACGGCAACCGCGGCGATGGTAGGTCCGTGGATGACGTTTCACTCAGGAAGCAAGCGCATCGTCGGCGGGATAGCGCAAGAAATCGTGGAGCGTTTGCAGCAGCGGGGTGCATCGCCGGGACACGTGCGCGATTCTTCGGATTACGTGTCGACGATCACGCCGTTCGATCCCGAGATCCACAAAGCGTTGCTCTTTGAAATGATGCGCGAGGCGGGTGTGGACTTGCTGCTTCACGCGTATTTTTTGCGGGCCGTCATGGCGCACCAGGACAACAACGCCGTCGAAGGCGCCGTCTTTGCCACGGTTGCGGGCGAGCGGGAATACCGCGCGAAAATCACGATCGATGCGACGGCCGACGCGTTCGTCGCGCATTCCGCCGGAGTGGCGACGCAGCGAGGTGACGAACGCGGCCAGGTTCAGCCGGCGAGCTTGATGTTTCGCCTGAGCCACGTCGACCTGTCCAAGACCGCCGCGTACGTACGCACGCACCCGGATCAAATGCGCACCTCGCTCAAAGCGCACGAGCGCACGGCTCACGCACTTACCGCAGTTGCAGGCTTGTACGAGCTGTGGAACGAGGCGGGTACGAGCGGCGAGGTGTCGATTCCGCGCGAATTGGTGTCATTCTTCATCACGCCCTACGAAGACGAAGTTACGGTCAATATGACGCGCGTTACCGGTATCGATCCGCTCGATCCCGACGACCTCACGCGCGCCGAAGTCGAAGCGCGCTTGCAGGTGATGCAGCTGCTCGATTTTTTTCGCTCGCGCGTCCCGGGTTTCGAACGCTGCCGGATCGCCGCGACGGGCACGCAGATCGGTATTCGCGAGTCACGCAGGATCGTCGGTGAATACACGTTGACGCGCGATGACGTTTTGCAAGCGCGGCGCTTCGAAGACGCCGTGGCGCAAAGTGCGTATCCGATCGACATTCACAACCCGTCCGGGAGTGGAACGGTAACGCATCGACTTCCCGAAGGCGAGCGCTACGAAATTCCGTTCCGCTGCCTTTTGCCTAAAGGCGTAGACCGTTTGCTGGTCGCCGGACGCTGCATTTCCACGACGCACGAGGCTTTGGCGTCGACGCGTCTTACGCCCACGGTCATGACGCTGGGACAGGCGGCAGGCACGGCCGCCGCGATGGCGGAACGCGGCCGGACGAGCTTGCGCGAGTTGAATCCGGCACTACTGCGCGCGCAGCTCAGTGCCGACGGAGTTCTTCTGTAATGGTCGACGTTTTCGAACTCGCACGCCGCAGCGGCGTGCGGATCGAGTATGCGGATTTGGGCGCGTGGGGATCGTGCGAGTTGCGGTCGGAATACGATCCGCACGATGCGGTTATTCGCGTAAACACGCGCCTGTTGCAAGCATTGCCGCCGGCCCAAGCGCTTCGCGTCGCCGCCCTGGCCGTCGCGCACGAACTTTACCATCATCGCGAAGCCTGCGGCGAAGTGCCGCGGCTGCGCGATCGCGTGCGCCGCGAAGATGCGGCAGACGCCTTCGCGCGGTCGTTATTGCAAACGTAATGCCGTATTATGCCGGAATCGACGGTGGTCAAACGACGACGACGGCGGTGGTCGGCGACGAAAGCGGAAAGATTCTCGGACGCGGAGAGGCCGGTCCGGCCGACGAGATAGGACAGGGCCCCGAATCGACGCGATTGCGCGATGCCTTGCAAGCCGCCCTCTCCGAGGCGATGTCGCGAGCAAATCTGCCGGCGGATACGCAGCTCGAGCGCGTGGTTGCCGGCGTAAGCGGCTATGAAGGGCATGTGTACGGACAATCTCCGGCTTTGCCGGCGCGCGCGTTCGCGATCGTGCACGATTCCGAGATCGCGCACGCGGGTGCGCTGGCGGGCGACTACGGCGTCGTGGTTATCGCAGGCACGGGTTCGGTGGCGTTCGGTAAAGGCGAACGCGGGACGTCGTTCGTCGGAGGCTGGGGATACGTATTCGGCGACGAGGGCAGCGGCTTTTGGTTTACGCGCGAGGCGTTGGCGCAGGCGATGCGCGACTTCGACGCAGGCGTTCCGAACGACATCACGCCGCTCGCACTCAAGCATTTCGCCAAACGAACGTTGCGCGAACTCGCTCGCGCATTCTACGCAAATGAAATCTCGCGCGCCAAGCTGGCGCACTTCGGGGTCGAATTGCTCGCTGCGGCGCAACGCGGAAACGCCCGCGCGGCCGAGCTCGTTCAGAAGGGTGCCGTCGCACTCGTAACGCTGGCCGTGCACGCGGCAGTGCGCGCCGGGTTGCCCGCCGATACGAAGGTCGCGTTTACCGGCGGCGTCAAACGCAGCCCGACGGTGCGCGCACAGATCGCGCAGTGCATGCATTCGATGTTGCCGAACGCGCAGCTCGCGCCGCCGAAGTATGACGCCGCCACCGGCGCGCTGATCATGGCGTATCGAGCAAGCGGCATGTCACCGGAAATCACACCGTGAGCGTGCTCAAAAAAATCCGAAAGGGTCTGATCGTCTCTGTCCAAGCGCGCAGCGGTTCGCCCCTGGACGACCCGGCCGTGCTATCGTCGCTCGCTTTGAGCGCGCAAGAAAACGGCGCGGCCGGAGTGCGCATGCAGGGCGTTCAAAACATTCGAGCGGCGCGGGTGCGGCTTTCGGTGCCGATCGTCGGCATCGTCAAACGCGAGTACGCCGAGTTCGAGCCGTACATCACGCCCACGTTGCGCGAAGTGCGCGAAGTGCTGGAGTGCGGCGCCGAGATCGTGGCCTTCGACGCGACCGCGCGGCCGCGTCCCGAGGGGTTAACGGTCGCCGAGCTGATCGCCGAAATCCACCGCGGCGGTGCGCTCGCCATGGCGGATTGCGCGCTTCCGAGCGATGCCGTCGCTGCGGTCGCCGCGGGGGCCGACATCGCGGCGACCACGTTATGCGGCTATACAAAGGAAACGCGCGGCGTGCCGCTGCCGGCGCTCGAACTGGTTTCCGCCTTGCGGCAACTTCAGACTTTTGTCATCTGCGAAGGCGGCATTCACTCGCCGGAATCGGCCTCCGCCGCCATGCGCGCGGGCGCGGACGCGGTAGTCGTCGGCACCGCCATCACCGACACGGGGTGGATTGTGCGGCAATACGTCTCCTCGCTTGCGCCACAAACGTCGTCGCTGCCGTAGGACGCTTTTCCCTATAGTCAAATAAGGGAAGCCTGATTTAAGTCAGGCGCGGGCCCATCGCGTGGGGCCCGTTACTCCGTTGCGCTTTTTGGGGTTAGAGTGGCAGTAGAAAACAGAGATCCGGCAGTTCGCCTGGACAGCGGATTCTGGATCGCGACGGCCGTCATGGCCGTCCTAGCGGCTATCGTCATCGTCTTTTGGATCACGGCACCGATTACGAGCATCATGCCGGAGTCCGTCGACAAAGCCGCTCAAATCGATACGCTGTATCGCTTCCTGGCTGCATCGGGCTCGGCGCTGTACGTCTTCGTAGTCGGCTTCATTCTGTATTTCTCGTTCCGCTACCGGCGCCACGCCACGCAAGCCGCGGATGCGATCGGCTTGCAGATTCACGACAGCAACCGTCTCGAGTTCTGGTGGACGCTGTTGCCGTTCTTGTTCATCGTCGCGTTGGGCGTGGTCAGCGTACGAATCTTTTACGGCATCGTGCCGTTCAACATGCCCGCCAATGCATTGGTGGTCGAGAGCTTGGGGCACCAGTGGTACTACACGTTCCGCTATCCGGGCATCAACGGCGAGGTCAAGCAGTTACACTTGCCGCTCGGCCAGCAAGTGACGATGCATGTAAGTTCGTACGACGTCATCCACTCGTTCTGGGTTCCGAGCATGCGGCTCAAAGCCGACATGGTTCCCGGCTTGGTAAATACGCTCGTTTTCACGCCGACGCACACGGGCAAGTACGAGATCATCTGCACCGAGTTCTGCGGTACGCTGCACGGTGAAATGCACAGCGGTACCTCGAGCGATCAAGCGTACATGTATATCGACACGCCCGCGCAATACAAGGCCTGGTACGATGCCGCGCAAAAGGCGAACGCGCACGAAAGCAATGCGATTCCCGTGGCGTCGAATGTAGCGGTGAACTTGACCGGCGGTGACGCCGCTGCGGGCAAGACGCTTTTCGCACAGAAATGCTCGGCCTGTCACGCACTCGGGCCGTTCGATCAGAAGATCGTCGGACCGGGGCTCAAAGGCGTGCTGCACGATCCGGTGCATCCGAATCTGGTTGACGGCGATCCCGCAACGCCGGAAAACGTCGCGAAGATTTTGCAGCACGGCTTTACGGGCCCCATGGGCACTATGCCGAACCAGACGGCAAACGCTCTGAGCGACAAAGACGTCGCCAACCTCGTCGCTTTTCTCAACACCTTGAAATGAAGATGAAGAAATGGCAGTAGCAGCGGTACACTCCGGCGGGATCGCCGATCACATCCATCCCGAACCGCAGGGATTCGTTCGCAAGTATCTGTTTTCGATCGATCACAAGATCATCGGGATTCAGTATCTGATCACGGCCGCGATCTTCATGATGCTGGCCGGCTTGCTGGCCGAGATGATTCGCGTGCAGCTGATGAAGGCGAACGGCGGCTTCATGACGCCCGACACGTTCAACGCCGTCTTCACGATGCACGGCTCCACGATGGTGTGGTTCGTCATCATTCCGTTGCTGACGGGCGGGTTCGGCAACCTGGTCATGCCGGTGCAGATCGGCGCGCGCGACGTCGCGTTTCCGTGGCTCAACATGGTTGCGTTTTGGATCTTTCCGATCGCCGGGTTGATGCTCTATGCGTCGTTCCTGATGGGTGCGCCCGTGGCGGGTTGGACGGAATATCCGCCGATGTCCCTGCAAGGGGCTCCGGGTACGTCGATGTGGTGCGCGGCCGTGTTCTTCATCGGCGTCGGATCGACGATGACCGGCATAAACTTCTTGGTAACGATTCTGAAGATGCGCGCGCCGGGCATGACGTTCACGCGCATGCCGCTGTTCGTATGGGGTCAATTCGTTACCGCGCCGCTGTTGATGATTGCCACGACGGCGCTGGGTGCCGCGCTGGCCGCCCTCTTCATGCAGCGTGAGTTCGGCGTCGCGTTTTTCGACCCGACCAAAGGCGGCAGCGCGTTGCTCTGGCAGCACATGTTCTGGTTCTACTCGCACCCCGCCGTCTACATCATGATTCTGCCGGCGTTCGGCATCATCTCCGAAGTGCTGCCGACGTTCGCGCGCAAGCCGATCTTCGGCTACAAGATGATCGCGTTCAGTTCGTGCGCGATTGCGATTCTGGGCTTCATGGTTTGGGCGCACCACATGTTCACGTCGGGCATGGCGCCGGAACTGCAGATTCCGTTCATGGTGTTGACCATGACGATCGCCATTCCGACCGGCGTGAAGATCTTCTCGTGGGTGGCGACGCTGTTCGGCGGCGTGCTGCGCTTCACGACGGCGATGCTGTTCTCGGTCGGTTTCCTGGTGTTGTTCACGCTGGGCGGTATTACCGGCGTGTTCTTGGCAGCGGTTCCGTTCGATTTGCACGCGCACGGCACGTATTTCATCGTCGCGCACTTCCACTACGTCATCGCCGGCGGCAGCCTCATGGGCGCGTTGGCCGGGCTGTTCTTCTACTTTCCGAAGATGACCGGACGTTTGCTCGACGAGCGCATGGGCAAATGGTCGTTCTGGCTGTACATGATCGGAATGAACGGAACGTTCCTACCGATGCACTGGCTGGGCATGTGGGGCATGCCGCGCCGCGTGGCGGTGTACGATCCACAGTTCCAGACGTGGAATCAAATCGAATCGGCGTTTTCGTTCGTGATGACGGCGTCGATTCTGCTGGTGTTCGTCAACGTGCTCTACAGCATGAAGTACGGCAAACCGTCGGGACCGAATCCGTGGAACGCGCGGACGTTGGAGTGGCAAATCCCCTCGCCGATGCCGTATTACAACTTCAAGCACATCCCGTCGGTGTTTGCGGCGCCGTACGACTTTGCGGAGCCCCTGCCGTACCGCGGTTTAGAAGAAGAGCTTACCGACTCGCCTCCGCCGGTTCCGGCAGGACACCACTAACATGGCCGTAGCTAGCGTCACGCACGGCGGTTTTGCCGCGCACGGCACCGACGAGGTCGATCAACTGTACGTCGAAACCCGGGAACTTCGCGTTCAGGGCTTCCTACTGTTCATGGTCAGCGACTTGGTCTTGTTCTCGTCGTTCATCTTCGCGTATTTGTATCTGCGCAGCAGCGGGCAAGGCTGGCCGCCGCCAGGCGGACCCAAGCTCGACCTCGCGCTGGCATCGCTGAACTCGGGCATCCTGTTCGGATCCGGCGCGACGATGCACTTTGCGCTCGAGAATTGGAAGCACCGCAACTTCTTGAAGTTTGCGAACTGGATCGTCTGCACGATCGTGCTGGGCCTCCTGTTCTTGAGCGGCCAAATCATCGAATACGTAAAGATCGGCGTGGGCTGGGGAACCAGCGGCATCTTCGGCGCCGGGTTTTTCACGCTGACCGGTATGCACGGCATGCACGTCTTTGCCGGCGTGATCTATCTGACCGTGCTGCTGCTTCAGGCACTTGCCGGTAAGTACACGTTCCAGAAATACACGGGGCTGACGCTCGGTACGCTGTACTGGCATTTCGTCGACGTGATCTGGGTCGTGCTGTTCTCGATCTTCTATTTGCTGTAAGGAGCGCGCAGGACAATGGAAGCAACTGTAGCCCACATCGAACGCGTACTCGCCTTCGTCGTCGGAGTCGTCGTCTTTTTCGTGGCCGCGATCGCGCTCAAGAACGACTGGGACAGCAAAGGCATCGAAAATCAGGTCTTCAAGGGCATGCTGGCGCTGCTAGCGCTCGGCGCGATTCTCGCCATTCTGGCCAGCGTCAACGCGCTCGCCGGGAAGGGCGTGGAACTGTAATGTACGATCCGGTAGACGAACGGGGCGTTCCTCGGAGTCGCGGCGTTCCGCGCGCGGTTATCGTTGCGGTGGTCATCGGCATTCTGGCGATCTTTTGGGTCGGCGAATATACGATTCAGTGGGCCGGTTACAGTCACGTCTGGCCTTCCCAGAAATCACTGCGCGTCCCGCTGAACGGAAGCTACAACCCGTAGTCATCCTGAGGCATCGCAACGCGCGCGTGTCATCCTGAGATATCGCGAAGCGCGCGTGTCATCCTGAGGTATCGAAGGACCCTGAGGAATCGAAGGGCCAATCCCGCCTGCCGGAAAGGCTCCGACTTTTTTTGCCATCACAGGACGTGATTTTCAAAACTTGTTTGCAAAAAAAGCGGCGCAGCAGAAAATCCACAGGAGGTGGATTTTCGAGCGTCTTTCCGGCAGGCGGGATTGGCCCTTCGATTCCTCAGGGTCCTTCGATACCTCAGGATGACAAGTGCGTCCTTCGATACCTCAGGATGACTAATTACTTGCGGGGAGCGATCCCAATCGCTAAAAGCGGAAGCGGCTCGTCCGGAAGAACGCCGGTCGACTTACCGTCGATCCTGTGAATGCCGCCGTACTCGGAAAACTCCATCATTGCCGGCGCGACGAGCTCCGGCAGTTTTTTCATTCCGTAACATTCCCACTCGCAGCACACCGCCCGATCCTCGAATAGCACGGCGACGTAGCCGGAGCTGCCCAAATCTGATTCCCCGTCGGGGCCGCGATAGCGGATATAGCCGTCCACCTGATAGATCGGCTTACGCGTCTGGAAGTATGCCGAAACCGGCGCGAACAGCACCGCGATGAAATACACCGCGAACGCGAGGGCAGCCACGCCGAAGATCGGCGAAAGAATCCAAAGGTCGTGCGGCTCGGCGACGCGCGCGCGCCAAATGATGCCGAACGTCAGCAGCGCGAAAAACACCATGCCCAGCAGCGGCTCGATGGCGATGGCCATACGTCCCGTCAATCCGCGCCAGACGATGGCGCGTTCGCGTTCCGTCCAGGGACGCCGGGCGAGGTGGGCGCGGCGGCCGATGCTGCGCAGCTTCATCTCGTAGAATATTCCATAATCGGTGCCGGTAAAGCGCGCGCAGCGATACGCGCGTGCGACTCGGACGGCGGCAGCGTGCCCATCGTGCGGCCCCAGCGTCCGGCGATGCGCGATTCGATGAACGCGTCCGCTACCTCGCTGCTCGGATCGCGCGCCAGCAGAGCGGCCTGCCACAGTACGGCGATGCGCTCGACGATCCATCGCGCCGCGCGTTCTGCCTCCAACGGGTGGTGAAGGCGGTGGAACAGTTCGTCCGCTGCCGCATGCATGCGCGCGTCGGACAGCGCCGGTTCGACTTCCGCGCGAAACGCCTCCAGCGCACCGCGTTCCTTAGAAAATATGCGAAGCACGTCGAGCGCGTTGATATTGCCGCTTCCCTCCCAGATAGAGTTCAGCGGAGCCTCGCGGTAAAGGCGCGGCATGCCCGACTCCTCGACGTATCCGTTTCCGCCTAAGCACTCCAAGGCTTCCGCGGCGATCGCCGGCGCGCGTTTGCACACGTAGTACTTGGCCGCCGCGGTCCCGAGCCGTTTGACCGCAGTTTCATGGCTGTCGGCGGAAGATTGGTCGACGCCCCGCGCCAATCGCAGCAGCATGACCAACGCGGCTTCCGATTCCAGCGCGAGATCTGCCAAGACGTTTTGCATCAGCGGTTGATCGATCAGTGCTTTACCGAACGCGTGACGATACCGGGCGTGATGAACCGCTTGCGCGGTCGCCGCGCGCATGAGTGCCGCCGAGCCGTTGATGCAGTCCAGCCGCGTGTAGTTCACCATTTCGACGATCGTCTGCACGCCGCGTCCCTCCTCGCCGACGCGCACCGCATACGTATCGCGAAGTTCGATCTCGCTGGATGCGTTGGAACGGTTGCCGAGTTTGTCCTTTAGCCGTGCGATAAAGATGCGGTTTCGGGAACCGTCCGGCAAAACGCGCGGTAGGAAGAAACACGTAAGCCCTGCGCCGGTTTGCGCGAGCATCAAAAATGCGTCGCTCATCGGTGCGGAACAGAACCACTTGTGTCCGTTCAACGTGTACGCGTCGCCCGTATCCGAGGTTTCCAAGAACTCCGCGCGGGTTTCATTTGCGCGTACGTCCGAACCGCCTTGCTTTTCGGTCATCGCCATGCCGCACGTGGCGCCGAACTTTTCGCCGATGGGCCGCAGCTGCGGATCGTACTCGCGTGAAATGAAGTGCGGTTCCCAAAGCCGTGCAAGCGCCGCGTTTGTGCGCAGTGCCGGAATGCTTGCGTACGTCATGGAGATCGGGCAGCCGTGTCCTGCCTCGACTTGCGCCCACACGTAGAATTTGGCGGCGCGCAAGAGATGTGCGGCGGGTTCGGCGCCGGCCCAAGGCGTCGCATGCAATCCGTACCGCATGGCGACGCGCATCAATTCGTGATAGGCGGGATCGTAGACGACCTCGTCGATGCGGTTGCCATACCGATCGTATGCGCGCAGCTGCGGCGTGTGTTCGTTCGCGAGGCCGGCCCACGTTTGCGCTTGCGCGCTGCCGGCAAGAAGCCCCAGTTCGTCGAGCTCGTTGACGGACAGCGCGGCACTTTCGCGCCGCAACGCCTCGGTCAGAGCGATATCCGAGGTGAAAACGTTGTAGTCTACCAGCGGCGGGGGCTGATTGGCAACGCCGCCGCGGCGGGCGAGGTCCATCAACCTCACTCGGTTGCCGGTGCGATAATCTCCTGTCGGCGCGAGCGCAGGCTCGCAGTGATCAGCAGAGCGACCAGCGCCACCGCTGCAAAGGCCAAGTAGGTGCTGCGGTATGCCGCTGCGTCGGAGGTCGCGCTGCCGAGCACCGCGCCAGCGATGGATCCGCCCAAAATTTGACCGATGATCAGAAATTGGCTCAAAAGACCGATCGCCGTTGCGCGCGTGCCTTCTGTGGTCTCGTTGGTCACGATGTACCGGGTCGGTGCGCCGAGCAGCGCGCCGAAGCCGATCCCGGCGACGATCATCGCGAGCACCGAGAGCAATAGCGAACTGAAACCGAGCGCGAAAATGACCAAACCGATTTCGGTAAACAAGCAGCCCGCCACCAGAACGTCGCGGCTTCCGATTTTATCGAGCGCGCGTCCCGAGGCCGGAATGACCGCGACGAACATGAAAGCGCCGATCGCGGCGATGCCGCCGGCCGCGGCGTAGGAGAGATTTTGCGCTCCGACGAGGACCGATGGAATAAAGAATAGCGACCCCTCGAGCGCGCCGATCGCGATCTCGAGTGCAAACGTCTTGGCGAGCTGCGGGTTCGAAAACAACTCCGGCGGTACGATCGGAAATTCCGTCACGCGCTCGCAAAACCAAAACGCCGCGAGCAGCAGGATTCCGAAGGCAATCGTCACCGCATGGACGCCGCTGATGCCGTACATCAAAAACAGCAGTCCCAGCGTCAGCAGCAGCAATCCCGGAACGTCCAGCGGCCCCCGGGCGCGCGGTGCATTCGCCGGGACGTGGATGGCCGCGAGTACCAAAACTGCCACCCCTATCGGGAAATTCGGTGCGAACACCCACCGCCAAGAGACGTAGTGGCTGACCAGTCCGCCGTACATCGGGCCGATTACTGCAGCAAGTCCCCACGTCGCCGCAACGAGCCCCAATGCGGCACCGCGCCGTGCCGCCGGAACGCGATCGCCGATTGCCGCCGTGGCAACCGGAAAGATTCCGCCTGCGCCAAACGCCTGAATCGCGCGTGCGGCCAGAAACGCGCCGTAATCCTGTGCAACGACGGCCAGTACGCTTCCGGCAACGAAGATTGCGACGCACGCGATGTAGATTGGCCGGCGCCCGTAACGGTCGGCGAGCGTGCTCATGACGGCGATGCCCGCGATGTTCACCAAGAGATACAGCGTGAAAACCCACGAGAGATCGCCGATTGCGACGCTGAATTGCTTTCCGATTGCGGGCAGCGCGGGCGCGAGTACGCTGAGATCCAGCGCGCCAAGAAAGACGCCCAGCCCGAGCGTTAGGAGCATAGGTACGACGCTCCGGTCGAGGCGATGCCCCGCTATGGTTGCCGTACTATCCAACGCTTAGAAGATCCGGTCGAGTACCATGAAGGAACAGATCAGCGCAAGGTACGTCAGCGAATACAAAAACGTCGCCCGTGCCGCACCGCGCCGCTCGTGCAAAACCCGCACGGCATCGAAAATGAAAACCGCTCCCAAAACCGCCGCAGCTGCGGCGTAAAGCGGGCCCATCACGTGCAGCGGATAGTACAGCAGTAACGACGCGGCGACCAGGACGATCGTATAGATGAGAATTTCGATGCGCGTTCTGCGCTCGCCGTAGACGTTGGGAAGCATCGGAACGCCGGCCTTTTCGTAATCCGTTTCCGTCATCAGCGCGAGCGACCAAAAATGCGGCGGCGTCCACAGAAAAATGATCGCAAACAAGCCGATCGCCGGCGCGCCGATGGCATTATGTACCGCGGCCCAGCCGACGAGCGGCGGAATGGATCCCGCGGCTCCGCCGATGACGATGTTCTGCGGCGTACGGCGTTTGAGCAGCATTGTGTACAGTACGACGTAATAGACGTTTCCGCCGAGCGACAGCCATGCGGCCAAATGATTGACGCGCAGATAGAAGATCGCAAACGAGAGGATTCCCATCACGCACGCGTGCGTCGTCGCGGCGAAGATCGTCATGCGGCCCGCCGGAATCGGGCGCAGCGCGGTGCGCGACATCAGCCGATCGATGTCGCTGTCGTAGACGCAGTTCAACGTCCCCGCGGACATCGCCGCGAGCGCGCCGCCGAGCAGCGTCCAAAATAGCAACGACGGCGACGGTATTCCGCGCGCAGCCATGATCATCGACGCGGCGGTGGTCGCGAGCAGCAGATACATGATCCGCGGCTTGCCCAAGTCGTAATAGTCGGCGGCGCGCGCAAGCAGCGCCGATGCGGTGGTCTGCGTTCGGCCCGCAACTCGCGTGAGCGCCGCGATCACGAGCGCCTCGCGACCGCTACGCGCGATCCGTTCGCGACCGCTTGCAGCACGGTCGCGGTAACGAACGAAAGAAACACCAACGCGGCATTGGCCGCATGCGCTTCGCGCAAATCGATCGGTAAGCGCAGCGCCACATTCAATAGGCCGAGCAAAATCTGCACGAACAGCAACGCCAGGCCCGCCGTCGCCATCGTGCGCACGGCGCGCGGCGCGCGAACGGTCCAGGCCAGCGCGAACGTCAGCACGCCCGCCAGCAGGCACGCTGCCGCGACGAAGCGGTGAAGCATTTGTACGAACTGCCCGGGCGTGTACACCACGACATGTCCGGCGCATTGCGGCACGTCGACGCACGCCAAACCGGCGCCGCTGGAACTGACGTATGCGCCGACGCACATCGTGACGAATGCGAGCGCGGACGTGCCTGCGAGTACGTAGCCCAGCACGCCGAATCCGGGGCCGTTTTGCGACTCTATCTTTGAATCACGCGCGAATGCGAAAACCGCCATCGCAGCAAGCGACGCCACGAATGCCATCGCGGTACCCCAGTGCCACACGACCGAGACGGGGCTGTTCGAAAGATGGACGGTCGCCGCGCCCAAAAACACTTGGAAGGCAAATAGCGCCGCGACGGCGATGCCGGCAGGGGTCACGAACGGCGCCGCCTTTCGCTCGCGCCAGGCACTCACGAGTACGCCGATTACCAGCAGCGAGAGAATTGCAGCGGTTACGCGGTGCGTCCATTCCCACACGGTCCCGCCCCCCATGGACGGAACGAATTCGCCGCGGCAAAGCGGATAGTCGGGGCACGTCATGCCCGCGCCGTTAATCCGGGTCCAGCTGCCCAGCATGACCTCGCCGTACGCAACGGCAACCGCCGCGAGGCTGAGGCGCGCCAATCTTTGCACTAGGAGTTGAGTCTATCGTAAGGGCCTCGCGCGGACAATGATTTTGTCGGCTGAGCGCCGCGGGCTAGCAGCCGCTGAGCGCTCCGTCGACGTGCGTCGCAGCCGTATTTTCGTCGCGGATTATGGAGGGAAACCGCGTCTGAAAGTCGGCCGCAGCGTTTTGCGCGTAGGCCGTTGCCGACGTTCTGCTGCGCAGCGCCGGCGGCGTGAACGGATCCTCGCTGAACCCGTTGCCGAACATGCCGCCGTTGTCGCTGCGCCCGAGCATGTCGGTGTAGTCGACATATGCAAGATAGCCGTTCAAATCGCGCGCCATTTTCAGCTGGCGGCCTAAAGCTCCGCCCAGGGCGTCCGCAAATGACTTGAGTTCTTTTTGCTCGGCCGGATCGGTCGATTTTGCGGCGAGATCGCGTAAGCGCTTGATTTCGCCGCTTCCCTGTTGCGATTGCTTATCCAGCGACGATGCGAGCTCGCGCAATGCGTTCAGTCCGTTGTAGCGGTGTATGGGATTTCCGTCGTCCAAATTTACCAGCCGCAGCTGCGTGATCGTTTGCGTAATCACGTGATTGTCGTCGAGCGTCGTTGCAATGGCGCTGTTCGCGTGCGTGATGATTTCCGCGCAGCGCGCGGACGCGCGGACGCTTGCAATCGTTTTCAACTCCGGTGATGCCGACGGATTGGGACTCGGCGTTGCGAGCACCGCGGCGAGCAAGATATGCCCGAGCATACGCGAACGGCTTGCGCGTGAAGCGCCTCTGGCCCCTTCTAGCCTTGGTACTCCTTGTAGGCTGCCGCGATGTTCGGGTCAGGACGCTGGGCCAGGGAACGACACCGGTCTTGGACGGGGGCAACGAGATCGTCGTCGTTCGCGACGACCCGTCCCTCTCGCGCCTCGGGATTCGTGCGCCGGTGCGGTACCGGAACGAGTTCGGGGTGGTTTTGCTGATGGGACCGCACGACCGGTCCGGCTACCGTCAGATTATCGAATCGATCCGGGCGAACCCGGACGGCGTTCGCGTCGTAGCGTTTGAGGAGCCTCCCGCCAACGGGGGCGAGCCTTCAGACAAATATCGTACGTATACGCTGTGGATTGTACCAAACTCGGTGTATCGCCGGGGTATCCGGGTACAAGTCGTGACGCCGTCCGATGCCCCGGTTGCTTCCACGACGCTTCCTTAATGCGGGTACCATCGTTCGCGTAGGACAGCGGCTAAGGCTTTATGTCGACTCGACGATACTTGTAGAGGTTTGATGCAGGCACGCGAGACTATCGGATTGGACGTTCGAGTAGAGCGACTTGGTCTGGCTTTGGAGCCGAACGGCGATCCGAGCGAAGCCGAAGGAACGCTGAACCCCGCAAGTGCGCGCACCCGCGCCGGCGAGTTGATTCTGTATCCGCGCGACGTCGCTCGCGGCAATATTTCACGCGTCGGTCTCGTTCGCGCGCGGCCTGCCGGCCAGCGGTTTACGTTCGATCGTGACGGATTTGCGCTGGAACCCGGCGCCGCGTACGAACTGCGTCCCAATCCCGGCTATGGCTGCGAGGATCCGCGCGTAACGTTCGTCGCTGCAATCGACAAGTACGTGATGGCGTATACTGCGTTCGGCCCATCCGGACCGCGCATCGGCGTTGCGTTTTCGCAAGACGCCGTGACCTGGAAGCGTGTCGGGTTGCTGCGCTTCGACAAACCGGGAATGCACATCGGTGACGATAAAGACGCCGCATTCTTTCCCGAACCCGTCATCTCGCCGGCCGGCGTCCAGTCACTCGCGCTTTATCACCGGCCGATGTTGCATATTTCGGCGGTGGACGGCCGCGCGGCAATTCCGATGATCGAACGTATGCCGTTTGCCGATCGCGAATCGATCCGCATGGCGTATGTGCCGCTGTCACCGGTGCTGGAAAACGAAGAGAACATTTTGAACGTTGCCGAAAGCGTGCTGGTGATGTCGCCGGACGCCCAGTGGGGATCGCTCAAATTAGGCGCCGGCACTCCGCCCGTGCGCATCGACGAAGGATGGATGTCGATCTTCCACGCCGTCGACGTGCTCGATCACACGGCAAGTAAACCGAAGCTGCGGTACAGCGCCGGCATCATGATTCACGATGCAACGGCGCCGCACCAAATCGTGTACCGCTCGCCGCAACCGGTTTTGGTGCCGCAATCCGATGCGGAGCTGCGCGGCATCGTCGACAACGTCGTTTTCCCGACCGCCATCGATCCGCGTCCCGACTTGGGCGATCGCGTCTTCGATTTCTACTACGGAATGGCCGATTGGTCGATTGGCGCCGCCCGTATGACGCTCGGTGCCCCGCAAGCCGCCCGGCAGCGGGCGGAAAGCGCTGCTTAAATATCTGCTGATCGCAACGGTCCTCGTGGTCGTTGCGGTTTCAATCGTAGCAGCGTACGCGAACCGCCAGCAGCTTGCGCTGAAGATCAAATCCGTGTACGTCCCGGTCACGCCCAAGCCGGTAACGCCTTTTGCCGAAGGCGCGCGCCGGAACGGCGCCTTTACCGGCGAGGGAACGTGGGCGCTCTCCGCGCTGCCGGAATGCTTCACCCAGATCAGCCGGACGACCGGTCCGCTCTCGTATGTGCTCGAGCATCTGCCGCGTGGCGCAGTCCGGGTTTCGCCCGGTACGACGCTTGCTGCAGCGGATTGCCGCGTCTTCGTCCACAATGGTTCGGTTTGGGTGTGGCGCGGCATGGACCGGCTTCGGGTGCCGCCTCCGGCGCGCTTATATCAGGCGCCCGGGAGCGGCGGGGTACGCACTTTGGCGCTTTTGCAGGGCTGGCGCAGCGCGTCGGATCTTCGGATCTACGCGATGGCGCAAGCCCAACGACCGTAAAAAATGAACGACGAAACGACTATTGACGCGCAAGTGGAAAAGCGCCGCACGTTTGCGATCATCTCGCATCCGGACGCGGGTAAGACCACGTTAACCGAAAAGCTGCTGCTGTACGGCGGCGCAATTCAAACTGCGGGACAGGTGTCGGCGCGCAGGGCGCAGCGTGCGGCGACCAGCGATTGGATGGAACTCGAAAAGCAGCGCGGCATTTCGATTACGTCCACCGTTCTGCAGTTTCCGTATTCCGGCTATATCATCAACTTGCTCGATACGCCGGGGCACCAAGATTTCGGTGAGGACACGTACCGTACGCTGCTGGCGGCCGACAGCGCCGTCATGCTGATCGATGCCGCCAAAGGCGTCGAACCGCAGACGAAAAAGCTCTTTGCCATCTGCCGCGCCCGCCGAATTCCGCTCTTCACGTTCGTGAACAAAATGGATCGCCCCAGCCGCGATCCGCTGGAATTGCTCGACGAACTCGAGACGGTACTCGGCATCGGCGCGTTTCCGATGAATTGGCCGCTCGGAAACGGCCCGTCTTTCAAAGGCGTGTACGACCGCGCCGGGCATCAGGTACATCTTTTCGAACGCAGCGCGCACGGCGCAAAACGCGCGCACGTGCAGGTTGCCGACGTGAACGATCCGCAGATTGCTGCGCTGGTCGACGAACAGTCGTATCGCGATTTCCGTGACGCGCTGGAACTTTTGGAAGGCGCCGGCGCGAGCTTCGATCGCGAGGCCATGCTGCACGGCGACGTGACGCCCGTCTTTTTCGGAAGCGCGGTGACGAATTTCGGCGTGCAGAATTTTCTGGACGAATTCGTACGGATGTGTCCGCCGCCGCAGGCGCGCCGTTCGGGAACGCACGTCGTCGAACCGGTTAGCGGACAGTTCTCCGGCTTTGTTTTTAAAATTCAGGCGAACATGGATCCGCGGCACCGCGATCGCGTGGCATTCGTTCGCGTCTGTTCCGGAAAATTCGAACGCGACATGACCGTGCGCAACTCCCGCACGGGCAAGGACGTACGCCTCTCCCGGGCGATGCGTTTATTCGCGGGCGACCGCGAGTCGTTGGACGCGGCGTATGCCGGCGACGTCGTCGGGCTGGCCAATCCCGGCGTTTTCGCCATCGGCGATTCGCTGTACGAGCCGGCGGCCGGCGAAGCGCCCGTGCGCTTCGAGCGGATTCCGTCGTTCGCGCCGGAACATTTCGCCGCCGTGCGCAGTATCGATACCTCGAGTTACAAATCGTTCGGAAAGGGGATCGCTCAGCTGCGCGAAGAGGGCGCCATTCAGGTGCTGTATCCGTTCGGATCGATGCGCACGGAGCCGGTTTTGGCGGCGGTCGGCGCATTGCAGTTCGAAGTGGTCAAATACCGCTTGGAGTCCGAATACAACGTGAAAACGGTGTTCAGCGCGCTGCCGTACGGCGTGGCGCTGCGCGTCCGTGGCGAGCGGGCAGATATCGAAGGCGCGCAGTTGCCCACCAACGCGAAGCTCGTCGAGGATTGGGACGGCTCGCCGGTCGTGCTCTTCGAATCGGATTGGAGCGTGCGCCTTGCCGAGGAGTGGAATCCGAAGCTGCGATTTGTGCAATTTACCGAAATCCATGAGGAACAGCATGAAGAAGCTTTTGGCGTGCGCGCTCGCGGCGCTTAGTTTGGCAGCCTGCGCGGGGAACCGCAACGAGGCGGAAGCCGACAAAATCACCCGCGCGGTGATCGCGAATAACATGGCGCCCGTCATGGGCGACTTGGATCCGGCTATCAAAGGGCAAATCACGCGCGTGCGCATCGCCGAACTTTCCGACGAATTGAACGAGCAAGGTGCGTATCAAGGACTCAAGCAGGACACGACGTGGTGCAGGACGGGATACACGTGCTTCGACGTGCAATTTGCCAAGCGTCCGTATCACGAGATAATGAAAGTCGGCTCCGACGGGAAAGTCCAATACTGGTGGATACACGCAGCGGCTCCGAAATAATTACGATCGAGGACGTACGCGCGGCGGCACGGCGCCTGCACGGTATCGCGCATCGCACGCCGGTCATGCGATCGCGCACGCTTGACGAACTGACCGGGGCTCGCGTCGTTCTCAAATGCGAGAATTTTCAACGGATGGGCGCCTTCAAATTCCGCGGCGCGTACAATCGCATCGTGCAACTCGACGATTCCGCCCGCCGGGGCGGCGTCGTCGCTTTCTCCAGCGGGAACCACGCGCAAGGCGTCGCGCTGGCGTGCAAGCTGCTGGGCGTCCCCGCGACGATCGTCATGCCGTCCGATGCGCCGCGTTCGAAGATCGAAGCGACGCGCGGCTATGGTGCCGAGATCGTGTTCTACGACCGGCACCGCTCGCACCGCGCGGAGATCGCCGAAGAAATTCGCGCGCAACGCGGAGCCACGCTCGTTCCGCCGTTCGACGATCGCCAGATTATCGCCGGCGCGGGCACAGTCGCGTTGGAACTGCTCGAAGACGCGGGCCCGCTGGACGCCATCGTAACGCCGGCAGGCGGCGGCGGCCTGTTATCCGGCTGCTGCATCGCTGCACGAGATGCCGGCCCGCGCATCGAGATGTACGGCGTCGAGCCGCAAGCGGGAAACGACGTGCAGCGTTCGTTGGCAAAAGGCGAAATCGTGCACATCGACGTGCCGGTAACGATCGCGGATGGGTTGCAAACACAAGCGCCGGGCACGTTGACGTTTCCAATCATACGCGAGTGCGTTCGAAGCATCGCAACGGTTTCGGACGATCAGTTGCGCGATGCGATGCGCTTCGCGTTCGAGCGCATGAAACTCGCGATCGAGCCCAGCGGTGCAGCGGGACTCGCGGCGTTGCTGTCCGGGGCGCTGGACTTGCGCGGCAAAGCCGTGGGAATCGTGATCAGCGGCGGAAACGTGGACGCGGAGCGGTTTTCGCTGCTTTTGCCGGCGTGAACGATGGCGCGTAACCACTGGATCCCGCCGTGGGCGGTGCTGTTCGCGCAGCTCGCGCACGGCTTCTCGTGGGGATTGATTTTCTGGGCGGCCTGGAGCGGAAGCGCGGCAAACGCGTTGACCGGCTTCGCGTGGATTCATACGGTCGCACTGGCTTGGATCACGACAGCCGCCTTGGCGATCTTGCTGTTCGCGCTTCCCAACTTCATCGACGTGGAATGGCGCGGTCAAACCATCGCTCGAATTGCTCTGGTATTCTTTGCCGCCGGCACCGCCGTGTTGATCGCCGGGTTTCTCGGTCCGGCAAAATTGATTGCGTTTGGCGGCTGCGTGGTGTTCGCCGCACTCCTCGTCTATTTGGCCACGGCGTTTGCTACGGTGGCCGCCGGCCTTCGCGGCGAGCGGATACCGCGAGCGGTCGCACGCGCGTTCGGGATAACGTTAGCGTTCTTATTGTTTACCGCGCTGCTCGGACTCGGACTCGCATTCATGCTGGCGGGAAAGCCGGTAGGCGCGTGGATCTCCGCAACGCCGCCCGCTCATGCCGCTCTGGGAACGTTCGGCTGGATCTCAATGCTGATTTTCGGCGTTTCAATGCGTACGCTGCGCCCGATTACGGGCGACGGTACGCGCATGCGATGGATGCACATCGCCGTCGGGTCGTTCGCCCTCGCCGGTATTCCGCTGCTCGCCGCGGGTGTTGCGTCGCACGTTTCCTGGTTGTCATGGATCGGCGGCGGTTTGTTTGCCGCGGGCGCGTTCGGCTACGTTCTGGATGTCCTCGACATCGTGCGCCGCGCAGTGGTTCCGCACCGGCCGCCGCAAGCGTTCGTCGTTGCATCCGTACTGTGGCTGTTGTGCGCGCTCGTCTTGGGCGCGGGCGTACTAGCCGGACGGCCGTGGGAGGACGCGTACATTTTCGTTCTGCTCGCCGGCTGGGCGGGGCAGATGGTGAACGCGCATATGTATCACATCGGGGTTCGACTCATCGCCACTGTCTACCGCGGCGAAGACGACGAAACGCGGCCGCAAGAGATCTTGGACGCGCGCTTATCGTGGTTCTCTTTCGTATCCATGCAGATCGCGATCGTGCTGGTGGCCGTTTCACTGCTGAACGGCAGCGCCGGTTTGGCCGCCCGCGGCGCCGTCTTCGGCATCGGCGCGTGGATCGCAATCGTCGCGAATATGTTCGGCGCGTCACTGCGCGCACGAGTTCTTCCGCGGACGATCCGTCTGTAACGCGTTTACGTTTTCGCGTCGTCCGAAGCGAGCGGGCGGCCCATGGAATAAAACTCCTCGTTCGGACGCATGTCCATCAGCCCGGCCATACGGTTTGAAAATCCGAAAAACGCCGCGATCGCGGCGATGTCCCAAATGTCGTCGTCGCTGAATCCCGCGAGGTGCAGCTCGTCGATCTCGTGTTCCGTCGCGGCGAAGCCCGGCTCGTTTACGTGTGAGGCGAACGCGAGCATCGCGCGAAGGCGCGGAGCGATTGCGGCCGTTCGCCAGTTGTTTGCGATCTGTTCGGCCGCGATCGGATCCTTTCCGGTTACGCGAAGGGCGGCGCCGTGGGCTACCATGCAATACTGACAGCGGTTTTCGGATGATACGGCGACGACGATCGCTTCGCGCTCCGCGCGCGTGAGACTACCCGGGCCTTTCATCAGAACGTCGTGGTAGGCCATGAACGCGCGAAAATGATCGGGCCGGCGGGCGTACGCGCGAAAGACATTCGGAACGAATCCGATCTTTTCGCGGTTTCGCTCGTACACGTTGCGGATGTCGTCGGGAAGTTCGCTTTCCGGCGGTTCTCCGAACCGGGAGACCGGTGCGCGCGTCTCGATGTAGTGCTTCATACTAAGTCACCTCCGGTTCCCAGCCGAAAACCTGTCTTGTGAAGCATTCGACTATCAGCGGCTTCTTCGATGCTTATCCCGATTTTTACGAAACGAGCCTGACCGGCGCCACGCCACAGCGCCTTAACGCCCGGCATACATTCATCGTGGAGCGGAACCGTCAGTTCTTCGAGGGCGCGCGGGTCGTGGATTTGGCCAGCCACGACGGGCGCTGGAGTTTCGCGGCCCACAAGGCCGGAGCGGCACACGTTTTCGGCATCGAAGCCCGGCCCGAACTGGTCGCGGCCTCGCGTGAAACGATGCGGCGGTATGGCGTTGCCGAATCGCAAGTTGCGTTCGCGGCCGCCGACGCGCTGCGCGGTATGCAGTCGCTGCCCGACGCGTCCTGCGACACGGTGTTGTGTTTGGGATTCTTTTATCACACGCTGCAGCACGCCGCGATCTTCGAGCAGATGGCGCGCATCGCGCGGCGCGCGTGGATTATCGATACGGCGGTTTGCCCCGACCCGCATGCCGTCATCCGGGTCGAGCGCGTCGACGCCACAGCGGAATGGAACGCGGTGCCGATGGGCGCAATCCGCGGGACGGCCCTCGAAGGGCGTCCGTCCCGCAGAGCGTTGGAATTGCTGATCGAGCAATACGGATTCTCGTACGCTTTCATGAACTGGCACGATGGGTCCATACGAGACTGGCAACAGCTCGAGGATTATTCCACCGGAAACCGCATCACGCTGGTCGCGTACCGCAATCCCGTTATTTGATTACGCCGCAAGAGACGTACGTCTTCAAGTCGTCCGAACTCTTGTGAACGTTTACTGAATACATTCCGCCCAGGAGGCTGGACAGTTTCATCCCCTTGAGGACGGTGGTCGACTTGCCGTTGACCGACGGCGAGAGCGGATATTCCGGCTTAGGGTTGAGTTTCGCGCACGTTCCCGGATGAATGTGCGTCGGCTGATCGGTCGCCGGCGCGCCCGTTAAGTCGACGACCACTTTGACGCCGGCGGGCAACTGCGTCAGCGTCGCGGTACCGTTTTCGCCGCTCCCGTTTTGCGCATGCATCTTTACCGTAACGCTAGCCGGCGACGCAGCGATCGCGGCGCTGCCGAGCAATGAAGAAATAACCAGGGCTCCCAGAACCGGTTTGACGAGCATTCGGGTCTCCTTTTCTAATGGTGTGCGTTGATAGTTCGTTCGATTGCGTCGATAGCGGTGCGCGCTTGCACCGTCGGCGCGGCATCGGATCCTTCGACGACGTCGAGCATTTGCGCGAGTTGATCGTTCAAGGCCGCCATCTGCTCGTTGGATCGCAGCAGATACGTGCGGTGCATGAGCGACACGATCCGTGAGGCGAGGTTGAATTGTTCGCGGAGCTGCGCCGCGGTCAATGCAATGCGCGGGTCCATGCGCAATGTAAACGTGCGCGAGGACGTATGTCCGTCGACGGTCATTCTTACCGTGTACGTTCCGGGAACCGCCAGAACGCCCTGCGGAATGCGAGGCGTGTCTTCGTAAATTGCGGAGATTGGATAGTCGTGCGTAACGGCGTCCGGATCCGGATACCGGTAGTTCCAGACGATGCGGTGCATTCCGGCGGCGGTCGATGGAATTTGCGCCGGCGCAACCCAATACGTTGGCTTGTCGATACCGGGAACGACGGGAACGGGTTGATCGCTGCTGCTATAGCGCCGCACCTGTTTGCCGGACGAATCGTAGACCGAGATCGTCACGGGACCGCTGCTTTGTGCCGGAAGGTAGTAGTCGAATATTGCGCCGTCGGGCGGATTTTTGCCGGCCGGTTCTTCCGGCGGAAGAGGCGTGTCGGTCCACGTATCGCGGCGTAAACGGTAGGCGAGTGCGGGCTGGAACAGGTACGGCTGCGCGCTGTTTTCACGCGCGGCAATCGACGGATCGCGCAGCGCGCTCACGTCGTCCAAAATCCAAAACGACCGGCCGTGCGTTCCGACGACCAGATCGTTGCCGTGAACGACCATGTCGCGCACGGACGTGGACGGCAGATTCAATTGCAGCGGCTGCCAATGCGACCCGTCGTCGAACGAGGCGTACACCGTGCGTTCGTTACCGGCAAACAGCAGGCTCCGCCGCACCGGATCTTCACGGACGGTATTCGTGGACTGATCGTCCGGCAAGCCGGAAACGGCAAGTTGCCAAGTGCGTCCGCCGTCGTGCGTACGATAGATATACGGGCGGTCGTCGTCGATCCGCGTTGCATTCACTGCGACATAGGCGGTGTTCTTGTCGAAATGCGATGCGTCGATCTGGGCGATCTGACTCCACGGGGCAATTCCCGGCGGCGTCACGTTGCGCCAATGTACTCCGCCGTCGTTCGTTACCCAGACAAGACCGTCGTCGGTTCCGGCCCAGATGACGTTTCGATCGAGATACGACGGCCCGATGCTGAAGATCTCGCCGCGGTGCGGTCCTTGCGCAAGCTTCGTTTGCGCAAACGCGCCCAAGCTCGGCGGTTTTCCGGGATTCGCGCGCGTGAGGTCCGGGCTTATCGTGCGCCAATGCCGTCCGCCGTCCGTAGTCGAAAACATGACGTTCGACCCGAGGTACAGCGTGCGTTTGTCGACGTAGCTGAAGACGATCGGCGTCGTGCGGTTCCAGCGGTATTTCCCCTGATAGTCCGGAGAAACGTCTTGCGTTTGCTGCGTTCGCTCGTCGTACCGCGAAACGACTCCGATGCCCGCACCGTAGATGATGTCGGGATGCAGCGGGTCCGGTGCGATATATGCATATTCTTGCGCGCCGACCGGATGCCAGTAGCGGATCCAGATTTCGCCGTCTTCACTCCGGCTGGCGACTTCTGCGCTGCCGCTTTCCTGCTGACCGCCGAACACCCAATACGGAAACCGGTTGTCGGTTATCACATGATAGAACTGCGCGGTCGGCTGGTTGTACCACGAGCTCCACGTACGCCCGTAATTTACCGATAGCGTCGCGCCTTGGTCGACTCCTAAAAGGATGATGTTTCGATCGGTGGGATCGATCCAAATGGTGTGATAATCGTCGCCGCCCGGCGCGCCCTTGATCGCCGTCCACGTCTTGCCTGCATCGGTAGAACGGTACGTCGACGTATTCGCCGCATACACGATATCGGCGTCGGCCGGATCGACTGCAACGCCGGAGAAATCGTCGCCGCGTCCGCAGACGCGTTCTTCGCTGTTCGTTTTCGTCCACGTTGCGCCCGCGTCGCTCGAACGGTAGATTCCGCAGCCGTCGGCGTCGTTGACCCAAGCGTAGAGACGATTCGAGTCGCTTTGAGCGACGGCCAGGCCGATTCGTCCGACGCCTGCCGGCAGGCCGCCGTGCAATTGCGTCCAGGTAGCACCGCCGTCGGTCGATTTGTAGAGACCTCCGCGATTCCACAGTTGCAGAATATCGCGCAAACGCCACGGCGGATTCCGCGACGCCCAGAGATCGGCATACAGAGTTTGCGGATGATTCGGATCGATGACCACCATCGCCGATCCCGTGTCCGCATCGTTGCCTAAAACTTTTTGCCATGACGTACCGCCGTCCGTGCTGCGGTAGACGCCGCGCTCCGTGCTCGGACCGTACGGACGTCCCATTACTGCCGCGAAAACGCGGTTGGCGTCATGCGGGTCGACGGCGATCGCATTGATCTGACGTCCGTCGCGTAAGCCGAGATGCGACCAGGTCTTCCCGCCATCGGTGGATTTGTAGATTCCGTCGCCCGTCGATAGATCCGGACGCCGCAGGCCTTCGCCGGATCCGGCGTACACCACGTTCGGATCGCTCGGCGCAACCGCGAGCGCACCCACCGAGCCGGTGTCCTGGCCGTCGAAAACCGGCTGCCACGTGCGGCCGTAATCCGTCGTCTTCCAAACGCCTCCGTCGGTGGCGGCGAAATAGTACACGCCGCGTTGTTGCGGCACGCCGGACACGGCGACGGTGCGTCCCCCGCGAAATGGGCCGATCAAACGCCAATGCAGCGCGTCACCGGCTTGGGCCAAAAGTGAGGCACCCAGGATGAGCAGCTGAAGCATCGCGAGCATCGAAAATCCTCCGTGCCCGCGATGTTTGCGTCAGCGGCGCAATTTCTTTTTCTTGTGTCTGGGCTGGAACGGCGGCCCGATCTTCAATGCTTGCCGGCGTGGTAAATCGGCGTCGACGTCTTGGCAGCCGATCGGCGAAAAATCTCTGCAGTCGCCGGGCCGCCCTTCGTACACACCGCAGTAATACCGGCCGGGGCGGGCTTCTTTCAAAAACACGCATTGGTCGGTAACGTCGTCGGTGACTTTGCGTACCCACCCGAGATAATAGCCGTCGGCGGACTTGCGCTTTACGATATAGCGATCGAGAACGTCGCGCGGCGACATGCGCAAGTATTGCGCGAGGCGCTGCACGTCTTCGCGGCTGACGAAGGGTTCGTAACCGCTGCAGCATTCGGCGCAACCCGGCGGACATGCGATGTTCTCGGGCATGTCTTTATGATGTTTGCGCGCAAGCTCGATCACCTTGGCCACCGCAGCGACGAATTCGGGGTCGTCGTTGTACTTGTACTCCCATTCGCGCTGCACGATCTCATTCGCGTTGTAATATCGCGTGATCGATTGATTGTATGTAACGGTGATGTGTTCTTCGTCGATCTCGATTTTCTTGACGTGCTCGATCGGCCGCGCATCCAACAGTTCGGGGTGCGTCGGCTGGCCGGTTTCGCGGGTGAAGTCGCGCAGGGCGATCAGGTCGATGGTTTCCATGGCGTGTAGGGGGTTCGCCGCACGGCCCGAAACAGCCCCCGAAGTCTCGGCTACTCCGTTCAGCAAGCTACTTCAGAGAGGATGAGAGTGCGCAAGGCCATCGGTGTAGACTTGGGCGGCTCGCACGTTACGGCGGCGGTCGTCCAAGAGGACGGAAAGATTCTTTCGCAGCACGAGCTCGACGTCGAGGATCGCGCGTTCGATGCCGTGGTGGCCTCGATCGAAGCCGTCGTGAAGAACGCGTTGCAGGATGCCAAGGACGACCAGCTCGCCGGCATCGGCATCGGTTCGCCGGGAAACATCAATCTGGAGACGGGCGAAGTACTGTGGTCTCCGAATTTTCTTTGGCAAAACGTGCCGCTCGGCGGACGCTTGCGCGCTTCGTTCCACCTGCCCGTCTTCGTTGCAAACGACGCGCGTTGCGCGACGCTTGGTGAATATATGTTCGGCACCGGACGCGGGACGCAAAATTTCGTACTGCTGACGCTCGGCACCGGGATCGGCGGCGGAATCGTTTCCAACGGACAGCTGCTCATCGGCAATCGCGCCGGCGCGGGCGAGATCGGTCACCATCAAATTCGCCCGACCGACGGATTCATCTGCGGATGCGGGAAGATCGGATGCTTTGAAGCGCAGTCGTCCGGAACGGGTTTGCTGCGGCACGCGATGGCGGTCGCGCCGTCGTTTCCCAGAAGTACGCTGCTGGACAAGAACCCGTTGAAGCTCGGTTCCAAAGCGATTCGGCGCGCGGCTCAAGCGGGCGACGGACACGGATTGGCCGCCTGGCGCAATTTCATTTCCGATCTGGCGCTCGGCTTGGCGAATGTGATCGCGTTCATCAATCCGGAGCGGATTGCGCTTGGCGGAGGCGTCAGCTCGGCCGGCGCTTTCATGCTGGATGCGGTACTTCCGCGCGTCGACGAATTAACGACGATGGTACCGCGCGGTACCACGGAAATCGTCATCGCGCAGCTCGGGAACGACGCGGGACAAGTCGGAGCCGCGACGCTGGCGTTTCAGGGCGGCTTGAAGCGGAGCGATGCCCGCTAAGGTCGCACTCATCACGGGCGCATCGGGCGGAATCGGCGCTCAGTTCGCGCGGCTTTTCGCGCAAGCAGGGTACGACTTGGGCTTGGTCGCGCGAAGCACCGACGCAATGGAAACGCTTGCCGGAGATCTCAGCCTCGAGTTCGGTGTCAACGTGAAACGGGTCGCGCTCGATCTCACGGAAGCCGATGCGGTCGAACGCGTTTCGGAACGTATTCCGGAATGCGACGTGCTGGTAAACAATGCGGGATTCGCCAACAATGGTCCGTTCGCAACAATGGACGAGCGAGAAATGCGCAGCGAAATGGAGCTCGACGTCGTCGCCCTTACGCGGCTGACGCGGCGCTATCTGCCCGGCATGATCGCGCGGCGCGACGGAAGGATCTTAAACGTTGCATCTACCGCCGCGTTTCTTCCCGGGCCGTTCATGGCCGTGTATTACGCATCGAAAGCATACGTGCTGTCGTTTTCGGAAGCGATTGCGGAAGAAGTGCGCGGCTTGGGCGTGACGGTAACGTGTTTGTGCCCGGGCGCTACCGCAACGGGATTCCAGCGGCGCGCTAAAGTCGAAGGCAATACGATCTTGACGCGGCTTCCGCTCGCAGACGCGGCGAACGTTGCGAAAGCCGGCTTTGATGGATTGATGCGCGGGAAGACCGTCGTCGTACCGGGATTCACGAACAAACTCGTGGCGATCTCGCCGAAGATTACGCCCCGGCGCCTACTGGTTTGGCTTTCGCGCAAGGCGGTAGAACGCAAGTCCCCTTCGTCAGGCTGACTCATCCGTTTTCATGGTGAGGCATCGCATGTCATGGTGAGGAATCGAACCACCCTGAGGAATCGAAGGGGTGATAGTCATCGAACCACGCCAGGCCGTTAGGGAAATTTCCCGACATTTTGCGCCAGCCGGGATGGCTGTTTCAAGACTTCGTCGTCGCAAAATGCGGGGAAGTAGCGATTTTCCATGGACGGAAAATCGCGAACGGTTTCCTTAACGGCCTGGCGTGGTTCGATGACTATCACCCCTTCGATTCCTCAGGGTGGTCCGATTCCTCACCATGACATGCGATACCGCACCATGACATGCGCTGACGCTCAGCGCGAGCCGGACGCGGCTTGCCGCCGGATGATCGGCAACCGCTCGTAAAACTTGTAATCCGAGTACGTGACGGTCGCGCGTTCGCGCACCCAAAACAGCCAGCCGTGCCCGTGCACGTTCGCCGACAAATCGCTCGCGAATACGTACGGCCCGAATCGTGCGAAGTGCTCTTCCAGGTCGACGCTAACGCCTTCCTCGCCCATGGTGCCGGTTGCGCCGAGCGGCGCAAGCGTCGCCGGATCGACGTAGAGCGCGTCGAACGGAGCGTCGCCGTTGTCGCTGCCGTCCGGATCTTTGTTCGAACACGTCGCGCGCAGCGCGATGCGCAGTGCCTGACGGCCCTCCCACTGCGTCGTCTCCTCATCCGCGGGTGCGTAGCACGCCGGATCGAATGCAGGGCGCGAGACCGGATTCGTGTCGTCGCCGCGTTCGTAGTGTCCGGTCGAAAAGTTCTCCAAGGAACCTTCGACGATAGCGCCGTCCTTCGTGCGTACGAAAACGGTGTGGGCGGGATCCGAGTCGCCCCGCAAGCCGCGCGCGCTGGCCGCGGTCACAAACGAAACGTACGCGGGACGCGCCGGATTCTGCAGGGCAGAGACCGCCTTCGCATAGTCGTCGGCTGGAAGCATGCCCTTGTTACGCGGTTAGCGCGGGCGAAGTTTCAAAATGGACCGCGATACGTTGGGGTGATTAGAGTGAAACGGCGTGCGGCATCGGCGCGTACTCGTCGTCGGCCGGAATTCTTCCCGTGTTTGCCATGGAAGCGATGAGTGCGGCGATGCGGCGCGAGCTGCGTTTCGGTGCCACGAGCTCCTGGTTGCGGCGCATATTTTCAACGAGCGCCGTGTTGCGCACGAGGCGTTCGACGGCTCGGCGCACTTCCGCGGTGCTGTTGATCGCGACCAGCCCGATGCCGTTGCCGCGCACGAAATCCACGTTCCCGCGTTCTTGTCCGGGAACGTAATCGTACACCACGACCGGCAGCTGCGCCGCGTTCGCTTCAGCCAGTGTGCCCGGACCCGCTTTGGTGACCAGCAAATCGGACGCGCGCATCAGCTCGGGAATCTTGTCCGTAAAACCGAGCACCGTCATCGGCGTCGGGAGCGCGACGGAAAAATCTTCCAATTTCATGCGCAGCGTTTCGTTGCGGCCGCACACGACCACTAAATGCATCGGAAGACGCGCTTTTGCCAGCGACATGGTCGTCGGCATCAGCTTGCCGCCGCCTTCGCCGCCCGCCATCAGCAGCGTCACGAAACGATCCTGCGGTAAGCCGAGCTGCGCGCGCAGTTCGGCCTTGCTGCCGACGACGTCGTCGAACTTGGGATGAATCGGCTGCCCCAGCATGCGCAGACGCGACGGCTGCACTCCGCGCGAAAGCGCGCGTTCGTACACTTCGCGCGCCGGAACCACGACCGCGTCGGCCTCCGGCGTCAGCCACGACTCGTGAACTTTGCCCAGGTCGGTAATCACCGTAATGATCGGCACGTGCTGCATGTGCGCGTCGGCGCGCGCGCGCAGCGCCGCGTGGTTGAGCAGCGGATGGACGGACACGATGACGTCCGGCTGGTAATTCAGGAACAGGTCGCGCAGCCGCTCGCGGTACAGCGGCTCGCAGAACCGCACCAGCGCGCGATAGCGGCGCCGGCCGTTGGTCGCGTAGTAGAGCGCTCCGTATACCGGCGGAGCATAGCGGAGAGCGGCCGAGTAGCCCCAACCCAGCTGCGTGAGCGGAAACGAACAATGGGCCGCCACGTCGTCGACGCGGTGTTCGAAGCTGTTCGGAACGTGAATCTCGTCGAGCGCTGCCGTGATGGCGTTCGCCGCGCTGCGGTGGCCGCCGCCGGTATCTGAAATCAGAAATAGCGCCCTTTTGGTCAACTCTGTCCCTCGTTAGGCACGCGCCGGCTGGCGGTTTACTCTGCGGCGCGACGTGTTGCGGGCCTTGCGGCTGAGCGGGGCCAGGCGGGCCAACAGCGCCCGGGCCGGAGCGTCGTAGAATCGGAAAATATCGCCGAACTCGATGTCGGGGTTTCGGTGATGACCGTCATGGTCCTCGGGCAGCACGATCCACAGGGGACGCAATGCGGCCTTCAGCCACTTGGGGGTTTGCCAACCGAGGTCCGTCGTGTGGCGCCACCAGACGTGGGCCTGCCCCAGCGCAAGGCCGGCAAGCGCACCTTGCCACGAATACCGCCACATCACCGCCGCCACCGCCAGGTATGGAACCGCCCCTAAGAACCCGTCGAGCAGAATCGCGGGATCGAGCGATAGCACGGCGTGATCCCAGAACGGCCTGCGTCGATCGTGGTGCGTGCGCAAGTGCAGCGTGAACCATAGGTGCTGCGGCACGTGATAGAGGAACGTTGATCCAAAATCGCCGACGACGAGGACGATCAGCGCTGCGATTACGGGCATTCGTTACAATCTTTCTGGTACTGTGTGCATGCTCTGGCGAGCGGACATACCGGACCAACAATACCACGGTGTACATACCCACTGTCGTTAACACGGCTTTAAGCTGGCGGGCGCCCGTGCACGCCGCGGCGCTATTCGGTGCGAGGCTTTTGCGCGACGGCGCACCAACCGCAAGCGCGACGTTGGCGATAACGCGCGCCGTCCTTCGTACGAATCCCCGCATCGTACCGACGGATGCGCTGGCGCTGGCCTTCGCAACCGAACGCGCCGCGCGCGCTCATGACATGCCGCCGGAGTTTCTCGGCGCGACGCTTTTGCAAGAATCCGCATTCGATCCGCGCGCGATTTCGTCCGCGGGGGCGCTCGGAATTGCGCAGTTCATGCTTTCCACCGCCGACGCGTCCGGCGTCGATCCGTTCGATCCATATTCGGCGATCGACGGTGCGGCCGAGTTGCTCTCGTCGTACCTGCACAGCTACGAGGGCGTGTATCCCAATCCGTACGCGGCCGCGTTGGCCGCGTATAACGCCGGCCCCGGCGCGGTGGAAGAGTACCACGGCGTGCCCCCGTACCCCGAGACGCGCGACTACATCAACGACATCATCGACCGCTGGGCACAAATCGCTTCGTACGAGCGCCCCGCGCGGAAAAATTCCGGTCTGGGCGAATAATGCGCGGATGAAGCTGCGACTCACCCTGAGCGCCGCCGTTCTGTGCGCGTCCTTCTCGGGATGCGCGAGCGTTACGTCGGACATCAATTTTCAGGCGCCGGGAGCCGGTTGGACCGCCTCGCCGCCGATTCTCGGCCGCACGCAGATCTGGATCAAGCAGGGCACGTCGTCGACGCGCAATTCTATCGTCGTGCTGGTCCGCGGCGTCAATACCAGCAAAAACGTTTTCGACAACCCCGGATTTGCCGCATCGAAAACGCACTTGGACAAGGACGAAGCTACGAAGATTTGCGGAAATCAGCCGGCGGAGCACTACATGGGATCGGGGCAAATGAATGGTGCGCCGTCGGTGTTCGAGGGATATGTGAGCACGGTCCGCGGGGAACGGTATCTGGCCCTGTACGCGCATCCGAAAGCGGAACCGCCGGATCCGCAGGCCGAAACCGCGATCGCGTCTCTTTGCCCGAAATCCGCATAATTGCCTAACTCGGCGCGCGTACTGCGGCGTCTGCTCGCGCGACAGCCGCTCTCGTGGACGTTGCCCGAAGAAGAAGGGCCGACGCTTCGCCGCGCGCTCGGATGGCCCGGACTCACCGCGATCGGTCTGGGCACGATGCTCGGCGGAATCTTTCCAACCATCGGGACCGGCGCGCATGCCGCAGGCCCGGGCGTCATTCTTGCATTTGCGCTGTCCGGTGCGGTGAGCTTGTTCGTCGCACTGTGTTACGCCGAATTTGCGTCGATGGTGCCCGTTGCGGGCAGCGCGTACACGTACGCGTACGCCACGCTCGGAGAATTGGTGGCGTGGATCATCGGCTGGGATTTGATTTTGGAGTATGGGTTGTCGGTTGCGCCGACGGCGTCGTCGTGGTCCGATTATTTTCAGCATCTGCTGGCAAACGTCGGCGTTCATTTACCGTCGTTCGTCCAGACCGCCCACGTTCTGGGGCCGCATCCGCAGATCGATCTCTTGGCCGCGCTTTTTTCACTGGCAGTCGCGCTTTTGGTGGCGATCGGAATACGCGAGTCGGCCGGCGTCAACGGTGCGCTGGTGGTGTTTCAGATCGTCACGATGCTCGTGTTTTTCGGTGCGGTTGCGGGCGCAGTTCATCCGGCAAATCTGCATCCGTTCGCCCCTTTCGGCTGGAACGGCATTCTGACCAGCACCGCGCTCGTGTTCTTCGCGTACATCGGGTTCGACACGGTAACGGTGGCTTCCGAAGAGGCGCACAATCCGGTGCGCGACGTGCCGATTGGAATCATGCTTTCACTCCTCATCGGCGGCCTGCTGTATTCGGCGCTCGCATTCGTGACGGTGGGAGCGGTTCCGTATGCGAGTTTGAGTGCCGGCGCCGCGATGCTGGACGCCGTCAGCGCCGCGCACGGCGCGCGCGTCGTGTATTGGCTGGTCGCCCTGGGCGGTCTGGCCGGAAACACGACCGTCATGGTCACGTCGCTGCTGGGACAGATTCGAATATTTTACGTGATGGCGCGCGATCGTATGCTGCCGCCCGCAATCGCACGCGTCCATCCGCGTTTTCGAACGCCCGCGCGCATGACGCTGCTCACGGGGAGCGTCGTGGCGATTTTGGCCGCGGCTTTACCGCTGTCGGCGTTGCTGGAACTGGTGAACATCGGAACGCTCGTCGCATTCGGAATCGTCTGCGCGGGCGTGCTGGTGCTGCGCATCGTCGAGCCCGACGCCAAGCGCCCCTTCCGCGCACCGCTCGCTCCGGTGATTACCGTCGTCGGCGCTGCCGCGTGCGGCTATCTTATCTCCGGACTTTCACCGCTCACGTGGCAGCGCTTCGGCTGGTGGTTCCTCATCGGAGTGATTGTGTACGCTCTGTACGGATATCGCCGGTCACGGCTTCGCGCGCTGGAGACGCCGTCCGGCTGAACGCGTCTTTCAAAAACTGACGAACCAAGTCCCAAGCATCCGCGACGGCTTGCGCGATTGCTTCGTCGGAATACCGCTGCTGCTCCACGATCGCTTCCGGGCGGCCGTGACGGAAAAACGAGTGTCCGACGCCGGGATAGATCTGCAGCGTGAAGCGTTTACCCGCCGATCGAAGCGCGCTGCCGATACGGTCCATGTCGAAACGCGGAACGTAATAATCTTGCTCGCCGAAGATCAGCAGCAGCGGAACTTCAACGCCGGAAACGCGATCGAGCGGAGGTTCGCCGCCGCTCGGCATCGGTGCCGCAATATGCGCCGGATAAAAACAAATCGCGCCGCTGAGCGCCGTAATGCCGGACGCCACGAACGCGCCCGTAGCGCCGAACCCGAAGCCCCAGGTTGCGATCTTGCCGTGACGTACGAACGGTTGCCCGTTCAGCCATTCGATTGCGGCCTGAACGTCCGCGATGAAATCGCGCGCCGTCACCCTTGCCGCCGCGGCGAAGGCCCGTGAATTGCCTTCGTCCGTGTATGGTTCGCTCAGGCGCGGATTGGCGCGGTGATAGTAGTCGATGGCTAGCGCAACGTAGCCCGTACTGGCCAAAAGGTCCGTCACGCGTTTGACCTCGGGCGTGAATCCGAAGACCTCCCCAAGGACGATCACGGCCGGGTGCTCGCCGCTTCCCTCCGGGGGCCGTGCCAAATATGCAGGCATTGATGAACCATCGACCGCAATGATGACGTCCTGGCTGATCATGGTGGGACCTCCACCTGGAGTATACCCGCCTCGGCCGCTGTCCCGGCATCCCTTCCAGACCACCGGTTGTTCTAGTTAAGGTGCCGCAAAAGATGACGCTTTCGACAACGCCTTCTTCCAAGCGCCTGGAGATCGTCTCCGGGGCCCCCGCTCAAGAGACGCGCTCTTTTGCGGACGACGTGCGCGCCGGCCTGACGGCCGCGCAAAAGTACCTTCCGTCGAAATATTTCTACGACGAATTAGGATCGGCACTGTTCGACGCGATCACGCTGCTTCCGGAGTATTACCTAACGCGTGCGGAAACGGAGATTTTGCACGAGTGGGGATGGGAAATCGTACGCGCGCTCGGCAATCCGGTGGAATTCGTCGAGCTGGGAAGCGGAAGCGCGGTAAAAACGCGCATCCTAATCGAGGAGGCACTGCGCGTGCAGCGTTCGCTGCGGTATTCGCCGATCGACATTTCGCGCGAGGCGCTGCGCGCGTCGGCGCAAGCTCTGGTCGAGCGTTTTCCGGCATTGAACGTTACTGCTTATGCGGCCGACTATTTTACGATTTTGAGCAGCGGAGCCTTGAAGCGGTCCGGCCGCGTCTTGGCGATGTTTATGGGCTCCAACATCGGTAATTACGAGCCGCTGCAAGCCCGCGAGCTGCTGACCGCGCTCGGCGCGTCGCTCAAAAAAGGCGACGGCATTCTGATCGGAATGGACTTGAAGAAGGATCCGCTTACGCTGCAGCGCGCGTACGACGATGCGGCCGGAGTCACGGCGGCGTTCAACAAGAATCTGCTTGCGCGCATCAACCGCGAACTCGGCGGCCGGTTCGATTTGGACGATTTCGAACACGTCGCACGCTACGACCCCGCGACGGGATGCGTGCGGTCCGATCTCCAGTCACAACGCACGCACGCGGTGCGTATAGAGGCGTTGGACGCGGACGTGCGCTTCGGAAAGGGCGAACGCATTCACACGGAATCATCGTACAAGTTCTCGCTGGACGACGTCGATGCTCTTGCGCGCGACTGCGGACTCAAGTTAGAGCGCACGTGGACCGACGCAAAGAAGCGTTTCAGCGTCAACCTTCTTTTGCGCTAGGCGCCGCCGTTTAGAGGAGGGCCATGCTTTCGATAGTGCTCGCAGTGACAAGCCTGTTCGCGCAGGCGTTCGGCGGAACGTGGACGTGCCATTCGGGGGGACAAGACGTTCCGTGGGTGATCGCCCCCGCGCCGGGTTCGGCGTGGACCACCGTGCGCTGGAGCAACCAAACGAATGCGGACGGAGGCATCGCGTACGTCGGGTACGTCGAACCGAACCAGCAATGGGTGTACGAAGATTTCCACTACGACGGTTCGTATGCCACCAACACGTCGGAAGGTCCGAAGGACAACGTTTGGACGTGGACCGGCACGTACTATTCGGGACAGCGCACGATGCACGGTCAGGTTCTTTGGAAGCTGACGTCGCCGGCGCGCATCGATCGCACGTTCGTCGTCGTCGCGAACGGCAAATCGACGCCGACGGGAAGCGACTACTGCACCAAAGTCACGCCGTAATCCGGCGCGCGTACGCGCGTTCCATCAACCGCAAGAGCGCATCCGCGGCAATGGCAAGAAGCGCCGCCGGAATGCTGCCTGCGAGCGTTTGATCCAAGTACTGACGCTGCAAGCCGAAAAAGATGTCGTCCCCCAGGCCGCCCGCGCCGACGTAGCCGCCCAGCGTCGCAATCGCGATCGATGCGACCGTAGCGAGCCGCAATCCGCCCAAAAACACCGGCATCGCGAGCGGAATTTCAATGCGCAAAAGCCGCTGCGTGGGCGACATTCCCAGGCCGGTCGCCGCATCGAGCTGGGCGGCGGGAACACTCTGCAATGCGGTTGCGGCCGCACGGATCAGGATGAACTGTGCGTACGCCGCAAGCACCAGGACGAGCGGCCAAAAGCCCAGCCCGAGATACTTCACCGCGAGCGCGAGCAGCGCGAGGGACGGAATCGTGTAGATGACGCCCGCACTGCCGAAGATCGGCGTTGCCAGCGCGGCTTTACGAGCGGCGAAAAAGCCGAGGGGTAAGGCGACGATGAGCGCGAGGGCGAGTCCCGCGGCGACGAGTTCGATGTGCTGCAGCAGCAGTTGTGCCGTCTGCGGCACGTGATGCGAAAGGTACGTCATGCGCGCAGGGCCCGGCGTACGTCGTCGAAGTCCAAAATGCCCGCGAGCTCGCCCGACTTTTGCACGCCCAAAACTCGCGCGCCGTTCAAGAACGCGTTGAGCGCCTCGCGCAGCGACCGCGCGCCGTCGATGTACGCGTCAACGGTACCGTCGACGCTGCGCATTGCATCCTGCACGCGCAGCAAACCGAGACGACGGATCGTATCACCGGTATCGAGTAGCTGCGCGACGTACGCGTTGGCCGGGCTCGTCAGGATGCGCAACGGTGTATCGTATTGCTCGACTTTCCCGTCGCGCATCACGACGATGCGATCGGCCAGACGCAGGGCCTCGTCGACGTCATGCGTCACGAACACGATCGTTGCGTTCAGGCGGCGCGCGATGCGATGGACCTCGTCTTGCAGCGACGCTCTGACGATTGCGTCGACTGCGCCGAACGGCTCGTCCATCAACAACACTTGCGGTTCGGCTGCGATCGCACGCGCGACGCCGACGCGCTGTTGCTCGCCGCCGGAGAGCTCGCGCGGATAGCGGCCGCGGTAACGTGAGGGATCCAAGCTGACCAGTTCGAGCAATTCGTCGATTCTGGCGGCGATGCGCGCGCGATCCCAACGCAGCAGCGAAGGCACGACCGAAATATTCTGCGCGACCGTCATATGCGGAAAAAGGCCGACCGCTTGTATCACGTAGCCGATGTTGCGCCGCAGCTCGATCGGATCGAGTGCCGCCGCGTCCGTATCGCCCACGTACACGGTGCCTTTCACGGGCACGGCGAGCCGGTTTACGGTGCGAAGCAGCGTGCTCTTACCGCATCCCGAAGGTCCGAGGAGCACGGTGAAAGCGCCCGACGGGATTTCAAGACTGACGCCGTCTACGGCGTTGCGGTCCGCACCCGCATACCGGACGGTTACGCCGTCAAACCGTACCGAGGAACTGGGCTGCGGCATCGGCGGGGTCGAGTTTTTGGACGTTGACTTGAAGGTTGAGTTTTCGAACCGCATCGTCCGTCAGGCGCGGCGCGATGTGGTTGAGAATCCCGGCGATCTGCGGGTGCGCTCGAAGCGCGGCTTCGCGTACGACCGGTGCGATGTTGTACGGCGGCCAGAAGTGGCGGTCGTCTTGCAGCAAGACCAGATCGTCGCTTGCGATTTGTGAATCGGTGGTGAACGCGGTGGCGACGTCGGCTTCACCGCGTTCCAGCGCCGCGTATTGCAACCCGATCGCATACATGCGCGTGTCTTTGAATTTGAATCCGCCGTAGAACTTTTGAAGACCGGGAAGTGCGTCGGCGCGCACGACGAACTCCGGTACCGATGCGAAGCGAAGCTGCGATGCCAGCCGCGCGCACTGCGAGAGCGTCTTCAGGCCGTACTTTTGGGCAATCGAACGAGTCGTGGCCAAACCTTGTGAATCGTTCGCCGGCGACGGCGCGAGCCACGTGATGCCGAAGCGGCGCTCGAACGCCGATTTTACCGTGGAATACAGCGCTGAAGCATCGTGCATCGGCGGAAGATGCAGCACGTCGATCAGACCGGTTCCGGTGTATTCCGGATAGAGGTCGATATCGCCGCGCTGCATTGCCGCGAGCGCGATTTGCGTGCTGCCGATATCCATGTGCCGTTCCACCGGTATGTGTGCGCGTTCCAGCGCGGCGGCATATATTTCCGCGACGGTGATGTCTTCCGAAAAATTTTTGGATCCGACGCGGATGCTGCCGGCGCTCGAACGGCTGCACGCGGGCATTGCCAGTGCGGCCGCGATTAGCGCAAGACACTCGGCACGGCGCAGCGTCACGCGCGTTGGGCTCCGCCGCGGCGCACGATCTGCGAGAGTCCCCACTCCGCCAGAAGCGCGACGATCGCTATCAGTACGACGGCGCTCCATAAGCGGCCCGGCTCGTCCGCTTGCAATCCGCTCTGAATATCGTCGCCCAAACCGCCCGCGCCGATGAACGAAGCCAGCACGGCACTTGCTATCACTTCGGTCGTGGCCGTGCGGATTCCGGAAAAGATTAGGGGCAAAGCCAAAGGCCATTGCACGCGAACAAACATCTGCGAGGCGTTCATTCCCATCCCGCGCGCAGCGTCCAGCACCGCCGGCGAGATCGCGCGCATCGCGACGTCGGTTGTGATCGCGACCGGCGCCAGCGCGAGCACGGAAAGCGCCGCGAGCGCCGGTGCGAAGCCGAAACCAAGCAGCGGAATCATGAATGTAAGCAATGCAAGGCTGGGGATCACGCGGCCTGCATTCGCAAGAAGCAGCACCGGAGTGCGTGCAGCACGCACCAACGCTGCGGCGATGCCGAGCGGAATGCCCAGGGCGATTCCCACGGCGAGCGCCACCGCCGCGAGTTCGAGGTACCTGCCCGTGTGGGCGGCAAGGCCGGCCGGGTCCATGCGCTAGCATTTGCACATCGGATGCCGAATCCCACGCCTCTATGCTCTCCCGTCCCGAAATGGTGCCGGCGGCCGAACCGATCGCCCGGAGCCTGGAAGATCCGTCTCTGTACTTCAGCCGCGAGTTGTCATGGCTCGAGTTCAACGACCGCGTGCTCGAGGAGGCGCTGGACGAAGGGACGCCGCTGCTCGAGCGCGTGAAGTTCGTCGCGATCTACGGCACGAATCTGGACGAGTATTTCATGATCCGCGTTGCCGCGATCAAACAGCAGATCGAAGCGCAGATTCACCGGCGTTCCGAAGACGGCCGTTTGCCTTCGGAACATCTGCTGGCAATCTCCGAACGCTTGCGGATCTCGCTGGCGCGGCAAATGCATCTGCTCAACGAAAAGCTGCTTCCGGAACTGCAGAATCACGGCATTCGCGTTTTGCGCGTCGCGGACTTGGACGACGAGCGGCGCGCCAATCTGGAGCGCGCATTCGACGATCAAGTTTTCCCGGTGCTCACGCCTCTGGCGGTCGACTCGGGCCATCCGTTTCCGTACATTTCCAATCTCTCGCTATCGCTTGCGGTGGAATTGGAAGAAGTAACGCCCGACGGCGTGGAGTTGCACTTCGCCCGCGTTAAGATTCCGCAAACGCTGCCGCGCTTCGTTGCGGTCGAGCCCTCGCCCGAAGGGCAGCGATGGTTCGTCGTGCTGGAAGATCTGATCGCGCACCATTTGAGCGCCCTATTCCCGGGCATGGACGTGCGCGACTCCTATCTGTTCCGCGTGACGCGCGACGCGGACTTGGATCTGCAGGAAGACGAAGCCGACGATCTGCTGCGCGCCATCGAATCCGAGCTCCAGCGCCGCCGCTTCGGCGAACCCGTGCGGTTGGAGATCGAACGCGGCATGCCCGACTACATGCGCGAGCTGCTGTTGAAGGCGTTGGACCTCAGCACTACGGACTGCTACGAAATCGAAGGCTTGATGGGCCTGGCGGATCTGTGGGCCCTTGCGAATTTGCCGGATTACGAACATCTGCACGACCAGCCGTACACGCCGGCGATTCCGAAACGGCTCATCGGCGTGACCGATATGTTTGCGTCGATACGCGAATCGGATATCTTGCTGCATCATCCGTACGAATCGTTCGATCCGGTCGTGCAATTCGTGCGCCAAGCGGCCGAAGACGAAGCCGTGCTCGCGATAAAATCGACGCTGTACCGAACCTCGGGAAAGAATTCGCCGATCGTTCGCGCGCTGCTGGACGCCGCCGACAACGGGAAGCAAGTTGCGGTGCTGATCGAGCTCAAGGCACGGTTCGACGAAGAGAACAACATCGAGTGGGCCCGGCGGTTGGAGCGAGCCGGCGTTCACGTCGTGTACGGGTTCGCAGGCCTCAAGACGCACGCGAAAGCCACGCTCGTCGTACGCAAAGAAGACGACGGCATCCGCCGGTACATGCACTTCGGAACGGGAAATTACAACGAGAAAACCGCGCGGCTCTACACAGACTTGAGCCTATTCACGTGCCGCCCCGAACTGGGCGCCGACGTGACGCAGCTCTTCAACGCGCTGACCGGCTTCGCGAAGATCACGGATTACGAGGATTTGCTCGTCGCCCCGATCAATCTGCGGCGCGAGCTCACGGCGCTGATCGACCGCGAAACCGAGAATGCCCGCGCGGGGCGTCCCTGCGGCATCCGGGCGAAGCTCAATGCGGTTACGGACGGTGAGATCGTTCGCGCGCTCTATCGCGCCTCCCAGGCGGGCGTGCCCGTGGACTTGCAAGTGCGCGGCATGTGCGTCATTCGTCCCGGCATTCCCGGCGTCAGCGAAAACGTGCGCGTGCGCAGCATCGTCGGCCGGTTTTTGGAGCATTCACGCATCTGCGTCTTCGAAAACGGCGGCGATCGCGAAATATTCATCGGCTCGGCCGACTGGATGGGACGCAACCTGGATCGCCGCGTCGAGACGATCATTCCGGTGTTGGATCCGTTGCTCGCCGAAACGATCTACGGCCATATCCTCGCCGTGCTGTTCGCGGACAATGTCAAAGCGCGCGAGTTGCAGACCGACGGCACGTACGTGCGGCTGCGCCCGGTTGGGGAAATGCCGATCAACGCTCAGCAAGTTTTCCTGACGCAAGCGCAGGCACTCTGACGCCGGCGGCGGCCGCTTTATTCGGCGGCTTCGGAAAGCTCCAACACGATCTTCCACTCGTGCGGCATGACCGGCTGTACCGAAAGGCGCTGCCCTTTCTTTAATAATTCCATGCCCACGAGCCTCGGTTCGGCACGCATGCGCGCCAACGTCACCGCATGGTGCAGCGGCTTCACGTATTCGACGTCGACCATCTGCCAGATCGGCTTTTCGCGCGTGCTGCGCGGATCGTAGTATTCGCCGCCCTTTTCCCACGCCGTAGAATCGGGATAGGCTTCCTTCACGACGCGGCAAACGCCCACGGCCGCCGGTTGATCGATGCTGGAGTGATAAAACAGTCCCAAATCGCCTGCGCGCATCTCCATCATGTTGTTGCGCGCTTGGTAATTGCGCACGCCGCTCCACGGCGTGGTGCGATCCCGTGCGAGCTGTTCGAAGCTGTAGGCGTGCGGTTCGGTCTTGAACAACCAATAGCGCATGCGTTTGCTGTTCGCCGCCCTGCTTGCTTTTTGCTTGCTTCCGTGCGCGGCCAGGGCCGATCAGCACTGGCTGGCCGTCAGCGATTTACACGTCGATCCGTTCGGCAGCGATCCACAGCCCGCCGGCTACCACACCGATTCCAACTGGCCGCTCTTCGAATCTGCGCTGGAAGCAATGCATCGCGCGCAGCCGGATCCCGCGGTGATTTTCATTACGGGCGATTTGCTTGCCCATCAGTGGCCCGCGATTTCGCGCGCCCACGGGCAGTCGCCGGCCGCCGCAGCGGAGCAGACGATGCAGCGCATCGCGCACGATTTCAACCGCCGCTTTCCACGGGCGCAATTCGTGATGGTGCTGGGCAACAACGACGATCCGTGCGGCGACTACCAATCTTCGCCGGGAACGCCGTACTTTGCGCACCTCGCACGGATTTGGGCGCCGCTCGTCAATCGCCGCGGCGCGGCGCCGGGCTTTATGCGCGATTTTTCATCGACCGGCGCGTACACAGCCAAGCTTCCGCTGCCCTCGGTGCAAGCGGTGGCGCTCGACGACGTGTCGTGGGCGTTACTGTACCGGGGCTGCGGGCGCGCGGCGGCGGATGCGGCCCGGGCGCAAATTTCAATGCTCGCGCAGGCCCTCCACAGCTCGCGAGCTGCGCACTCCATTGTCGTCGCGCACCTTCCGCCGGGCGTCGATCCGCAAGGCACCTTGTTAACCCATCGCTTGATCATCGTCCCGTTTCTGAACGGGTACTGGAACGCGGCCGCGCTTTCAACGCTCGGGCGCGCAAAGGCCCGCGTCGCGTTTGTTTTGGCAGGGCATACGCACCGCAACGATTTTCGGCTATTTGACGGCGTTCCGGTGCTGGTGGCGCCCGCACTCTCGCCGATCTACGACAACAACCCCGGCTTTCTGAGCTTGAGCGTCAACGCAGACGGCACGCTCGCCGATTATTCCGAGTACGCGTACGACGAAGATTCGGGAACGTGGGGCGTGCAGTCGGATTTCAAGCGCGCGCTGTCCGCGAGCGGCTTCAATGCGGTGCAACTGACTGCCGCGCATGCACGGATCGAACGCGACGCGGACGTTCGAGACCGCTGGGCCGCGATGCTGATGAACGGTTCGCAGCATCGCGAAGTCGATCGCGGGAATTGGCGAATTTTCTGGTGCGCCCAAGTTGATACGGGACGATCGTACGCAGCGTGTGCCGGCGCGCGCAGCCGCGCCGAGATTCTGCCGGCTTTGGCCGCGTTGCTTGCAGCGGCCGTGCTCTTCGGCTTGACGCTCGCCGTCCTGCGACTAGCCCGGCACCGCCGTGCTTGAAGCGTATGGTATGCTTCGGACCGAAATGAGCCGAGTGACGCAAAAACGAGTGATTCGCGCGACTGAAGAAGGCTGGGAAGGCGTTCCCGTCGAGGGCTACCGTCCCGGCGCAGCCGTGGGCGTTGTGCGGCATACGATCGTCGGCGCGCGAAAAACGAGCGGCGACGAGCCGGGCCCGTCAAAGGAACTGCGGTATTTCGAACTGGAGCGCGGCGCCGTGTCGCGTTTGGAAAAGCACGAGCACGAACACTTCGTCATCGTCAAGCGCGGACTCGGCTACGCCGTGATCGGCGAAACGGCAACCGAGATCGGTCCCGGCGACGTGGTATACGTCGGTCCGTTGGAACTGCATCAGTTCGTGAATCGCGGCGAGGAGCCGTTCGGCTTTTTCTGTTTCGTCGACGCGCAGCGCGACTATTCTCAGGAACCGACTGCCGAAGAGTTGGAGCGGCTGAGCGCGTCACCGGCCGGCGCAGTTGCGAAACCCTTCGCGGTGCCTCCGCCGGGGAAATATCGCTAAGCGACGCCCGTTCGCATCGCTACGGCGTAATGGCTATCGTAAACGGGCAGTTTTTAGGGACCCCATCAGCGCAGGGGGTCACTGAAGTGAGTTGCCTGATTTCCGATTTTGATGGGGCGGTGTTACCTCAACGAGCGTTGCCGTGGTAAAGCGCCAGTTCAGCCAAAAGGTGCTTTCAACATCCCAGTAGGGCGCGACGGTCGGCCCCAGGGCGGTCGCAAATGAAACCCCCTGCGCTGCAGCGACGGCACGTAAACTGATGTGAACCGCGTCCCAGCGCGCCGCAATCATCGTCCAATCGGGATACACGAATCCCGCTTCAATCCGTGGGTGCTCCGCAATCAGTTTGACCCAGTGGGTGGCGTCCCGAATTTCATAGACTCGTGCTTCGCGCTCCAGGTGCAAATGCCACGTATTCCAAGGCTTGGGGTGCAACGTCGAGTTTTCATATCCCCGCAAGTAGCACCGCCACATACCGTAACTTCCCGGCAGTCCTGTCGATGTGAACAAGCCTACACCGAACGGCTTAGCACCTATGGGAGAGGGAGTTGCACGTCGGACCGAGATAAAACTCGACTTCCGCGGTCTGTAATTTCGCGCGGAAAGTCGGCGCGGACGGCCAGTAGCGACCCAATATTGGGCGGAGCGGTCGAGTGGTCCGTCGGTGAGTTGAGGAAAATTTGCGGCAATCCGGTCAAGCAGCCGGCACTGCCGCAGGAATAGATCGGCATCCTCGGAGCGAAGCGTCTCCGTCGTTGTAGAATCAGGTGCCTCACCGGGCGCCACGACCTGCTGTAAAACCCGGATAAAATGGACAAGATCGCCGCGTGGATACTCACGCGGTTCGACAGCGTGGTCCAATTCGGCGACCCTGCGCTCGAGAATATTCTGCAGCGTCATCTTCCAATTTGTGGAAGGGTAACTATACTGGCTTACCTTAGCAAGTTATAGTGATGTTCGGACTGAACACGACGGGTAACTGCCCAACTGGGGGCTCGTAACCCGGCGGGAAATAAACGTATCCATGGGCACCTCCTCCGTAAGTTCCATTTCTACATCTCGTAGCGGCGTTGGCTTGCACGAAGGTGGTTCCATACGCAGTGACTGAGCCGCTTTGCGCTATCAGGACACCGTTGTAATAGAGCCCGACGTTTAGGACCAACTCGCTCACCGGCGCACTGCAGGTTATGGTGCCAACGACGTTAACGTTCTCAGGAACGTGTGTGGACTTGTGCGGATACTGAATGTTTTCTTCGCAATTAATTACCGACTGCGGAGCGGCGCTCGCGTACCCGGAAGCTTGTGCGCTTTGCGTTGTATTTCCAAGCTGTGAAGTATTAGGCAAAAGTGAGGTTGGCAGTTGCAAGGATGGTGGCATAGAGCGTGCAGCAGGGGCCCGTGTGCCGCTGTTCATGGTTTTCGATGTTGGTAGAACTGCCGTACTAGTTTGAACGGCCCCGCCGCTACACGCGCTAAGAAGCGCCGTTGCTGTAATCGCAAGCAACACGGTTTTAAAACCGGATCGACTCATCACATTCTCCTTATATTTGGTATTAGTAAAGGGGAATCGCGCTGCCCTTATTGGTTTGAGGGCCCAGAACGGCGACGTCAGCGCCCTGAGATGCAACGATCGAATTGATTACGCAAGGAAAAGCCCGATTCGACAGGCCGAAAAGTTTTCCGAATAATGCGCCAGGCAGCATCCAGCGGCCCATGGGGCACAATTCCATCGTTCATCAAAGGCTAGATTGAGCTCGTTGCGGAGCCAGATTCGGATGCCGAATGCGCCAGGCTAACGGCAACATGGGGCTCGCAGCCCGGCCGCGGCCAAATTGTCACACTGGTTAATAAACGCAATCGGGACTCTGGAACACCGCACGGTGACCGACGCAGCCGCAAAGTCGCACCCCTACTCGCGGGTAGCAAGAGATTTACCGCTTAGGAACGGTAAGATTAGCACCCGTCTGGTCAGATGGTACCCGCCAGCTAAGTTTCTGTCAATTGTGTTTTGTTCGGTTGGCGTATGCCCTAACTGGGGTCGCCTAACGAAACGGAATAAAGAGTACGCTCAGACATCCGGCACTTATAACGCGTTTCTAGGAAGTTACCATCGGACGCGACGGATCGCTGCACCATTCGCTCCACGATCCGGGGTAAAGGCGGCTGCCGGGTATTCCGGCGATCTCCATTGCGAGCATGTTGACCGCGGCCGAAACGCCGGATCCGCATTGATGCACTAAACGTTCCGGCGGAATCTGCAGCGAATCGAATTCGGCGCGAAGTTGATCGGCCGGCTTCATTTGCCCGAGTGGTCCAGTAAAGTTCGACCGGAAAGGACGGTTGACGGCGCCGGGGATGTGTCCGCCAATCGGATCGACGATCTCGTTTTGACCCATGAAGCGATCGGGCCCGCGCGCGTCCACCAGCGTGAATTCGTTGCTCTCGAGTGAGTTCAAAACATCGGCGGCGTTGACGACGAGTTCGCGCCGCACGCGCGCTTGAATCGTTCCGTTTGCCGGACGTTTCGGCTCTTCGGTCGTCACCGGTTTCTGCATTCCGGCCCAGGCACCGAATCCGCCGTCCAGTATCGCAGTCGCATCGTGCCCGATGTACTTGCACAAAAACCACATGCGCGCCGCGCCCATGTCGGCCCCGGCGTCGTATGCGACGATTTGCGTATCGTCGCGCACGCCGAGCTCGCGCAGAAACGCCGCGAACTTTTCCGGATCCGGCAATGGATGGCGCCCGTTGGTTCCGGTTTTCGGCCCGGCGAGGTCGGTTTCGACGTCGGCAAAAAACGCGCCCGGAATGTGGACCGCGTTATAGAGACGCCGTCCCGCGCCGACGTCTTGGAGCAAATACCGGCAATCGACGACGACCCAGGTCCCCTCGCCGGTGTGGCGCGCAAGCTCTTCGACCGATACGAGCGTCGTAAACACTAGTGCAGGTTGATCGTCGTTTTCGGTGCGCCGGCGTGTCCGAACGCGTCCTGCAGAACCTGCTGCAATTCGCCGTTCTGCGCCATCGGACCGAGAATGTCGGTGTCGCCGTAAAACTTGCCGTTGATGAAGACTTTGGGCAGCGTCGGCCAATTCGTCATCTCGGCCAACGCTTCACGCTTGGGCATATTTTCGAGAACGTCGATCACTTCGAACGGGTATCCGAAATTATCGAAAAACTGGATGGTCTCCAGCGTGAATCCGCAGCGCGGCATCGTTTTGGTTCCTTTGCCGTAGACCAGGATTTTGTTCGCTGCGATTTCGCGGCCGATCTCTTCTTTGAGGTGTTCTGACATCAAATAGTTACTCTGCTGGAATGAGGGTTTTGAGTTCGACCGCGTGGACGCGGCCGTCTTTGAGGGCGCCTTTGAGGGCGCCGTAGACGAGCTGATGCTGTTCGATCAGCGTCTTGCCTTCGAATTGCCGCGATCGTACGGTGACGTTGAAATGATCCATCGTGCCGGTGCGGTCGACGATGTCTACTTGAGCGTCGGGAAGCTGCGCGCGGATGAGTGCGGTAAGCGATCCGTTGTCGATCATGGCGTTCTAGGGATGGAGCTGCGCCGGCGGTTCGCCGCGAAAGGTTTGCGCGAGCGCGCGTGCCTCGCGAAGCGTATCCGGCAGGCGCTCCGAGTGCTCGGTAACCGCGCGGGCGACGCCGGCCGCCAACACGACACCCGTGGCCGCGACCAGCACGGCGGGGATGCCTTGCGCGCGGACGGGACCGATTTCGAGCGTGAAACTCTTCGTCACGCGGGCTAGGCCCTTGAAGAACTTGTTGAACTTCACTTGGCTATTGTACGCCGCCGGGGGCAGCGCGACTTCTCCATACATCGCAGCGAGCACCAGCGCCGCGAACGGTTCTTGGTTGCGTCCAGGAAGAGCAAGGGGCAGCCTGCGCAGCGTTTTATCCGCCCGCGGTGCCCGGCGAAGATCTCCATCGCCGCGGTCGCGATTTGAAAAAGAATCCGGTCCGCCGCCGTGCCGGTGAACGTTACCGACGCCGTCCCGCCCTCGATTGCGACGGCGAGCGATCCTCGCAGGCTCCGAAGCGCGGCAGCCAAGGCGGCGTCGAACCGCGGTTTTCCCTCGACCGTCACACTTTGCGGTCTTTGCGCGTTAACGGAAGACCACCAGCGCGCGGCGCCGAGCGCGGAGTCCAGCGGGTCTGGAACCTCGGAAGCACTGTTGAGCAGTGCCACGACGACGTGATCCACGGCAAAACCGATTTTACCATGGATCGGCGGCCCCGCTGGAAGTGCGAAACGCAGCTAGTAGGAGCGCCGCTTTACCGGGCAGCAATGGTGCGCGCATGAAAGCAGCGCGACTACACGAGCTGGGCGGCCCCGAGCATTTACTCGTCGAGGACGTTCCGCGTCCGGAGCCGTCGGCCGAGGAAGTGCTCGTGCGCGTGCGCGCCGCGGCTTTGAATCACCGGGATGTCTTCATCACCCAAGGTCTGTATCAAAACATCGCCCTGCCGCGAACGCTGGGCGCCGACGGCGCCGGCGAGCTCGACGGTCAGGCGGTGATCGTGGATCCGACCCTCGGTTGGGGCAGCGACGAACGCGTCTGGAGTCCGCGCGCGACGATTTTGGGCATGCCGCACGACGGCACGTTCGCGCAGTACGTCGCGGTTCCGAAAAGCAACGTTCACGCGAAGCCGGCGCATCTGACCTACGAAGAAGCGGCCGCGATCCCGCTGGCCGGAGTCACCGCCTATCGCGCGCTTTTTGCGCGCGGCGAGTTGCGAGCGGGCGATACGGTGCTCATCACCGGGATCGGCGGGGGCGTGCAGACGTTCGCGCTGCTTTTTGCAAAGGCCGCCGGAGCTCGCGTTTTAGTGACGAGCTCCAGCGACGAAAAGTTGCAGCGAGCGCGCGAATTGGGCGCGGACGAAGTATTCAATTACCGCACCGACGAGGAATGGCATAAAGGTGCGCGCAGCGCGGGGCCGATCGACCTCGCCATAGACTCCGCTGCCGGCGACACGTTCGCAAAGATTCTCGGCATCGTACGGCCCGGCGGCCGCGTCGTAACCTACGGGCGCACGGCCGGGGATTCGACGATCAAAGTGTATCCGATCTTTTGGAATCAGATCGACGTGCGCGGCAGCTCCATGGGATCGCCCGCAAACTTTCGCGCAATGGTGGATTTCATCGGCGAACACCGCATCAGGCCCGTGATCGATCGCGTGTACGAGTTGGATGAAATCGTCGACGCGGCAAAGCGGATGGACGAGGCACGGCAATTCGGAAAGATCGTCCTGCGGATTCCGTAGTCCGCTCAACGGACGGCTTCGTAGACCCGAACCGTATCCAGCCGAAGCATCGATCCGAGTTCGGCTTCGACCGTACGCGCGTGCTCGCGCCCGACGATCGTTTCCCATTCGGGATTGAGAATGGCGTGCTCGTCGGGCGTTAACGCGCGTCCGGCATCGTGCGAACGGACGCGGCCTTCCTCTTCCAAAGCGAGCAGATACGCCAGCAATTGCCGCGCCGCGGCCGGCCAAAGCACCGGATTGGTATCGCGATAAATCGTGCGAACCAGTTCGGGGATCGTGCGCGGACCGGTTCCGAGCACGCGAAGAATCTCTTGCTGGCGCGCTTGGCGATGCGCGATATAGTCGCGCAATTTCGCGCCGGGATCGGCAACCGGTTCTCCGTGGCCGCCGTAAATCGTTCGCGCGCCGGGGAACGTTTCGAGCAGCCGCGTTAGTGTCCGCTGATACGCGCGCATGGCGCCGTTCGGCGGAGCGATCACGACGTACCCTTCGCCGAGAACGACGTCGCCGGTGAACAACGCGCGCTCGCGCGGTTCGTAGTAGACCAGATGATCGAACGTGTGGCCGGGCGCTTCCACCACGTGCAATTCGGCATCCCCTGCGCGCAGCGTGTCGCCGTCGCGCAAGCCGCGATCGTGTGGAAACTCAGATTGCCAATGGGCGGCGATCGGAGCGCCCGTTCGAGCCGACAATATCGGCGCGGCCGGCGCATGATCGGGGTGCGTATGCGTCAGCGCGATCTCGCAAATGCGTACGTTCATGCGCGACGCGCGCTCCAGAATCGCTTCCACGTGGCGCTCGATGGGCGGGCCCGGGTCGATGCACAGCGCCTGTCCGTTGCCTCCGTCGATGAGGTAGGTATTCGTGCCGCTCAGCGTCATTGCCGACGGATTGGGCGCGCGCACCAGCGCGATGCGCGCGTCTACCACGCGCGTTCCAGTTCCGGCGGAAGTGCAAACTGATGCGCGCCCGGCGTTTGCGGCATCACGCGGTAAATGGGCTTATTGCGCGCAAACTCCAGCAGTGCTGCGGCGTCGTCGAATTCGGCGAGCCGTTCGATATGCTTGACAGTCGGATACACCATGCGAAACGCGCCTTCTTCGTAACGCGCCAGCGCCGTTTTCGGCGCGATCCAGACGCCGTCGTGCGTCTCGTACGCGTCCGCGGCCGCGGCTTGATCCCCGCCGGCCAACGCCACGAAGAAATGCGTGTTGTACCGGCGCGGATAGACCGGCGGCGTAATCCACTGTGAAAAAAGCGCGAGCGCATGCGCGTTCGCGTACACATCCAGTTCCTCGAGGAGCTGGTCGAAACGCATCCGCCCGCTCGCTACCTTTTCGCGCGCTTCATGCAAGCGCGTGCGGCCGGCTTCAAAGTGCGCGTCCGGCCACGGGCATCCCGACGCGTCGCAGGCGAGCAAGACGCCGGCCTCCTCGAAGAGTTCGCGCAGTCCGGCGACCAGCAGGCCGGCTGCTTCGCGGTCGGTCGGCCCGTCGTCGGGCGCCGGCAAATTCGCAGGAGTTTGCGCGCGAAACTGCGCTCGCACGGCAGCCGGTTCGACCCCCTTCGTCCGGTTCAGCATCTCCGCCGCCGTATCGGCCGCGTCAAGCGTGCCGCCCGGAAACACGTAGACGTCGGGCGCGAAGTGGCTGGCCTCGCTTCGCCGCAGCATGAACACTTCGAACGTCTGGCCGGCGGGGCGTACGAGCATGACCGTGGCTGCTAAACGAACCATGGAACCTCGGCAATCGGGATACCGTTGAAACGGTATGAAGAGTCGTTTTGTAGCCGCATTCGGCGCCGTCCTGTTCTCCCTAGGCGCGGGCGCAATTGCCGGCGCGCAGCAGGCGCCGACGCCCCCGCCCGCTCCTGCGCCGACCGCGGCTCCCAATCCCGTTCCAAGCGTGCCCGCGGGCATCGAGCAAGATGCGATCAATGCACTCGGCAACATCGTCAAAGGCGCGTTCGGCTGGAACGACACCGAATCGATCGGCACGGTAACGTACTACCGCGGATACGACCTGCAGCTGCGCATGCAGCTGAACCGCTACCGCTCGATTCATTTGCACCGCGGCACGGTGATCAATCCGCGCGGGTGGACGCTTGCGCCCGGGCAAACGGTGGACGTACGCGGCCGTCCGGAGTCGGATGGCTCCCTGGACGCGGACATGATCGTCGTGCAAAATCCGCACTGACGGCTCGGCCGATCGCAACAACTAATAGCGTAGTTAAATACTTCAACTAAAAATACAGTTTTCAGTGCGCGTCAACTAATAAAACAGTTGGCGCGCTTTTTCGTCCTGCCGTTCACCGCGAACCATTGTCTTATCGTCGTTGGCCGACTATTGTTAGGACATTAGGGCATTCCGTTTCTATTCATAGTGGAGGAAGTAGAAATGAGATTCCGCGTTGCGGCGCGAGTGTTCGCGCCGCTGTTGTCATTTCTCGTCGTTGTCTTCCTCGGATTCGGAGCGAGTACGCAACCCGTGCTCGCCGCGGGTGGAATCCAAGGCAACTTACGCGGTACGGTGCTCGACGCATCGACCGGCGCACCCCTGGCGGACGTGCGCGTTACCGCGCAGTCCCCATCCGGCAATTTTAGCGGTTCGACCGACGGCGGCGGAAATTTCACGCTGCTCGGGTTGCCGGCTGACACCTATACCGTGTCCTTCGCGAAGGCCGGTTACGACTCGATATCCCAGCCCGGCGTGGCGGTCTTCGGTGACGAAACCGACAGCGTCGGCACGATCCGCATGAGCAAGTCCTTAAAGACGATCGTTCACGTCAATGCGCGCGCACGCAGCGGCGCATATCAGCCGACGCAAACGCAAGACGTGACGACCATCAGCGGACAGCGGATCACCCAAGCCCTCGGAAACGCCACGAGCCAAAACGAACAGCAGCTGATTCTGGCAGCGCCCGGAGCCATTCAAGATGCGCAGGGCAATATCACGATCCGCGGCTCGCTGAACGTCGAACTCGGGTATCAGTACGACGGCGTAAACTTCACCGTACCGTTCTTCGACGGCAACGGCTCGAGCGATTACCTCAGCAACCTCACCGGAGGTTCGGGCGGCTCACTGCAAGTCGTTTCGGGTTCCGGCGATGCCACGCAGGGCAACATCGGTGCGGGCGTAATCAACATCGTGCCGCCGCGCGGCACGTTTCCCGCTTCCGGGTTGCTGAGCGCACTGGTCGACGAGCCGTACTACGACCACGAATTCAGTTTCAACTACGGGTGGGCGACGCCGAACAACCGCATCAGCGACTTCTTGAGCTATGACGGCTCGCGGTCCGTGCCCAAATACGCGCCGTTCGGGGCGGATGCTGCGACGATCGGTCAATTCAATTCCGCAACCTGCGCGTGCGGTACGAGCTACACCAAGCATGACGACATCGTCAACAACTTCGTGTACCGCTTCGGCCACCAAAACAACATGTCGCTGCAGTGGCTCTTCCGCAACGAGTGGAACAATCAATGGGGCAACTATGGCGGATTGCAAGGCTCGGCATACTATCCCTATAACCCGCTCGCGTATTCTCCATGGGATGGGTTCTTCCCGAACGGCATTTCACAACTGAACTCGGTCACGCAATTGATGCCGGGCGTGCCGAGCACGAACGTGCAGCCGACGCAGCCCGAGCTGACGCTCTATCAGCCGCTCAACTTCAATAAAGTCGGCTACACTTGGAACATCAATTCCTCGACGTTCCTCAATCTGAGCTATGCCAACTTCTTCCAGCAGAGCGGCAGTACGAATTACCTGCAGGCCACCGGACCATCGATCACGGAGATCGGCGGACAACGTTTGGCGGACGAACTCGATGTGACACATCAGTTTGGATCGAATCACACTACTACGCTGGCCATCCGGTACGAGGACGATCTGCCGCGCTGGTACACGGAGAGCCCCTACGGCCTGCTGTGCGCCCTTTCCAACTACTACTGCGGCGGCGGGAACTCGGGCTTCGTCTATGCTCCCGACATGTCCGACTGGTATCTTCCGGCCGATCCTACGAAAATCGGACAACAGATCTCGCCTAGCAATCCCTGCCAGACGAATCCCATATTCGGTACGGTGGGTAGCTGCTACGTCTACCAATACTTGGTGACGACCGGAAAATGGAAGGGGTCGCTGCCGTTGATTCCGTTGAACGGTATCGACTATCATCACTCGATCTTCCACGAGGCCGGGATCGGCTTGCGCGACCAGTGGGCCGTCAATTCGCGGCTGCACTTGGATTACGGCCTACGCCTTGACATGGACAATCTGGATTGGGGACGCAACCCGTGGGGCGGACCCACCGCAGCGGACGCGCTTTCGAATCCCTCCGATATCGCGCCGTCGCAATTCGGCGACGCCTTCAACCGTCCGAGGATCTGGCAGCCGCGTTTCGCCGCGAGCTACCAGCTCGGCGCGAACGACGCGCTGCGCTTCTCGTATGGGCGCTCGGTGGAGTTCTTCTTCGCGCAGACGGCGGGTACGCCGCTCGACAATACGGGCGTCGACCCGATTCTCACGCAAATGCCCGCGAAGGATAGCGCCGCCGGTGCGATGCTCCTGGGTCTCACGCCTGGTGTCGGCGGCGCGCCGGCACTCGCACCGACCTGCGGCAGCGGCACCAATCCCACGCATCCACAGCCCGGAGGCGGAACGGGGCTGTACTGGTTCTGCTCCAACTACGCGCAGCAGCTGTTCTGGTTCGCCGACCAGTGCTGCGACGCGCCGGATCTCGGCGGGTACGGACCGCCCACGTACAACAACTGGGATCTCGCTTGGAGCCACCAGTTCAATCGCGGCGTCCTGGGCGGCTTCGGAATGAAGCTCACCGGCTTCGCGCGCCGCGGCTATGACGTCGAGCAGAATACGCTGCTCGCAAACGGCGTGCCGAATCCGGTAACGGGTCAAACGTCCGCGTCGATTTTCTCGACGCGTGCCAACGGTGTCGAGAAGACGTCCGGCTTGGAGTTCATGCTCACCGCTCCCGACCGTCCGGTCGGATTCAGCGGCTTCCTGACGATGAACTACATCTCGGAATTCTCGTCGACGCCGCCCGTAAACTCCGGCAATTATGCAAACGATCAACTCCCGATTCTGTACCAGTACGAGTTCAACTCGGGACAGGAGTATCGCAGCGCGTTCCTGCCGCCGTTCCAAGGCCGTTTAGGCATCGAATATAAAACGGCCAGCGGCTGGAGGATCAATCCGATCTTCTCGTTCGACGGCGGGTTCCCGACCGGCGTCGGCGCAGATACGTACGCGGCGGTGAACGGCGCGTACCTTTGGGTGCCCGAGACGAACTTCGGCGGCGCAACGCCGTTGGGTGGTCCGAACGGGCCGAACAATGCGTATAATGCGTCGTATTTCGTCGATCCCGCAAATCCGGGCAGCTATTTGCAACCGAACATCGCCGCTTCGCGCGGCTGGCCGGAACCGGCGCTGCCGGGCGGAGCGCTGACCAAGGCGCACGGATCGATGGACTTGGATCTGGAGTACTCGCCGCCGGGTTCACCGTGGACCTTCGGCACGTACATCAGCAACGTGTTCAACAACCACTACGGGCTGTGGTACCCGAATACTGACCTGCAGCCGGTGGCGACGGGTATTGCCGGACCGCAAACCGGCACCTATTCCAGCGGGTATCCGAACCCGGCGCTCAACCCGTTATATACCGTCGGTGCGCGCGACATGTTCATCGGCAACCAGTCGTACTATCCGTTCAACGTTCCCTACAATCCCGGAACGACGTTCCAGTTCTATCTGCAGCGCAGGCTGTAGTAGACGTAACGAAGGGTACGTGGGGCACCGAACGCAAAGGCGTCGGTGCCCCTTCCTTTTTCGGAGAGCGAGTGATGCGGATTGCGTTGGGCAGCGACGAGAAAACCGGTTTGACCGACGCTTTGGAGCGCGAGCTGGCCGCGCGCGGTCACGAAATCGTACGCTATGGCGCGCTAGCGACGAACGAGGACGACTCCTGGCCCGCGGTGGGGCGCTGCGTCGGAGAGGCGGTAGCGCGCGGCGATTGCGACTTCGGTATCGTGTGCTGTTGGACGGGCACCGGCGTAAGTATCGCCGCGAACAAAGTGTCCGGCGTGCGCGCCGCGCTCTGCTCAGACGCCCAGACGGCAGGCGGTGCGCGAACGTGGAACGACGCCAACGTCCTCGCTTTGAGCCTTCGCGCCACAACGTCCGCGATCGCCGCCGAAATGCTCGACGCGTGGTTTGCCGCGCAGCCGACGACCGACGAAAAATACGCCGCGATGATCGCGCAAGTTCCCTAAACCGGAAAATCCGAAATCCAAAACGCCGCATGCCCCGTTGGTAGAGCGTAACCGTTCTATTTCAGCGGAGTTCGCTCCGGAAAGGACTTTCGATGCACTTTTTTCGCAAGGCCGCGGCGCTCGCCGCACTGCTTGCGCTGGCTGCGCCTATTGCCGCAGGGGCTCAATCCAGCTCGACCCAGGATCTCAACATGCAGCAATCTTCCCGTTTTTCGGGACCCGGCGTCTATACCGGCGCGCCTGCGCTTCCCGTCACGTTGTCGATGATTATCGCCGGCGGGGGCCCTTCATCGTTCAACACGGTAACGCTTCTCAAGACACTCACCGGAAGCAAGTTCGACGCGGAGCTCGCGAAGCTTACGAATCAATACGGCAAAGCCAAGATCGGGAACTTCATTACCGTGTTCGATTTCGTCGTTTCGGATTCGCTGCGCATCGTCAATGAAAAGCACGTCGCGCTTCCCAAGCAGCCGTCGCCCGATCCGAAGAACGGGCAGGCTCTTGCGGCCGCGTTGTGGGGCGCCGGCCAAACGCCGAGCGGATTCAACGTTGAAGTGATGCTCGACCGCGCCGTCTCTCATCCGATTCACGATCAGGTCATGAAAGACATCGACGTCAAATACGGCATCGCCAAAGACGCAGACTACCATGCGATTCTGAATACCGCGATGCACGATCTGGCGGCGGCGTATCATCTCAACGCGCAAGGGCAGATGTAATCGCGCAAACCCCACGCCGCAGAAGCACAAAAGGCCACGCACGGCGTGGCCTTTTGTTTGTCAAGAAACCGGGCGGCAGGCTCAGCTCCCGAGAGTCCGGCGATCCCTGGCGCCGAGCGGACGCCCGAAACACCGAGGGCCTGTCTTTGAGTAACCTCTAGAGACATCCGCATCATACCCGAGCGCGCGGTACGCAAACCAGGCCCGGAAGGTTTATCGCGCTAGGACTAACAGCCGGGCCACAGCTCCTACCAAAGCGACGTTGACGCCGTGCGAAATGAAGCAGAACACGCAGTTCCTTTTGGTTACGAAGAGCAAACTGTAGGCCAGAAAGAGCGACGTCGCCGCCGCCGCAACGCAAGCCGCAAACGCGACCGTAAACGCGCCGCGCGAGTGGGCCGCCCACGAAACCGCAGCCAGCGCCGGATAGTAGAGTGTACCGACGAACGCGTTGGGAACGCCGCCGAACAGTTTGGCCCGCGGTGATTGCACGACGCTGGGCTCCGTTAGACGGCCCTGCGCGTCGAGGACCGATTTGCGCAGCATAAAGACGGAAGCGTAAAAGCCGACGGCGCATAAGACCGAAATGACCAGGCGGACCAGGAGCATGCCATACACCTCGACGAGCCATTGCCGCAAGCCGAAGCACGTCCCGGACGCTTAGCCCGCCGGATCGCCGGCATTGCGATGCTGGCGTGTTCCTTCGTTCTTGCCGCTCTGGTTATCCGCTATCAGCCGTGGATCGAGCACGTGATACGAATCATCCGCCCGGTCGTAGCGGTTCCAATCGCCACGGTGATCTTTGCGCTGGTCGCCTCGGCGCCGTTTTCCGTGACCGATGCGCTTGCGATCATGAACGGCGCGATCTTCGGTCCGTTTTGGGGCAGCATCGTCAACGCCGCAGGCATCGTCGCCGCCGGTTTCATCGGGTACTGGATCAACCGGCATGCGACGCATTTGCTCGACTTGGAGAAGGCGCTCGAGCGTTTACCCGCGTGGGTGAAACGTTTTCGGATAGGCTCGCCGATGTTCTTGATCGCCGTGCGCATCATTCCCGGGTTCGGCGGAACGGTCGCAACGGCAACCGCCGCCACGTTCAAGGTGCCGGTATGGGTTCACGTGATGACGATGTCGGCGGTCGCAATTCCGGTCTGCACGATACTTGCCATTTTCGGTGACGGTGCAGTGGCCGCAATCCACGGTTACGAACACCGCGCGCACATGTATATTTTGCACCACCGGCCGCACTGGCATTTCCGGTTCAGGCACCGCTTGCCGTCACCCTCGCCGCGGGGACCGGGAATGTGAACGCGCTGCAGATGGTAACGACGCCGGCAGATCTGCATGCGTTGTGCGATCGTGTCGCAGGCGCAAAACGCGTGGGCTTGGACACCGAGTTCCACAACGAGCGTACGTACACGGCGCGCCTGATGGTGGTGCAGCTTGCGTTCGACGACGGCGCTGCAATCGTCGATCCGCTTGCCGTACGCGATCTCGCGCCGCTGGCGCGCGCGCTTTGCGGTGTGACCGTCGTCGGTCACGCGCTTACCAGCGATTTGAAAATTTTTGCCGATCGTTTTGAAGAAGTTCCCGCCGACATTTTCGATTGCCAAGTTGCCGCCGCATTTCTGGGTTACGGCATGGCAGTCTCGCTTGCCGATTTAGTCCGCGATCTGCGAGGCGTGCGGCTCAAAAAATCGCAAACGGTCAGCGATTGGTCCTCCCGGCCGTTTTCGGAAAAGCAGCTGGAATATTTGGTCGACGACGTTGCGCATCTGCTGCCGATGCACGACACGCTTGCAACGCGCCTGAACGAGAACGGACGGCTCGAGTGGGCGATCGAAGAGTGCCGCCTGCTCACGGCGCGGGAACGCTATCAAACCGACGAACGGCGCATGTACGCGCGCATTCCCGGCGCAAATCGCATGAGCCGGCGCGAACTCGGCGTTCTGAACGAATTAGTGCGGCTTCGTGATGGGCTGGCGCGCGAACGCGATCTGCCGCTGAAGTACATCATGCCCGACGACGTCCTCGGCGGCTTGGCGACACTGCGGCCGCATTCGGTCGAGGACCTGGCGCAATTACGTCGTCTGGACGCGGGCACTCGCCGCACTTTGGGACCGCTGATCGTCGACGCGATTCGCCGCGGCGAGGCGATACCCGAAGCGGACTTGCCCGCGAAGTTTGCGCGGCCGCTCGGAAACGCGCGCGAGACTCTGGTCTCCCTCATGAGCGTCATCGTGGGAGAAATTGCGCGCGAAAACGATCTGCCTGCCAGCCTGCTGGTGCCCCGCGCCGCACTCGAACGGCTCGCGCGCGAAGTTCCGTCCGATCGCACCGGTTTCGAACGCGTTCTCGACCTTTCCACGTGGCGCATGGGCCTGGTTGCCGAGCGCCTGTGGCGACTTTTGTCGGGCGAAAGCGCCATGCGAATCGAAGGCTACGCAACAGGCGAGCCGCGAATCATCCTCCAGTCATGAATGAGCGAGTGGATAGTTTTAATGCCGCCGGTCGTCTGACCGTCGGCGATCGGTCATATTCGTACGTGCGCTTGGCCGCGCTCGAAGAAGCCGGATTGGTGCGCTTGGAGCGCCTGCCGTTTTCGTTGAAAATCTTATTGGAAAATCTGCTGCGTTTCGAAGACGGGCGATCGGTGACGAAGGACGACGTCGAAGCGCTCGCGCGCTGGAATCCGCATCACCGCAGCGATCGCGAAATCGCCTACCGCCCCGCGCGCGTGCTGTTGCAAGATTTCACCGGCGTTCCGTGCGTCGTCGACCTTGCCGCGATGCGCGATGCAATGGCAAAGATGGGCGGCGATCCGAACGCCATCAATCCGCAGCAGCCGGTTGAACTCGTGATCGACCACTCGGTGCAAGTCGATGCATTCGGCAGCAGCTCGGCGTTCAAAACGAATGCGGATCTCGAATTCGAACGCAACGGCGAACGCTATGCGTTTTTGAAGTGGGGACAGCGCGCGCTCAACAATTTCCGCGCCGTTCCGCCCGATACGGGCATCGTGCATCAGGTCAACATCGAATTCTTGGCGCGCGTCGTATTCGGTGCCGGCGGCGCCGGAGAAAGCGGCGGATCCGGCGAGGCGTGGGCTTATCCGGATACGGTCGTCGGCACGGATTCGCACACGACGATGGTGAACGGCCTGGGCGTGCTTGCGTGGGGCGTCGGCGGTATCGAAGCCGAGGCGGCGATGCTCGGACAACCCGTCACGATGTTGATTCCGGATGTGATCGGTTTCAAAATCTCCGGAAAACTGCGCGACGGCGTTACCGCGACGGATTTGGTGCTCACGGTCACGCAAATGCTGCGCCAAAAGGGCGTGGTCGGCAAATTCGTGGAGTTCTACGGAAGCGGGCTATCGAGTTTGAGCGTCGCCGATCGCGTTACGATCGGAAACATGTCGCCGGAGTACGGATCGACGTGTGCGATTTTCCCGATCGACGATCAAACGCTCGAATACCTGCGCCTTACCGGGCGGGCCCCTGCGCACGTTGCTCTAGTCGAAGCGTACGCAAAGGCGCAAGGCCTGTTCCGCACGCCCGCTACGCCGGATCCGCAATACAGCGATACGCTCGAACTGGATCTGGACGGCGTCACGCCGAGTTTGGCCGGCCCCAGAAGGCCGCAAGATCGTGTTTCGCTCGGCGACGTGAAGCACTCGTTTGACGCCGCAATGCGCGAGTGGGTCTCCGCGCGCGAAGCCAAGCCGAACAGCGGCGCAGCGCGCATGGAAAACGAGGGCGGAACGGGCGTCGCCGTCGAGACCGCAGCGGTTGCCGACGGCTCGGTGGTCATTGCCGCGATTACGAGCTGCACCAATACCAGCAATCCGTCGGTGCTCGTAGCAGCCGGACTGCTCGCGCGCAATGCGGTCGAACGTGGATTGACGCGCAAGCCGTGGGTAAAAACCTCGCTCGCACCCGGATCCAAAGTCGTCACGGATTATCTGCGCAAAGCGGGATTGCAGCGGTATCTGGACGAGCTGGGCTTCAACCTGGTCGGCTATGGCTGCACGACGTGCATCGGCAACAGCGGTCCGCTTCCGCAGCACATCGCGGAATCGGTCGCCGAGCACGACTCGATCGTTGCAGCGGTGCTTTCGGGCAACCGCAACTTTGAAGGCCGTATTCACCCGCAAGTCCGCGCCAACTATCTTGCATCGCCGCCGCTCGTCGTGGCATACGCGCTCGCCGGACGCATGGATATCGACATGACCACCGAGCCGATTGGTACCGATCGCTCCGGCAATCCGGTGTACTTGAAAGACCTCTGGCCGGGCAATGCCGAGATTTCGAATGTCATCGCGCAAGCGATCGGCGACGAGCTCTTCAAGTCCACGTACAGCGACGTGTTTCGCGGTGATGACAATTGGGCGAAGCTCGACGTACCGCTGGGCGATCTGTACGCGTGGGACCCGGCCTCGGAATACGTCAAGAATCCGCCGTATTTCGAAGACATGCGATCGGAGCCGGACGCCGTCGCCGACATTCACGGCGCTCGCGTTTTGGCGGTCCTGGGCGACAGCGTCACGACCGATCACATTTCGCCCGCCGGAAACATTGCCAAGACCAGCCCGGCCGCGAAGTACTTGATGGAGCGCGGCGTACAACCGGCCGACTTCAATTCATACGGCGCGCGGCGCGGCAACCACGAAGTCATGATGCGCGGCACCTTTGCGAACGTGCGCTTGCGCAATCAGCTGGTTCCCGGCGTCGAAGGCGGATTTACGCGGTATCTGCCCACCGGCGAGCAGATGTCGATCTTCGACGCTGCAATGCGCTACAAGGCCGCTGGAACGCCGCTCATCGTGATCGCCGGCAAAGAATACGGCTCCGGTTCGTCGCGTGACTGGGCGGCAAAAGGTCCGTATCTGTTGGGCATTCGGGCGGTGATTGCGGAATCGTTCGAACGGATTCATCGCAGCAACTTGATCGGGATGGGCATTCTTCCGCTGGAATTCGAAGCGGGCGCAGATCGATCGACCTACGGGCTAACCGGCGAAGAAACCTTCGAAATCACGGGCCTCGAAAAAGGCATCGCGCCGCGCATGCACGTCCACGTGCACGCCGAGGATCGCAGCCGATGGCACATCGATTTCAAGGCGCTGCTGCGTATCGATACACCGGACGAGGCCGAGTACTACCGGCACGGCGGCATCTTGCAGTACGTGCTTCGCCAGCTGCGGCAAAAGCAGACCACCGGCGTTTAAGGCGCCGGACCATGCACCGGGACGAGTCGGCAGAACGCTTCATCCACCGGCTGGAGTCGTTCTCCGATATCGTCATCGGTTTCAGTCTGGCGCAGCTGGGCTTGAACTTTACGGTGCCCTCTCACGGCATCGATCTCATTACGAGCCCATTGTGGTTCTTCAGCTACCTGTTCGCCTTCGCGATCGTCTGCAGCATGTGGTTTTTCCACCACAGGTTATTCTCGCAGTTCTTCGTTCCGAAGACGTGGCCGATCGTCTTGAATTTCTTATGGCTGGGTCTATTAGTACTGCTCGTCTACTTCACGCTGCTTTACGTCCGTTTGGCGGTCCGCGGCGACACGGTCGTGATGCGTTTGTATTTCGGCGGGTACGCGATCGCCTATCTCATCTTGGCGGTGCAGTATCTCATCGGCATGAACTACTTGCGCGGAACGCTGGACGAGGACGAGCTCGCGCAGGGCAAGCGGGGCGCCGCGTTCATGTTCTTATGGATGGCGCCGTTCTTATTCTGCCTTATCGTGACGCTGACGCTGCAGCCTGGCCCGCTCCTCGGCATACTGATCATGCTGGCCTTCACCCTCACCGGTACGGCCTCGGGAGTGCTCGGCGCGTACTACCGCCGAGCCTAGACGGCTTTTTGTTTGATGCACATAATCGTGCGCGCCTGCGAATCCAGCGGCCGGATTTCCAGGCCGTCGGGCGTCACGATCACGTTCTTTCCTTGCTTTAGTTCGTTGCGCAGCGGCGTGTCGCCGGGAATATCGGCGTCGTTGAGCAGCGTACCGACGAACTCGGACGTGTCGTCGTTTACTGCGGCATTCTGGAACGCCAGCTGGTACCGGCCGTTTTCCATGGCATAGATTTCAACGTGACGGTCGACGGCGTCGATCGCGGCGACCAGCGCGGCCATTTGCTCGTGCGTTTGACGGCGCATGCTGATGTCGCGGCCCACCGAGACCCAATGTGAAAATTGCCCGTTCGGTTGACGCAGCGGCCGCACCGTATATTCGACCCAGAACGTCGATCCGTCTTTGCGCCGGATGAGGATCTCTTTCTCGATGTCGCGGCCTTGTTCCATGTTTTCGACGATCGCTTGCAGAGAAACCGGATCGTTGTCGACAGCGAAGAGCGTCATGTACGACTGCCCGATGATTTCCACACCGCGGTATCCCGTCGCTCTTAAGAATGGCGCGCTGGCATATTGAATGAACGGCCCGCCCTTCGACGGCGGCGTGAAGTCGGTTACGACGACGAAATCCAACGCTTCGTTGATCGCGCGCGAGAGCAGGCGCATCGTACGCTCGGCGTCGCGGCGGGCCGTGATATCGCGGCAAATCGTTACGTAGCGGCGGACGACGCCGTCTTCATCGGCCAGCGGCTGGCAGTGCACTTCGGTCCAGAAATGCGATCCGTCTTTGCAGTAGATCGGAAGTTCGAATTGGCGCGCCACGCCTTTTCGAACGTCGCGCAGCACGTTGCGCAGCATGGGGAGATCGGTTTCGGGTCCGAACGCGAGCGGCGAGGAACGCGCAAAAATTTCATCGCGCGTATAACCCGTGCGCGTAATCGTGTGATCGTTGACGTAGACGTGGCGGCCCGGCCAGTCGCCGTTCGCGCCGATTTCGTGGATCGAGATGCAGTCGCCGGCGCGGTCGATGGCCCGGCGCAGGAGTCGCGATTGACGCGCGGTCTCGAGCAGCTCTTGGGCTACTTCGGCCAGGTCCGCCAGCGCGGAAAGCTGATCCGGCGTCAGGCTGCGGGGATGAGGCCCCATGACGGCCAGCGTCCCCAGGATCGCGCCGTCGCCGCCCTTCAGGGGCATGCCGGCAAAAAACCGGATGTGGGGCGGTCCCGCGACCATGGGGTTGTGCGCGTGCGCCGGATCGGCGGCGGCATCGGTTACCAGCAGGCCTTCTTCGCCGGCCAGCACGGCGGGAACGAACGAACAGCAAGATAGCGGTATCTCGCTTCCGAGTGCTTCGCCCCCGACGTGCGCCTCGATCGCCAGCATCTCGCCCTTGATAAGGGCTAGGCCGGCAATAGGCGCGTCGCACACCGCGGCGGCGCGGCGCACGAGCGCTGAGAACGATTTCACCAAATCAGTATCGCACGCCGCGGCGATTCGCCAAACCGCGAGCCGGTAAAGTTTAGAGCAACGCTCTGCGCAGATCGCTTAACACGGTTCTTAAGAATGCAACGAATCGCGCGGCCGCCGCACCGTCGATGACGCGATGGTCGTATGAGAGCGAAAGCGGTTGAATCAAACGCGGTACGAATGCAGTTCCGTTCCACACGGGGCGCGTTTCGGCGCGGCACGCACCCAATATCGCTACTTCCGGCGCATTGATAATTGGTGTGAAGTACGTTCCCCCGATACTTCCCAAACTGGAAATGGTGAACGTTCCGCCTTGCATGTCGGATGCGGAGAGTTTGCCTTCGCGCGCTTTTGCAGCCAACTGCGCCGTCTCGGCAGCGATTTCGGCAACGCCTTTGCTATCGGCGTTCTTGATGACGGGTACGACGAGCCCGCCGGGCGTGTCCGCAGCAAATCCGATGTTGTAATACTTCTTGTAGACCAGTTCGTCGCCGTCGAGCGAACTGTTGAATTCCGGATATTTTTTCAGTGCGGCAATCGACGCTGCGATCAGAAAAGCGAGCATCGTAATCTTGACGTTGCTCTTGGCGAGTTCCGCGTTGAGCTGCACGCGAAATTCTTCCAAGGCGGTCACGTCGGCGTCGTCGTTTTGCGTTACGTGCGGAATCGTGATCCAATTACGCTGCAGATTCGCGCCGGAGATTTTTTTGATCCGCGAGAGCGGCTTTCGTTCGATTTCGCCGTATTGCGCGAAATCGATCTTCGGCCAAGGCGCGATTTGCAAGCCCGTCCCGGCGGCTGCCGGCGATGCGGATCCGTTTTGCAGCGATCGCTTTACGAATTGCTGCACGTCCTCGCGCGTTACGCGGCGGTTCGGCCCGCTCGCCTGTACGCGCTGCAGATCGACGCCTAGTTCTCGCGCGAATCGCCGGATCGACGGACTCGCATGTACTATCTTGTCATCCTGAGGTATCGAAGGACCCTTGTCATCCTGAGGTATCGAAGGACCCTTGTCATCCTGAGGAATCGAAGGACCCTGAGGAATCGAAGGGCTCGCGGCATCCTGAACGACTTTGTCATCCCGAGGTATCGAAGGACCCTTGTCATCCTGAGGCATCGAAGGACCCTGAGGAATCGAAGGGCTCCCGTCATCCTGAGCCGCACGAACCGCGCCCGGCCCCGCAGAACCCTCGATAACCGCAATCACCGCCCCCCGCGAAACGCGATCGCCCGCTTTCACTTTGACGTCGCGCACGGTGCCCGCAGCGGTGGCGGGAACTTCCATCGTCGCCTTCTCCGACTCGAGCGCGATCAGCGAAGCGTCTTTTTCGATGCGATCGCCGGGCTTGACGAAGACCTCGATCACCGGCACGTCCTTGAAGTCGCCGATGTCCGGAACGGTCATCTCGATCGTTTCGAGCGCAGGTTTCGTTTCCACGGCGTTCTTGCCGCTCGCAGGTGCTTGTGCTTCCGCGGGCGCTGCGCTGCGATCGCTCGTGGACGCAGCACCGTTGCCGGCAGATGCAGCGGCGCCGTCTTGCGCGAGCGTCAAAATGACGCTGCCTTGTGAGACTTTGTCGCCGACGTTGACCTTGAGCTCCTCAACGGTGCCCTCTTGCGGCGACGGAACTTCCATCGTTGCTTTGTCCGACTCGAGAGCGATCAGCGAATCGTCTTTCTTGACGCGATCGCCGGGTTTGACCAGGATCTCGATCACGGGCACGTCTTTGAAATCGCCGATATCCGGAACCAGGACTTCCATCGCGCCTCCTACACCGTCACCGGATTCGGTTTTTCGGGATCGATGCCGTATTTGGCGATGGCCTGTGCAGGCAGCTTTCGGTCGATCCGCCCTTCATCGGCCAGCGCCTTGAGCGCCGCCAATGCTACGTAATGGCGATCGACTTCAAAGAACTCGCGGAGCTTCCGGCGCAAATCGCTGCGGCCGAAGCCGTCGGTTCCGAGCGCAATGTATCGCGCGCGCACGTACGGCCGGATTTGATCGGCAAACGTGCGGATGTAATCGGTCGATGCAATCACGGGACCTTCGCGGCCGGCCAGACATTGCTGCACGTACGGCAGCCCTTCCGGTTCTTCCGGGTGCAGCATATTCCAGCGCTCCGTGGCGATTCCGTCGCGTCGCAGTTCGTTGAAGCTCGGTACGCTCCAAACGTCGGATTCTATGCCGAAATCGGCGCGCAACAGTTCCGCAGCCGCTTCCACTTCGCGCAGAATCGCGCCGCATCCGAGCAACTGCACGACCGGTGTTTTCTTACCGTTCTGCGCGCGCGAAGGATGGAGCAAATACATGCCGCGCAAAATCCCGCTCTCCGCTCCCGTGGGCATGTCGGGATGGCGGTAATTTTCGTTGAGCAGCGTGATGTAATAGTAGACGTCTTCCTGTTCGGTCAGCATCCGCCGCAAGCCGTCCTGCAGAATCACTGCCAGTTCGTAGCTGTACGTGGGATCGTACGAGACGCAGTTGGGGATGAACGAGGCGAAAACTTGACTGTGGCCGTCTTCGTGCTGCAAACCTTCGCCGTTGAGCGTCGTTCGGCCGGAGGTTCCGCCCAGCAAGAAGCCGCGGGTGCGCGAATCGGCTGCCGCCCACGCGAGATCGCCCACGCGTTGAAACCCGAACATCGAATAAAAGATGTAGAACGGGATCATCGGCACGTTATTGGTTGAATACGACGTGCCCGCGGCGATCCACGACGAGATCGCGCCCGCTTCGTTGATGCCTTCCTGAAGAATTTGGCCCTGCTTGTCCTCGCGATACCACATCAGCTGCTCGGCGTCTTGCGGGTGATACAGCTGCCCGACGGACGAGTAGATCCCCAGTTGGCGGAACAAGCCTTCCATACCGAACGTTCGCGACTCGTCCGCAACGATTGGAACGAGCCGCGCACCGAGGGTCTTGTCTTTGATCAAATGCGAGAACAGGCGCACGAACGCCATCGTTGTCGAAACTTCGCGGTCCTCGGTGCCTTTGAGCTGCGGTTCGAATACGGAAAGCTCCGGTACCGTCAACGATACGGATTTTTGACGCCGGGACGGCACATGTCCGCGCCGGTCCACGAGCGCGCGCAAGTGCTGCATTTCCGGGCTCTTTTCGTCGGGCTTTACGAACGGTAATTTTTCGACTTCCGTATCGGGAATCGGCAAGTGAAAACGGTCGCGGAACGCGCGCATCGATTCCACTTTCATCTTCTTTGCTTGATGCGCGATGTTTTGCGCTTCTCCCGACTCGCCCATTCCGTAGCCTTTGATCGTCTTCGCCAAAATTACGGTAGGCTGGCCGCGGTGTTCGAACGCCGCCTTGTATGCCGCGTACACTTTGCGCGGATCGTGTCCGCCGCGCGAGAGCGCCCAAATGTCGTCATCGCTTACGTGGGCGACCAGTTCCGCCGTCTCGGGATAGCGGCCGAAAAACTTTTCGCGTACGAAGCGGCCGTCGCGCGATTTGAACGTTTGATAATCGCCGTCGACGCACTCGTTCATCAATTGCACGAGGCGTCCGGTGTGATCGCGTTCCAGCAGTGCATCCCAGCCGCTGCCCCAGATCACCTTGATCACGTTCCAGCCGGCGCCCTTGAATACGGTCTCGAGTTCTTGAATGATCTTGCCGTTGCCGCGCACCGGGCCGTCCAGCCGCTGCAGGTTGGCGTTGATCACCCAAATCAGATTGTCGACTTTTTCTCGTCCTGCAAGAGAAATCGCGCCGAGCGATTCGGGTTCGTCCATCTCGCCGTCGCCCAAAAATGCCCACACTTTCCGGTCCTGCGCGTCGATGATGCCGCGATCGTGCATATACCGCATGAACCGCGCTTGATAGATCGACATGATCGGACCAAGACCCATCGACACCGTCGGAAACTGCCAGAAGTCGGGCATCAGCCACGGATGCGGATATGATGAAATGCCTTTACCGTCGACTTCGCGCCGGAAATTCTCGAGCTGCTCTTCGGTGATACGCCCCTCGACGAAGGCGCGCGCATAGATTCCCGGTGACGAATGGCCTTGCAGAAAGACCAGATCCCCGCCGAAGTTTTCGGTTTGCGCGCGGAAGAAGTGATTGTACCCGACGTCGTACAGCGTCGCGGCCGATGCAAAGCTCGCCACGTGACCGCCAAGCTCCGACGATTCCTTATTGGCTCGCGCGACCATCGCCATCGCGTTCCACCGCACGTAATGGCGGATGCGCGTTTCCAACTCGTCGTTTCCCGGAAACGGCGGCTGTTCCGATGGCGAAATCGTATTGATGTACGGCGTTGTAAGCCCGAGCGACACGTGCACGCCGCCGCGTTGAGCGGCTTCCACGATGGAACCGATGAGTTCTTGGGCGCGCCCGCGCCCTTCGTGTTCCAAAACGCCTTGAATGGCGTCAATCCACTCGCGCGTTTCTTGCGGATCGGGTTGCGGGCTCGCGCCGTTGGACGCGAATTTGAGTGCCTCGGTGCTGGTGGTCATGGCGGCCCCTTTCGCCCAGCCCATCCATTCCCTTGCTAATGGACCGATCCAATTCGCGGTGTGGAGCGAGCCGTTACGCTTGGTCCGGCCTCAACTGACGACGAACGGCGGTCGATGCGTGGTAGTGAAATGCCTGTAGCGATTGTCAGTGATTCGACCTGCGATTTAACTCCCGCCCAAGCCGCCGGAATGGGGGTGGACCTCGTGCCGATCTTCGTGCAGTTCGGCGGCCAGCGGTACCGCGACGGTGTAGACATCACCGTGACGGAGTTTTACAAGAAGCTCGATCCCAACGGCGAGTTGCCGACCACCGCGCCGCCCTCGCAAGAATCGTTCGAAGCGGCATTCGATAAACACGTTCGCGCCGGCAAGGACGTCGTTTGCCCGACGGTCTCCTCGAAGATGTCGAAGACGTTCGAGATCGCGACCGCCGCCGCAAAATCGTTCGGCTCCAGCGTGCGCGTTTTCGATACGAAGACGCTTTCCGGCGGTGTTGGTTTGCTGGTGTCCGGGGCTGCACGAATGGCCGCCGCGGGAATGGACGCTTCGGCGATCGTGAGCGCGCTCACGAAATGGAGTTCCACGCAGCGCGGATTTGCGGTCTATCCGGACTTGAAATTCATGGCCAAGAGCGGCCGCATTAACAAAGCGCAGCTCGTGCTGGGAACGGTCATGCACGTGTTTCCGGTGACGCGCGTAACTCCCGAGGGAGCGATGGAAGGCGAAACCACGGTGAAATCGTGGGAACAGGCAAAGGAAATGCTCGCCAGCATCGCCTCGCGCAAGCTGGAGCGTCCCGCAAATTCGCGCGTGTTCATCACGCACGCGAACGCGCCGGCTGACGCGGAATTCATTGCATCCGAATTGCGCAAGAAGCTGATTGCCGCGCCCAAAGAGCTTTCGATTTATACCGCCGGTGCAACGATCGGCGCAAACGTGGGGCCCGGATCGCTGGGAATATTCATGATCGAGGACACGCAGTAGTCATCCTGAGGAAAACTCGTCATCCTGAGGAATCGAAGGACCCTGAGGAATCGAAGGGCGCGTCGATCGCAAATGCCATGACGTGCAGCAGTCATCCTGAGGAATCGAAGGACCCTGAGGAATCGAAGGGCGATCTGATCGCAGACGAAGCAATAGCAATCATCCCGTCAAAGTGACGTTTGCACCCGCCGGTTACTAGTCTCTTCCTCGCGCAAGAATACGGCGATCGCGCCCAATATCAAAACACCTCCGGCAATCGCCGCGCTCGTGATGCCTTCGCGGAAGACCAAATACGCCAACGCCGCTGCGACTAAAGGTTCTACGAGCGTAGTAAATGCCACGGCGCTCGCGCTGAACCAGCGCAGCGCGGCATTCATCGCCGTATGACCGAGCAATTGCGAGATCAGGGCCATCGCCAGAATGCCGCTCCACGCGCCCAAGTTCGAGAATGCCGGCGGCGGCTGGCGCGCTGCAATTGCGGCGACGATTAATGCTATCGCCGCCCACGAATACGTTTGCGTAACGATTTGGCGCGTCCCCAACGTGTCGCGTATTTCACGAATTATCAGGAAATATGCGCCGATGGCAATCGCTCCGGCTACCGCAAGCGCGCAACCGAGTATTTCGTGTCCGGCGATCGGCGGCCGCGCCGTATTGAAACCTGCGACCAAATACACGCCCGCACCGCCGGCCACCATCGCGCACCATGCGGCGCTCGAAAGCGGATGCTTGCGCGCGATGGAGTCGTACAGCGCAGTCCAGACCGGCGTAGTTGCAACGAGCAACGTCGATATCGCGACGCTCGTGTACTCCAGCGACCAAATCCACGTTGCAAAGTGTGCGGCAAGAGCAACGCCGGCGACGACGAGCCGCTTATCGAGGCGGCGTATTGACGCAGGTTGGGACCGCCGGGGCAAAACAGCCGAAATCGCCCACAATACCGCGGCAGCGATTGAAAGCCGTAGAGCGGACACTGCTAGCGGCGACGCGCCCGACAATGCGAAGCGCGCGAAGATCGCGGCTGCGCCTACCGCGAGCTGCGCAGCAGCGAGAACCGTGTATCGAAGCGGTCGAGATTGGTCCGTCTACGTGCCCGATTTGCTACGCGCAAACGCTTGCCGGCAAAACTGTCGCCCCGCCGCAGCCAACACCAGTGCGATCACGACGGTTAGGTAAACCGGCATGACGCGAAAGAACAGGACGCTCGATAGGGGCTCGGGATAATGAAGAAACGCGATCCCGGCGAGACCGACGAGAAGGATCCATATCGCAACTGCGCCGACGGCATAAGGCGCGAATTTGCGATCATCTCGCCATTTTGCAATCGCAAGGCCCGCAAGCAGGGATACTAGCGTGATTGCAAAGCACGGCTGGATGGCGTCGTTGTATTTGCGCGCATCGGCAATTTCTAACACGGAAAACACTGTGCAAACTACTGCCGCGCAAACGCCGAACGCCATACGGATGGCGAAGTTTTTAGACAGAGCCGCCGCGAACGGAAACAGCGCGCCGCCGGCCGTCAGCACGACCAACCCCCAGTAAGCCCACCCGAGCGTCATTCCGCGGGTTTTTTACGCGAGCGAGCGAGCAACCTGGCGGGATGCGCGCGACGCGCAGGCGCGCGTCATGCGGATGCGGTAGACACAGATATTCGCGGGAGCTTAACCCTTCGATTCCTCAGGGTGGTTCGATACCTCACCATGACGAGGGTGGTTCGATACCTCACCACAGTACATCGAGGGGCGCTGAGAGGGCCGCTGTGGCCGACCGCTTGTAACCTGATCCCGGTAATGCGGGCGTAGGAAGGAGCCTGGATATCGATGCTTTCCAACATTTCCGCCGGCAGCAGAAAAGCGTACGTGCGCGGATCCGATCCGGCGATGAACGTGCCGGTGCGTGAGATACTGCTGACCAACGGCGAAACGCACACCGTGTACGACACGAGCGGACCATATACCGATCCGCAGTATACGCCCGACGTGCGGCAAGGTTTGGATCCGCTTCGGCTCGAGTGGATCTTGCAGCGCGCAGACACCGAAGAGCTTGAAAAGCCGACGTCCCTGTACCGCCGCGGCCGCGATGCGATGCCGGAGCTGCAATCCGTGCGCTTCACGGCGTCGCGCAATCCACGCCGCGCAAAGGCCGGACGAAACGTCACGCAGATGCACTACGCGCGCAACGGCGTGGTTACGCCCGAAATGGAGTTCGTCGCACTGCGCGAGGGCCTCGAGCCGGAGTTCGTTCGCAGCGAGGTCGCGCGCGGGCGCGCGATCATCCCGGCGAATATCAATCATCCCGAAACCGAGCCGATGATCATCGGCCGTAACTTCCTGGTGAAGATCAACGCCAACATCGGAAATTCGGCGGTCACGTCGACGATCGAAGAAGAAGTCGAGAAGATGACGTGGGCGACGCGGTGGGGCGCCGACACGGTGATGGATCTTTCGACAGGAAAAAACATCCACGAAACGCGTGAGTGGATCTTGCGCAATTCTCCGGTTCCGATCGGCACGGTTCCCATCTATCAGGCGCTCGAGAAGGTTGACGGAAAAGCCGAAGAGCTGACGTGGGAGCTGTACCGCGACACGCTGATCGAGCAGGCGGAACAAGGTGTCGATTACTTCACGATCCATGCCGGCGTGCTGCTGCGTTATGTGCCGCTGACCGCGGGTCGCGTCACGGGGATCGTTTCGCGCGGCGGCTCCATCCTCGCAAAGTGGTGTCTGGCACATCACCGCGAGAACTTCTTGTACGCGCATTTCGAAGAGATCTGCGAGATCATGAAGGCGTACGACGTCGCTTTCTCGCTTGGCGACGGATTGCGTCCCGGATGCCAAGCCGATGCCAATGATGCTGCACAATTCGCAGAACTGGAAACGCTCGGCGAACTCACGCAGATCGCGTGGAAGCACGACGTGCAGGTCATGATCGAAGGCCCCGGTCACGTGCCGATGCATCTGATCAAAGAGAACATGGACAAACAGCTGGAGATCTGCGCCGAAGCGCCGTTTTATACGCTCGGCCCGCTCGTTACCGACATTGCGCCGGGCTACGATCACATCACCAGCGCTATCGGTGCGGCGATGATTGGCTGGTACGGGACCGCCATGCTGTGTTACGTCACGCCCAAAGAACATCTCGGGCTGCCGAACAAGAAGGACGTCAAAGACGGCGTCATCGCGTATAAGATCGCTGCGCACGCTGCGGACGTTGCCAAGGGGCATCCGCGAGCGCGTCATTGGGACGACGTGCTGAGCAAAGCGCGGTTCGAATTCCGTTGGGAAGACCAGTTCAATCTCTCGCTGGATCCGCAGACGGCGCGCGAATTCCACGACGAGACCCTTCCCGCACAAGGCGCGAAGGTGGCGCATTTCTGCTCGATGTGCGGGCCGCATTTCTGCTCGATGAAGATCACGCAGGAAGTGCGCGACTTTGCCGAACGCGGCATGGCCGAGAAATCAGAAGAATTTCTTCGTCTGGGCAGCGAGCTGTACGTCGAGGAACCTGCTGCGAACGTAAACTAGCTTACCACGGGATTGGCCGCCGCCAGGCGGGTAAAAGGTTGGGCGATGAGTGCTGAAGCGACCCAACGATCCCGAACGCGCAGCTCGCGCGCGACACCGTCGCTTTGGCACCGCCTGAAGGCGCTCGGCCCGGGATTGATCACGGGAGCGGCTGACGACGATCCCTCGGGAATTTCGACCTATTCGGTGGCCGGTGCAAGCACCGGCCTTTCCATGTTGTGGCTGGCTCTGCTAACTACCCCGATGATGGCGGTCATACAAGGAATGTGCGCGCGCATCGGCATGGTGACCGGCATGGGACTCGCCGCAAACATTCGCAAGTCGGTGCCGGCGTGGGTTGCGTATCCGATGGCGGCGGCGGTCATCGCCGCGAACACGTTCAACATCGGCGCGGACTTTGCGGGAATGTCCGCGTCGGCGCACATGGTGCTGCCCGTTCTTCCGACGCCGGCGTGGGTCGTGCTTTTCGGCGTGGCGCTGTTTTGCGCGATGCTGTACCTTTCGTACCGGCGTTTGGCGGACACGATTAAATGGTTGACGCTGTCGCTGTTTGCGTACGTCGTTGCGGCGTTCGTCGTGCGGCCGAACTGGGGAACGGTAATCGGCCACTTGTTCGTGCCGCAAATTCATCCGAACCGCGAGTGGTTGACGACGATGATGGGCGTTCTCGGTACAACCATTACGCCGTATCTGTTTTTCTGGCAGTCGTCGCTGGAAGTGGAAGAAGAAAAATGTATGGGGCGCGTTACGATCGCGGCGCGGCGCGGCGCCACGCGCGAGGAGATTCGCGACGCGCACTTTGACGTCAATATGGGAATGATCTTTTCGAACGCGGTGATGTTTTTCATCATCGCGACGACGGCGCTGACGCTATTCGCGCACGGCAAGACGAATATTCAAACGGCGCAAGATGCGGCACGCGCGCTGGAGCCGCTTGCCGGACATTTTGCCGCGCTGCTGTTTACCTTGGGAATGGTCGGCACCGGGTTGCTCGCGATTCCGGCGCTTGCGGGCTCGTCCGCGTACGTTGCCGCCGAAACGTTTGCATTTCGCAGTTCGGGACTTGACGAGCATCCCAGCCGCGCACCGCGCTTCTACGCCGTAACGGGTGCGGGTTTGCTCGTCGGCGTGCTGATGTGTTTTACGCGTATCGATCCGATCCGGGCGCTTTACTGGTCGGCGGTATTGAACGGCATCGTCGCCGTTCCGTTGATTTTTCTTCTGATTCGTATTGCTGCCAATGCCGGCATCATGGGCAAGTGGACGAGTTCCGCGACGGCAAAAATTTGGGCGTGGGTAACGTTCGTCTTGATGGGAATTGCAGCGATCGCCCTTTTTGCGGTTTAATATTCCGGTGAAACCCTGCGCGGTGATCTTCGATCGCGACGGCACGATCGTTTTCGACGTACCGTACAACGGCGATCCGGGAGCGGTGCGGCCGGTTCCCGGAATGCGTGAAGCGCTGGAACGTCTGCGGCGCGCACGTATTCCGACCGCTGTGGTTTCGAATCAAAGCGGCGTGGCGCGCGGCATGATCACGATCGATCAAGTGGAAGCGGTCAACCGGCGCATCGACGAATTGCTCGGCCCGTTCGACGCGTGGCTGTATTGCCCGCACGGCCCCGAAGACGGCTGCGCGTGCCGCAAGCCGAAAGCCGGAATGATTCTGGATGCTGCCGGGCGGCTTGGCGTGGACCCTTCATGCTGTGTGGTTATCGGCGATAAACGCAGCGACGTGGAAGCCGCGCGGAACGCGGGAGCGCGGAGTATCTTTGTAGAGACGCCTTACGGCGCTATCGCGGCTATCGAGACGCTGTTGTCCAGTAGCGCAGATCCGGCGAAATAGCATCCGCCGCAAGTGCGGAGGCTCGAAGTTCGGCCGGCATCTTCGGCAAGCGAACGGCTGTGTTGATGCGATGCCACGCGGCCATCACTTTGACGACGTAATTCTGCGTCTCGGCGAACGGCGGAATGCCGCCGAATTCCGCAACGGCTTTCGGGCCGGCGTTGTACGCGGCGAACGTCAGCGCATAGCGGTTGGGTTTGCCGCGATATTTCGAAAGCAGGCCGTACAAATAGCGCGCCGCACCCTGCAAATTTTGATACGGGTCGGCCGGATCGACGTGCAGATTCGCGGCGGTTCCCGGCATGAGCTGCCCAAGACCGATAGCGCCCGCCCAGGAACGGGCATGCGTACGCCACGCCGACTCTACGGAAACGAGTGCGACCAGCATATTGGCATCGATACGCCAGCGGTTGGCGTTCACGAGAAGATGTTTGGCGAGATCCTGACTTTGCCAAACCGGCATCTGCGGATTGATTTTGCGCAGAACGCCGGCGTAAGCGCGCACGGCCACAGGGCTGTTCGCAGTCGCCACGGGAGCGGCGCTTGCCGCCGGGGCGATATACGGGCAAAGCATGATTCCAAGTCCCGCAACAAACGGGGCAATGAAACGACGCATCGGCGGTGGATACGCGGCCCGGCGGGAGGGTCCTTGTGAGTAACGTCGCAACGCCGCCTCGATGGGTCGCTATTCGGGCATGTCGCCTCGTGCGCGCCGAGCGTGGGGGATCGGGCTTATCGTATTCTTTATACTCATGTGCGGCATGATCGGCTTCTCTGAGTGGTGGGCCTACAACGTCAACGTGCCTGCGTATGAAGCCAAGCACCACCGCTAAACTGCTGCGGATCTTCGTCGGCGAGAGCGACCGGCACGGCGGTCAGCCGCTCTACATTGCAATCGTCGAGCAAGCGCGCCACGCGGGACTCTCCGGCGCGACGGTGTTCAAAGGGATCGAAGGTTTCGGCGGACATTCGGTGGTGCACGCCGCGCGCATCTTCGACCTGTCGACCGATCTGCCGATTTTGATCGAGATCGTCGACGAAGAACCGAAGATCCGCGGCTTCATCGCGACGATCGACGGCATGATTCGCGAAGGCTTGATAACGCTTGAAACGGTCGAGATGATCGCGTACAAGAGCGGCGCGCCGAAGCCGCGGTGAGCGCGTGGCTGAATGCACTCGCGGTACTCGCGGGTGGAGGCATCGGATCGCTCTTGCGTTACGGTGTGACCTTCGCGCTGGCGCAGCGCTTGGGGCCCGGGTTCCCCTGGTGGACGTTCGTGATTAACATCTCGGGCAGCTTCGTGATCGGTATCGTGGCCGAACTCACGCAGACGCGCGTATTTACCGGCACTCCGTTGATCCGCTTGTTCCTGATGACCGGCGTGCTGGGCGGCTATACGACTTTTTCGAGTTTTTCGTACGAAACGCTGACGCTTGCAGCGGATCGTGCCGCAATGTTGGCAGTAACGTACGCCGTGGGAAGCGTCGTTCTCGGCGTTACGGCGGCATTCGCCGGCGTCGCGCTTGCACGCGCGCTTTGAGTACTTTAAACTATCGTTCAATGCGTCGTTATTTTTTTGCGTGCGTCGTCGCGCTCTTTGCGTTCGGTGCCGTGCCCGCGTTTGCGCAACCGACTTCCAGCCCGCAGCCGAGCCCGTCGCCGCGCGAGCACGAGCCGAAACCGGCCACACCGACCGCGACGCCCACTGCGTCGCCCACGCCCGGACCACCGTGGTCCGGCATGCACTGGCGCGAGATCGGCCCCGCGCTTCCGGGCGGTCGCGTAGCTGCAGTCGCCGGATCCGCGAGCGACCCGAATTTGTACTATCTCGGATCTGCCGGGGGCGGCGTTTGGAAATCGCACGACGGCGGTGAAACGTGGGATGCCGTCTTCGAAAAGGAGCCGGTTTCGGCGATCGGCGCGGTGGCGATCGATCCGTCGAACAACGACACGGTGTGGGCAGGCACCGGCGAGTCGAATCCGCGCAACGACGTCAGCTACGGCGACGGCGTCTACAAATCGACCGACGGCGGCAAGACGTGGAAAAACGTGGGATTGCAAGGCACGCGCCACATCTCGCGCATTCTCATCGATCCGCATAACACCAACCACGTTATCGTCGGCGCGCTCGGCGACGTTTTCGGGCCGAGCACGGAGCGCGGAGTTTTCGTTACCGACGACGGCGGCAAGACCTGGAAGAAGACGCTGTACGTCAGCGATCAAAGCGGCGCATCCGATCTGGCGATGGACGCTGGGCATCCGGCAACAGTGTACGCCGGGATCTGGCATTTCAAGCGGATGCCGTGGACGTTTACGAGCGGCGGTGAAGACGACGGTCTCTACCGCTCCACGGACGGCGGAAACACGTGGACGAAGCTGACCGGCCATGGATTGCCGGACGGCATCACGGGGCGAATCGGGTTGGCCGTGGCGCCGAGCAACGGTAAACGCGTGTACGCGTTAATCGAATCGAAGGCCGGCATTTTATGGCGATCCGACGATGCGGGCAACACCTGGACGATGGTGAGCAACAACACGCTCGTCGATCAGCGTCCGTTCTATTTCTCGCACGTTGAAGTCGATCCGAAAAACCCGGACAAAGTGTACGGAATTTCCGAGGCGCTGTCGGTTTCAACCGACGGCGGCAAGAAATTCACCGAAATCGCCAAGGACGTTCACGTCGACTATCACGCGATGTGGATCGCTCCGAACGATCCGAACCGCATGATCGTGGGCGAGGACGGCGGCATTGCGCGCACGGTCGACGGCGGCGACCATTGGTTCTTCGGCCGTAACATTCCGATCGGCGAAGTCTATCGCGTCGGCGTTTCCAACGAAAATCCGTACTGGGTCTGCGGCGGCTGGCAAGACAACAACGGCTGGTGCGGCCCGAACAATTCCCTGGATTCTTCCGGACTCCTGAACAAATACTGGATAGCTTCTACCGGCGGCGACGGCGAGTGGTCAGTGCCCGACCCGATCGATCCCGACTGGCTGTGGGCCGACTCCGAGAACGGTTCGATCTCCGTATATAACAAGGTAACGCGAGACACCATCGGGACGCAGCCGTATCTCCAAACTTCGCTCGAACAATACAATTTGTCGCTCTCGAAATTCCGCTTCAATTGGGAATCGCCGATTGCGTTTGCACCGTGGAACGGCCATATCGCGTGGATGGGCGCCAACGTTATCTTCCAAACGACGGATCGCGGCATCCACTGGACGATTATCAGCCCCGATCTGACGCTGAACGACAAGTCGCATCAGCAGCCGTCGGGCGGCCCGCTGGTCCATGACGTATCGGGAGCCGAGTACTCCGACACGATCTTGGATATCGAAGGTTCGACGCTGCACAAAGGCGAGATCTGGGTCGGAACCGACGACGGATTGATTCAGCTGACGCTCGACGGCGGAAGACATTGGAGAAACGTTACGCCGCGCGGCGTCCCGCCGTACGGGCGTGTCGAAACCGTCGCGCCGTCTACGCTGAAAGACGGTACAGCGTACGCAATCGTCGACCGGCATTTCTCGGGCGACTACCATCCGTACGTCTTCGTATCGCACGACTTCGGCGCGCATTGGGATTCTATTTCTAGTAACCTTCCGGCGGATCAATACGCGCGCGCCGTCCGCCAAGACATACACAATCCGCAAATCGTGTACGCCGGAACCGAAAACGGCATGTGGATCAGCTTCGACGGCGGACGCAAATGGAACGATTTCCGGAACGCTATTCCCGCGGTTTCGGTGCACGACATCCGCTTTCAACCGCAATGGGACGATCTGCTGATTGCAACGCACGGGCGCGCGCTGTACATCATGGACGATATGCGGATGATTCAGGATCTGCCCTCTGCGATCGCGTCGGGCTACGCGTTCACCGGGCCGCGGACGTCGTACGAATACAACACGCACTCCGACGACGAAGGAATCTACACCGACTATTCCGGAGCAAACCCTCCGACCGGCGCCATGATGTTCTTCTATCAAAAAGCCGCTCCCAAGACCGCTCCGAAGATCGAGATTTTGGACGCTGCCGGTCACGTGATCCGGACGGTGTCCGGGACGCACAAGGTCAACGGTAAAGAGGAGCCGGTGATCTCGAACAAGGTCGGTATAAACCGGTTCGTTTGGGATTTTGCGATCGACGGACCCGTGAAATGGCTCGGAGCCGCAAAAGAGTCATATCAAGGTCCCAGTCACGGTCCGACGGCACCGCCGGGCAAATATGCGGCGCGGATGACGCTCGGCGGAAGAACGTATACGCGCCCGTTCATCGTGAAAGCCGATCCGCAAACTGTCCTCACGCAGGCGCAGTTCAACGAGTCGTTCGACTTTTCGAAGGTATGGACGGCGCGGTTTTCCGTCGTCGATACGATGCTGAACGGATTAGACGCCGTCCGCAAACAGTTGCAGTCCGTCAAGTCGCCGTCTCTCACCTCGCAAGCGCGAACGGCAGAGGCCGCGCGTATGCGCGTTTTCAACGAGCTCACCGCGAACTACCAGAACGACGAAGACTCGATTCAGCGCCCCGGTGCGCTGCGCGAAGATATTCAAGGCTTGGGTTTCCAATCCGGAAGTATCATCTCGCCGCCGCTCGTGGAGTTTGCTAAGCGCATTGAAGCCAATTACCGCAAAGCGGTGAGCGACTATAACGCGTACGTCGAATCGGTGCGCCCGCTTATCGCCACGATTCACGAGAAGGCGCCGGAGCAAGTACGGCCGTAACGTAAACCGCGATGCGTCCAGCGGTTCTGCGGATCTCGATCGGCGGGTGGTTCGAGCTCTACGATCTGTTCATGGCCGCGTACATTGCGCTCGGCCTCATCGGCGAGAAGCTGTTCGTCGCCACGACGGCCTCGCCGTTTGCGCTCGACGGCTTTGGAACGTTCGTCGCGGCAGGCTTCGCCGGGATGTTCGCCGGTACGCTACTCTTCAGCTGGATCTCCGATCGCTTCGGCCGGCGCGCGGCGTTCACGTATTCGCTGCTGTGGTACGCGTGTGCGACGCTCGTCATGGCGTTGATGCATTCGGCCGCCGCGATCGATCTCTGGCGCTTCATTGCCGGCATCGGCATCGGAGTCCAGCTAGTGACGATAGACACGTATATATCGGAACTAGCGCCAAAAGGCGAACGCGGTTACTGGATCGCGTTTTCGCAGTTCATCGGATATCTCGCGATTCCGGCGGCAGCGTTCTTGGCGTACGTGCTCGTGCCGCACCGCTATTTCGGTTTGGCCGGATGGCGGTACGTTGCGTTGGTCGGTGCGCTCGGCGGCGTCGCCGTCTGGTTTTTACGCGCGGGCTTACCGGAGACGCAGCGCTGGATCGATTCGCGCACGAACGCCGGGCATTCTCGCGTTCGGCACGCGCTCGCGACGATTTTTAACGCGCAGTATCGCAAACGCACGATTATGCTGACCGTTTTCAATTTCATGCAGACGATCGGCTTCTACGGATTTTCCGCGTGGGTACCGGTGCTGCTCGCCAGCGAAGGCGTGACCTTTGCCAAATCGCTCGAGTACTCGTTTCTCATCGCCGTGCTCAATCCGCTCGGGCCGCTGATCGCGATGTACGCATCCGACCGCTGGCAACGTAAGTGGCAGATTGTGGGTTTGGCGCTGTTCGTCGCCGCCTCGGGGCTGGCGTTTTCGCAGGCGCGGCAGTCCGCGGCAATCGTCGTAACGGGCGCTTGCGTCGCACTTGCAAACGCCTGGTTTTCTTCGGTCTTCCACAGCTATCAAGCCGAGCTGTTTCCAACGCGAATACGCGCGCAGGCCGTCGGATTCGTGTACTCGTGGAGCCGGTTTAGCTCGATCCTTGCCGGACTGGCGATCGCTGCGATCTTGCACGCTCGCGGTACGACGGGCGTGTTCATCGCCATCGCCGGCGCCATGTGCATTGCGGCCGCCGCGGTCGGCTTCTTCGGGCCCAAGTCGAACAACATGGCGCTGGAAGAGCTCGCCGTTTAGGCCGCCTAGGCTGCTAAAGACCCGCGACGAGACGCTTGATGAAAACGGCGTGATTGAACGATCCGCCTTTTGCAAAACGCACCGCGGTTAACTTCAGGGACGGAATAACGTAGAGCGCCTGACCGCCCGATCCGCTCGCGTAGAAGAGATCTTGCGGCGCGCCCGGCGTAGCAAGCCACCAGCATAAGCCGTAGCGCGGATTGGCACTGGAACCAATGAAACACTCGGCATACCGTTCGCGGTTAGCGAGCACGTAATCGCCGTACGTCAGCCAGGATCGCGCCGTCATGAACGCGCCGGTCGGCAATGGCGACGTTCCGTCTTTGAGCGTGCGCCACTTCGCGATCTCGATGCCGGCCGGATCCAAAATCCGCTGATGCAGGTATGCGTGGGGTGTGAGCTTCTGCGCCGCCAGCTTTCGCGCGAAGACCGCTCCGAAAACCTGTAGCGGTATGCCGCCGTACGTGAACGTCGTCCCGGGCTCGTTGCGCAAGCCGGTCGCTAGCGCTTTCTCGTATTCCGGTACGGCGGATCCGAGACCGCCGAACGGAATACCGGCAACGAGCATTAGCAAATCGCGCAGCGTTACGCGTTTTTTCCAAGGGTCGCGCTTCCATTCGCCGTCCGTGTCCGCGACGTGCTCGTCGAGCGAGAGAAGCCCTTCGGCTTGCGCGTGCAGCGCCGCGACGCCCCAAAAGCTTTTCGTGCCGCTGAACAACGGGTGCGGACGATCCGCCGTGAAACCGCCGTCATAGCTCTCGTGCGCAATACGGCCTGCATGCCGGATTACGAGCGCTTCCGGCTGGAATCGCCGGTGGTATGCGACGCCGTCATCGACCATTTCGCGCGCTTGGTTCGTGGTAGTAGCGCGCGCGCCTTCGAATCTGGCTCGTCGCGGGCCGTTAACCTTTGCGCCTTGCGCCGCGGCGTTTCGTGCTTTAGAGTTCGTACATGAAAGCGCTCGTTCATCATGCCGGCGCGCGCGGTATGCTAACGCTCGAAAATCGCGACGAACCGCGTCCTCGTTCCGGCGAAGTGCTCTTGCGCGTGCTGGCCTGCGGTGTCTGCCGGACCGATCTGCATATCGTCGACGATGAGTTGCCGCCGCATCACGACTCCATCGTTCCCGGACATCAAATCGTCGGCGAAATCGTCCCAAGCGGCGAACGCGTCGGCGTGTCCTGGCTCGGCGGCGTCGATGGAACGTGCCGGTTCTGCCGTTCGAACAGCGAGAATCTTTGCGATGCGCCCGTTTTTACGGGATACGATCGCGACGGCGGCTACGCCGAATACGTCACCGCGCGCTCCGATTTTACGTATCCGCTTCCACACAATTTGTCGAACGAACGGGCCGCGCCGCTTTTATGCGCGGGTATCATCGGTTTCCGCGCGCTTCGCATTGCCGGCGTCGAGCCCGGCGAACGTGTGGGGCTGTACGGATTCGGTGCATCCGCGCATCTAGCATTGCAAGTACTGCGCGCGTGGCGTTGCGAGGTATTCGTTGCGACGCGCGGCGCCGGCCATCGCGAATTCGCACGATCGCTGGGCGCCGTTTGGACCGGTGGAGCGACGGAAAAACCGCCCCGCGAGCTCGATCGCGCGATTACCTTTGCTCCATCGGGTGACGTCGTCGTAGCAGCGCTGTCGGCGCTGCGAAAGGGCGGCGTCGTCGCCATCAATGCCATCCATTTGGACCGTATGCCCGAGTTCGACTACGACCATCTGCTGTGGGGCGAACGGCAGATCCGTAGCGTGACCAACATGACGCGCCGCGATGCGGTGGACTTCTTGGCACTCGCCGCCGAACAGGGTATTCGCGCCAACGTAACGCCGTTCGCGCTGGACGACGGCGGAGCGGCGGTAGAGGCGCTTCGGACCGACCGAATCGACGGGGCGGCCGTCCTCTTTCCGGGTATAATGACTGCGTGAGCCGCGCATTTGTCAAAGAAGACGAGGGCGACAATCTGCTCCCGCCGCAGCGTCCCCAGCGTCAGCATCCGTATCTGGTCACGCCGGCGGGATTGGAGCAGCTCCGCCGCCGCATCGCCGACGCTAAGGCCGCCGAAAACGAGCGCGAGGCCGGCGACCTGCAGGAGCGTCTCGATGCTGCCGTCGTGGTCGATCCGTCGGCTCATGCCGACGATGCCGTGCATTTCGGTGCGCGCGTGACTGTTCAGGATCCGCAAAAGAAAGAAGCCGCGTATCGCATCGTCGGCGAGGACGAGGCCGATCCGGCTACGGGAACGATCAGTTGGTTATCGCCGCTTGCGCAGGCGCTGATGGATCACCGGGCGGGCGATCGCGTCATTTGGGAACGCCCGGCCGGCAATCTTCCACTGCGAATCGTCGCAGTCAAGTACGAATAAGGGCGTTACTTTTTGGCGTAAGCCACGCACCAGCCGTTCGGGCTAATCGAACCCGAAACGATTTTGCACGAACCTCTGGCTAACGTCGTTTTTCCCGGAACGTAGAATTTGCAGCCTTCGCATTTTTGCGAACCTTTGGGATGGTCTTGATATTTCAAGGCTGCCTTTGAAGACTTGGCGTCCGCAACGGCCGTGGTCGCCGCGAAGGCGGCGGCAAAAGCCGGGAGCATCAGCGTTTTTATGGCTTCTTCACGGGTCATTTTCATGTGCGTACCTCCCTTCGCAACGCTGCGTTCAACGCGGCGAGGAAATGCTCCCCGCTAGGCGTACAGGACGACGCAATGGGAGTACGTTGATGGCCCGTTTCGAGGCCGCGCATTCGCTGCACGGCGAAACCGAACACGGCGAAGGCCGCGCGCCGGGGCGGGCGTTGGTGGGTGTCGTCACGGCAGTCATCGCGGTTTTAGCGGCGCTCGCGACGCTGTTTGCCAACCACAGCTCGGTAACGGCGCTCGCCGGCAAAAACGAGGCGATTCTGTATCAATCGCAGGCCTCCGATCAGTACGGCTATTACGAATCTCAGCGGATCCGCGCACAGGTGGATCAGGCCATGCTCGATGCGGGAATTGCCACTGCAATCGGCCGCGCTACGATTCACGCGCGGTTGACGCGCGAGAATGCCAGAACGGACGTCATACTGACCAAAGCGCAGCAGTTGGAAGAACACGCCCGCGAGCGCTTCGAAGGATCTGAAAAGATTATGGCCTCGTACGAACGGTACGAAGTCGCGGCCGTACTCTTCCAAATCTCGATCGTGCTCGTTTCGATGACGGCGCTCACCCAGCGGGGTCTGCTGCTGCTGGGAGGGGGCGCCGTAACGATCGCCGGTCTCGGGTTTTTGATCGCCGGCTTCGTTGCCTGAACGCTATTTTATCAGAACGACGTTTTTGAACGTGCGCTTCGGCCCCTTGAACTCGGTCTGAAACGTTCCGGACACCGTCGCCTGCTCGCCGTCTTTGTGCGACGCATTGGTCTGGTCGATAACGACGATGCATGCCGTGTCGCACAGCTGAAAGCCCGTAACTTTTTTGAACAGCGTCTTGCTGACCTGGAGATGCGACACCGTTCCGCTGACGGTGACGTCTTTTCCCTCGTACGACGCGGGGTTTTCCAGAATCGCGGACGGCGTTAGGACTGCGGCGGCGAGCAATAGCAGCGCGATCTTCATGGCATTGACCTTTCCTCGAGATTTATCGAACGGCTTCGACGTTTTGCAGCGGCGGCGGTTCGACGGCGAGCGCGAACGTGTGCTCTTTCGGAGTCATCGCGACGTAGACGACCGGAACCAGCAAAAGCGTCAACGCCAGCGAGCTCAGCAGACCGCCGACGACGACGACGCCCAGCGCTTGACGCACTTCGGACCCCGGCTCCAGCGCGAGAGCGATCGGTAGCATGGCAACGACCATGGAGAACGTCGTCATCATGATCGGACGGAAACGCGTGGCGGCGCTCTGCGAAATCGCCCGCAGCGGCGACGCGCCGCCGGTGCGCAGGTGATTTGCGTAATCGACGAGCAGGATGCCGTTCTTCGTGACGAGAGCCACCAGCAGCAGCGTGCCGATCATCGAGAAAAGATTCAGCGTGAGGTGGGTAAGCGCGAGCGATCCCAGCGCGCCGAACGCCGTAACCGGAATGGCAAACATCATTACGAACGGCGTCTTGAAACTGTTGTACAGCGCGACCATCAGCAAGTACACCAGCGCAAATGACAGCAAAAGCGCCACGGTGATACCCGAAACGGTGTCGAGAAGGTTCTGCTGGCTGCCGTTCGGCGCCGGCGTGAGCGTCGCGCCGCTGGGCAGCGGTCCGAGCGTTTTTCGCATCGCGGCCGTTACGCGCGAAAGTTGGTATCCCGGGCTCACGTTGGCGCTCACGAAGATGACGTCGTTCCGGTTGATTCGGGTGATCAACGGATCGGTAGGGCGCGACACGAACTGCGCGACGTCCCCGGCGTAGACGACGTTTCCGGACGTCGAACGCAGCGGGATATTTGCGAGCGCCCGCAGCGACGTCCGGGCATCGAACGGATAGACCACCTGCACGTCCTGCGAGCCGTACGGCGAACTGTACCGGGTTGCAATAACGCCGCCGAAGGCCGCGCGCAGGGCGGTTGCCGACGCGCCGATGTCGACGCCGGTGGCGCGCGCCGCATTCCGGTCGAATTCGACGTCGACGTTCGGCATCGGCTCGAGCGACGAGACCGATACGTTCGCCGTACCCGGCGTGCGTTTCATCGCGTCGTACACCTTGCGCGCGACTCGATCGAGCTGCGCCGTAGGTGCGCCGACCACGTAATTGATCGGCTGCTGCGTTCCGCCCGTTATGCCGGTCGACGGAATCGCTGTGAACGATGCCGTCGGAACCAGCGCGCGCGCTTTGGGGAGAAAACCGGCAAGCCAATCGCTGGATGACGCGTGCTTGCCGACCTGGAGAAACACGTGCACTTGGCCGACGAATCCCTCTTGCACGAATCCGCCGAACTCGGCCTGATAACTGCCGGCGATTGCGGTTTCGCCCTTGACTCGCGGCATGCGATTCACCGCTTGTTCCACGGCCAACACACCGCGCCGCGTGGTAGCCAGTGCCGTGCCGACCGGATACGTCATTTGAATGGTAATCTCGCCGTTGTCGACCGCGGGCAGAAATTCGAAGCCGACGAGACCGAGCGGAACCAGAGCAAAGGCGATGAGCACGCTCGCAGCGCTGATGCAAGCGACGGCGCGCGGATGCGAAAGACCCCACGGCAAAACGCGGTCGGTGTACACCTTGCGCGCGAGTTCGAACGCATTCGTGAACCCGTCGATTATCCGCCACGGTTTCCAATGCGAAAACATCGACCAGCATCCGGCCATCGCCGGCGTTATCGTGAAGGAGATGACGAGCGAAGTGATCGTGGCAATCGTCACCACGAACCCGAACTCTTTCATGAACCGGCCGACCGTTCCGGGCAGAAAAGCCAGCGGCAGGAACACGACCACGTCGACGAGCGTCAGCGTAATCGCCGCGAGGGCAATCTCGCCGCGTCCGTTGACCGCCGCATTTTTCGCATCTTCGCCGGCGTCGCGGTGCCGTTCGATATTTTCCAAGACGACCGTCGAGTCGTCCACCAAAATCCCGATCACCAGCGTCATTGCAGCCAGCGAAACGGTATCGAGCGTGAAGTTCAATACGCGCATCGTAGCGAGCGCAACGAAGAGTGAGGTTGGTATTGCCACGCACACGACGACCGCGTTGCGCCAGGACCGCAGAAAGAACAGCATGACGATCGCCGTCAAAAAAATGGCCTCGATCAGCGCGCGCCACACCTCGCCGATTTGCTCTTTCGTATAATCCGCTTGAACGTTGACGACGTTGAAGTCCAGGTCGGGAAACCGGTTGCGAAAGGCGGGCAGCGAGGCCAGTACGGCGCGCGATACGCTGACTTCGCTCGACCCGCTGGCCTTTCGTACGTCCAGAATGATCGCCGGATCGCCGCGCCGGTATGCGAAGACGCGCTGCGTCTCGTAGCCGTACGAAGCCGATGCCACGTCGCGCACCTGCAGTGCGCGCGGTGCCGTGCTCCACTGATCGATTCCCGGCGGAGGTGAGAGCGCGGAACCCAGCAGCAGATTGGCAACTGAATCAGGGGTCTGAATGTCGCCGCGAATGTCGAGCGCCGTTTCGCGCTGCTGCGACGTGGCGATGCCGCCCGGTGCGCGTACGTTGTTATTCGAGACTGCGTTGATGACGTCGTTCAGGGTCGCTCCGGAGGCTTGCAGGCGCATCGGATCCACGGCGACTTCGATCGACGGCGTGACGTCGCCGGACGTCTGCACGAACGACACGCCGGGCAGCTGTTCCATTTGCGGAACGATCGTGTTGTCGACCGTATTCGAGAGATCGTGCGGATTCAAGCGCTTCGTCGAAACCGCCAGCTCTACCACCGTTCCTTGACTGGGATCGTACGTATTGATCGTCGGCGCCTTCAAATCGGGCGGCAGATCCGCCTCGGCCGATTGAAGCCGTCTTTGCACTTCGGTCAGGTCCGCGGTCTTGTCGGATGCCAGATTGAAATAGGCCGAGACCGTCGCACCGCCTTGTTGAATCGTGGTCTGAATGTGATCCAAGTCCGGCGCGCCGGCGAGCTGATCCTCGATCGGCCTGGCGATCGTATCGCGAATGGTGTTCGGCGATGCTCCCGGATACAGCGCGACGATTTGAATAACCGGAAGGTCGACGTTCGGAAACTGTTGCTGCACCAGGCCGGGGTACGATAATAGCCCGGCGAGCAGCGTGACGAGCACCAGCACCGTTGCAAGCGCGGGGCGCTGAACGAAGAGCGCCGTCAGGCGGTTCATTATTGCTGCACGACGACGCGCTGACCTGGCCTCAGACCGTCAACTATCGATCGCGCGCCGTCTTCGGCAACGTCTTTTACGGTCACCAACTGCGTCGTACCGTCGGAACGCTGCGTCTGCACGGCATCGTGCGCGGCATCTACGAACGCACGCGTCGGAATCATCGCCCCCGAAACCGGCGGCAGCGCGATCGCCGCCGAAACGACCATTCCCGACTGCAATCTTTCGTCCGGATTTGGAATGCGCACTTTCACGACGAAATTCGTGCCGCCCGGTGCGGCTTGGCCGAGCACAGCCTCGACGGTACCGTGAAGATTCGCGCGGTGCAGCGTGCCGACGCTGACCTCAGCCGGCGTGCCGGTGCGAAGCTGAAAGACTTGATCGCTCGACGCGTTGAGCATCGCGTACACCGTGTCGACTTGCTGCACCGTGAATATCTGTGCGTTTCCGGGATACTGCCCGACGTTGATATTGCGGTTCACGACGATGCCGTCGACGGGCGAGACGATTTGTGCTTTGCGTATTTGAACGAGAATCTGTGCCGCTTGCGCACTTGCCGACGCTGCCGCCGCTTGCGCCGAAGTCAAATTCTCACGCTGCAGTCCGGCCGACGCGTCCCCGTTGACGCGAACGGCTGCTGCGGCGTTATTCACAGCGGCACGCGCCGACGATACGGCCTGCAGATCCGTCTGGTACTGCGTGGTGTCGTTATCGAGTATTTGCCTGGAGAGAAAGCCTTGCGCGTTCAGTTGGCGGTCGCGCGCCAGCGTCACGTCATCGAGTGCAAGTTTTTGCTGCGTTTGCGCGAGCTGCGCCTGCGCCGAAATCAGCTGCGATTTCGCTTGCTCGATGTTCAGCGTGCCCTGATCGCGCGTCTGGGCGATGCGGCTTTCGGCGTCTTCGGCGTTGCGCTGGGCGGACATGTAGTTGGCTTGCAGATCCGCAACGTCGAGTTGCGCCAACATCTGACCCGCGCGTACGCGATCGCCCTCGTGCACGTAGACCGCGGCCGCGGGTTCTTGGAGTGCACTGGAAATGGCGACGTTTTGATAGGGCGCGATAAGGCCCGAAAGGGTGAGAACGGGACTGACGCGGCCTTGGACGACCGCGGCGGTACGCACGGCGGGAGCGGCCGCCGCTTGCGCCGGAGCCGCGCTATGGGCACAGCCTTGCAGCGTGACGCCGTAAGCACACACAATGAGCGACAGCGTCCCGAATACGTGACGGCGGTCTCGCATAAGATGCCCCCGCGAGAACGGTAGGCATTTTACGATACACCAAAGACGGTGTAAAAGGTAGTGCGCTTGGTCGCTCGGTCTACCAGTAAGCGGTCAATGCCGCAATGGCGGCTTGCGCCTGAGGGCGCAGTTGCTCGTACGTCGCGTATTCCGCCGCAGTCGGCGCTGCATACGCCATGTCGAGCTCGTTCATGAGAAATGCGAGATGATCGCGCAAGCGGACTTCATTCAACGAATCGCCCTCACTTGATTGAATTCCCATGGGCACGAGCGATAGCACTAAGCGGTCGAGCTGCGTTCGGCGCGCCGGCGAAAGCCGCGGACGGTTTGCCAGCGCGGCATCGATGGCGCCGTTCAAGGCATCTAGCGTGCTGTGAATCTGCAGCGCCAAACTCAGACGCGATTCAAGCGCCTGCGCGGGCGGAGTAACGCGCGGATCGAGTGCCACGCGAAACGATTGCCGCAGCGCCGTCGCGCCGTAGGTGAGCACCGCGGTGTACGTGCCGGGCACGACGGTGGGTCCGTTCACGCCGTCGTCGATGTCGTCGGTTGTCGGGATATGATAGCCGGTCACTTCCGCAGCGGGTCCGTAGCGCAGATCCCAAATGAACTCGTTCATCCCCGGATCGATAGTTGTAAGATCGCGCAGCGCGAACGCGAGCTGTCGTACATGGTCCATTTGCGCGATCGCCTCGGTCGACGGTTTTTTCTCTTTCGGATTATGTTTGTGCAGCACGAAAGCGCGCACGAGTTTTCCTAGTGCGTCGTAGAACGACAGCGTTACGCGCGTTCTTCCGTCGTAGCCGTGCGGAACGTTGAAGAACACCGCCGCGCCGTACTGCGGGTTTTGGCCCGACGTGCCGCCGCCGGAGCCGCCGCCATATGCGTGCGACAGCCACGCCGTTTCCGGTGCGAAGAGCCGCGCGCTTTTCGCGTCTTCTCCGCTTGCGGCAAGCTGCTCGAGCAATGCGAGATTATCGAGGATCCAAAAGCCGCGGCCGTGCGTCGCAATCGCCACTTGACCTTGGCGCGCGTCGATTGCGATGTCGCGTACCTGCACGCCGGGCAGATTCAGCGCCAGCGATTGCCATGATGCGCCGCCGTTCAAACTGACGTACACGGAACTGCGCGTTCCGGCGAACACAACGCGCGGGTCTCGCGGATCCTGACGAATTGCGAAGACGTACTGATCCGGAGGCAATCCGGCGGTAATCGATTGCCAATGGGCGCCGTAATCGGCCGTCTTGAAAACATATGGTTGGAAGTCGTCCCACTGATAGCGCCACGCTGTTAGATATGCAGTTGCGCGATCGCCGGTCGCGGGCTCGATGCATGTGATTTCGGCCCATTGCGGAAGCGCCGGCGGAGTGACGTCGCGCCACGATGCGCCGGAGTTTGTCGTAACGTGCACGAGCCCGTCCGACGATCCCGCCCACATCGTCGCGCTGTCCAGCGGCGAGACGGCTAAGGCGGAAACGAACGGATAGGTCTCGGTACCGACTTGATCGAGATCTACGGGACCGCCGCTATTGCCCTGTACGCTTCGATCGTTGCGCGTCAGATCGGGACTGATGACGTTCCACGTTGCGCCCTCGTCGCCACTCTCGAACACCACTTGCGCGGCAACCAGCAACGGGTGCGGTACTGCGGGAGAAAAGAAGATCGGATGCGACCATCCGAAGCGGTATTTCATTTCGGATGCCGGCGCGCCTGATAGGTACTCCGGCCATGGGCTGACGTTTTTGTTTTCTCCGGTCGGCGTATTGAAACGCGACAAGAAACTGAAATACCCGCTCCCGAACGTTACCGCGCGATCGTTCGCGTCGGGAGCCACGAACGTGCTCTCGCCCCACGCAACCTGGTGCCACGATCCGAGCGTTAACCCTTCGCTGGATGCGCTCGGCCCCTCGTACGCGCCTTCGTCCTGTTGCGCACCGTAGACGTGATACGGAAACTGATCGTCCAGTGCAATGTGATAAAACTGCCCCGTCGGCTGATTGTTTTGCGTGCTCGACGTCTTGCCGCCGTCCACGGATACCCACGCGCCCGCGTCGTCGCCTTCCAGCAGAATGTTGGTGTGGCGCGGATTGATCCAGATGATATGATGGTCGCCGCCGCCCGCGGAAAGCGCGCTCCAGGTTTTTCCGCCGTCCACGGTTTTGAACACGCCGTCGACTTGCGGCGCATAGGCCACGTTCGTACGCACGGGATCGGCGTAGATCGCCATATAGTAGAAGGCGCGCTGACGCAGTTTCCATTCCGCATTGACGTGTTTCCAGGTCGCGCCGCCGTTGCTCGATCGAAAGACGCCGCCGTCGTGCGCTTGCACGATTGCGTAGACGACGCGCGAATTGCCGCCCGAAACCGAAACGCCGATTTTTCCGAGCGGGCCGCGCGCAAAGCCCGGATTGGACGAGATTTTTCTCCAGTGCGCGCCGCCGTCTGTCGTTTTATACAGGCCGCTTCCGGGACCGCCGCTGACGAGCGTCCAGGGCGTGCGCTGCTCTTGCCACATCGAGACGTACAACACATTGGGATTGTGCGGATCCATCGAGACGCTGTTGGCACCGGTACGGTCGTCTACAAAAAGAATGCGGCTCCAGGTCTTGCCGCCGTCGGTAGTTTTGAATAAACCGCGCGCGCTGTTCGGTTTGAACGCGTGCCCGAGCGACGCGGCGTACACGATGTTGGGATTGCGGGGATCGACGGCGAGCGACGCCGTCGTGTGCGTTTCGCGTAAGCCCGCGTAGTGCCACGTCTTGCCGGCGTCCGTGGACTTGTAGATGCCTTCGCCCGTTTCAAAATCTTGGCGGATATCGCTCTCACCGGTCCCGGCATATAGTATGCGCGGATTGGAGGGCGCCACAGCCAGTGCGCCGATGCTGTTGGCCGCGCGCGGCAGCTGCCCGTCGCTGATGTTCTCCCAGTTCTGACCGTAGTTGGTACTGCGCCAGATTCCGCCTTGCACCGCACCCATGTAAAAGAGATTCGGAATGGAGGCCACGCCCGCGACGGCAACGACCCGGCCGCCGATGTACGGCCCGATGCTTCGCCACTGGAGTTTCCCGGTGAGCGCCGCAAACGGCGGCCCGGCCTCCGCTGCACCGGCTGAAGCGGCGGTAAGAAATGCCAGAAATACTGCAGCGAAGATTCGGCTCATCCGGTCCTTTTTTGAGGCGCAGTCGCGGCATCCCTTACCGCTGTACGCGGGGCGCGTGCGGACGTATAATAAGTTACCTTCGCAAAGGAGAGCACATGGCTCGCAAAATGATCGATTGCCGCGATTTTCCGAGCGACAGTAAATGCACCATAGCGATTGCCGCGGATACGGAAGACGAAGTCTTGGACGTCGCCGTCATGCACGCGGTCGCAAAACACGGACACGAAAATACGCCCGAGCTGCGTGAAGGCATTCGAGACTCCATAAAAGAGACGGTAAGCGCAGTTTAGTTTACGCCGAAGATTTCGGCGTCGGCTAGGAGCAGCGCTACGGTGTCGGAGCGTTCGAATCGCTGCGACGCCGTCAAGGCGGTCTTTGCCTCGTCCAAAAGCCGCCGCTGCAGATACGCTAAACCGTGCCGCCGCAAGAGCTCGGCGTTTTCCGCGCGCGGCGTTTCGCCGCCGCAGACGGCCGCCAGCACCGAACGCAGCGTGTAGGCCAGACCCGAACGTACGCTCCACGGGCCGAAGGCGATGGAGTACAGCAACGTTTGTACCGCCAGAGTGCCGCGGCAGCCGCTGCACAGCACACCGGCTTCACTTTTCAATTGCGTGCTGATAAAGAACGATCGCACGCGGAAAAACACGGCGTATCGAAGGCGTGCGTCGATCAGCCCGCAGCGATCGCACGAGTACAGATACCAAGTCGACTGCGTCGCATCGTCAGCATCGTCGTACAGCCCTTCCGCGACCGTCACCGAGTCGTACTGCTGCCTGCGTCGACCGTCGCTCAATACGGCGTACGCGTCGTTGAGCGCTTCGGTAAGGCTCTGCGCGTCGGCGGCGGCGTTTACGTCAGGGTGATATCTCAGAACGGCAGCGCGATACGCGGCCTTTATTTCTTCGGGCGTAGCGCTCGATGAAACGCCGAGAATATCGTAGTAAGTAAAGCCGACCGATTTCATGGACCAATCCTCGAACGGCCTAGTAGCAACTGGCTAAAGATTCGAGGATGCCGGAGCAACCTCCGCACTCATTCCGAGTAGGACTTTTGATTCACTACTCACCATGCCTGGGGGCGAATGCGCGAGACGTCTCTAGTACGGATATACCTGAAATTGGACGCCGGCGATCTTGCCGTCGCTGTCAAACGCGATGTGTTCGATCACGCGAGCCGTTTTGAACTGGATCCCGAACATATAGCCGATCGCGTACTGAACGGGCTGCGCTCCGAAATAAAGCCACTTTGAGGGTTTGCCCAAGGCTTCTAGCGTTTTTTCCTCGTCGTCGATCATTTGCTGCGTAAGGCCACGATCGGTACGAACGTCGAATTGGGTGCGGTCGATCTTGCCCGTCTGGAATCGGAAGAACCATTCCTGGGTCTTTGAAAGAATTTGTGGGTCGGGAGAAGGCAGATTGGCCGGTGTATCGTCCGCAGTGGCCGGCGTTGATTGCAGCCCGGGCGGTCGGGCCCGTACCTCGACGAAACGCTCGCCAGGTGCCGCCGTACGTTTGCCTCGAGCGGCAAGAAATTTTCGCTATAGCGCGTCGTCGCATGTCGATCTTGGGCCGCGTTCTTCGACGTCCAAAGTGAAGGGGCCGACTGGAGCCCTCACCTTTGGAGAATCGTCATGAATAACGTCCGACTGATCGCTCGCGTCCTCGTAGGCCTGCTGTTTACGTTCGCCGGCACCGACGCGTTCTTCATCACCACGCCGCCGGCGCTCCCGGGATTAGCGGGAACCTTCAATCAGGTGGCCTTTCAATCGCACTGGGCGCTGTTCTTAGGATGCGCGCAGATTGCGATCGGTGTGCTGCTTCTCACCAACCGCTACGTGCCGGTTGCGCTGATCATGCTTGCCGCATTTCTCTATAACAGTTTTGGATTTCACATCACGATGGCGCCGAGTGGGCTTTTCGCGCCGGTTGTCGTCACGGCGCTGGGTTTGGTTATCGCGTGGCCTTATCGCGCGCTGTTCGCGCTGGTCTTCGCGCCGAAGCCGCCGAGCTCGGATGCCTACGAAACAGCTATTCGAACCGTTCAGGCAGCGTAACATCGCTGTACTCCGAGCTTGGAAAGACCCCGCGTGCTTTGCAGCGCGGGGTTTTTCAAATGGTGGAACTTGCGGTCGGCGGTCGACCGATAATGTTTGCCGAGAGGTCGTAGAATCAGTTTCTGAGAAGGGGATTGGTTCGGGTAAGCCACCGATCGGAGAGCGGACGATGAAGTCTTTGAGATCGGCTCTGGTTTTGTGCATTGGCGCAGCGCTTGCAGCGTGCGGCGGCAACCACGGCTCCTCGCAATTGCCCGTTGGCGACAATGTGATTCCGTTTGGAGCGTCGAGCAGCGGCCTCGCCACCACAACGAACGGCACGCTGACGTTCCAGATTACGATCCCGACCAACGGCATCGACCGCAGTTACGTGTCGCCCGCGACGAAAGGCATGGCGCTGTCCTGGAACGGAACGGGCAGTGGCCAACGGGTGTTCAACCTCACGCACACTAATACGAACTGCGTTAAAACGACAAAGCGGGTATGCACGTTCAAGATCAGTTTCGCCGCTGGAAGCTATCACGCGACGTTCACCCTCTACGATCAAGCGCCGAGCGGTGGTCAAATTCCATTCAGCGCCAATCTGCTCTCGAGCGCGTCAAACGTGCCGTTTACTATTACGAGCGGACAAACGAAGACAATCGCTCCCATTCTGCTCGGAGTTCCGGCAAAGTTGTCTGTCGGTCCGATGCCGGTCGCGTGTGCGGCGTTTCCGGCGACGCCGTTTGCAGTAACCGCTTTTGATGCGGACTCACATAAGATCGCCGGCGCATACGCCACCGCGATAACGCTGTCCGACGGCGACACGAGCGGAGCAACGACGATCGCGACGTCGGGCTACGATAAGCCGCCTACCGATACGCTCATCAGCTCGTTTGACAAAGCCACCATCGCGTGGAACGGCAACGCGATCCCGGGCGGTTCTGCGACGATCGGTGCGCAAGCCGGAAGCGCAAGTGTTTATGCCAGCAGCGTGTTTACTCCGCAGAATGCGACGTCCGGTTCGGCGAGCTTCAATTACGCCGGCAGCGCGCAAACGTTCACGGTGCCGGCATGCATGACGACGATTTACGTCATCGCCGATGGCGCAGGCGCCGGATCTTCGAATCTCTTTCATCAAACTGCACCAGGCGGGTTCGGTGGTGAGACCGGAGCGACGATCCCGACCACGCCGGGCGAGTCGTTGAGCATATTCGTCGGCGGGATGGGCGATTATGCCGCCGATACGGGCGCGGGTGGCTACAACGGCGGCGGTGCGGGTGCGCCGGACGACCCATCGCAATGCGGTTTCAATTGCTTTGCCGGTGCGGGCGGCGGGGGCGGTACCGACATCCGGCAGGGTGGCGGTGGGCTTTCGAACCGCGTCGTGGTCGCCGGCGGTGGCGGGGGCGCTGGATATTGTCTTACAGGAGGTGAGGGCGGCGGCTCGAGCGGCGGTGATGGCGCCGGCGGAATCCCTCCGTGCGGTCCGCGATGCCCTGAAGGCGTTAACGATCCGGGTGGCGTTGGTGGTGGAGGAGGTACTCAGACTGCCGGCGGAGCCGGCGGCGGAAGCAACAACTCCGGCGTGGCCGGTGCAGGCGGTGCAGGCCAAGGTTGGTGCGTAGGTGGTTCCGAGGGACCCTTCGACGCCGGCAGCGGTGGAGGCGGTGGCGGCTGGTATGGAGGAGGCGGAGGCGGAACCGGAGCCGCGGGTGGTCCGAACGGTGGCGCGTCCGGCGGTGGGGGCTCGGCATATGCGGAACCAAGCGCGACGAATGTCTACGAGAACGGTGGCTTGCTCAGCAACTCCGGAAATGGATTCCTGTTCATATGCTGGGGTTACAGCAACCAGATGTGCGGCGGAGGCAGCGTGAAGAAACTCATGGCGCGTGCGCGTCACTTTAACGCTCCTCGAATACGTCCGCGCGACTTGAAGAGCTGATCTAACAAAAGCCCGCGGCGTGTTGCGGGCTTTTTGATTCCTGGAGATGAGGGGAGTCAAACCGCTAAGCCCTTACATTGGAACGCAAGCGTGCGATTTTTAGAGAATCTTTCGCGCAATCGATGATCGTCCGCGATCACCGCTTTCAGCAAGCGCTGATTCCAGCGCGTGGTATGATGTAGTCATGCGAGCCTAGGCGCGCGCTTTAGCGCTTCTCGTCGCCTGTAAATGGTAACAGTGCAAAGCCCTACGCGTGGCGGACGCTCGCCGCTAAACCGGGAGGCGAACCGTGTCACTAGAGGCGTGGAGTACCGTTGCGTCCCTCGGAACCCTTGTCGTTATCGCGGCGACGGCAATTGCGGCGCTCGCTCAAATGCGCCACGCGCGATCGAGCAACCAGATCGCTGCAGTTACCGAAATGCGCGAAACGATGGAATCCGAAAGATTCAAACTAGCCCGGCGTTTCGTCGCCGAAGAGGTGCCGAAAATCCTTGCCGATCCGGTGCGACGAAAGGGGCTGTTCGAAGAGAACCTCCCATCGGAATTCGAAGCAATGCGCGAAGTCGCGAACTTCTTTGAAATTATGGGTGTATTCGTAAAACGCAGCATCATTGACCGGGCTCTGGTGTGCGATCTATGGGATGGCGTTGTATTTACAGCGTGGAAACAACTTGAGCCCGTCATCCTAATTCGACGCAAGGCCTATTATCGTGGTTTCTGCGCAAACTTCGAATACTTGGCTCTGCTTTGCGCAAATTCACTATCGAAGACCGGAGGTGACCACTATCCGCGTGGAATGCCTCGCATGGCGATCGATAAGAAGTCGCTCGAGGCGCTGGCAGCGTTCACGGCAGATCAGACTGATGCGCACGAATCCCCAGCGATCCACTAGGCCTGCAAGCAACGTCTTCCTGAAGCGAAAACCCCGATGCTTACCAACGATGACGCAGGCTTTGAAAATGGTGGAGATGACGGACTCGAAGCCGTGACTCCTCACGTAATGTTCGATTTGTTCGACCATGTGAGTGATTGAGTTCTTTTGGCGAACCAATGGCGGACCACCGCCGCTCAAAAGCGGAGCCACTTTTCATTGCCTAGGTCTTTCTTCGCCGCCGACAAGGCGATGAAAGGTCCCCCACTCGCACCCCAGAAGACGGAAGTACGGGCAAACACCGATCGGAGAAACGGACGATGAAGTCTTTGAGATCGGCCCTGGTTTTCTGCATTGCCGCAACGCTCGTAGGGTGCGCCGGCACCCACGGCTCCTCGTCACTGCCCGCCGGCGAAAATCTGAATCCGCTCGGAGCGTCGAGCAGTGGCCTCGCCACCACAACAAACGGCACGCTGACGTTTCAGATAACGATCCCAACCAACGGCATCGACCGCAGTTACGTGTCACCGGCTACGAAAGGCATGCAGCTGGCTTGGACGGGCACGGCCACCGGGCAGCGTGTCTTCAACCTCACGCACACTAATACGAACTGCGTTAAAACGACAAAGCGGGTATGCACGTTCAAGATCAGTTTCGTCGCTGGAAGCTATCACGCGACGTTCACCCTCTACGACCAAGCGCCGAGCGGCGGTCAAATTCCATTCAACGCCAATTTGCTCTCGAGCGCGTCGAATGTCCCGTTTACAATTACGAGTGGACAAACGAAGACGATCGCTCCCATTCTGCTCGGAGTTCCGGCAAAGTTGTCTGTCGGTCCGATGCCGGTCGCGTGTGCGGCGTTTCCCGCGACGCCGTTTGCAGTAACCGCTTTTGATGCGGACTCGCATAAGATCGCCGGCGCATACGCCACCGCGATAACGCTGTCCGACGGCGACACGAGCGGAGCGACGACGATCGCGACGTCGGGCTACGATAAGCCGCCCACCGATACGCTCATCAGCTCGTTTGACAAAGCGACGATTGCGTGGAACGGTAACGCGATCCCGGGCGGCTCTGCGACGATTGGTGCACAAGCCGGAAGCGCAAGTGTTTATGCCAGCAGCGTGTTTACTCCGCAGGTAACCGGCTCGACCACCTTCGGCTACACCGGCGGTTATCAGTACTTCACAGTACCGGCGTGCGCGACGACCGTCTTTGTAACCGCGGCTGGCGCGCAGGGCGGTTCCGTTATCGGGAGCACCGGCGGTTCGGGTGGTTTGGCTACGGGCACAATTCCGACCACTCCCGGCGAGACGCTGGTAGTCGTGGTCGGCGGCGCCGCACTGGGAGAAACGTCGAACTCCGCCGGCTACAACGGTGGCGGCATCGGCGGTCCCTGCCCTCAAGGGCCTTGCGATGCGGGCGCCGGCGGTGGCGGCGCGACCGATGTCCGGCAGAACGGTGACAGCTTATACAACCGTGTCGCCGTCGGCGCCGGTGGCGGCGGCGCAGGCGCCACTCTCGCAAGCGAAAGCAACGGTGGACCTGGAGGCGGCTTGATCGGTGGTACCGGCACCGCACTGGACTCGGGCTGCGCAGGAACGCCGCAGGGCGGTGGAGGCGGCACGCAAACGAGCGGAGGCGTCGGCCCCGGAGGGACGAGCAGCGATGGCTCGTTCGGCTCGGGCGGCCCCGGGTACGCATCCTGCGTCTATACCAACTATACGCCCGGCGGTGGAGGCGGTGGCTGGTATGGCGGCGGTGGCGGGTACATTGACGCCGGAGGCGGCGGAGGTTCGTCCTACGTCGAGCCGTCCGCATCAAACGTGCAACTCTCTACGGGAGTGCAGACCGGAAACGGCTATGCCGAAATCTGCTGGGGATACAGCAATCAGATGTGCGGATCGAGCGCCAAGAAGCTTGTCGCGGGTGCGCGTCACGCTCCAGCTCGCCGTTCACCGTAAAATTTCAGAGATGGATCAACAAAGCAAAAAGCCCGCAAATTCTCGCGGGCTTTTCAAATGGTGGAGATGAGGGGACTCGAACCCCTGACCCCTTACATGCGAAAATGCACCAAGAAAAAGACGTGAGACATTGCGAGACGCTCTGACACCGAAACTTTCGCTCGATACGGCTTAATTACGCGAGCGGTTGTCCCACGTTGTCTCACGATGTGTCTTAGTGATTCACGTCCCTTGGCGGACCGATGGCGGACCAGGACCCTCAGTCACGCCGAAGCGCTATAGTTACGGTGGCGTCGATTGGATCAATGGTGGCCGCAACCGGACTGACGTTATCTGTCGCCGAACCTTTGGCCCATGAGGGTGTATAGTCCGCTGCTGGCGCTGTTGCTATTGGGCGCATCTTCCCCATGCGCGAGGGGGCCGCTATCAGCCGGAACGTACGGATTTGTGGGCGGAGGCGGACCGCCTCCGAGCGAGTCCGTTAGCGTTAGCGGAAATGTCATGACGGTGCAGCAGGCGCTTGGAGATCGTATGTTTACCACTATCACCGCGGCATACGATGCAAAGACGCAAGCCCTAGCGTATTTGAAACGCGAAGCGAATTGCTGCGGATCCTACTGGTTCTCGAGCGTCACGAGAAATGCGGATGGGACGTACGACATCGAAGCGCAAATGACAAGTGGTCAAGGCGTTTACAAAGAGAGCCGGTCGCATTTTAATGGCGGAACGGCTCTAATCAATGCAGGTGACTTCTTTATCGTCCCGTGGATGTATCACGTCACTCATATCGCGCAGATCGTAGAACTGAGTTTCAGCCCCATTCGCACGGATTTAATCCGGCCTGAAGAAACGGCTGCAGCGCCCTTTCCTGAGGGCGTGCCGTCCCACGACGGGGCATTACTACTTCGAGGAGTGGACAACAAGCCTATGGGGACACTCTGGTATGATCCGTGTACGTTCACGCTTGACGCGTACAAATTGGGCGCGGGAACCGTGTGGGTTAGAACCGCCGATCTTTAGCGTCCGCCGAAAAACAATAACGCCCGCGACAACAGGCGTTTTCCAACTGGTGAACGCGAGCCGGTACCAGAATTAATGAAGCGCTTGCATCGGGGGTGCATCGGGCCATGGTGAAGTTGGCTGCGCGTTTTATCAAAGCAGCGCAACCCTATATGGATTGGGTGGAAGGCGCAGTGGTCAGGGACGGCCCTAGCGTAAGTCTTCGTGTATTGCACCGAGTCTTGTCGGAGTTACAGGCAGCTGCCGTCGATCTGCCGAGCGTTACGGATGATGATCTCGACGAAGCTGCCGATGCCGTTAAAGATCGTCTCGATCATAATCCGCAGATCCAACAGGCACTATCTGCGCGGCTACCATTTTCGGGTTACAGCCTTGTTTTCAATCCGTTTGACGAAAATGATCGTGTGGCGATTATGACCAATCTTGATGATGATCTGGCTGACATTTATTGGGACATAGCCGATGGGATCGCGCTAGCCGAGGGCGGCTACTGCGGTGACGCCATTTGGCATTGGCGCTTTTCGTATTTCTGCCATTGGGGAAGACATGCGGTTCATGCGCAAAGCGCGATCTGGCAATACCTCGCAGACAATAATGGTGAGGACGCCGACCGCTAAATGAGACGTAACACGCTTCGTTGGGGCATCGCGTTCATAGGGGTGACCGCGATAGCGATCGCGTCCTTCTTAATGCATGAGATGAAGTGGGATCGTGAGTTTACGCTGTTAAATCAATCAATGCAGGTCAACGACGATCGTAGTGTAACCGGCACATTCGCAATCCCCGTTGACGCACCGTACGAGATGGATATTTACGTACAATCAAAAGTGCCATACGCGGATTGCCTGCTTGGGCAAGGCGGTTATCTTGAGGAACGATGCTCCCGGTATCAGCGCGTAATTGACGTGGCCTCGGTGCTGCACGGCGAGGATGGACACGTTCTCGCCCACGGTTTGTCGGGTGGAACCTGTTGTTCGTACACTACCGACGACAATGGCAGACGTGTAGTTTACACAACGTTGGATACGTTCCAGCTCCCTGCCGGGACGAAGGCGTACCTAGAATTGAAGCACAGGCGCGACGCGTCGAAACTGCAATATCTTTCTCCGCGTATCGTCGTCGAACGCAGCGATCCCGAGGACTCGGAGTTGGGCCTGGAAGTATGGTCGTTTCTGGGCATAGGCGTTCTGCTCATCATGGACCTTATACTTGTGATGAAGGGATGGATGGAGTATCGCGCCTTCCGTGCGCCGACGCGGTCTAGACAGGCGTTGTGAGCGGCGAGCAGCGCGTCAATCTTCCTGATAGCGCTCTTGCGGTAACTAAGAGTACCGGTACCTCCAGCGGCATGCGTGCGGTGCACCCGGCGCCGCGCTGCTTGCTGAAGAACGGCGATGCCCTGGCCGTCTTTTAAAAAGCATCGTGTTCGCTAACGTCGGAATGATTAAGCGCTGTAGGTAATCTCGATAGAGCATGTATGTCATCACCGCGAATCCCGCGCTTGTGTTAGACCCACGCGGTAGCGGGTCGCGTGTGGTTGCGCGATTACCCAAACAAAACGCCCGCATTAAACGGGCGTTTGGACTTGGTGGAGATGAGGGGACTCGAACCCCTGACCCCTTACATGCGAAGCAAGTGCTCTACCAGCTGAGCTACATCCCCATTTCGCGAGCTGACGTGCGTGCCACAACGTCGTCTGCCCCGAGGGCAACGCGGGACATTATACGGCCGCCGCATCGGCCCTGTCAAAAAGGGATGATTTTGCCAATCGTTTGCAAATTAGACGGCCATGCGCACGGAGTACGTCACCAGGCCGCGCGAGCAGATCGCGGCTGTCCTTAAGCGGGAGCAGCGGTATCTCTCTGCGGCCGAGGTGTTCGCGTTATTAAAGAAGGCGCGCACGAAGGTCTCACTGTCCACGATTTACCGGACGCTCGATATGCTTGAGTCCAGGGGAGAGGCAAGTTCGCGCCTGGATGCCGGCGGTGAAACGACCTACGTGGCATGCGCTCCGACGCATCACCACCACGCCATTTGTAAGAACTGCGGGCGCGTCGAGGAGATTGCCTGCGAAGCGATCGAGCATCTGGCGCAGGATTTGGCGGACCACCACGGGTTCGCGCTGGACGATCACGCGATGGAGTTTTTCGGACGGTGTTCGTCGTGCAAATGAGGATTTTGGCAGCGATCGTCGCGATGTGCCTGTGCGTTGGGTGCTCGCGGGGCTCGACTGGGTCGGCGTCGGTAGGGCATGGTAGGCAGAGCCCTTCGATACCTCAGGGTGCTTCGATGCCTCAGCATGACAAGGCGATTAAAGTCGTCACGACGTTCTCGACGCTGAATTCATTCGTTGAGGGCGTCGGCGGCAATTTGGTTCAAGTGCGAAACCTCGTGCCGGTCGGTGCGTCGCCGGAAGACTATCAGCCGGCGCCGCAGGACGTCGCAGCGCTGAGCGATGCGGATCTCGTCGTCGAGAATGGCACCGGAATCGAAGTGTGGTTGAATCGCACGATTGCAGATAGCGCGACGCACGCGCGCGTTTTGGTGCTGTCGGACGGCTTGCCGCACATCGACAACAACCCGCATCTGTGGATGGATCCGGTAAACGCGCGTACGTACGTCGACAAAGTGCGCGACGCGCTCTCGGCGATGGATCGCGATCACGCAAAGCAGTATGCCGCGAATGCGCGCGCATACGAGGCGCAACTGACGCAGCTGCAAACTTGGATCGCCGGGCAAATTCAGACGATTCCAAGCGCGCAGCGCAACATGATCATCTTTCACAATGCGTTCGACTACTACAACCGGCGGTTCGGCCTTCGGACAGTCGGCGTGATCGAGCTCTCCCCCGGACAAGATCCGAATCCTCAGTACATTGGCAATCTGGTCGACCTGGCGCGTAAGAACCACGTGCGTGCGGTCTTCTCGGAACCCGAATACAGCCCGAAGCTCGCGCAGAATCTCGCGCGCAGCGCGGGTATTCAAGTCGTTACGAATTTGTACGACGATTCGATCGGAAATGATCCGCGCGTTCACAATTACATCGACATGCTGCGCTACGACACCGGCGTCATCGTGAATTCGCTCAAGTGAGCGCTGCCGTTCACGTACGCGATTTGGTCGTGCGCTACGAGCGCGTGACGGCCTTGTCCGGTGCAAGTCTGGATCTGAATCAAGGTGAGGCGCTGGGAATCGTCGGACCGAACGGGTCCGGAAAATCCACGCTGCTGAAAACGATTGCCGGGCTCATCGAGCCGTCTGCAGGAACACTCACCGTTTTCGATCGCGCCCCGCGCGCGCTTCCGCCCGGAACGGTTGCATACGTGCCGCAGATCGAAGACGTGGATTGGACCTTTCCCGCAAACGTCCGGGACGTCGTCGCGATGGGGCGCTTCGCGCGCCTTGGACTCTTCGGGCGTTTTGGCAACCACGATAAGCGCGCGGTAGAGCATTCGTTGGATCTCGTCGGTATGAGTGAACTTGAAAACCGCCATATTTCGGCGCTCTCCGGCGGACAGCAGCAGCGCGTCTTCGTGGCGCGCGCGATCGCGCAAGAACCCAAACTGCTGCTGCTCGATGAACCGACGACGGGCGTCGACGCCGCCACCGAAGAGGCCCTACGCAAAGTCATTCGGCAACTTGTCGCTGACGGTATGCCTGTTCTGATGAGCACGCACGATCTCGATCGCGCGGCTGAATGGTTCGACCGCCTGATGGTGCTCGACCGGCGCGTGTTGGCGATCGGAAAGCCCGACGAAGTCTTGGAGTCGGGGGCCTACTCGGGAATTCGCGAACACGCGCACACTCACGGGCACGCCCGGGCGGACTGATGAATCAGCTTATCGCACCGTTTCAGTATGAATTCATGCAACGCGCATTCGTTACCGCGCTGCTCGTCGGCGTCCTGTGTTCGGTCATGGGCACGTACGTCGTTCTGCGCAAACTGTCGTTCATCGGCGACGGTATCGCGCACGCATCGTTTGCCGGAATCGTCATAGCGTACTTGCGCGGCCTCAACTACTATGTGGGCGCCGGCATCGTCGCGGTAGTCACGGCACTCGCCATCGGCTTCGTGCATCGCAAGGGACGCGTGGCGTTGGACACCGCGATCGGCGTCTTGTTCACCGGAGCGTTTGCGCTCGGCATCTTTCTGATGAGCCGGCAGCGCTCGTATTCGGTGGACTTGCAGAGTTTTTTGTTCGGCGACATCCTGTCGGTCGGCCGTAACGACGTCGTGATGATCGTTGCGCTTTCGATTATCGTTGCGCTTGCCACAGCGGTGCTGTACCGCTGGCTGCTGTACACGTCGTTCGATCCGGTGGTGGCGCAGGCCAGCGGTATCAACGCAACCCTGGTTGAGAACATTCTGCTGGTGCTGTTGGCGCTGACGATCATTATTTCGCTGCAATCGGTAGGAATTGTGCTGGTCGCGGCGCTCTTGGTGACTCCCGCGGCGGCAGCACACCAATTGACGTCGCGCTTCTCGCGCATGATGCTGCTCTCGGCGATTCTCGGTGCGCTCTCCGCGGTGGGCGGATTATATCTGTCCTATTATCTGCGCAGTTCCAGCGGCGCGACCATCGTGCTTTTTGCTACCGTGTTGTTCTTTATAGCAATGGGCATCAACTATGTGCGCGGACATTATCTGCGCATGAGCGCGAAAAGAGCGTAACGGCGCGTTATTGCGCCGAACGCACGACACGCCAGGATTCCTCCCCGGTCCGTTCGAGGAAACCGCCCGCGGTTAAAGCATCGAGTGCCTCCGCCATTGCGGCGCGTTCGTTTTTGTTCGGCATTCCCGCCCAACGCATTGCCGCTTCGGAAAGATGCACGTCGCTTCCGGGCTGCAGGAGTGATGCGAGGAATTCGGGGGAAAGTCTTACGCGTTCGAGGCGGCGCGCGATGGGTTCGAGGGCGGAGTGGAAGGTGGGGGCGCCGTTTGTTGTGCCGTGCGATTCCTCAGTGCCCTTCGATTCCTCAGGGTGCTTCGATACCTCAGCATGACTACTTATCGCAGGGCCCTTCGATTCCTCAATGCCCTTCGATTCCTCAGGGTGCTTCGATACCTCAGCATGACTAGGCGATGCCTCAGCATGACTATGGGAAGCGGGCATCGGTGGTGTAACGCCCTTGTCCGCTGCGTGCGGAAACCATTCGCCTAAGATCGCGCCGAGCGTATGCCACGGCACGGCCAGCAAACGCCAGGGACGGCGTTCGATCGCGCCCATGATGCGCTTTGCGACGACGTCGGGATCTACCGGAACCCAGCTCGGTCCGTACGCCGGAATGCCCGCGTTCTTTGCAAAGTTCGTGCGCACCGATCCCGGGTCGACAAACGTGACGGCAACGCCGGTTCCGAGCAATTCGCGCCGCAGCTGCTGCGCGAGCGTTTCTACCGCGGCTTTCGCAGCGCAATACGCCCCGTAGTACGGCGCCGGAACGCGACGCAATCCCGAACCGACGAACATTACTTGCCCGCCGGATTCGCGGAGCAACGGAAAGGCGGCGCGCGTGATCCGCAGCGGCGCCGCAACGTGCAGCTGCCATTGCCCGTCGATCTGCGCGTCCGTTTGTTCCAGCAGCAATCCGCTGGTCGCCGCTCCCGCCAAATTCACGATGACGTCGATCCGTCCGAATCGCGTTTGTGCGGCCGTAACGATCCGCGCGGGCGCGTCCGCCTGCGTGACGTCCGTAACGACCGGCACGCAGGTCCCGCCGTCGTCGACGATCTCGTGGCAAACGTGTTCCAACTCGGCGCGTTCGCGTGAAACGGCAATAACGGCGTGGCCCATGGACGCCGCGCGTAATGCGAGCGCGCGTCCGATTCCCGAACTTGCGCCGGTGATGACAAGAACTTTTCTCTCAGGCATGAACGCTCGATTGCATGGCGACGTAGTGTTCGTACACCGCCTTCTGATACGCCTTGTCGGCGCGGTTGGCATACCATTCGTCCTCGCGAACGATCGGCGGCGGTGCGGGCACAACCGTGCGGCGCTCGCGCGCAAAAGCCTGCAATGCCGACGCTACGGGCTTGTCGGTGCCGTCGGCGCGGATCATTCCAAAGGTCATTTCGTGTTCCGCACGATCGAACGGCGGCGTCTGCGAAAGATTGGGCGCGTAGTCGCTCCAATTCCACCAGAACGCACCCAGCGCTCCGCGCCGGTGCAGCCGTTCCAGCACCTGCATGCAGTACGTCGCCATTTCTTCCTCGGTCAGACATGCATACGGCGCGGCGTTGCGCGGAAGTTTTGACGTATCGGGCGGCGGATCGCCGGGCAGCGGTTGCCGATCGTACGGCGAGATGGTTCCGGCCGGACACGACGGATTGCCGAATTCGTTGAACAGTACCGGTTTGCCGGCCATCGATTGCCATACTTGGCAGAGAAACGGCACGATCTCCGGATCTAAACGTCCGCGCGAAAGATCGCCGTACACGGAGTATCCGTGCATTACCGCGCACTCATGCGGCGCGCAAAAGCTCGACGGCCGGATTCCGCGATCGTCCGTGATATCTTCGCCGTGCGTGCCCGCGGCGCAGCCGGTGCCCGAAACTTCGCGCAGATCGTCCGTCAAACGCTGCGACCATTCTGCTGCATCGCGCGGTGAATCCGCGGCGCGCAGATTACTGAATTCGTTTCCGAGATCCCAAAGATACAACGCCTCGTGACCCCGCCCGCGTTCGCCGATTGCCCGCACGTGCAGACGCAATGCCTCGAGCAGCGGGTTGACGTAAAAGTTTCCGGCGCCGTGTCCGAGCTCTCTAATGCCGCGGCCGAACGTGCGAAAACGCCCCGGCGGCCGCGCCGGGTCGAGAACCCATTCCGGCAAAAAATTGACGCCGCTCATATGGCCGGTGAAAAACGTCGGCATCGCTTTTAAGCCGGCATCGGCGATCGCGTCCATCACCGAATCGAAGCGGCGCATCATCTGCTCGTCCATGCGCGTCGCCTCCGGCTGAAAATCGTCCCACATCAAGAAAAACCGGACCACGTGTAAGCCGAGCGTGCGGATGTGTGCGAAATCCTCGCGGAGTTCACCGAGATCGAACCGTTCCCACATGTACATCGCACTGCGGCGCGGCCAGTAGTTCACACCGAGCAGAAAAGTCGCCATACCGTCTCGTTTTCCCATCGGTCCGCGGCCTCATGCAGCACAGGCTTGCCGGGCGCGGTGCGTCGAAGCAGGCGTGAAATGGCTGAAAGCACTGCACCCCTGGTCGGCATCATCATGGGCAGCACCTCCGATATGGACACGATGTCGGCGGCGCGCGAAATGCTCGACGCGCTCGGCGTCCCCTGCGAGGTTCGAATCGTTTCGGCGCACCGCACGCCCGACGAAATGTTCGAATATGCGAAGAGCGCGCAGGCGCGCGGCTTGAAAGCGATCATTGCCGGCGCGGGTGGTGCCGCCCATCTTCCGGGTATGACGGCGTCCAAGACGCAGCTTCCGGTAATCGGCGTGCCCGTGCAGTCCAAGGCGCTGAACGGTTTGGATTCGCTGCTTTCCATCGTACAGATGCCGAAAGGCGTGCCGGTCGCCACGGTCGCAATCGGCAACGCTGCAAATGCCGCGCTGCTGGCAGCGCGGATCGTCGCGCTAGGCGATCCGCAACTGCGCGCGCGCTTAGAAGCGTACACGCAGCGCATGCACGATGACGTCGTCGCGACGAACCGGTAGACTGTGATCGAAACGATCGGCGTCATCGGCGGCGGTCAACTCGGCCGCATGTTCACGCTCGACGCCAAGCGCATGGGGTACTCCGTCATCACGCTCGACCCGCAGCCCCATTCGCCCTGCGGACAAGTCGCGGACGAACAGATCGTTGCGGCATACGACGACCTCGCGGCAATCGACGATCTCGGAAACCGCTGCGACGTCGTGACGTACGAGTTCGAGAATATCGCGATCGAATCGGTGCAGCGCTTGGAGTGCGACGGCTTTTCCGTAAATCCGGGAAGCGACGTGCTGCGTAAAACGCAGGACCGGCTGCTGGAAAAAACGTTCGTGCGTGCGTGCGGCATTCCCGTAGCGGATTTCGAAGCGGTCGGGTCGGAAGACGATCTGCGGCGCGCTGCTGAAACCGTCGGCTTCCCCGCCGTACTAAAGACGGTGCGCGGCGGATACGACGGCAAAGGACAGTGGCGCGCGAATGATTTCACGCAAGCCCGCGAAGCGCTTGCGCAAAGCAACGGCGCCGCACTCATCGCCGAACGCTTCGTGCCGTTTACCTGCGAGATCAGCGTGATCTGTACGCGAAACGAACACGACCACGTCGTTACGTATCCCGTAGCGGAAAACATCCACGACAACGGCATCTTGTTCATGTCGATCGTTCCGGCTCGCGTCGCGGCGTCAGTTGCCGATGTAGCGAAGGACTACGCGCGCCGCATTGCGCGCGCACTCAAGATCGTCGGTACGTTTTGCGTCGAATTTTTCGTGCAGGCCGATGGAACCGTCTTGGTCAACGAAATCGCGCCCCGGCCGCACAACAGCGGCCATTACACGATCGATGCGACGCGGTGCTCGCAGTACGAGCAGCACGTCCGCGCCATTTGCGGCTTGCCGCTCTCTCCGCCGTTGCTGCTGCGCAACGCCATCATGGTGAACATCTTGGGAAGCGGCGAAGGCGATCGTTTGGCCGGCGTTCCGGAACTGCTCGGCGATCCTTCCATCGTGCTGCACATGTATGGGAAAAAGCATGCGGTAAACCGCCGCAAGATGGGGCATTTCACGATGCTGCTCGACGAGCTGCCCGGTGATGATGCGATCGAGCGCGCGCGTGCCGCACTGCAGCTGCTGCACTGGACTACGGCCGATGCGCCTGCTCGTCGTTGAAGACGATCGCCGCTTGTGCGACGTGTTGCGCCGCGGGCTCTCGGAGCAAGGGCACGTGGTCGACGTTGCGCACGACGGTGAAGAGGGCGAGCAGTGGGCTTCCGCCGCGGGATACGACGCGATCGTGCTCGACGTAAATCTGCCCAAACAAAACGGTTTGGAAGTAGTACGGGCGTTGCGCGGCAAGCGGGTGCGCACGCCGGTGCTGATCTTGACGTCACGGGATACTGCGGAAGACGTTATCGAGGGGTTGGACGCCGGCGCGGACGATTATCTGCGCAAACCGTTCGTGTTCGGCGAACTGGAGGCGCGGCTGCGCACGATTCTGCGCCGCGGCGAGCGGGAACCGCTCGACGCGAGTTTGCAGGTAGGCGATTTGACGTTCGATTTGTCGTCGCGGCGCGTGCGGCGCGGCGGCCGGGAGATCGATTTCACCGCGCGCGAGCTCGCGTTTCTGGAATATTTCATGCGCAACGCGGGGCGCTTGGTGACGCGCCCGATGATCGAAGACGCGCTGTTCGCGAGGGAGAGCGAGGCCACGTCGAACGTGGTCGAAGTCTACGTGAGCCGCTTGCGCTCCAAACTCACTTCCGGTCGCGAGCCGCAGTTGCTGCATACCGTCCGCGGTGCGGGCTACCGCTTCGAAATGCAATGACACGCACGCAGCTGACGGCAACGTTTGTCGCCATCATGTTTGCCGGGCTGTTGATTTTGGCCGCGGCGGCCGTGTTTACGAACGATCGGACGCTGCGTGCCTCGCTGGATTCGCGGCTGTCGACGCAAGCGAAAGCCGCTGCCGTTTTTGCCGACGTCAAACGCGGCAAACTCGCCGTCGATGCCGACGATCGTGCCCAATTTCTCGGCGTGTTGGGCCCGGGAAGTGCGGGGTTCGTTGCCGACGGCGACGGAAACGTCGTGCTTTCCAGCTCGGCGAACGTGCTGCACGTTCCGGCCGGCGCTGGCGATCGTGAGACATACTTCAATGCGGGCAGCGGCGAGCGTGCCGTTCGCGCGTTTGCATCGCCGGTACTTCGCGACGGCACACGGGTGGGAACGATCGTCGTCTGGCGCAGCAGCGCGTATATCGGCGAGAGCGATCGCAATGCCGCGATTGCTTTTGCCGGAGCCGCCGTCGCGATTGCGCTGCTGGCTCTCGTTGCGGCGCATTTCGTCACCCGTCGCGCGTTGGAAGATGCCTTTTCGCGTCAGCGCCGTTTCACCGCCGATGCATCGCACGAATTGCGTGCACCGCTGGCCGTAATCCGCGCGGAAGCGGATCTGGCGCTGCGGCGCGATCGCGAGCCGGCCGAATACCGTGCTGCGATTCAGACGATTGCAAGCGAAGCGGATCGCATCGAGTCATTGATCGGCGACTTGCTTTCCGCCGCACGCGCAGAAAGCCGCCGTCTTTCGCGCGAACGCGTCGATGCTGCGGGCATCGTGCGCCGGGTTTCGGAGCGGCTGCGGCCCGCACTGGCGGCCAAGCAAGGCGTGGTAGATGTTGACGTGCCGGCCGATGCCTATGTTTTGGCCGATCAGCATGCGCTCGAGCGCGCGATCATGGCGGTGGGTCATAATGCCGCGCAGCACGTTCCGAAAGACGGCAACGTGCGCATGCTGGTTCAGCGTGACGGCGAATGGCTGGAGATCGACGTCCGCGACGACGGTCCGGGCTTTAGCGACGCGGCGCTGGCGCATGCATTCGATCGGTTCTGGCGCGAGAGTCCCGGTGCGGCGGAGGGCAGCGGCTTGGGCCTTGCGATCGCAAAATCCATCGTCGAGTCGCTCGGCGGCCGGATCGAACTCAGCAATGGGCCGCAAGGCGGCGCCCAGGTACGGATCCGCCTGCCCGCCGCCGGTTAACGCTGCCGTCATCTTCGGCTTCTAAAATCGGCTGATGCAGCTTCGCACAATCGCGGCGAGCGCGGCAACGGCCGCTCTTGTCATTCTCACGCTCGGCGGGGCACTCGCCGCTCCCGCCTCCCCATATCAGAAAGACGCCAAGATTACGATGGCTCAAGCGCGTGCGATCGCACTTCGGGCCATGCCGGGCGCGACGATCGCTGACGCCGAACTGGAAAAAGAGCGGGGCGGCAGCGGCTTGCGCTACAGTTTCGACGTCAAGTACAAAGGAAAAACCTACGAAATCGGTATCGATGCCAAGACCGGTAAGATCTTAGAGAAGGCCGCAGAGGGAGCCAACCCAGATTAACGTCGCTTCTTTCGGACTGCGCAACGAAAAGACCATTCTTTTCGTCGTCGCGGTCCTTACGGTCTTGGGCGTCTATGCGTACACAACAATCCCGGCCGGCATCTTTCCGACGATGTCGTTTGCGCGCATCGACGTGGTTGCAAATGCCGGGAATCTTCCGCCGGAGCAGATTCGCGTAGCCGTCGCTTTGCCGCTGGAGCGCGCCTTTCAGGGCCTGCCGTCCGTTTTGCGCGTCCTCACTACCTCGTCGCAAGGCAACGCAGAGTTCGTCGTCGAGTTCGATCCGAAGAGCAACGTTCAAACCGATTTGACGTACGTCGACCAAGCGATTTCGCAAGTGCGCAGCTCGCTGCCGCCGCAAGCCGACGTTCAAGCGAACATCATCAACCCCAACAGCGAACCGATCGCGTCGTACGCGCTGCAGTCGTCCGGCATCTCGCAAACGTTGCTTGCCGAGCTCGCGCAGCAGTCGATGGTGCCGCAGTTTTACGGCGTGCCCGGGCTCGCACGCGTCAGCGTTGCGGGCGGCGCGCAGCGGGAGTTTCACGTCAACTTGAATCCCAGCGCCCTGGCCCAATACGGCCTAACCGCCGACGACGTCAATCAAGCATTGACGCAGGCCACGACCGTCACGGCCCTGGGTTTGCAGAATCTGCATTATCAACGCAACATCGTGGTGCTCGACGCGAACATCCGTTCCGCCGCCGACATCGAGCGCGTGACGGTGCCCACGGCGCAGAAAGGTGCCGTGCCCGTCTCGGCGCTCGGTACGGTAACGCTCGCCACCGAACCGCTCGCGAACCAAGTGAGTTTCGATGCGCACCATGCGGTGATTTTGAGTTTCTACGCCCTGCCCGGGTCCGATGCGGTGAAGATGGCTGATGCCATTGCGCAGCGCGCAAGACGCCTCGCCGGTGCATTGCCCGCAGGCACGCACCTGACGAAATTCTGGGATCAAACGACGCTGGTGAAAGAGTCGCAGATCTCGCTGCGTGATGCGATCCTGCTCGGAGCGCTGCTCGCGATTCTCGTGATTTATATGTTCTTGCGAAATGTCCGAATGACACTGGTCGCTGCGATCGTGATTCCAATTGCGATGTCGATTGCGATCTTCGTCATAGGACGGGCCGGGCAGACGCTCAATTTGATGAGCGTCGGCGGGCTTGCGATCGCGGTCGGCCTTATTATCGACGATGCGATCGTCGTCATCGAAAACATCGCGCGTTTGCACCATCAGAATCCCGGCATGCCGATGCGCGACACCGTCGCCCTCGCCATGGATCAGATCGGATCGGCGATGGTAGCGTCTACGACGACGACAGTCGTAGTTTTCGTTCCGCTCGCGCTGCTTTCGGGCGTCAGCGGCTTCTTTTTCCGCGCGCTGGCGTTGACGCTCGCGTCGGCGCTCATAGTCTCCTTGATGCTCGCGCTTTTCCTCGCGCCGGTGCTGGCGAAATGGCTGGTACGTCCGGCCGATCAGGATGAGGAAGAGCGCGGCTTGGTCTCGGCCGCTCTGGCGAAATATGAACCCTTGCTGCGGTGGGCACTTGCGCACCGGCCGCAGATGTACGCGGCGTCCGGCGGCGTGCTGGTCGTGACGTTGTTTTTGCTCTCACGCTTGCCGAGCGATTTCTTGCCGAAGCTCGACGAAGGCCAGTTTGAGATCACGTACGTCATGCCGGTGGGAACCACGCTGGCGGCAACCGACGCGGCGGCGACGCGGATGGAGCAGATCATCAAGGCGGATCCCGCCGTCGAATCCGTTGGACGCTGGACCGGCATCGATACGAACGGTTTTTCGCCGACGCCGCAAAATGCCGGGGCGATTCGCGTTCGCCTGAGACCTGCGAATCAGCGGGCAGGATACGAAAAAGTCAGCGATCGCCTGCGCGAGCAGCTCGCGGATGCCGTTCCTGCCGCGCAATACGACTTTCACCAAATCTTGGAAGATATGATCAACGACGTCTCCGGTGCGCCCGCGCCGCTGGAGATTTCGGTGCGCGGACCGGATCAGAGCAAACTCGTATCGCTCGCAAACGATCTCGCGGATCGAATCGGCAAGGTTGCGGGCGTGACGGACGTGTTCTCAGGCGTCGTCTACACCGATCCCACGATTCGCGTTTCGCCGGAACTTCGCCGGCTGGCCGCGCTCGGATGGCAGACGGGCTCGCTCGGCAATGCAATCGCGGCGCAGGCGCAAGGATCGGTCGCGACGGACGTGCCGGGGCCGTATACGATGATTCCGGTTCGCGTCGCGATCGGATCCGATGCGCCGAATTTGGACAATGCACACGTCGTAACGCCTTCGGGAGTTGCGTCGCTGCAGTCGATCGCCAGCGTTCAGCCTGCGGGCCTAGCGACGACCGTATTCGAAGAGAACGGCCAACGCATGATTCGGATGACGGGAACAATCACGGGGGGCCTATCGTCGGTGATCGCCGGCGTGCAAAAGCAGCTGCGCGCTGCCGGGATTCCCCCGGGCTACACGACGTCGATCGGCGGCGAATATCAGGAGCAGCAGCAATCGTTCAAAGAATTCGCCGCCGTCATCGCGATTGCAGTGGCCCTGGTTTTCGCGGTAATGCTTGCGGCATTCAAATCGTACCGGCTGCCGCTTGTGATTCTTACCGCGATTCCGCTCGCACTCATCGGCGTTGCGCTGGGATTGTTCGTCACGGGCACGCCGTTCAACGTGTCGTCCTTCATGGGGCTGCTGCTACTGGTCGGAATCGTCGTCAAGAACGGCATTCTGCTCGTCGACGTTGCCAATCGACGCAGAATCGCGGGTGACGGCGTCGTCGACGCGCTGGTTACGGCCGGACGCACGCGTCTGCGCCCGATCGTCATGACGACGTTTGCGGCGATCGGCGGATTGCTGCCGCTTGCGCTGGGCATCGGATCCGGCGCGGCCATGGAGCGTCCGCTGGCCATTGCGGTGATCGGCGGCCTTTCGACGGCGACGGCGTTTACGCTCCTCGTCATTCCCGTGCTGTACGCCGGAATCGCGGGAAAGCGGCAGGTGGTGTGATGCTGCAAGCGCTCGTGCTGGCCGTGTCGACGTTTGCGAATCTTCCGCTGGATCAAGCGCAGGCGCGCGCGTTGGCCGCCTCGCCCGACGTGGCTATTGCGCGCGGGAAAGTCGCCGAAGAGCAAGCGCTGTTCGAGCAAGCTCGTGCCGCGTTCGGACCCGCGCTCGTCGGCAACTACGTCGAAGGGCCGCAAGGCGCTGCGGAAGGCACCGTGGCGCAGCGTTTGACGACGCTCGGCGCATCGATAACGCTCGGCGACCTCATCGCCTACTCACCGGCAGTGGCGCAGGCCAACGCCAATCTGCGTGCCGCGGCATTCGATTTTGCGAACGCCCAGCGCACCGAACGGATCAACGTCATTCATTTGTACTTCGGCGCGCTGTCTGCAAACGCGACGCTTACGGCACGCCGCCAAGCGCTTGCGAGCGCGCAAGCGCAAGAGCGCGCGGCCCAACTGCGATACGGCGCGGGCGACGCCCCGCACTTGGACGTTGTGCGCGCCGCGGTTGCGCGCGCGCAAGCCGAAGCTGCGCTCGCCACGGCGCAGGCGGATCAACGGAATGCATACGCCGCTTTGGAAACTGAGACAGGCGTTGGAGATGGCGAACTCGCCGCGCTGGCGGAGCAAAGTGCGCCCGGTCCCCTCGCGACGCCCGACGTATCGAAATCACTCGACGCGGCACTCGCGCGGCGCCCCGAAATCGCGTCGGCGCAATCGAACGTTGCCGCGGAAGAGCACGCCGTTTCCGTCGCGCGGCGCGGCGGTCTGCCCGTAGTTACGCTAACCGGCGGCTTTACCAGCGGTGTCGATTCCGGTTTCAAGACCTCGGGTCCATCGGCGACCGCAAGCGTCAGCTTGCCGGTGGGCGGCGGTGCGCACGCGCGCGTTTTGGCTGAAGAAGCGCGTTTGGCGCAGGCGCGCGCGCAGCTCGAAAAGGCGCGGCGCGAGGTGACGAATGAAGTGACGGCGGCAGTCCGGACGTTTGCGGCGCAGTCGTCGGCGCTCGATGCCGCACGGCGCGCTTTTTCCGAGGCGTCGATGGAATTGCAGGCCACCCAGACCGGGTACCGTAACGGCGCAAGCTCGAGCCTGGATGTGGAATCGGCACGCGCGACCTACACGCAAGCGCTGGTCGATCAGATTTCGGCGACGTACGCGAAAGCGGAAGCGCAAGCTACTTTACAACTATTGATGGGGATGTAGGACGACGCGTGCGTAGAGTACCGGTTTGGGCCGCGCTCGGTGCGATTGCGATCGCCGTCGTGGCGATCGTCATCTGGAACCGCTCGCGCGCGAGTGCGCCCGCGCCTCAATCCGATGCGGCGCCCGCTGTTGCCTTGGCAACCGTGAAGCGCGGCGAATATGCCGTCACGCTTCGCGAAGCCGGACACGTCGGCGCACCGGCCGGAACGACGACCAAAGCCACGTTCGCCGTTTCTGGTATTCTAAGCAGCGTACCCGTGCACGTGGGTGAGTATGTGCGCGCCGGGACGCCGATAGCGCAGCTCGATACCCGCGCGCTTGCGCTCGACGCGCAGCAGGCGCGAGCCGAAGCCGCGGCTGCTGCTGCAAGCTACGCCGGCGGTTCGGTGCCGGCAGCGCAATTGAGCGGCGCACAAGCAAATGTGCGAGCAGCGCAGCAGCGCGCGTCGGCCGATCTCGCGCAAGTAGAGCGCGAGCAACGGCTGTATCACGCAGGCGTTGCCGCTTTGAAAGACGTGCAGGCGGCGCAAGCGCAATTGGCGGCAGATCGCGCTGCCGCAACGGTTGCTCAAGCCGATGCGCGCGCCGCTGCCTCGCAGCCGCAGGTGCTCGCGGCGCAAGCGCAAGCTGCGCAAGCACGCGCGGCCGCGGCGGAAAACTCGCTCGCATTAGGTACCCTGACCGCACCCGTTGACGGCATCGTCACGGCAATCTACAAGCGCCCGGGCGAAGCGGTCGACACGACGACTCCGGTGCTCGCGATCGGACCGGCGCAGCAAAACGTTGCGACGCTCGACGTGCCGGGAACCGACGCGCAGCAGATTTCGAATGGAAATCCGGTGACGCTTTCCATCACCGGGCTTGCGCAAACTGGGCAGGGCGTTGTGACGGCGGTCGTGCCTTCCGTCGATCCGACGACGCAAAGCGCCACCGTCGTCGTCAACGGCATTCCGTCCGGCGCCGTCGCGGGCAGCGCCGTTCAAGCGAGAATCGTTGTCGCACACGTTTCGGGCGTGCTGATTCCCCAAAGTGCGATCGTACAGGATCCGCAAAGCGGCGATGCTCTGGTCTTCGTGCAGCAGCGGCAGAAAGACGGAACGCTGAAGTTCGCGCAACGGACCGTAGTCGTCAAGCACGAAGACGGAACGACGGCGGAGATCGCATCGGGCGTGCAGCCCGGTGAACGGATTGCCGCCCAGGGCGCGTTTTCGTTACTCGCGCCCTCCGGCGGCGGTGATTAGCGCGAGAGCGCTACGGTTTGTATACGAAGCCTTGCAGGTGGTCGTCGCCCGAATCCGAGGGCCATTCCACCCACATGCGGCCGGTTTTCTCGTCCACGGCGACGTTGTGCATGCCTTGCGCAACGTGCTGCGTTGCTTTCAGCTGAGGATTTCCGCTCTTCGGAATTCCGTAGACCGACAGGCCGCCGTTTGCAGCGCACGCCAAGAGCTGACGCTGCTGATCGAAGCTGCACTGATCCACGTGAGGCGCGAGTGCCGCCGTTCCGACGCGCTTGCCGTTTAGGTCGTACACGCTCAGGACTCCCACGCCGCCGACCAGCAGCGTACGGTTCGCAATGTCGAACTGCAACGGATGGTTGTTCTTGATATCCGGCGTCGGGATCGTGCGCGTGACCTTGAGCGTGTTCGGGTCGATCACCGCGATTAGGCTCGCGCGCGCCACGTTCTGATAGAGCACGTGCGTCTGCGGATCGACGGCGAGATACTCGGGTTTTACGCCGGGCAGCTTGATGGTCGCGACCTGCTTGAACGTGTTCGTGTCGATGACGAAGATCCGCGTGCCGTCGTCTTCGTCGCCGTAAATGCGGTGATATTTCGCATCGTACGCGATTGCGTCGACCGGTCCGTCGACGCTGACACGGTGCAGTTCTTTCATCGAAACGGGATCGACCTCGGAGAGCGCTTTCGCGTCGCCGTCGCCCGTGTACACGTGACCGTTCGCTTCGTTCACCGCAACGCCGGCCATCGGGCCCACGTTGACTTGTCCCAGCACTTTGCCCGTGTCGGCATCGGCAATGAGCAGCGTATTATTGTCGCCGTGCGCCGCGTACACGCGCCGGCGTACGGGGTCGACCGTAACGTAGTCGAAGCCGTGGCCGTTCGGCGCCGGTACGGCTTGAGGCGGAACGAAGGGAAGTATAGGCACTGAAAAAGTCCTTTCTCTACTCAATTTGCGGCGCAGGCTGCGCGCACAACCGGCTGAGCGTAACACCGCATGCTTACGTTCACGTGAACGAGGTTATGGTACGAATTGCCTTGTTCGCGCCCGGTAACCGGCCGGCGGGTGGTCTGCACCCGGAATTCGCACCGGTACGATGCCCAGCGACGCGCAGTTCATCGTTACGGGGATGCGGTTGACGACCGCGTCCGGAATCTCCGCTGCGCTTGCGGGTATCGGCGCTCGCGCGCCGCTCAGGCGCTGTGCGTCGAACGCACCGAGCAGATCCGTGATGCGCCTCGATGCGTCTCGGGGTCCTTGCGGAAGGTACGGATGTTCGTCGGGAAGCGATGCGAGCGCGGGCGTACCGAAGATCGTATCGGCGAATTTTACGATCGACGCCGTGTCGCCCGCGTCGTGCACGACTGCGCCGGATTTCGCGTACGGCGAGAGGATCATCATCGGTACGCGCGGCCCGTCGCCGCACGCGTGCCCGTCGGGACAGTGCTCGAACTGCGGCGGAGGGACGTGGTCGTAGTATCCGCCCGCGTCATCCCACGTAACGATAATCGCCGAATCTTTCCAATACTTGCTCCGCGCGATCGCGTTGACGAACGTGGCGACGAACGCTTCGCCCACTTCGTGATCGGTATCGCCGACGCCCGGATGATCGTCGTCGCCCAGCGTGTTCTGCTGCACGACCGGATCGGGATCGCGCGGTTTCCAGCCGAACGAATTTTTCGACCCGCCTTTGATGTAAAATATGCCGCTCGCGGGCAGCGTGCCGCTGCGAAGCTGCTGCAGCACGAGCTTCAGCGGATGTTCGTTTTTCCAAAAGACGTCGTTATTGCGAAGATACCCGAAGTATTGCGGCGCGTTGTGATGCGCCTCGTATCCGGGGTCGCCGGTAGGCGTGCCGTTGTAGCCTTCCTGATACCATGCCCACGGAATCGCCGGCTTTCCGCTGCGCGTTATCGTGGCAAGATCGTCGCGTACGCCTTGCGTATCCTTGCGCGCCGCGGCATCCGACGCGCCGCCGAGTGTCAGCATCAGCGTTGCGTATTGCTGATCGATCTGCGTCTTTTTCGATTTGCCGCCCGATTCATACGGCGGATAAGCGGGATCCAGATCGCCGAAGATCGGGGTGCCCGGTGCTTTGACGCCTTTCGGAACGTCGCCGCTGAACCGAGCGCCTTGGCTCTGGCCTTCTTGCGCCGCAATGACTTCGACGTTATTCGGCGTGGACGGCCCGGCCATCGCTTGGAAATAGCGGTCGAACAGCGTGAACGTTTTCGCATATTTCCACAAGAACGGCAGCGTGTCGCAATCGTAATAGGACATCGTGATGAGTCCGACGGATTGTGCGTCCGCCGGCCCGTATTCAGCGCCCGACTTGCGTTCCTGCACCGCCACGAACCGGTCCATCGCTCCGCCGTGCATCTTCGGCTCGATCACATCGCGCGATTGGGACGGACCGGACGTATCGGGGTCCGTGATGGGGTAAGGCGTAACCCATTGCTTTCCGATCGGATCGTACTGCCGGAATCCGTGCGCGCGCGCGAGCGCCGTGCTCAAATTTTCGGCGCCGGGGTACGACCCGAAGTAATTATCGAACGTGTGATTCTCTTGATAGATTACGAAAACGTGCTTGATCTTCGAGCGAACGAGGCCGGCATTCGGCGTGCCGGCCGTCACTGTTTGAGCGTGCAAGCTCGAGCAGGCGGGCAGCAAAAGCAAAAAGACCCACGATAGACGTTTGTTCATCGCTCCCATCATACGTATGGAGTATGACTGCCAAATAAAGCGCATATTAACTGGCCTTAATCATGCAATAACCACGGCTTAAAATTTGGGTCATACGCTTCAAGCACGATGGCAACCACAATTTTGCGCGGCCTCCTGGCTTGCGCGCTCTTCTCATTTGCCGCCACTATCGTACCCAACGCTGCATTTGCCGCAGGCGGGACCCAAATCGTGGGCCGCGTGCTGGATGCTTCCGGCGGGCTACCGGTATCGAATGCGGCAGTAACATTACAACACGGCAATTCGGCCGTTTCAACGACCAAGACCGACGCCGAGGGTGCGTTCGCGTTTGCAGACGTGCAGCCGGGCGTATATAACGTGGCGATTCAAGCGGCGGGTTACCAAACGGCGATTTCTTCGGACCTTTTCGTCGTTGCCGGTGAAGCGCAGGCAAACGTCTCGATCGCGCTGAGCAGAACGACCGGCGGTCTGCGGACGATCAGCAGCGTGCGTGTTTCGACGCAGGGCGCACTGCAAAGCACGGCCACGTTCAATCAAAGCATCAGCGCTAGCACGATCCAGGCGCAGGGATATTTGCGTTCCGGAGACGCGCTCACCACGCTTCCGTTCGTCAACGGCTCCACGAGCTCGTCGCTCGGCGACGATCTCGCGCTGAGCATCCGCGGCTACGATCCCACCGAAACCGCAACGTTGCTCGACGGGCATCCGATCGGACCGATCGGTGCTTTCGGCCAAGGCTATGACTATCAGACCTCGCCGTTCTGGGGCCTGAGCAACATGGAAGTCGTGTACGGATCGGGCGCAACGGGACTCTATGCGATTCCTACCGTTGCGGGCGCCGTCAATTTCCAGACGATTACGCCCACGCGGACGCCGCAATTTTCACTAGAGCAAGGATACGGAACGTTCGCAAAGGCGTTCACCGGCCTCCAGACGACGGGCTACCTCGGCAAGTTGGGTTACGCGCTGGCGTACGGCGTGCAAGGCACGCAAGGTGAACTGGTGGGGCATCCCACGCAGTGGGGCATGCTGGGCAACCCGAACAGCAACGGCTGTCCCTCGGGAACGAATGCGCCGAGCATTGCCGCCGCCGACATCGCGGCCTGCTCGTACTATGTCAACGGCGCGTATATCCTGCGCAACATGGTTGGGAAGCTATCGTACGACCTGACGCCGACGACGAATCTTCAGGTTACTGCGTACAACGCGACCGATTGGGCGAACAGCCCCGGCAACGGCGATACGGATTACTACACGTATCAAGAGTCGCTGTACAATGTGACCAACAGTCCTCCGAACACGACGATCACGCTGCCGAACGGCAACAAAGTTTCGTGCAGCAGCAGCAGCCTGTATCCTGTCGTAAGCGATGCCGCCGGCGGCTATTCGTGTTTGACGGCAGGGCAGTACGCGGCCACGTTCTACGGACCGTTCGGGGGCGGACCGGGCCGCTACCACGACGCGCGCAATCAGGATTACCATGCGCGGGTCACGCAGCAACTCGGACCCACGCAGTTCGTCGTCGACGGCTACGTGGACGCTTACGGGTTTGACAACATCAAAGGGTTCGATCCCAGCGCGAATCACTACACCGACATCTATTACACCCACGGCCTGCTGGCCAGCGACGAATATACGCGCGGACGCAACGACGTGATGGGTGGCGTATTTATCGAGCATCAGCAGCACATCGGCGACAACATCGGCGCCGGCACGGTGAACCCCGACCTGCAGCTCTCGTTCACCAACTACTTCCTGCGCGACACCTATCAACCGAATTCGAAATTGAGCGTCTTCGGAAACCTTGCGTTTCAGCGCGATCAAAACACGGCGACCACGTACTTGAATCCGCGCTTGTCATTCGTGTACCGCCCGACGCCGGACGACGTGGTGCGGTTGACCGGCGGCCGATCGTCCAGCGTACCGGATCCGTCGAACTTGTACGGCGGCATCTCGTTCGGATCGGTGCAGAGCTACAATCCGACGTGCGGCAGCAATCTCGACTCCATCGCATCGGGAAACAATCCGCAACTCAAGCCGGAAGACGCCGTAGACTACGAGTTGGCGTACGGGCACCGGTTTGCCGAGCGCACGACGATCCAAGCCGATGCATACGAATCGAGCGAGTTGAACCCGCTCGTTTCCGGAACGTTCCCGCTATCGACGCTGCCGTCGAATGTCATTCCGGATCTCTCGGGCTTCCTCGGGAAGCTGCAAACGCAGTGCGGTTCGAACTTCAACTCCTCGCACTTCGGTGTGACGGATTTGTTTAACGCGGGTTCGGGAAAGTTCAAGGGCCTCACAGTACAGACCAGCATTGCGCTGAGCCGCGACTTTACGCTCGACGCGGGCTGGGCGTTACAGTCTGCCTCTTATTTCGGGATGAGCAACGATATTCTCGTGAACAACATCTTCTTGATTAATGGGTCGCAGATTTCGGGCGTTCCACTGCACCGCGCCAACTTCGGCATCGCGTATGGCGACGATCAAGGGTGGTCCGGCAGTTTGGACGGGTATTTCATCGGTTATCCGAACGGGCTCAACCGTCCCGGATATACGTATTTCAACTTCAATGTAGCAAAGCAACTCACGAAGCAGCTCGCTCTGAACTTCGGAGTCATCAACGTCTTCAATAGCAACGTTTCGCAATGGGGTCTGATCGGGCTGGCGCCGTATAAGCCTGAAAATCAGTTCGGGACCGACACGAGCCCGCTTCAGCAAGGGTCGAGCGCTGAAGAGTTTGGTCTAGCACCCGCTCAAGCGTTCTTCTCGCTGACCGAGAAGATCTAGGGCTCCGAAAAAACCAAGCTACGCGGCTTCGGTGGGATCTCCGTAAAAGCCATCGGACGATCCCACCAGTCGTGTTTTCTCCAGCGAAGTTGTTCGGCGGTGGGCTCGGGCGGAAGCTCGAGTTTCACCGCTCGAACGTACGCGTCTAGATAGCGGTCGATCATCCGATCGACGGTGAATTCCGCCTCGACGCGGCGCCTGCAGGCTGCGCGGCCGAGCTGCGCGAGCCGCGGAACTTTCTCTACCGCGTCGTCCACCGAATCGCACAAAAACCCGGTAACGCCGTCCACGACGATCTCCGGAATCGATCCCATGCGCGCGCCGAGTACCGGCGTGCCGCACGCCATCGCTTCCACCATCGTTAGCCCGAAGCGTTCGGGTCGCGTCGTCATATGCACGAGCGCCAGCGCGTTGCTCAAGAGCTCGTTCCGCTCGCGGCGTTTTACCTCTCCGAGAAACTGAATCTGTTCGCCGTCGATGTGCGGCTCGACGTACGTGCGAAAATACGCTTCGTCTTGCGGAATTGCAGCGATCTTCAACTGTTTCCCGCTGCGCTTGGCAATCTCGATAGCCAGATGCGTCCCTTTTTCGGGGTGAAACCGCCCGAGGAAGACGAGATAATCTCCCGCGCGATCGTTGAAGGTAAACTCTTGCGGGTCGATGCCGTTGTACGTCGTTCCCAAGTACGCAAGGCCCGGATCGCGATCCGCGTCGCTGATCGAGCAGTAGAAGCTTCGCCACGCACACTGATAGTATGCGCCCAAAATATTCGGCGTCGAGAACCCGTGTACCGTGGTGAGCATCGGCGGGCGCTTTGTGCCCAGCGCATAGGTCATGGGTTTCCAGTCGAAGTTATTGTGGATCAGATCGAAGCGATCCGCATGTTCCATCAAGTGGCCGATATGCCGTGCCGCCGCGACATCGGCGTCGATGAACGGATCCTCGGCGCAGCCGACCGGAACGACGGATTCCACACGCCCTTCAAACCGCGAATTCGCCGGCGCAAACAGCGTGACGTCCAACCCGCGGCGGCGCATTCCGTCGGCGATGTTGAATGCGATCTGCTCCCACGGGCCGTACCCCGGCGGCGGCGTAGGCCAAGTAATCGGAGCGAGTACGGCAAGCCGCAGTCCTTGCAGGTTCACGGATGCCGCTTTACCCAACTTTGCAGCCTGCGCCCTTTTCACACGAGGAGTCATCCTTATGCGACGTTTGCCCTATTTCGCTTTCCTCGCGCTGGCAAGTCTCGCCGTGCCGCAGCCCTCGACCGCAAAGCCGTCGCCGGTTCCCGGCGGCGCAAATCAAATTGCGGGCGTTCAGGCCGTCTTTCCGCATCCGGCGTTCAACGGATTCGTCCGGATCGTTCCGAAGTATTTCGGTCCGGAGCGCCCGTCCGACAATGTGATCGAACACCCTTCGGATCCGAATATGCGCGTGCTGATCTTTGAGGGAGTGATCAGCAACGGCCGGCCGGCGGCATACATGGACGATCCGCAGATTCTCCTGGCGGATGCCGGCGGAATAACGGCAGACACCCGCAGCGTGCAGCCGAACGGCATCATCCTTCAACAGGCCATGGCCGCGAAGTTACAGGTGATCTTCTGGGCGCCGAAAGATTTCGTTCCGGATCACATCGTCTACACGTGCCAAGCCACGAAATGCAAGGCGATCCGGTTCTTGCTCAAACGTTAGCCGTTTCGTAGGTATCCAGCAGCGCGCGCGCGTGTTCGATGACGTCCCGGCGGAGCTCCGCAGGCTCCAAAACGCGCGCGCGAGCGCCCCAAGAAGCGGCTTGCGAAAGCGCGACGCGATAGCCCGGAAAACGCACGCGCAAACGTTTGCCGGCCCCGTCTTCGGCCACGACTTCAACCTCCGAATACGCCGAAGCAACGACCATTTCGATCCACTCGGTTTCGACGTAAATCAGCACATCCACGGACTCTTCGGACCGCTGCAGTGCGGCGGTCGACGATCGCCAGTGCGCTTCCAGGTCGAAATCATGCGGGCGGATGAATTGGATGTGGAGCTCCTCGGCCTCGAGCATCCGCTCCACGCGGAACGAACGCATCTCCCCGTTCTGTTCGCGGGCAATCAAATACCAAATGCCCGCCTTTGAAACGAGCCCGAACGGATCGACGATACGATCGGTGTCGACGCCGGCGCGGTCGCGGTACCGAACGCGCACCTGGCGGTCTTCCCACACCGCGCGGCGCAATTCCGAGAGCAGCCGGGCCGGCTGCTGCGAACGGTACCATTTGTTGTGATCCAAAAAGATGCGCTGCCGCGCCTGTTCGGCGGCGCGCCGCTGTAGATCCGGCAGTGCACCGGCGAGTTTGTGCAGCGCGTTCGCGTGGCCTTGCACGCCGAGTTCGGAGAGCGGATCCGCGGCGGCAAGGAATAGCGCGTGCAATTCGTCCGTGTTGAAGCGCGTGATCGCTTGGCGGTAGCCTTCCGCGAGCATGATGCCGCCGGTGCTGCCGCGTTCTGCATAAACCGGAACGCCGGACGCACCGAGCGCGTCGACGTCTCGATACACGGTCCGCATCGAGACTTCAAGCGTTTGCGCGAGCTCGCGCGCACTGCGCGGGCTGCGCGCCTGCAGCAGAAGCAGAAGCGAGACCATGCGATCGGATTTCATGGAGCGCCCGTTCCGGCGGATACGCTTCGCTCTAACGCTTGGAACGTTTTACTCGTGAGATCGTGATCCAGCACGCCCGCGATGAAGCGGGACGCCGCACGAACTTTGGCGAGATCGACGCCCGTTCCGATCTTCATGCCGTGCAGCATATAGAGCAAATCTTCGGTTCCCAGATTTCCCGTGGCGCCCGGCGCATACGGGCAGCCGCCGAGACCGCCGCTGCTGGAATCGAAGATCGCGATGCCGTGCTGGAGCGCCGCATACACGTTTGCGAGCGCGGTGCCGCGCGTGTCGTGAAAGTGAAACGCGAGTTTGGAGGCCGGAACATCCCGCGTGAGCTCGGGCACGAGCTCGTCCACTTGACTGGGGACGCCGACGCCGATCGTGTCACCGATCGAGATTTCATCGCACCCCATGTCCAGCAAACGGCGCGCCACGTCCGCGACCATGCCGGGCGTCACGTCGTCGCCGAACGGCGAACCGAATGCCGTCGAAACGTAGCCGCGCACCCAGATGGAATTTTCCTTGGCGTTGCGCACGACGTCCCGAAACGTTTCGATCGATTCGTCGACCGTCATGTTGATGTTGCGCTTGGTGAATGCTTCGGATGCGGCGGTGAAGACGGCGATCGCGTCCGCTCCGGCGGCTTTCGCTCGCTCCAACCCCTTAATGTTCGGCGTGAGAACGGGATACCGTACCCCGGGGCGCTTTTTGATGCGCGAGAAGACGTCTGCCGCATCCGCAAGTTGCGGGATCGCCTTGGGGCTGACGAACGAGGTCGGTTCGATCAGCGGTAAGCCCGACTCCGAAAGAAGATCGATGTAGCGCACTTTGTCGGCCGTCGATACGACCGCATGTTCGTTCTGCAGGCCGTCGCGCGGCCCCATCTCGCACACCGTGACGAACGCCGGAATACTCATGACGCCTTAGACACTTCGACGTGCTGCTGCGGCTGCGCTCCCAAAAATCGCGTGACGGCGCGAAGCGTGAGGGGCCAGACCCGATCGTTCGCCAAAAATCCCTTGCTGAGCATGATCAACGGGTCGAAGTGCCCGATGACGTTCATATGATTGGCGTGCGGGCCGGCGATGAAATGCGCGGGAATGCGGCTGCCCAGCGTGGCGGAGTCGGCCCAAACCAGGCCGTCGTTGTCGAACCCGCGCGACGGAATAATGCCCGCAATCGAGAGAAGCCGCACTCCGGGCGGACCGATCCAAGGTTTGTCGTCCAAAACCCAGTCGTACCAGCCGCGTTTGGTCGGTTCCCAACGGCCGCCGGTTCCGTTGAGCCATCGCATGAAGCGCGAATAGAGATCCATGTCGCCGAACGCCTTATCGGGAATGCGCAGCATACCGTA